>REBU01000031.1 GCA_007692585.1 Paracoccaceae bacterium | reverse complement strand
CGCCCACGCGGACGTTCTTCAAGATCACCATGCCGCTGATCCTGCCGGGGGTGATCTCGGGCGCGCTCTTTGCCTTCATCACCTCTTTCGACGAAATCGTGGTAGTGCTCTTTGTCGCCGGTGTCGAACAACGCACCATCCCGCGCGAGATGTGGTCGGGCATCCGCGAAGATATCAGCCCGACGATCCTGGCCGTGGCGACGATCCTCGTGCTGATCTCGATCGCACTTCTGACGGTGGTCGAGTTGCTGCGCCGCCGGGGCGAGCGGATGCGCGGGCTGTCCCCTCAGTAAATCAAACCTGCATCACAAAACGAAAAAAGGGTGCGTGGTTTCCACGCACCCTTTTATTTTGTCAGCCCTCTGTGCGGCTTCAGCCGAGCAGCGCCTTGACCTTGGCGGCTGTGGCTTCTGCCGTGATGCCGAATTCGCGGTAGAGTTCGGGGGCAGGGGCGGACGCGCCGAAATCATGCATACCGATGAAGCCCGATTTCTCGCGCCGCCCGCGTTCGCCAAAGAGCCAGCGGTCCCAGCCGAAGCGGATCGCCGCTTCAATCGCAACGCGCACCGGGCCCGCAGGCAGAACCTTGCGCCGGTAGGCTTCGGGCTGCTCCTCGAACAATTCCCAGCAGGGGAAGGACACGACCCGCGTGCCAATCCCTTCGGCCTGCAACAGATCCCGCGCGGCCATGGCGATTTCCACTTCCGAGCCTGTGGCCATCAGGATCGCCTGCCGCTTGCCTTCGGCATCCGCCAGCACATAGGCCCCCTGCGCCGTCAGGTTCTTTGTGCTATGCGTTGTGCGCAGCGTCGGCAGGTTCTGGCGCGACAGCGCAAGCACGGATGGTGTGCGCGCGCTGGTCAGGGCCAGTTCCCAGGCCTCTGCCGTCTCGATGGTGTCGCAGGGGCGGAAGACATGGGTGTTCGGCGTCGCGCGCAGCATCGCCAGATGCTCGACGGGCTGGTGCGTCGGTCCGTCTTCGCCCAGACCGATGGAATCATGCGTCATCACATAGGTGACCGGCACGCCCATCAGCGCCGACAGCCGCATCGACCCGCGCGCGTAATCGGTGAAACACATGAACGTCCCGCCATAGGGCTTCACGCCGCCATGCAGCGCCATGCCGTTCATCGCCGCGGCCATGCCATGCTCGCGGATGCCGAAATAGACATAGCGCCCCTTGCGGTCCGCCGGCGAGAACACCCCCAGACCTGCGGTCTTGGTGTTGTTCGATCCGGTCAGATCCGCCGAGCCGCCCATGGTCTCGGGCATGATCTCATTGACGACTTCCAGCACCATCTCGGAAGATTTGCGCGTCGCCACCTTGGGCGCGCTTTCCGAGATCTGTTTCTTGAACGCCCGGATCGCAGCTGCCAGCTTTTTCGGGGCCTCGGCCGCCATGCGGCGCGTGAATTCCCCCTGTTTGGTCGCGGAAAGTGCCGCAAAGCGGGTTTCCCACGCGCCCCGCGCCTCGGCCCCCCGCGCCCCGATGGCACGCCATGCGCTCAGCACGTCTTCGGGGATCTCGAACGGACCATAGGGCCAGCCGTAAATCTCTTTCGTCGCCGCGATTTCCGCGTCGCCCAGGGGCGAGCCATGCGCGCCCGAGGTATCTGCCTTCTTGGGGCTGCCAAAGCCGATGATTGTCTTGCAATCGATCAGAACGGGGCGGTCAGAGCCCTTGGCCTCGGTCAGCGCGCGGTCGATATCCGCCGGGTCATGCCCGTCACAGCTCAGAACCTTCCACCCGGCAGCCGCAAAGCGCGCGCGCTGGTCGGTCACGTCTGACAGGCTGACACGGCCATCAATCGTGATGTCATTGTTGTCCCAGAGCACGATCAGACGGCCCAGCTTCTGATGACCGGCCAGACCGATGGCCTCATGGCTGATGCCTTCCATCAGGCAACCGTCGCCCGCGATGACATAGGTGTGGTGATCGACGACTTTCGCCCCGAATTCGGCGCGCAGCTTTTCTTCGGCCATGGCGAAACCCACAGCGTTGGAAATACCTTGCCCGAGCGGGCCGGTCGTCGTCTCGACACCCTTGACATGGCCATATTCGGGATGGCCCGCCGTGATCGCGCCCCATTGGCGGAAATTGCGGATCTGATCGAGGGTCATGTCCTCATAGCCCGTCAGATACAGAAGCGCATAGATCAGCATCGAACCATGACCGGCGGACAGGATGAACCGGTCGCGATCTGCCCAATCCGGCGCGCTGGCGTCGAATTTCAGATGCTTTTCAAAAAGGACGGTAGAAACATCGGCCATGCCCATCGGCATGCCGGGATGCCCGGAATTCGCGGCTTGCACGGCATCCATCGCGAGGGCGCGGATAGCGGTGGCTTTGGTCCAATGGTCGGGATGCGCATCGCGCAGGGCTGCAATATCCACGAGGGAGCTTCCTTGTCTGGCCGATCTTGGCCGCGTCATACCAGTCTGAGCCGCAAGATCAAGCGAAGCCATGCTGTTGGCGGGGCTACGCTGTTCATGGTGGTTGGAATATGTCCGGGTTGCCGTTAGCATATCGTCAAGGACGTCGAGGCGCTGGGTCACCTGATTCGGAGCGTCGACCTGTGCATCGAGTATTAGATTGGAGGCGATTTGCGCATGAGCACTGTATCCGACCTCGAAAACCGCCTGGGGCGCGCCCTTGACCGGATCGCAAAGTCGGCCGCGGCACTGGGGATAGCGGCGCCGCAGGACCGCACCGAGCTGGACGCGCTGACCCGCCAGCTTGACGTCGAGCGCGCCAAGAATGCGCAGCTTTCAGAGCGCGTCAATGCGGTGCGCCAGCGTCAGGAAACGTCGTTCACGACGCTGGAGAAACGACTGGCACGGATGACAGAGCAGCTTGACCTGCAAAGCCTGGAAATGCTGCGCCTGAAGAAAGCAAATACCAAACTGATCGAGGCCAATCGGCAGTTGCGCGACAGTGTCGAAGCCAAGATCATCGAGCCAAGCACCATCAACCGCTCGCTGGTGGCCGAACTGGAAGCGTTGCGCGCCGAGCGCGCCGCGGAAATGGCCGAGATGGAAGATGTGCTGGGTGAGTTGAAACCCCTGATCTCACCGGAGGACGCCAATGCCTGAGCAAGTGATCACCATCGGGCATAAGGACTTCAGCGTCGCCTGCCAGCCGGGCGAAGAAAGCTATCTGATCGCCGCGGCCGAAATGCTAGATGCCGAGGCGCGCACCTTGCTCAATCAGATTGGCCGCGTGCCGGCCGAACGGATGTTGCTGATGGCCGGGCTGATGCTGGCCGACAAGACGGCCGAAGCCGGGGACAAGGTAAAAGCCGCGGAGGCCGAGATCGCGTCCCTGCGCGAGGAAATCTCGCGCCTGCGCGCGCAGCCCGCGCCAGAGCCGCGCCGCGTGGAAGTTCCGGTCATCCCCGCCGATGTCACTGATGCGCTGACAGAACTGGCCGCCCGCGCCGAAGCCGTGGCCGAAGAGATGGAAGCAAAGCTGCGCGTGGCCTGAGCACCGCGCAGCGGATCGCCCGCGCGGTCTTAACGGCCAGCGCAGTCGCATCCGTGCCGCAGGGCCAGCGACGGGTCAGGCTAAAGCCCCGGCCCCACCTGCGGCAAGATCCCGATCGCAGTTGCGCCATTCAGGACGAATTGCACCGAGAGCGCGGCCAGCAGCAGGCCGAAAAGTCGGGTCATCACCATCGTGCCCGTTCGGCGCAGCATACGCTCGATTGGGCCTGCCAGCAGGAATGCGCTCAAAACCAGCAAAATGACCGCCAGCATCACCCCCGTCACAAGGGCCATGCCTTGCGCGGTGCGCCCGGTCTCGCCGATCAGCAGCACCATCGTCGCCATGGCGCCCGGCCCGGCGATCAGCGGCATGGCCAGTGGGAATACGGACGGGTCATCAGCCTGATGCCCGTCGCCTTCCTCGGCATGGTCCTTGCGCCGCGCCGTCCGACGGTCAAAGAGCATGTCGAGCGCGGTCAGGAACAGCAAAAGCCCGCCTGCGATCTGAAAGGCGGGCATGGAAATGCCGATGAAACGCAGGAAATCCTCGCCGGCCAGCCCGAACAGGGCCAGCAGAATCGCGGCGATCACGCAGGCGCGAATGCCGATCCTGCGGCGCTGCAGCGGGTCCATCCCTTGCGTGAGTGCCAGAAACAGCGGCGCGGTTCCAATCGGGTCGATCACCACGAACAGGGTGACAAAAGCCGTGATCAGGAAAGCGATATCGATCAGCTCCAACATGATGTCACGCAGCCCGGAAATGCTTGGCGAGCTTCAGGCCCTGTCCCTGATAATTCGACGCAATATCGGCGCCATACAATTGCTCTGGTCGCGCAGCCATGCGTTCATAGACCAGCCGCCCGACGATCTGGCCATGTTCCAGCACAAAGGGCGCTTCATGGCAGCGCACTTCCAGCACGCCGCGCGCGCCCGTGCCGCCAGCAGCGGCATGGCCAAAACCCGGATCGAAAAAGCCTGCATAATGGACGCGGAACTCGCCCACCATCGCCAGATAAGGGGCCATTTCGGCGGCATAATCGGGGGGGATATGCACGGCTTCGCGGCTGACCAGAATATAGAACGCGCCGGGGTCAAGGATGATCTGTCCGTCATCGCTGTGCAGCTCTTCCCAGAAATCCGCAGGCGCATAGGCCCCGATCCGGTCGAGATCGATGACACCTGTATGCGGTTTGGCGCGGTAGCCGACCAACGTACCGGTGTGCGGGCGCAGATCGACCGAAAAGCCCAAGCCCTCCGAGATCACGGGCGCGCCCGGCACCAGCGTATCCGTCTGATGCAGCGCCGCCAGTTCCGTGTCGCTGAGCACGGCCTGACCACGCCGGAACCGGATCTGGTTGAGCCGCATGCCGGGCCGCACCAGAACAGAAAAGGAGCGCGGGCAGATTTCGGCATATAGCGGACCGGTGTAGCCCTCGGTCACACGGTCGAATTCTGTGCCTTCGTCGGTGATGACACGGGTCAGCAGGTCCAGCCTGCCCGTAGAGCTTTTGGCATTGGCAACAGCCTGCAGACCCGCAGGCAGGGCCAGGCTTTCCATCAGGGGCACCACATAAACACAGCCTTTTTCCAGCACCGCGCCAGTGCTGAGGTCCATCTGATGCATTTCCAGCTCGGCCAGCCGGTCCGCGACCCGCCGCCCCTTGCCCGCCAGAAAGGACGCCCGGACACGCCAGGCCCGCGCGCCCAGCCGCAAATCGAGGCTTGCGGGCTGGATCTGCTCAGCCGCGATGGGCGGCTCGGCCCGAATGGCCCCGCAACTTACAAGCTCACGCAGATGCTGTGCAGGCAAAACCCCGGTCTGTTGCATTCTCGGCCCCTGAAAGAACTCGGACAATCCCGCTTCCTTACAGTGTCAGGCCATGGGCGCAAGCCCGTAGGGACTATGTGAATGATGGTCGGGCTAGCAGGACTTGAACCTGCGACCTTCCGTCCCCCAGACGGACGCGCTACCAGACTGCGCTATAGCCCGACATTCAACAGCGCCTATCTACCCGATCTGCGACGGAGGGCAAGGGGGAATTCGGGACGCCTGCGACAAAACCCGCGCGCGGGCCGATCACGAGGCTGCGCGCATCCGCGACAAGAGCCGCTCGATACGCGCAACAAGGGGTTTTGCCTCGGCCAGTGCGCGATCCGTGGGGGCCTGTCCCTTGCGCAGCGCATGGGACAGCTCCATCGGACGCCGGATGCGCCGGGGCAGGGGCGCGTCGATATTGGCAAAAGCGTTGAACCCGTCATCCGGCGGGTCGGTGACATCATCCGCTTGCGCGGCGATGTCTTCTGCGACAGGGTTCTCCGGCTCCGGCTCCGGCTCCGGCTCCGGCTCCGGCTCCGGCTCCGGCTCCGGCTCCGGCTCCAGGTCATGCACCATGGCTATAGGTTGCAGACTATTCAGATCGACCTCTGTGGGCGCGTCATCGGCCTCCAGCGCGTCAGCCTCCAGACTGAGCGGCGCAATGGCGATGACATGGCGCACGCCCTTATCCGCAATCAGTTTCTGCACCCCGCGGATGGTCATCCCCTGATCATGCAGCAAGGTCTTGATGCCTGCGAGCAGGTCGATATCTTCGGGGCGATAATAGCGCCGCCCTCCCGCGCGCTTCACGGGTTTGATCTGCGAAAACTTGCTTTCCCAAAAGCGCAGCACATGCGCAGGTGTCTGCAGTGCATCCGCCGCTTCGCTGATGGTGCGAAACGCGTCCGGGGCCTTGCGCATCGCTTAATCCTATCTGCGGTTGCCTTCTGCGACACGCTCTTTCATCAGATGCGATGGCCGAAAAGTCAGGACGCGTCGAGGCAGGATCGGGACTTCCTCGCCGGTTTTCGGATTACGACCGATGCGGGCATTCTTGTCGCGCACCGAAAAAGTTCCGAAAGACGAGATTTTCACCTGCTCCCCGCGCGCCAATGCGTCCGAAACATGCTGAAGTACGGAATCGACCAATACGGCGGATTCGTTTCTTGACAACCCGACTTCGCGAAACACGGCTTCGGTCAGATCCATACGCGTCAAGGTTTTGTCCGACATTTCTACCCCCTGTTTGCGCACAGCATGGGGTAAAGCTTTTTTCGAGTCAATATCAGTGGGTTGTTGGCCGCGCGTGATCACCCTGTCGCCTACCAGCGCAGCGCAACTGCGCCCCAGCTCAATCCACCACCAATGGCTTCGGTCAGGATCAGATCGCCACGCTTGAACCGGCCCTGTGCATGTGCCACGGACAAGGCCAACGGGATCGACGCCGCCGAAGTATTGCCGTGATCCTGCACTGTGACGATGACGCGCTCCATCGGCAGACCGAGCTTCTGGGCCGTGCCGCGAATGATGCGCAGGTTCGCCTGGTGCGGTACGACCCAATCGACATCGGCGGCGGTCAGATCCGCTTTGGCGAGCGCAGCTTGCGCTGTGGTGGCAAGTTTTTCGACAGCATGGCGGAAAACTTCGCGGCCCTGCATGCGCAAACAGCCCGCAGTGCCGGTGCGCGACACCCCGCCATCGACATAGAGCAGGTCCAGATAGCGCCCGTCCGAATTCAGATCGCAGGCCAGAACGCCCCGGTCGGTATTTGCCCCGCTGCCCTCCTGCGCCTCCAGCACGATCGCGCCTGCGCCATCGCCAAAGAGCACCGCTGTGCTGCGGTCGGTCGGATCCATGATGCGTGAGAAGGTTTCCGCGCCAATCACCAGAATGCGCTTGGCCTGTTGTGCCAAAATCAGTCCGCTGGCATTGGCGAGCGCGAAAATGAAACCCGCACAGACCGCCTGAATGTCAAAAGCGAAGCCGGTCGTGATCCCCAGTTGCGCCTGGACCTGTGTCGCCACGGCGGGAAAGGTGTAATCAGGGGTCGATGTGGCGACGATGACGGCATCTATCTCATCGGCGGCAACACCCGCATCGGCGAGCGCTGCGCGGGCGGCATGTGTGGCCAGATGCGATGTGAATTCACCATCGGCCGCAATATGACGCCGCTCGATCCCCGAGCGCGATACGATCCACTCATCACTCGTATCGAGCGTCGTGGCGAATTCGCTGTTTTCGACACAGCGCGCGGGCAGATAGTGACCCGCGCCGCGAATCACAGGCCGGATTATCTTCATGTTTTGTCTACCTGGGCGTCCGTCTCTAGGTCAGGTTGCGGGTCGCGCATGTCTTTCGCGCTCAGAACACGTTCCTGAACGGTTTCTGCCACGGATGCAAGCCGCTCGGCCATCCGGTCCTGAAATCCCGACTGCGCCAGACGAAAGGCCAGCTTGATCGCGGCCGAGACCCCCGTGGCATCCGCCGAGCCGTGAGATTTGACCACGGTTCCGTTCAGCCCCAGAAACACCCCGCCATTCATACGGCGCGGGTCCATGCGTTTCTTCAGACGTTGCAGCGGCCCTGTCGCGGCCAGCGCACCGAGCTTGGACAACAGCGATGCCGTGAATTCCTCGCGCAGGGTTTCCGCGACCAGCTTGGCCGTGCCTTCCCCCGTCTTCAACGCCACATTGCCGGTGAAGCCGTCCGTGACGATCACATCGACATGCGCGGATGCAAAATCACTGCCCTCGACAAAGCCGACATACTCGTAGCGTCCCAGAGGCGCGGCTTCTGCGATCAGGCGGGCGGCCTCCTTGATCTCGGCGCGGCCCTTGTGATCTTCGGTGCCGACATTCAGCAAGCCCACGCGCGGCACAGGCGCGTCAAACGCGTTGCGATAATACGCCGCCCCCATCAGTGCATATTGCAGAAGTGATTCTTCATCGGCGCGTACATCCGCGCCCACATCCAGCAGCGTGTTATATCCGCTTTCGCCCCGCGATGGCCACAAACAGGCAATCGCCGGACGGCTGACGCCGTTCAGCTTGCGCAGCCGCAACATCGCCACAGCCATCAGCGCACCAGTATTACCACAAGAGACAGCCGCCTGCGCGTCGCCATCGCGCACCGAGGTGAGCGCAGACCACATCGAGGTGTTCTTGCCGCGCCGCATCACCTGGCTGGGCTTGTCATCCATCCGCACCACATCGGGGCTGTGATGGATGCGCACCTGCCCCTCAAGACCCGCATGGGCCTGCACGAGTGGCACGAGGATCGCCTCATCGCCATGCAGGATGAACCGCAGCAGCCCATTACGCGACAGAGAAAGCGCGCAGCCTTCCACTACGGCCGAAGGGCCAGCGTCGCCGCCCATCGCGTCCACGGAGATCGTGATCTGTTGGGATGATGCCTGCGTCATGCAGTGCTACGCGCGCGCCCGGGCCGCCCCCGGCGGACCGGGGCGATCCCGATCAGGCCGCGTCGTCGTCCAGATCGACAGTGCCGGTAGATGCGATGACTTCGCGATCCGCATAGAAGCCGCAGGACGGGCAGACATGATGCGGACGCTTCAGCTCGCCACAATTGCTGCATTCATTCGGGTTGGCCGCAACCAGCGCGTCATGTGCGCGACGCATGTTGCGGCGGGAGCGGGTCACGCGGTTCTGTTGAACAGCCATGTCAAACCTCTGTTGTCAGGGCATCGCGACCAACGCCCCGATCAGGGCCGTCCCGACGCATAAGTGAGAAGATGCGAATTTGGCGCGGAATACACGGATTGCCCCCGGCTTCCAAGCCCTGATTTCGCAAGCCTCGCAAAATAATGAACCAAAGGCCGAATGCAAGCCTCAATCCTTGGGCTCCGGGTCGGGCGGGCTATCCGTCGACAACCGTTCCCGAAGCGCTGCAAGCGCCGCAAAGGGTTTGCGGCTCGTGTCTGACAAGGGCTCCGCGCCTTCCGGGGCGGTTGCAACCGTCCCCGTGCCTGACAATTCCGCGCCCGGAGCGCGCACGAAGGCGGGGATCGCGAGCGCCAGCGCTTCGACCGCCAGCCCCGAAATATCGATCACCGAGCCCAGCGCTTCGATCGTGTCATCTTCGGGCATTTCGATTTCCAGCCCGTCGGGTTCGGGCAGATCGGCGATGAATTGGCGATGAATCTGCTCATCGATTCGCGTGCTCACCGGGTCCAGCGTCACCGCACATTTCTGCACCACCGTCGCGCCCAGATGACCAGTCAATTCCCAATCTGACTTGCCCAGCGGACGCAGGGTCGCCTCAAGCCGGAATTTGCGCAGAGCCTCCAGCCCCAGAAAGGACGCGAGCGCCGCGCGCGTCTCGGCATCGGGCACAAGCGCGATGGCGCGCGACGCGCGCCCACCAAGTTGCGCCACTTTCAACGGCGGCATCATCGACGGCGGGGCAGGGGGCTGGTCGGTCACGATGGCATTTCCTTAGTCATGGGCTCTGTGTCACGGCTGATATAGCGTTTTGCGTTCCATTCTTGAAGTGTCGCGCGTCCTTCTGTATCCCTATGCCCAAGCGCGACTGGCAGCGCGCAGGGCTTGGCCCTGCTCTGCAACACGGATCAAGACGCTGAGTTTAACGAGGGACGTACAGGCAAAATGGCACTTCGCGCATTCTGGATGGCCCTGTCACTGGGTCTTGTCATGGCGTTCGGCGCCTGTAGCCCGGTCCAGCGCTTTCACGGCTACGCGCCCGATGACACGCAGCTTTCCGCGATCGAAGTCGGCCGCTCGACGCGCGAAACCGTCGCCGAACAAATCGGCCGGCCCGGCCTGACCGGGGTCATGGAAGGCTCGGCTTGGTATTACGTCCAGAGTGACTGGGAACACCACGGCTGGCGCGCCCCGGTCGAGGTCAGGCGCGAAGTCGTGATGATCTCCTTCGACAGTTCCGACCGGGTCAGCAATGTTGAAAGATTCGGGCTGGAGCAGGGTCAGGTCGTTGCCCTGTCGCGGCGCGTGACGTCTTCCGGACCGTCAGGCGGCACGCTGCTGCGGCAATTGCTGTCGAATTTCGGCCAGTTCAACCCGGCGCAGGCGCTCGGCGGATAGCGCGCGGTGGGCGTCGCGATGGCCATCTGGCGCCAAGGGCCACGCGCCGATGTCCTCTGACCCCGACACACCCGACCTGCCTGTGCGCGTATTCGATCCCCGGAACTGGCAACTGGTGCTGGGTCAGGCGCGTATCAGCCTCGCGCACAGCGCCGAGGATCTGCGCGCCGTGCAACGCCTGCGCGCGCTGCGCTTTCGTGGCTCGGAAACCCTCAGCGATCTGGACCGTTTCGACCCGGACAGCCTGCATCTGTTGCTGCGCCGCACCGGACCTGGCGGGGCCGAACCCGGCGACGTGATCGCCACGGCCCGGATGCGTCTGCATCGCAACGCTGCGCAACTTCGGCAGGGCTATGCGGCGCAATTTTACGACCTGACCACACTGGCAACAGCGCTTTGCCCCTGTCTGGAAATCGGCCGTCTGTGCATCGACACAGCCCATGTGCAAGACCCTGACGGCCTGCGCGCGATGCTTGCCGGTATCAGCCGCGTCGCGCTGCAGGGCGAGGCGAAACTGCTTCTGGGTTGCGCCTCTTTCGCGGGCGCCGACGCCCGGCAGCATGCGCCCGCGCTGGCCTATCTGGCGGCGCATCATCTCGGTCCGGCCGGGCAACGCCCAAGCCCGAAGACCGGGTGCGACGCAGTGGATCTCGCGTCATTGCGCGTGCAGGCCGCGCAGGCAGGCTTGCGGCAGGTGCCAAAGCTCCTGCGTCTTTATCTGACGCTTGGGGGCTGGGTGTCGGATCACGCGGTGGTTGATCGCGAGCTGGACACGGTGCATGTGTTCACGGCGGTCGAGATCGCGCAGATCCCGGCCCCGCTTCTGCGGTCCCTGCAAGGGCTTGCGCAAGGCTGAGTTTTTCACACTGCAGTGTTGCGTTTTGTGCTATGCTGATTATGTGTGTCGGTCCGGTGAGGACGCAGTGAACCGGGCTTGTTGGAAGGAATGACATGTCAGCGCGCATCGATCAGAAGCATCAGGCGACGGCGGGGCTGTCGCGACTGGACCCGGTCTGGGAGCGGTTGCGCACGGAAGCAGAGGCCGCCGTCACGAAAGAACCCTTGCTGGGTGGCGTGTTTCATTCCTCGATCCTGCATCACAAGACGCTGGAGCAGGCCCTGTCTTTCCGCCTGTCGCAGAAACTGGCCTCGGCGGAATTGTCAGAGCAGATCCTGCGCGAGACAATGGACGAAGCGCATGCGGCAGATCCCACGCTGGGCGAAGCGGCCCGTGCTGACATCGTCGCGACTTTTGAGCGCGACCCGGCCTGCACGCGATTCTTGCAGCCGCTTCTGTTCTTCAAGGGATTTCAGGCCGTGCAGGCCTATCGGATCGCGCATTGGCTCTGGTCTGAAGGGCGGTTGGACTTCGCAAGCCTGATCCAGATGCGGGTGTCGGAATGCTTTGGCGTCGATATTCATCCGGGCGCGCGGATGGGCAAGGGCGTGATGATCGATCACGCCCATTCCATCGTCGTGGGGGAAACGGCTGTGGTGGGCGATAATGTGTCGATGCTGCATTCCGTGACGCTCGGCGGCACGGGCAAGGAAGATGGCGACCGTCATCCGAAAATCGGCAATGGTGTTCTGATCGGCGCGGGGGCGAAGGTTCTGGGCAATATCCGCGTCGGCGATTGTGCGCGCATTGCCGCTGGATCGGTCGTGCTGGAAGATGTGCCTGCGCGCAAGACAGTCGCGGGCATTCCTGCGCGGATCGTGGGCGAAGCCGGATGCGCGCAACCGTCGCTGACCATGGACCAGCTTTTCGGTGGCACCCTCGAGCCCTGAATGAAACAGGTGCGTGCTTCAAGCACGCACCCTGGTTTCGCAAAGCCCCCGCCCTGCACCGTGACACGCAGGGGGGGGCAGGGCGCTTATGCAAGCATCGTGATCGGATTTTCCAGCAAGGCCACGACTTCTTTCAGGAATTCAGCCCCCAGCGCGCCGTCAATCACGCGGTGATCGACCGACAGCGTCATCGACATGACCGTGGCCACGGTCAATTCCCCGTCCTTGCCGACGACGGGTTTCCGAATTCCTGCGCCCACTGCAAGGATCGAGCCATGGGGCGGGTTGATGACGGCGTCGAAATTCTCGATCCCGAACATGCCCAGATTGGAAATCGCCATCGCGCCGCCGATATATTCATGCGGGGCGAGCTTCTTGTTGCGGGCACGTCCGGCGAGATCCTTCATCTCGGCGGAGAGCGCTGAGAGCGACTTGAGATGCGCGTCTTTCAGCACAGGCGTGAACAACCCGCCTTCGACCGCGACAGCCACGGCCACATCCGAAGGCTTCAGGCGCAGCATCCGGTCGCCTGCCCAGACCGCATTGCAGCCCGGCACCGCCTGAAGCGCCATGGCGCAGGCCTTGATGATGAAGTCATTGACCGAAAGCTTGACGCTGCGCGCTTCGAGTTGGCGGTTGAGATCAGCGCGGAAGGCCATCAGTGCATCCAGCTGCACGTCGCGGCGCAGGTAGAAATGCGGGATGGTCTGCTTGGCTTCGGTCAAGCGCGCGGCGACGGTCTTGCGCATGCCGTCAAGCGCCACCTCCTCGTAATCGCGCCCTTCATACATGCGTGCGACCTGATCGGCGCTGGGGCCAGTGGCCATCGCGGCGGGCGCGGGTTTCGCGGCTGCGGGCGCTGGTGACGCCGGAGCGGGCGCTGCGGCTTGCGCTGCGCTGGTTGCCCCTTCGACATCGGCCTTGACGATGCGCCCATGTGGCCCCGAGCCTGTGATCTGGCCGAGATCGAGCCCCTTGTCAGCGGCGATGCGCCGGGCGAGGGGCGAGGCGAAGATCCGCGTGCCGTCGGCGCGCGGCGCGGGGGCGGTGGCCGCTGCCGGGGAAGCGGCCACGTCGGAGCCCCCTGCGGGGGCCGCCTCCGCGTCCGCGGAGGCTTTCGCCTCCGGCGCAGCTGCAGACGGGGTTTTCATGTCGCTGGCGCTTTCGCCCTCGCCGAGCAGAACCGCAATCGGCGTGTTCACTTTCACCCCATCCGTCCCGGCCGCGATCAGGATCTTGCCGATCACACCATCATCCACCGCTTCGAATTCCATCGTGGCCTTGTCGGTTTCGATCTCGGCCAGGATGTCACCGGAGGCGACGCTGTCGCCTTCCTTGACCAGCCATTTCGCAAGCGTGCCTTCTTCCATCGTCGGCGAGAGGGCAGGCATCAGGATTTCTGTTGGCATTGCTCTGCTCCCTCAGCGATAGGTGACCTTGCGCACGGCCTCGACCACTTCATCGGTCGTCACCAGCGCAAGTTTTTCGAGATTGGCCGCATAGGGCATCGGCACATCCTTGCCGCAGAGATTGATCACTGGCGCGTCGAGATAATCGAACGCGTTCTGCATGACCACGGAGGTGATGTAATTGCCGACCGAGCTTTGCGGGAAGCCCTCCTCGACCGTGACCAGCCGGTTGGTTTTCATCACTGAAGCGAGGATGGCGTCGGTATCCATGGGCCGGATCGTGCGCAGGTCGATCACCTCGGCGCTGATCCCGTCCTTGACCAGACGCTCGGCCGCTTCCAGCGCGTAGGTCATGCCGATCCCGAAGCTGACGATGGTCACATCCGTACCTTCGCGCCAGATCTTGGCCTTGCCGAAGGGGATGGTGAAATCGTCAAGCACCGGCACATCGAAGCTGCGGCCATAGAGGATTTCGTTTTCCAGAAAGATCACCGGGTTTGGATCGCGGATCGCCTGTTTCAGAAGCCCTTTCGCATCGGCCGCCGAATAGGGCATCACGACTTTCAGCCCCGGAATATGGCTGTACCAGGCCGCATAGCACTGGCTGTGCTGCGCGCCGACGCGGGCTGCCGCCCCGTTCGGGCCACGGAACACGATCGGGCAGCCCATCTGCCCGCCGGACATGTAAAGCGTCTTGGCCGCGGAATTGATGATATGGTCAATCGCCTGCATGGCAAAGTTGAAGGTCATGAATTCGACGATGGGGCGCAGCCCGCCAAAGGCCGCGCCGACCCCGATGCCCGCAAAACCGTGCTCGGTGATGGGCGTGTCGATCACGCGGCGCGCGCCGAACTCGTCGAGCAGCCCTTGGGTGATCTTGTAGGCGCCCTGATATTCCGCGACCTCTTCGCCCATGACGAAAACCTCGTCTGCAGCGCGCATTTCTTCGGCCATCGCGTCGCGCAGCGCTTCGCGGACGGTCTGGGTTTTCATCGCCGTGCCTTCGGGCCAGTCCGGTGACGTGTCGGCTTTGGGCGCGGCGGGCGCGGCCGCCGTGGCCGGGGGGGCGGCCTTCGCGGAGCCCCCTGCGGGGGCCGCCTTGTCGGCCGCGTCAGCCGCTGGGGCGGCTTCCGGCTGTGCCGCAGCCGAGGCGCTTTCCCCTTCGGCCAGAAGCACTGCAATCGGTGTGTTGACTTTCACCCCGTCGGTCCCTGCCGCCACCAGCAACTTGCCGATGACGCCATCGTCAACCGCCTCGAATTCCATCGTCGCCTTGTCGGTCTCGATCTCGGCCAGAATATCGCCAGAGGACACGGTGTCCCCTTCCTTGACCAGCCATTTTGCCAGCGTGCCTTCTTCCATCGTCGGCGACAGGGCGGGCATCAGAATTTCAGTAGCCATGTGTCGTATTCCTCCCGGCGTCACGCGTAAATGTCAGTCCAGAGCTCTTCGAGCGCAGGCTCGGGGCTCTCCTTGGAGAATTCCGCAGCCTCGTTGACCACGGCCTTGATGTCGCGGTCGATGGCTTTCAGATCATCCTCAGTCGCATGTTTGCCCTGCACCAGCAGATCACGCACATGCTCGATCGCGTCACGTTCGGCGCGCATCTTCTGCACTTCGTCGCGGGTGCGGTATTTCGCGGGGTCCGACATGGAGTGACCGCGATAGCGGTAGGTCATCACTTCCAGAATATACGGCCCCTTGCGCGCGCGGCAGTGGGCGACAGCTTTCTCGCCCGCCGCCTTGACCGCAAGCACATCCATCCCGTCAACTTCCTCGCCCGCGATCCCGTAAGCAGCGCCGCGCTCCCAGAGCGAGGGCGATTTGGTCGCGCGCTGGACACTCGTGCCCATCGCGTATTTGTTGTTCTCGATGACGAAAATCACTGGCAGGCTCCAGAGCATGGCCATGTTATAGGCTTCATAGACTTGGCCCTGATTGGCCGCGCCATCCCCGAAATAGGTGAAGGTGACGTTGTCATTGCCCTTGTACATGTCAGAGAACGCGAGCCCCGCGCCCAGCGGCACCTGCGCGCCGACAATCCCGTGGCCGCCGTAGAAGTGCTTCTCTTTCGAGAACATGTGCATCGAGCCGCCCTTGCCCTTGGAGTAGCCCCCCTCGCGCCCGGTCAGTTCGGCCATCACCCCCTTGGGGTCCATGCCGCAAGCCAGCATATGGCCGTGATCGCGGTAGGATGTGATGCGCTTGTCGCCCTCTTTCGCGGCCGCTTCCAGCCCCACGACGACCGCTTCCTGTCCGATATAAAGATGACAGAATCCGCCGATCAGACCCATGCCATACAGCTGACCAGCCTTCTCTTCGAAGCGACGGATCAAGAGCATGTCACGGTAATAACTCAGAAGTTCGTCAGCGGATACATTCGGTTTGGCAGTTGATTTCTTGACAGCCATGCGCGGTGCCTCCTCCCCAATCAGCAATAGTTCAACGTTAAACCATTCCTTAGCGCAAAAGTTCCTGAGGTGCGAGTGTTTTTGCGCATGCCCGTCATGCGGGCGCTGCAAGCCTTATTCGGGCTTTGCAATCAGCATGTCCTTGGGCGGCGCGCGCATCAGATCGCGCGTGTAATTGCCCAGCCGGGTGGTGCTGCGGCCCGACTGGCTGCCAATTACGATCAGATCGGGATCCAGCTCTGCGATGCGGAATTGCAGCACCTCATGGACGCCGCCCGGCACGATTTCGGGCGCAATCAGGCGCTTTGGCGTGACGTCAAGATCCAGAAAGGCCCGGCGCAGCATCTCGGCCTCGGTCATCTCCGGGCTGGCCATCAGATCGACCGCAGGCAGTTTGGCGCTCAGGGGCAGTTGCAGCGCATGAATGGCGTGCAACTCGGCCTCTGGCGCAAGGCAATCGGCAACATGCAGCGCCGCCGCCGAAGCGGGCGCGAACGTGATCGCACCCAGGATCTTGCGATAAGGCCGTTCGGAAGGCGTATGCGCGATCAGCACCGGGCAGGCCGCCGATTGCGTGATATGCTCCATCTGCGTCATGCGCAGCGTCTCCAGCACGCGGCGTGGCTTGTGCAGACCCAGCACGATCAGGTCCGCATCATGTTGCTCGGCCAGCCGGATGATCACCGCCTCGGGTTTGCCATCCTCGATATGCAGGCTGATGGGCAGATCGGGATAAGCGGCGGCCAGTGCTGCCAGCCGCGCCTCGGCCATCGCGGGCATGTCGATCCGGGATTTCAGCCGCAGCCGCTTGCCCCTTGCAGCCGCTGTGTCGAGCGCATGCGCAAGGATCAGACGCGCGCCATGATCCCGCGCCAGCTGGGCCGCGCGTGGCAAGATCGCCGCAGAGCGCGGCGTCAGATCCGTGGCAGCAATCAAGGTTCGAAGCGAAAACAAGGCAGTGCCCCTACGCAAAGAAACAGACCAGAGCTTTTGACCTACCAGAACAATCGCCGCCCGTCACTTTTCTTTCTGCCGCAGGATGGACGCGCGGTGGTCCGGGGTCAGATGTTCCGGCGCGATATCCTGCGCGAAATGGGCGTGCTGATTGAGCTGTGGAAACCGCTGCGCCAGATCTTCGGCCAGCGCAGGGGGCAGGCGATCGCGCGTCGCGCGCGAGACCAGCATGCTTTCGACGGGGATGCCTTCAACATAGATGATCTGATGCTCATCGAAAACGAGGCTGTGATACTCCACAAACCCCTCTTCGCGTTGCAGCACGCGCCGGTCATCGACAAGATATTGTGCCTGAACCAGAATCTCAGCCCGCGTGCCCAACCTGTCTTCCTGACGCTGATAGAGAAAAACACGCTGCAACGGTCCCAGCGTGAGCGCCCCAAGATTTCCCAGACTGCCCGCGGCGAAAGTTACAGGCGCAAAGGGGCCGTGCGCGCGCAGAGTGGCCCGCCCGATCCAACGCAACGGCTGCGGACCGTGGTCGCGCGTGCGCACCATCTCGCCGACGTCCAGTGCCTCGACAGGGCGCATTTCCCCGTCGCCCATGGTGACGCGCGCGCCCGTGGCAAAGCAGCCTGTGACGAGCTGCGCCATGCGCAGATCGCTGACCCCCGGATCGATCGCGATCAAAGCAAAGGCCATCCCCAGACGCATCGGATTGAGCGGAAGCAGAAGATGCGCATTGCCGGCCAGAAGCAGAAGTGCAGTGATCAGGTCGCCATCCGCAGACATGAATTTCAGCTCACCCAGCACGCGCACGCGCATCTCGGCGACCAGCAGCGCCCGCGTTGTGCCCGAAAAGGTCGCGAGGCGCAGCGTGGTCGCGACATCCAATCCCAGCGATACCGGGCTGGCCGCAGGATCGAGCATGTAGGTATCGCCAAGACAGAGCTGGCTGACGGGCCCGAGCGGATCCCCCTCGTTGATGCCCCATGTGACCCGGAAGGCATGGCCCTCAAAGGCTTCACATTCGAAAATCTGATTCACGCGACTCTGCCCCGACCCGATCGATCACCCGATGCAACTATAGGCGCATTTTGCTGCATGTCACCACAGGACCGATGGATCACATAGGCATAGTCGTGGCGCTGAATTGCTAGAACCGGGCGGGTGGCCGCGCTTGCAACAGGCACGTCTGTCATAGCGCCTCAGGGTGATCCGGCCTGTCAATGATGATCACCGCCTGTGTCGCTTCCGGGGGCGACGACAGGGATTACCACAGCATGGATGGCGTGCAGTGTGCGTTACTGGACGCGGGTCCATTCGGATTCGCGACAGATGAAGGCCACGCAACCTGACACGCCCAAGGTATTGCCACGCAAGGACATCCGGGCGTTATAGGTACTGTCGCGATCCGGGGCATAGACCCGGCCGTCAGCATAGGCGCCGTTGCCCTGCGGAACCATATCCCAGACGATGGCGCGCCCGATCATGTCGGTTTCCACGCGCGCCCCTGTCGGGTCGAAAGCAGTGACCAGCCCACCGCAGATCTTTCCGTTTGCGCAGGTCTGGACGCGTACATGCCCGTAATGCCCATTATCATCGGGCTTGGTTTTCCAAAGCCCATGCACCGGGTCGGCCAGCCCCGGTGAGGCGATGCTGACCAGTGTCAGAAGCAGAACAAAAAGCCTGCGCATGTCATTCCTCCCGCAATCGCACGTCACACCTCGGCGCAGAATAGACCCCTACCCAATGAAAGTTAAGGAGCAATCAAAACCTGTCAGGCCAATGTTCGCGCGCGTCGCGGTGTCCCCCATATTCAGACGACGACCAGCGGGGGCAGGGTCTTTTTCAGCTCGGCGCGGCGGGCTTCATGTTCGGGGGGCAGTTGCAGGCTTTGGCCCAGCGCCGCCATCGGCTCGTCTGTGGCAAATCCCGGCCCGTCCGTCGCGATTTCAAACAACACACCGCCGGGTTCGCGGAAATAGATCGCCTTGAAATACTGGCGGTCCTTGACCTCGGTCACGTCCTGCCCGTGCGCGATCAGTGCCTCGCGCAGCGCCGTCTGATGGGCTGCGTCACGCGCGCGAAAGGCGATGTGATGGATCGTTCCGGCACCGGGCCGCGCCTTGGCCGGTGCATCCGAGCGCCACAGATCGATCACTCGCCCCGGCGCGTCGCCGGGCAGCGCATAGCGCTGGCGCAGCCCGCCCTCGCCGCGTTCTTCGCCCTGATAGCTGTAGCCGAACACCTCTGTCAGGATGGCTGCTGTCGGGCCCGGATCGGCCAGCCAGAGCGTGACGGAGTGGAACTCGCCCCACGCCCCATCCGACGGGTCCGCGATGATCTCGAAGGCTTGCCCATGCGGGTCACGCAGCGACAGAACCTGTGCGCCAAACCGGGTCGACATCGTGCCGCCCAGCGCCGCCTGCCAGTCCGCAACCGTGTCCGGCGGGGCCGCATAGGCAAAGGCCAGCGCCGCACCTTCTCCGGCCTGCCCCTGAGCGCCTTGCTCGCGGTTGAAAAATGTCATCACCGAACCGGGTCGTGCATCGGCAGCCCCGTAATAGAGATGATACATCTCCGGCGCGTCGAAATTGACCGTCTGCTTGATCAGTCGGGTCTTCAGCGCCTCGGTGTAGAAATTCAGGTTCTCTTGCGCAGGCCCCGAAATCGCGGTGACATGGTGCAGCCCCGCAATCGGGCCCTTGAGAGTTGCGTCGGACATACTAGCCTCCCATGATGACGTGTTCCCAACGAAGATAGTGCCCCGATGTTCCACAGACAGCGCTCGCCCTCTCACAGAGCCTGTGCCACAGCGCACAGCGGCCGCAACAGGGGCCGCAATGCACGCGCTTGAACTGCAGGCGCTGCGCAAGAGCTTTGACAGCGCAGAAGGCACAGTCGCGGTGTTGCGCGGGGTGTCGCTGGTGCTGCCCGCAGGCCAGTCGCTGGCACTGACGGGCGAATCAGGCAGTGGCAAATCGACGCTTCTGCACATCGCCGCGGGGTTGGAGCGCGCGGATGGCGGGCAGGTGATCGTCGCAGGGCAGGATGTGACGGCGCTTGGCGACGCGCAGATGGCCGAAATGCGGCGCGGGCAGGTCGGGCTGATCTTTCAGCAATTCAACCTCATCCCGTCGCTGAATGTCGCGGCCAATCTGTCCTTTCAGGCGCGGCTGGCCGGTCGCCATGATACAGCCTTCACCCAGATGCTGGCGCAGCGGCTGGGGCTGGAGGGGCTGATGCGCCGCTACCCCGAGCAGCTCTCGGGGGGGCAGCTGCAGCGCGTGGCGATCGGGCGCTGTCTGGCCGCACGTCCTGCGCTGGTGCTGGCGGATGAGCCGACCGGCAATCTCGATGAGGCCACCGGCGACGCGGTTCTGGCACTGATGCTGGAGCTGACCGCGCTGGCCGGGGCCGCGCTGATGCTGGTCACCCATTCGCCGCGTCTGGCCGCGCGATGCGACGCCCGCGCCCATCTGCGCGCAGGCCTGATCGAGGACGCGCCATGACCCGCACCGCGCTTGGGGCGCTGATGTCGCATTGGCGCCGCAACCCGTGGCAACTGGCGATGCTGCTGGCGGGGCTGGCGCTGGCCACGGCACTCTGGTCAGGCGTGCAGGCGCTGAACGCCGAGGCCCGCGCGGCCTATGCCACCGCCGAAGGGCTGTTAACCGAGGGCGGGGCCGCCACGCTGGAACACCCCGCAGGCCAGATGGCGGAGGCGCAGTTTGCCGAGCTGCGCCGCGCGGGCTGGCTCGTCTCGCCTGTCATCGAGGGCCGCGCGACGCTTGGGGCCGCCCGCGTCACGCTGCTGGGGATCGAGCCGCTGACCGCGCCGCCGGGCGCGGGCCCCGCCCTCGCCGCGCCCGATCTGCAGGCGTTTTTCGCGGGCCAGGCCTTCGCCCATCCCCAGACCCTGCGCGAGATTGGCGCGACCGAGATGCGCCTGACCGCGTCCGAGGCCGTCCCGGTCGGCACGGTCCTGATGGATATCGGACAGGCGCAGCGCCGTCTGGGGCTGGCGGGGCAGATCACCCGCCTGACCCTTGCGCCCGACCAGCCTGCGGACCTGAACCCGCTTGCAACCCTCGCCCCCGATCTGCGCCTGATCGCGCCCGGCGAAGGGGCCACGCTCGACGGGCTGACGCAGAGCTTCCATCTGAACCTGACGGCTTTCGGATTGCTGGCATTTGCGGTGGGGCTGTTCATTGTGCATTCCGCTGTCGGCCTTGCTTTCGAGCAACGCCGCGCGATGTTTCGCACGCTCCGCGCGCTGGGCCTGCCGCTGCGCCAGCTGACCGCCTGTCTGGCCGGCGAGATGCTGATCTTCGCATTGATTGCCGGGGCTCTGGGCCTTGCGTTGGGCTATCTTCTGGCGGCAAGCCTCTTGCCCGATGTGGCGCTGACCCTGCGCGGGCTTTACGGCGCGCCTGTGCCCGGTGCGCTGCAATTCGACCCGCTCTGGGCGCTCGCGGGCCTCGGCATGACACTCGCGGGGACCGCGCTTGCGGGCGCGCAGGCCTTGTGGAGGCTATGGCAGATGCCGATCTTGGCACCTGCGCGCCCGCGCGCCTGGGCGCATGCCTCGGCGCGCGGGCAGCGCCTGCAAGCGGGGGGCGCGCTTGTGCTGGCGGGGCTGGCCGTGGTGCTGGCGCTCGCGGGCAGCACATTGGCCACAGGCTTCGCGCTGCTGGCGGCAGCCCTTCTGGCCGCAGCGCTGGCTGTGCCGCTGGTGCTCTCGCTGGGGCTGAGGGTCAGCGAAGCTCAGGCCCGCACACCGGTTGCACAGTGGTTCTGGGCCGACAGCCGCCAGAATCTGCCGCGCCTGTCGCTCGCGCTGATGGCGCTGATGCTGGCGCTGGCGGCCAATATCGGTGTCGGCACGATGGTCGCCAGTTTCCGCGCGACCTTCATCACATGGCTCGACCTGCGGCTGGTGGCCGAGCTGAACGTGACCCCCGCCTCGCAATCCCAAGCCGAAGAGCTGCGCGCCTTCCTTGCGCCCCGCGCTGATGCCGTGTTGCCGATGCTGCGCGTTGATGCCACGCTCGCAGGCCAGCCGGGACAGGTCTATGCGATGACCGATCACGCCACCTTTCGCGACAACTGGCCGCTGATCGCGCCTGTGGCCGATGTCTGGGACCGGCTGGCCGCCGGCGAGGGCGTGCTGGTCAATGAGCAACTCTACCGCCGCGCGGGGCTGACACCGGGGCGTGCGACGCTCGATCTGCCGGGGATCGGGCCGATGCCAGTGCTGGGCGCCTATCCCGATTACGGCAATCCGCTCGCGCAGGCCGTGCTGACCGAAGCGCGTTTCACGGCCGCCTATCCCGACAGCCCGATCCGCCAATTCGCGATCCGCAGCGCCACCCCCGACGCGCTGAGCGCGGCACTTCAGGATGAATTCGGCCTCTCGTCCAGCCAGATCGTCGATCAGGCGCAGGCCAAGGCGCTGTCACTGGCGATTTTCGAGCGCACTTTCGTCATCACCCGCGCGCTGAATGTGCTGACGCTCTCGGTCGCGGCACTTGCGCTCTTTGCCGCGCTGGTCACGCTTTCGGGCATGAGGCTGGCGCAACTGGCACCGCTTTGGGCGCTGGGGCTGACCGCCCGCCAATTGGCCGCGCTGGAACTTGCGCGCGCGCTGGTGCTGGGGGCCGCGACGCTGGTGCTGGCGCTGCCGGTCGGGCTGATGCTGGCGCAAGTGCTGCTTGCGGTGATCAATGTGCAGGCCTTCGGCTGGCGGCTGCCCTTGCAGATCTTCCCCGGCGACTGGGCGCGGCTGGGCCTTTGGGCCATGCTCGCGGTCGCACTTGCCGCAGCCCTGCCTGCATGGCGGCTCTGGCGGCAGGGGCCTGCGCAACTTCTCAGAGTGTTTGCCCATGACCGTTAGACTTGTCCTGACCCTTGCGACCCTGTTCCTTGCACCGATGGCCCATGCGCAAGGCTTCGCCGGGCTTGGCACGGATGCCGAGGGCTTCGCCATTCCCGAACGTGGCCGCGCGCTGGTCTTCCCGCAAGATCACGGCGCGCATCCCGAATACCGCATCGAATGGTGGTATCTCACCGCGACCCTGACGGGCGAGGACGGGCAGGGTTACGGCGTGCAATGGACACTCTTTCGCTCTGCGCTGGCACCCGAGGACCGTCCCGGCTGGGACAACCGTCAGGTCTGGATGGGCCATGCGGGGCTGACCACCACTGAGGCGCATTTCAGCGCCGAGCGCTTCGGGCGCGGTGGCGTCGGGCAGGCCGGGGTTGACAGCGCCCCCTTCCGCGCCTGGATCGACGACTGGCACATGACCAGCCACGCGGCCTCCGATCAGGATGCTTTCGATGCGCTCGATGTCCATGCGCGCGGGCCGGATTTCGCCTTTTCGCTCGATTTCACCGCCGAGGGTCCGTTGGTGCTGCAAGGCGATCAGGGCTATTCGGTAAAATCCGCTCAGGGGCAGGCGAGCTACTATTATTCGCAGCCCTTCTTCACCGTCGCGGGCACGCTCGATCTGCCCGGCGGGCCTGTCGCGGTTACAGGGCAGGGCTGGCTTGATCGCGAATGGTCCAGCCAGCCCTTGGCCGAGGATCAGGCCGGTTGGGACTGGGTCTCGCTCAGCTTCGACGATGGCCACCGCATGATGGGCTTTCAGCTGCGCGGGCGCGAGATCTTCACGGCGGGCACATGGATCACGCCGGATGGCAGGCCGACCCCGCTGGCAGATGGCGCGGTCCGCTTCACGCCACGCCAGCACACCCGGATCAACGGGCGCGACGTGCCGACGCATTGGCAGATCGATTGGGCCGATGGTGGCCTATCAATCACCACAGAGCCGCTGAACCCGCATGCCTGGATGGATCTGTCCGTCCAGTATTGGGAAGGCCCGCTGCGCTTTTCAGGCAGCCATTCCGGGCGCGGATATCTGGAAATGACGGGATATTAAGCCACGCCGCCCGGACCCGCGACACCCCCCAGAATCTGCGTGGCGATCTGCGCATACAGCGCCACAGCGGGGGCGATCAGCGCATCGGGGAAGTCATAATCAGGCCGGTGCAGCGCGGGCTGGCGCTCCCCTGCGCCGAGGAAGAACAGGGCCGTGCGCGTCTGCGCGCTGAAGGCCCCGAAATCCTCTGACGCGCGCATGGGCAGCTCAAACGCGCCGCGCGCCACGCCAAGCGCGGCACAGGCGGCCACGACCTGATCGGCGGCGGCAGCGGCGTTGATCGTGGCATGAAAGGCGTCATGGCGGCTGACCTGCAGTGTCAGCCCCTGCGCCGCGCGCGTGATCAGGGCCATGATCTCGGCCTCGAAGGCGGCGAGGCGCTGGTCGTCATAGGCGCGCAGGGTCAGCCAGATCTCGGCTTGCCCCGGCGCGATGCCAAAGGCAGGCTGGCCCATCGACAGATGGCACAGCGTCACCAGCCGGAAATCGCGGCCCATGGGCGGGGGCAGGGTGTAAACGGAAAGCCCCGCAAGCACGGCTTCCAGAACCGGGGCAGGGGACTGCCCGGCTTCAGGATGGGCCGCGTGGCTCTCGCGCCCGGTCACGCGCAGGCGCAGCCCGCAGGAGGCGCAGGACGCCCCCCCCGCCGCGACTGCGACCTCGCCCAGCGCCAGGCCCGGCATGTTGTGCAGCGCGAAAGCCCAGTCGGGCCGAAGCTGCGCAAAGCGCGGATCAGCGAGCACGGCGCGCGCGCCTTCGCCGGTTTCCTCGGCAGGCTGGAACAGCAGGATCACCTGACCCCGGGCCGGGCGGTTGCGCGACAGCCACAGGCCCAGACCGGCAAGGATCGCCATATGCCCGTCATGCCCGCAAAGATGCGCCACACCGGCGCGCCGCGATGCATAGGGCAGGCCCGTCTGCTCGGTGATCGGCAAGCCATCAAGCTCGGCGCGAAACATCACGCGCGGCCCGGCCTTGCCACTGTCAAACACCAGCGCCAGCCCCGCGCCGCCAAGCCCCTCAACCACCCGGTCCGGGCCGGTCGGGGCCAGAAAGTCACGCAGATGGGTCGCCGTAGCAACTTCCGCGCCCGAGATTTCGGGCGCGGCATGCAGCGCGTAGCGCAATCGCGTAAGCGCCGTCAATTCGCTGGGGCTGAGCAAGGGCGGGGTCATGCCCGATATTCTGCGCCAGCCCTGCCGGGAATGTCCAGCCGCGCCGGGTTATTCCCACTCCATTTCCGAGAAAACGACGCCTGCATTGCGGGTCGCCAGTTCCTCGAATGTATCGAGATGCACGAAAGGCGACTGATCGACATAATAGGCCCCGGCCAGATCACCGCCCTCGTCGATATGCTCGGCGATGCGTTCGCGCAGCCAGACCAGATAATCGCGCGTATAGCGGCGCACCTGCGCCATATTGGTCGGATGACCATGGCCGGGGATCACATAGGTCGCTCCAATAGGCTCCAGCGCATTGTCCCATGTGTCGATCCAGCAGGAGGTGCAGGTGCCCTCGAAAATTGGCGGCATGCGTTCCTGAAAGGCGATATCGCCTGCGATCAGCAGCGACTGATCCGGCAACCAGACCTGCGTATCACCGGGGCTGTGGGCGGGGCCGAGATGCAGCACCTCGATACGGAAATCGCCCATGCTCAGCTCGACCCGGTCGGTGAAAGTCTCGGTCGGCTGCATCGGCACAGTGCCTTCGGAGCGCTCGCGGGCGTAATTCTGCAAGCTGACAAAAGCCTGACCGGAATTCAGCCGGAATTCTTCGGCCGCATCGACATGGGCGAGCACCGGAACATCCTGCTCGATCCAGTAATTATTGCCCAGCATCGCGTGACCCTGCCCATTCTCGGCAATCACCAGCCGCACAGGCTGATCCGTGCGGGCGCGGATTTCCTCATGTAGGGCCTGCGCCAGCTGATAGGACGCGCCGGAATTGACCACCACGACGCCTTCGCCCGTGATGATGAAACTCAGGTTGTTGTTATGGCCTGCATTTTCATAGGTGGGCGGGGCGGTCGCGCCGATCGAGGTCCAGACATGCGGGATCACCTCGACCGGTTTGTTGTAAAGCGCCGATTGGGGGTATTTATCCGCGATGTCCTCCGAGGCCATCACTGTTGCTCCCCAGAGCATGGCCGCAATCACGATCAGGGATTTGCGCATGGGTTACACTCCTGCAGTAAAGACATAGCGATCCTCGGCGCGCCGCTCGGCACGACCGATGCCACCATCGGGAAAATGGAAGCCTGCGATCATAAGATCATCAGCTGTGATCCGGTCGAGCAGACGGGCACGGGTCGCTGCCGCCACATCAGGCTGCTGGTCCATGCTTCCGGGCCAGAGCGGGCGCTCGAAGGCCAGATGCGGGTTGGACAAGGCATCGCCCACGACCATCAGCCCCTGACCCCCTGCGCGCAGTTCAAACGCCATATGGCCCGGCGAATGCCCGAAGCTCGCCACGGCCTGAATGCCGGGCAGGATCTCTGCGCCATCCTCGAACAGCTGCACGCGGTCCTCGATGACGGATAACCGCCGCTGTGCGCCCACGGCAAAGGACTGGCGCAGCTCTCCGATACTGTCGATCGTGTCCGGGTCCATCCAGTAGTCGAATTCCGTTCGTCCGATCATCACCTCGGCATTGGGCAGAAGCGGATCGTCGAAATCGTCCAGCATGCCCCAGATATGATCAGGGTGGGCATGGGTGACGACCAGATGCGTGACATCTTCGGGGGCCACGCCAAGCGCGTCCATCGCATCCGCCATATGCCCGGCAGTGGCCATGAAATCCGGCCCGGCCCCCACATCAAAGAGCACAGTGCGGCTGCCGTCGCGCAGCAAGACCAGATTGCAGGGGGGCTCGTAGACATCTTCGCTCAGCCCGTAGCGCGCGATCAGATCGCGCATTTCATGTTCACGGCCCTCAGGCACCGCAAAATCTGGCGGCAGCACCAGATAACCGTCCGAGACGACATCAATCCGCGTCCCGCCGAAATCCAGCCCCTGACTGGCCCGCAATCGCTGCGGCAGGCCCAAAGTCAGGGCCAGCGCCCCCGTTGTCTGAATGAAGTGGCGTCGTTGCATCTCTCGCTCCCATTGCCGTACATGCGCATGCCAACCTGTGGCACACGGGTGTTACGGGGACGCGAGGGAGAGCGCATCACTGGTGCGCTCAGCATACTGACCGCACGCGCCGATGCAAGGTCGATCAGCCGATCATCACAGGTTCATTGCCAAGGCATGCGTAATGGCGGCTCATGCGTTGCAACGCGATGCGCAGCACGATCTTGCCGGACCGTGCCGACCATCCCAGCGCATTTTCAGCCGATTCGACCCCTTCGAGATGACAGCAGCAGCGCAGCGCAATATCCCCCAACCCTTCGCCAAGATCGCGCAGCAGGCGCAGGACGCGCGTCCGCGCTGCGGCTGTTCCGGGCGGGGCGATATTCGGCCCCGGCACAGCGCGGGTTTCCAGCATGTTCATCAACTCAATCGCCGAGCAAGTCGGAACCGATTCCAGCTGCGCCATGACGTAGTCTTCGCGCATCCGCTCGGCGGCCTGTACCAGCCCGCCCTCCAGAAACGGCTGACCGGATTTGTCACGGCGCCGCGACAGGACCACGACCGGGCTCTCGATCACCCCGTAGCGCGCGCGGCGCGGTGCTGTGTCGTCATCGTCAAAACGGGCTGCGGGCAAGCTGCTGCGGGAGGCGCGGTAATCACGCAGCGCCAGCCTGCCGGCGGAGCTGATCGCATAGCTCGACACTCGGCCCAGTTTGCGGCAGGTGATCCAGTTTTTCAGGGCCATCGCTTCGGCCAGTTCGCGGTCGAGGATCGCCACGCGCTGCGGCACTCCGGCCGTATCCTCGCGCGTCACGACCGCCTTGGGCATATCCGCGGCGACGATCAGCACCGCCTTGGGCGCTGTCAGTTCCTGCAGGAAATGCATCGCGTGATCCTCAAGATCAGGCGTGGCATGCAGGTCGGGTGTCACAGGAGATTGGGCTGTCATGGGGGAATACTCCGTTGCAGACTTTGGCTTCGGGGGGGCGCGCAGGGCCTGATCCAGTTTGCGCAAGGCGTTATCCACAAGGGGATCATCCCGAAGGTTTTCGAAACGTCGCACCTGGCGCATCACAGTCGAGGCATGACAGCCGTAGTCGCGCGCCACCGCCCGCAGCGATTTGCCCGCAGCGACATGAGACAGGTAAAGTCGCGCGCCCTCGGGAACCCAGTCGGGCAGGCGATGGACCGGATGCAGTACCTTGACGCTGGCTGCGCAGCCTTCAGCAGACATCCCGAAATATGCTCCTTGTCGGTTACACAAAGTGAATGTGTATTGGTTGCCAGCTCGTTAAGCTTCTGACGCTCCGACCAAAGAATGGTTTAAAAACCCTAAATCAGGCTGAATCCAGCGCGCGGTGTTTTCGCGCCGGACGCAACACTACCTCAGGGTGTGCGAGAAAGGGGATGTTCAACCAGGAGCTCTCTTATGCAAACGCTGATCCCCGGCCTCGAAACTCTGATCCGCCCGCGCCTGTTGGTTGTGGCCGCGCGTCATGGTCTGGCCGATTACCACCGTGCCACGCTGTTGCCGCGCCTTTTGGGGCTGCCTATCGGCCGCAAGCTGCCCGCGCCCGCCGATGCGCTGAAATTGCTGCTGGCACGCGAACGTATTCTGGAACAGGCCCGGCGGCATCACGATGCCAGCTGGCGCGCCGCAGATCATGTGGCCGTGATCATGGCCATCCTGCATGAAGCAAGCGAAATCAATCAGATAGATACCGCTGATTTGCCCGAATTGGCTGTGCTGCGGCGCTCACCCCACTGAGCTTGCGACCTGTTCCTGCTCCGCGCGCAGCGCTGCGAGGGCCATGTCGAGAACCTCAGGCCCCGCGCCGCGCAAATGGGCCTGTTCCGACAGGATCCGGCGCCATTGCCGCGCGCCGGGCTGACCGGCGAAAAGCCCCAGCATGTGTCGCGTGATCGCGGCCAGACGCGCGCCCTTGGTCACTTCGCGCTCGATATAGCTGCGCATTTGGTCCAGCGCCCTGTCCAGATCCGTCGGATCGGAGTGCCCGAAAACCCGCTGATCCGCGCCCAGCAGAATATCGCCCGGCCGCTGATAGGCCGCGCGTCCCACCATAACGCCGTCCAGCCCACTTTCGAGGAAATCCACCACCTGATCAAGCGCTGTGACGCCTCCGTTCAGACTGATTCGCAACGCCGGAAACTGGCGCTTCATCTCCAGCACCAGCGGATAATCCAGCGGCGGAATGGTGCGGTTGTCCTTGGGCGACAGACCATTCAGCCATGCTTTGCGGGCATGGATGATGACATGGCCGATGCCCGCGCGCTGCAAAGACTCCAGAAACACAGGCAGCGTGTCCTGCGGTACCTGATCATCCACGCCAATGCGGCATTTGACTGTGATCTCGGCCCGGCAAGCGGCCTGCATTTCGCTGCAGATCTCGGCCACAAGCTCGGGCGAGCGCATCAGGATGGCCCCGAAACACCCCGACTGCACCCGGTCCGAAGGGCAGCCGCAATTGAGGTTGATCTCGCCATACCCGGCTGCGGCCCCCATCCGCGCTGCGGCTGCCAGCTCTTTGGGGTCCGAGCCGCCGAGCTGCAGCGCGACCGGGTGTTCCTGCGGATCATGCTCCAGCAGATGCAGCGCTCCGCCGCGCACAAGGGCAGGGCCGGTCACCATCTCGGTATAAAGCAGCGCATCGCGGGACAATTGCCGGTGAAAAAACCGGCAATGTCGGTCGGTCCAGTCCATCATCGGCGCAACGCTCAGGAGCGACGATTTGGCGATTACGTCGTTTTTGGTGTTCATCAGGGTCTTGTCGCCCAAAACTCTATTCCGTTCTTGGCTCATAAATTACTGTTTCGGACTGGTTCAGCGGTGCTTTGCTCCAAAGGTTGTAACTCTTGGCCAGCATCATCAAGAGAATACGCGGTTATGTCGCTGTCACCCGGCGCATCCAGAGTGCGATCCGGCGGGATGGAGCGCCTCTCTTGCGCGAAAACCGGACCGTCGCGCGCCGCTTCATCGGTGCAGCCGGGACCGGGACGCGCGAACAGGAGCTGGCCAAGCGAGAAGCGCGGCTCGCCGTACCCGAGGATGGGCCGAAACGCAAGGTGGTCAGCCCGGCGTTGCATTCGGCGCGCATTGCCCGAGGACCGTGCCAAGGCGTTGGTCAGACCTGGTCGCAGCCGCGCACAATGCGCCATCGCTGTCTGACTTCTAGGGCAAGTCCGTCACCCGGCCTTCGATCAGGGTTTGCATGGCCTCCACAAGCTGGTCTGCGAAGCGGCTGGCCGCCACTGGCAGCGAGCGCCCCTTCATCTGCCCCAGAATCAGGTTGCCTGCAGGAAGATCCTGCGGGGCGATGCGGATGCAGCGCAGTTCTGCATCGGCTTCCAACCCAAGCCCGGTATGAAATCCGACAACATGTTCGTGCAGCACATAATGCCGGATCAATTCGAAGGAATCGGTTTCCAGAACCGGAGACAGGCGCCGCGCGCTGCGCTTGAGGGCTGCATCAAGCAGGCTGCGCACCCCGAAATCAGTGCGCGGCACAACATGGGGGATGTCGATGCAGTCGCGCAGGCGCAGCATGGTTTCCCCGGCCAGCGGATGATCGCGCGCGATGATCGCATAGATGGGTTGCTGCACCAGATGGAGCACCTGAAATTCCACCATATGGACGGGTTCGAACACGAGCGCCAGATCACTTTCAAAGGTCGCAAGATCGCGCTCGGCCTGGATCCGGTCGCGCACATTCGCCTGAAATGTGACGCCGGGATGTTTGCTGCGGTAGAGTGAAATCTGTTTGGGCAGGAAAAAGGGCAACAGCGCCTGCGAAACCGCGATGGTCACATGACCGCGGCGCACGCCCGACAGATCCGCAATCTGCGACAACACGCGCTGAAGATCGGAATTCTGGTTGCGGTAGTGCAACAGCACCAGCTCGCCCGCCGGGTTCAGACGCATTCCCGAAGGCACACGCTCGAATATTTCAAATCCGAGCTCCTCCTCAAAGCGCTGTATCCGCCGGTTCAAGGCCGATGCAGTGATCGCCGTGTCTTCCGCCGCCTTCCGGATCGAGCCCACTCGCGCCACCGTATCGATCAGACGAAGTGTGTGCAGATGCCGCATCCTGACGTCCTTGCCTGTAGGGTGATGAAAAAAACGCAACGCCTATCGGAATTCTTAGCACTTCCGCACAACGCGTCAATCACCGATGCTGGGTGCATGACTTGCCGGCTCCTGCTTCGGCAAGGCTTTTCGCCCCAACATGCGGGGGGGCCATCTCACAAGGGAATGACAGAAAATGACACATCGCCTTGCATCGAATGTTCAAAAATTCCATCTGAACCGGCGCAGTCTGCTTCTGGCGGCGGGGGCTTCGGTCGGGACATTGGCGGCCCCATCCATCCTGCGCGCGCAATCGGCCCCGACCATCAGGATCGGGTATTGGCCGATTTCGGCAGGGCTGCCATTTTATGCGGCAATCGAAGAAGGTTTCTTCGCGGATGCAGGCGTCGAATTGGAGGTGCAGCGCTACGCGGGGGCGCAGCAGATCACGGAGGCCATGCTCGCCGGGCGCACCGATGGCGCGGCCAATGGCACCGGCTCGGCCAATCAGGCGATTGCGGAACTGGCCAGCCCTGGACTGATCAGCTTCATCTGTTCCAATCCGACCAATGCAGAGTTTGTTCTGGACGAAGTGATCGTGCCTGTCGGCAGCCCTGCCACAAGCATTGCGGATCTGTCGGGGATGCGGCTCGCAGGCGGTCCGGGCATCCAGAACATGACGCTTGCACGCGAAGTCTTCGCGCGCGGTGGCGCGACGGATTTCGAGCTGGTCGAAGTCCCGTTCCCTCAACAGGTCGCCGCCATTGACGCAGGCCAGATCGCCGGGGCCTACACGCTCGAGCCGCAGGGCACTATCGGGCGCATGGCCGGCATTTCCCGCATCCTGGAGAGCGGCGTGATCGCGCGCTACATCCTCGGTGACGAGATGGCGCCCTGGCACGGCGGGGCGGCCTCGCTGACCAATCGGTTCATCTCCGACCACCCAGAGACCGCCACGCTCTATATCGAAGCTTATAGGCGCGGTGTCGCATTCGTGCGCGAAAACCCGGTCGAAGCACGCAGGCATCTGACCGGCTACACCCCGATCGAAGGCGATCTGGCGCTGGAAGTGCCGATGTCGGACTACACGATGTTTGACGAATTCACGCCCGACTCCATCGCCTATTTCCAGAAATTCTTCGATCTCTTCGTCGAAAAAGGTGTATTTTCACAGCATCTAGACGTGGCCAGCATGGTGTATGGGGCATGACCGCGCAACCTGATCAGGGATACGCTTCCAAAGCCGCCCGGCGCGGCACCAGCGGAGCGTGGTTCAAACTCAATCCTGGCCTGAAGGGGCTCTTGCGCTATGGATTGCCATTGATCGGACCCCTGGTGCTGTTCCTGATCTGGGAAGGTGTCGCGCGGGCGGGATGGATCAACCCGATCCTGCTGCCGGGACCAATCCCGACGATGCAGACCTTGATCACCGGACTGTTCGGCGGGCCGCTCTTGTTCGACTTCTGGATGACCGTCTGGCGCACGCTGCAGGCTTTCACGCTTGCCGCAGGTATCGGCCTGCCGCTCGGAATTGCGCTGGGCAGCAACGACCGGATGTATCGCAGCGTGGAATTCCTTGTCGATTTCTTCCGCTCGACCCCGGCATCGGCCATGATCCCGCTGTTTCTTCTGATCTTTGGTGTCTCGGATTTCAACAAGGTTGCCATCGCGGCCTTCGCGGCTGTGCTGATCGTCATCTTCAACTCGGCCTACGGCGTGATGAATGCCAGACGCCAGCGGATCATGGCCGCACAAGTCATGGGGGCGTCGCGCTGGCGGGTGTTTCGCGATGTGCTGATCTGGGAAAGCATGCAGGCGTGCTTTGTGGGTCTGCGCACCGCCGTTTCAATGGCCTTGGTCGTCGTTGTCATTGCGGAAATGTTCATCGGCTCGAATAACGGGCTTGGACATGTGATCATTAACGCCCAGCAGGTTCTGAATGTGCGGCTGATGTATGCGGGAATCCTCGCCACTGGCATCCTCGGTTATCTGCTGAACGTGCTGTTCCTGTTCGCCGAGCGCCGGATTGTTCACTGGAGTGGGAGATGACCATGACCGCATTGCAACACCCGTTATCTGCCCGCTCTGTGGTCACAGCGCCTGCGCAGACGCATATCACTGTGCGCGGTCTGGTGAAGACCTTCGATGATGCGGTGGTCTACAACAATTTCGACCTCGACATTCCCAAAGGTCGGATCATGTCGGTCTTCGGGCCAAACGGATGCGGCAAGAGCACGCTGATCAACATGATCGCGGGGCTGGTGCCGATCAATGGCGGGCAGATCCTCTTCGATGGCAAGGAACGCAAGGACACGACCATCGGCTATGTGTTCCAGAACTATCGCGAGGCGTTGTTTCCCTGGATGCGCACTGTGGACAATATCGGCTATCCCCTTGTGCTGAAAGGATGGCGTCCCAAGCAGGTCGCGGACAGGGTCGAAGAACTCGCCGCTTCTTTCGGCATCGGCTTTGACCTGAACCTCTATCCCTATGAGCTGTCGGGCGGCCAGCAGCAGACCGCGTCGATCATGCGCGCCCTGGCCCCCCGGCCCGAGGTGGTGTTGCTCGACGAGCCCTTCTCGGCGCTGGATTACGAGATGACGCTGTCGATCCGCGAAAAGCTGCAGCAGGTCTTCATCGACACAAAGACAACCATGGTTCTTGTCTCCCATGATCTGGAAGAAGCTGTCTATCTTGCAGATCAGATACTGTTGCTGACCAAGCGGCCCACACGCATCGCCGAGATCGTGGACTTCACCGCGCCGCGCCCCCGGACACTGGACACGCTCAGCGAAAGTGCCTTCGTCGAAACCAAGCGGCGAAGTCTCGAGATTTTCCAGCGCGAGGTGCGTCGATGATCACAGTTGACGAGATCAATATCCCCGAGGTGATGGCAGAGGTGAGAGCGGCCTTCGACAGATATGAGGCAGCGCTGCTGAAGAACGACACCGAGATCCTCGACGCGATGTTCCTGCCGTCCGACGATATGATACGATACGGTGTGGCCGACATTCAGTATGGACCGGAAGAGCTGCGCGCCTGGCGGGCGCATCAAAGCCCTTTCGAGCGGCGCCTTTTTGACACCCGCATCGTGACCTACGGACGCGATGTTGCAATCGCCGCAACACTGTTCTGCCGCAGTGACGCGCCGGATGATATCGGCCGCCAGATGCAGACCTGGCTGCACACCAAGGATGGCTGGCGGATTGTTGCCGCCCATGTCAGCACGGTTCTGAAACAGGCGATGGAAATGAGTTGAAAGACCATGGCTGTCAGCGCGGACAGGTGGGCTGGTAGGCGGACAGGCTCGCGGGCATTTTGGCGGGCTGGCGCGCTGGCCGGCGAACTGCCCGGCAGGGCAGACGGCCAGACCGGTCAGACGGCCAGACCGGGCAGCCGCATCCCCGGTCCTGACGCCCGGTAGGGTCGCTCTCACCGGCCCCCCGCGGCGCGATTTGCTGCACCGCCGGGGCCTTGTTTCACACATTCAGCTTGCCCGGGGGCAAACTTGCTGATGCTTGCATCACCCCGCGCGCATTACACGCTTCCATCGATCAGGCGCGTCGCAGTCTTTGCTCGGTGTTCCGCGCCGTGCTGAAGAAGGCGAGGACTGTCATCAGGGCATCGGCCTTCTGGGTCAGGCCGGTGGCACAGGATGTCGTCTGTGTGGCGACCGCCGAATTCTGCTGCGTGACCTGATCCAGATAGTCCACGCCCTTGCTGATTTCAGTCAGGCTGGTGGTCTGCGCGCCGGTCGCGCCAGCGATATCGATCATCACGTTCTGCACCTCGCTCGCGCGCTCCAGGATGGCGTCCAGTTTCGTGTCGGCCTGCTGCACCAGACTGCTGCCAAGCGTGACCTGTGCGGAACTTTCAGTGATCAGTGACCTGATTTCGCGCGCGGAATCCGAGGCGCGGCCCGCAAGATTGCGCACTTCGGTCGCAACCACGGCAAAGCCCCGGCCTGCTTCGCCCGCGCGCGCGGCTTCCACCCCGGCATTCAGCGCCAGCAGGTTGGTCTGCAGCGCGATATCGTCGATCACATCGATGATCGTGGTCATCTGCGCGCTGCTCCGCTCGATGGCGCGCATCGCGGTGATGATCTCATGGATCACCTGCGCCCCCGCCTGCGCCTGCTCGCGGTTGCTCAATCCTGCCGCTTCTCCCTCTCCGGCCTTGACGCTGGTGGCGCGGACACTTTCGAGCAGCAGGGTGATGGCCCCCGAGGACTGCTCCAGCGTTGCCGCCTGACGTTCGGTGCGGTCCGACAGATCCCGCGCGGCCTGATCGATGTCCTTGGCCCCGCTGCGCACTCCGCTGGCCGCCGCACTGATCTGCCAGACCAAATCCGCCAATTTTTCAAGCAGACTGTTGTAGCGTTCGCGCAAAAGCTCATATTCGGCGGGGAAGGGGTCGAGGGGCGGACTGTCGATCGGTTGCGTCAGATCGCCCGCCGCCAGCCGCTCCAGCCCGGCCGAGAAATCCCGCACGACGCGCGCCTGACGCGCGGCCTCGGCCTCGGCGCGTTCGCGCGCGGCCTGCTGCATTTCGGATTGCTGGCGTTGCGCCACAGTCGCATCCAGCAATGCCTTGCGGAAAATGTCCACCCTGGCCGCCATATCGCCGATTTCATCGCGCCGCTTCACATGCGGGATCAGCAGATCGAAATTGCCAAGTGACATTTTTTCCATCACGGCCGAAAGCCCGGCAACAGGTCGCACGATGGAGCGCGAGACCAGCATGGCCGTCACCAGCGCCAACGCAATCGCAATGCCCATGCTGATCAGGGCAACCCGTGCAAACGCGTCGGTCGTGGCGCTCACATCGGCGCCAATCCGCTGATTATCGGCCTCATGCAGGTCGATGAACGCGTTGATGGCGGCCAGCCACTCGACGAAGAGCGGCCGCGCCTGCGCCAGCCCGGCCTGCGCTGCGGCCAGATTGCCGCTCTCCCGATCCGCGATGATCTGCGCCACAAGTGGGTTCGTCTGCGCCTGAATCGCTGCGATCCGGGCCAGAATCTCGCGCTCGGTGGGGCTGCCGCCTGCGGTTTGCGCCATCATCTGGCTCATCCCCTGCTCACTTTCCGCATAATCCTGCGCAAGCGCCGTGATTTCGGCAATCGCAGCCGCGCGGTCGCCCATGTCCAGCATCACCACGTCCCGGATCGCAATGGCCCGGTCATGGACCGAGCCGCGGAAATTGATCGCGAAGCGCTGCTTGACGGCGTTGACATCGTTGATCTGGGCCAGATCTGCGCGCAGCCCGTTGACATTCCCGACATACATGGCCGTCAGCGCGATCAAAAGCGCCACCATGACCGCGTAACCTGCGCCAAGCCTGGCGCCAATTCCTGCTCGAAATAAAGTCATTCAAATTCTCCTGAGACCAGGATCACACAAAAAAATTTGACGCCGGGTGCGATCATTTGACTGGATCTGTCACGTCAATACCTTTTTCGAAGTCCTGCGCTGTGAGTGTGGAAAGAAAATGCCCTGCAATGTGCAGCGCGAAAAAATTATTTCACCCAGGTGTTACTTTTCCGTGAACGATTGCGCTGTGACGGGCAGGCGCAAAAACCGCCGGTTCCGCGTCTGCACAGCGTCAGCTTCCGCGAAGGCAGACCCATCGCCCGGCGCGGATCACGCCTTAGCCGGGCGCCATGGCCCGCCCCGCGACATAGGTCTGCACCACCGCGCGATCATCGCCCATCACTTGCAGCGTGAACAGCTCATCCATCAGGCCGCGCGCGCGCTCCATCCGCAGCGCCATCGCGGGTGTGGCGCGGGCATTCAGCACCACCAGATCTGCCTCGCTTCCCGCCTCCAGCGTGCCGATCCGGTCTTCCAGCCCCAGCGCGACGGCATTGCCGCGCGTGATCCAGTGGAAGGCACGGTAGGGGTGCAGACGCTGGCCCTGCAATTGCAACACCTTGTAGCCTTCGGCCAGTGTCTGCAGCATCGAATAGCTGGTGCCGCCGCCGATATCGCTGGCAATCGCGCAGCACAGCCCACCCGCGCGCAGGCGCGCCTCATCAAACAGCCCCGATCCCAGATATAGGTTCGAGGTCGGGCAGAAGACCGGCACGGCCCCGGCCTCGGCCAGCGCCGCAACCTCGCGCGCGCTCAGATGGATCGCATGGCCCAGCAGACTGTTTTGCCGCAACAGCCCGTAGCGCGCGTAAATATCCGTGTAATCCACGGCGTCGGGGTAAAGCGCGCAGGAAAGCGCGATTTCGGCGTGATTTTCGCTCAGATGGGTCTGGATATGGCAGTCGGGATGCTCCGCGGCCAGCGCCTGCGCGGCTTCCATCTGCGCGGGCGTGGAGGTGATCGCGAAACGCGGCGTGATCGCATAGCCCAGCCGCCCGCGCCCATGCCAGCGCGCGATCAGCGCCTTCGTGTCATCATAGCCTGTCTGCGCCGTATCCCGCAGCCCCTCGGGCGCATTGCGGTCCATCATCACCTTGCCCGTGATCAGCCGCATGTCACGCCGCAGCGCCTCGGCGAACAGCGCCTCAGTGGAGGAAGCGTGGACCGAGGCATAGGCCACCGCAGTTGTCGTGCCATGCGCCAGCAGCAGGTCCAGAAACGCCCGCGCCATCCGTGCGCAGAGATCAGGGTCGCTGTAGCGGGTTTCCTCGGGAAAGGTGTAGTCGTTCAGCCAGTCGAGCAATTCGGCGGCCCATGACGCGATCACCTGCGTTTGCGGGAAATGCAGATGCGTGTCGATGAAGCCCGGCAGGA
>REBU01000059.1 GCA_007692585.1 Paracoccaceae bacterium | reverse complement strand
GGAACAGGGAAATCCCATGTTGCCACGGCCCTCGGCATCCAGGCAATCGAGCATCACCGCAAGCGCGTGCGCTTCTTCTCGACGGTCGAACTGGTCAACGCGCTGGAGCAGGAAAAAGCTCAGGGTAAGGCCGGGAAGATCGCCGAAGCGCTGGTGAAAACTGATCTCGTGATCCTGGATGAGCTGGGATACTTGCCATTCAGTGCCTCCGGCGGCGCCTTGGTTCGTCGGGCAAACAGTCCCCCGGACTGTTTACTTATCCTCCTCACTCCACCTCCTCAGCAAGTTATACGAACGCACCAGCGTCATCATCACCACGAACCTGAGCTTCAGCGAATGGGCAACCGTCTTTGGCGACGCCAAAATGACCACCGCGCTGCTCGACCGTCTCACCCATCGCTGCCACATTTTGGAAACCGGCAACGACAGCTACCGCTTCAAGGCCAGCTCCGAAACAGCGAAAAAGAAACGGAAGGAGACAGCAGCATTGACCCCAACATGACACACAGAACATAACATCCGGGTGGGTCAGATCTCGGTGACAATGCCGGGTCAGTTCTCAGTGACAATCAACAAGTCCTATTCTGGCTTTGAATATCAATGAGTCCGGATCTAAAGTGATTGATATTAAATGAATAAAGCCAGAAGCGATGAATTTTTCGTACAAAATTTTGAATTCTGACAGTAGCTTTCGATAAGCGCGCCTTATCGACGATTAAAGACCTTGACCGGGCGGAGGAAACTCCCCCCGGTTTTTGTGTCACCGCGCGCCCGCGCCCGGCCTCCATGCGCATGCGCAGATCGGCACTTGGATCAAGTGCTTGGCGATGGCGGAATGTAGCGCTATCATCGACTTCTTTGAACCTTTGTGGGATGTCCTCTCTTGCCTCCATATCTTCCTCCTGAAGCCCAGCGACCGCTGACATTGCGTGATGTATCCGAAGCCAGCGGCGTGAGTGAAATGACGGTCAGCCGGGTCTTGCGCAATCGCGCTGATGTCTCGCCGGGCACGCGCGAACGCGTCATCGCCGCGGCGAAATCGCTGGGATATGTGCCCAACAAGATCGCCGGGGCCTTGGCCAGTCAGAGGGTCAATCTGGTTGGTGTGGTCATTCCGTCGCTGTCAAACATGGTGTTTCCCGAAGTTCTGGGCGGAATTTCTGCCGCGCTGGAGGATTCGGGCCTGCAACCGGTGTTCGGAGCCACGAATTATCAGGCCGAGCAGGAAGAAAGCGTCATCTATGAAATGCTGTCCTGGCGGCCTTCGGGGATGATCGTGGCCGGGCTGGAGCATACGGAAGCCGCCGTGGCCATGCTGAGCAATTCCGGGATTCCCATCGTCGAGATCATGGATATCGACGGCGATCCGGTCGATTCTATGGTGGGCATTTCCCACCGGCGGGCGGGGCGTGAAATGGCCGAGGCGATTCTCGCCGCCGGCTATCGCCGGATCGGGTTTCTGGGCTCGAAAATGCCTGATGATCACCGCGCGCGCAAACGGCTTGAAGGGTTCTGCGAGGCGCTGCAAGAGGCCGGGGTGGAACTGGCCGCGACCGAACATTACGCAGGCGGCTCGTCACTCGGTAAGGGGCGCGAGATGACCGAAGCGATTCTGAAACGCCAGCCGGATCTGGATTTCCTGTATTACTCCAATGACATGATCGGGGCAGGGGGGCTGCTTTATTGCCTGGATAAGGGGCTGGATGTGCCAGGGCAGATCGGGCTTGCAGGCTTCAACGGGTTGGAGCTGCTCGACGGGTTCCGGCTGCGGCTGGCCACGACCGATGCCTGTCGGCGCGAGATCGGTCTGCGCGCGGCTGAAATCGTGGCCGGAAAATCCGATGATGGCGTGATCGGGAGCAAGCGGATTGAATTGACGCCGATTGTCAATCACGGCGATACCATCCGCAGAGCTTGAGCGCATTCAGCGCTCGGGCGGGATGGAATAGGTCATCGAGGCCCGCGCAACTGGCGCATCACTGCCTTCCGAAAAGATCAGGCACTCGCCCACCGCAAGCACGCGGCCGAGCTTGAGCAAGCGTGTGCGGCAGATCAGATCGACGCCCGCTGCGGGTTTGCGCATGAAGTCGATGGCGCAATTCGTGGTCACGCTCAGGCCCTTTGGGCCGATCATCGCCATGATCGCCAGATAGACCGAGACATCAGCGAGTGCGAACATCGCAGGGCCTGACACGGTGCCGCCAGGGCGCAAGTGACGCGGGTCATGCAGAAGCCTGACGGTTACGGACATCGGTGCCACATCCTCGATGGCGAACATGTCGGAGACTTGCTGAAATTCGGTCTTCAGAAATTGCTCCAGCTCGTCGCGGGTCATCTGCATTTGTAACAGGTCCGTTTTGGATTTGCTTCGCTGCGTCATTTCCGTAAACTCGGGCCAAACGGGGAGGATTTGCAAGATGGATGAAGGACTTCTGCGCTGTGACGTTACGGCAGGCGTGGCGCGGCTGGTGATGAACCGGCCTGCCAAGCTGAATGCGCTGTCGGATGCGATGCTGGCCGCGCTGAAGGCCGAATTGACACGGATCGCGGCGGAGCCGTCGATCAAGGTCGTGATCCTGGCCGGTGCGGGCAAGGCGTTTTGCGCGGGCCATGATCTGAGCGAGATGCAGGCCGGGCGCGCCGCCGATGACGGGGGGGCGGCCTATTTCGCGGATCTGTTCGGACGCTGCGCCGACGTGATGCAGATGATCCCCGCACTGCCGCAGCCGGTGATCGCCGAAGTGCATGGCATTGCCACGGCAGCGGGCTGTCAGCTGGTGGCGTCCTGCGATATGGCTGTCGCGGCGCAGGGCACGCGATTTGGCGTGAATGGCGTCAATATCGGGCTGTTCTGCTCGACCCCGATGGTGGCGCTGAGCCGCAACATCCCGCGCAAGATGGCTTTCGAGTTGTTGACCACAGGCCAGTTCATTGATGCGGGGCGCGCGATGGAGCTGGGGCTGGTGAACCGCGTCGTGCCCATGCAGGCGCTGGAGGCCGAGACGCAGACCCTCGCGCAGATGGTGGCCGAAAAGCTGTCCTCGGCCGTGCGCATCGGCAAGCAGGCCTTCTACCGGCAGGCCGAGATGGATCTGGCCGAGGCCTATGACTACGCGGGCGCCGTCATGGTCGAGAACATGCTCTGGCGTGATACGAATGAAGGCATCACGGCTTTTCTGGAGAAGCGCAAGCCCGACTGGGCGCAATAGGCGCATCCGTGGCGCGCTGGCGCTGGCGGTATTGTGGATATTTGTGCAAGGATGAAATCAGGGTCAGCTTGCCCCCTGTCTGGCCGTGAGTGCCGCGATGACAGAGCTGCGCGTCACGCATCCGATAAGCGCGCCTGATTGCGTGACGCCCAAGCTGTCCGTCTGCGCGTCAAACCGCGTCATCACATCGCGGATGGACAGATCCGCGTCGATCTGGCGCGCGGGGGCCGGGCTGGGGATCGTGGTCATGGCATCGCGCGCGCGCAAGACGCCGAGCGGGTTCATATTCGCCACGAAATCTGCCACATAGGCATTGGCAGGGCGCGCAAAGATCTCTGATGGGGTGCCGCATTGGATCATCCGCCCGCCTTCCAGAATCGCGATGCGATTGCCGAGTTTGAAGGCCTCGTCGAGATCGTGACTGACAAAGAGGATCGTGCGTTTCAAGCGCGCCTGCAATTCCAGAAGCTCGTCCTGCAGCCGGGTGCGGATCAGCGGATCGAGCGCCGAGAAGGGCTCGTCCATCAAGAGGATCGGCGCGTCCGTGGCAAAGGCGCGTGCCAGCCCCACGCGCTGCTGCATCCCGCCAGAAAGCGCGCTCACAGGCTGGTCGGCCCATTGCGTCAGCCCGACAAGCTCAAGCTGTGTTTCGATCTTTTCGCGCCGCGCCTTGCGGTTCATCCCCGCCAGCTCCAGCCCCAGCCCGACATTCTCGCGCACCGAACGCCAGGGCAAGAGGCCGAATTGCTGGAACACCATCGCGACATTGCGTGTCCTGAGCTTGCGCAACTGCGCCTTGCCGGCTTTGGGAACCGAGACCAGTCCGCTTCCGTCATGGACCAGAACATCGCCCTGCACGATGGGATTGAGCCCGTTCACGGCCCGCAGAAGCGTCGATTTGCCCGAACCCGACAGCCCCATGAGAACGACGATCTCGCCCATGCCCACATCGAGCGAGCAGTCATGCACGCCCAGCACCTGCCCGGTCGCCTGCTTGATCGCGTCGCGGCTCTGGCCGGTTTCCATCATCGGGATGGCCTTGTAGGGGGACGCGCCGAAGACGATTGACACATTCCGGAAGCGGATCGCGGGATCACTCATCTCTTCACCTCCACCCGCAGCATCCGGTCGAGCATGATCGCGACCGCGACAATCACAGCGCCTGCTTCAAAGCCAAGTCCCGCATTGACGGTGTTCAGCGCCCGCACGATGGACACGCCAAGCCCCGGCGCGCCGACCAGCCCCGCGATCACCACCATCGACAGCGACAGCATGATGGTCTGGTTCAGCCCCGCCATGATCTGCGGAAAGGCATAGGGCAGCTCGACCTTCAGGATACGCTGCGCCGTCGTCGCCCCGAAAGCGGTGGCAGCTTCCGACAGGGCTTTGGGCGTCGAGCGGATGCCCAGTTCTGTCAGCCGGATGGCCGCAGGCATGGCAAAGATGACCGTCGCCACCAGCCCCGGCACCATGCCCAGCCCGAACAGCACCAGAACCGGGATCAGATAGACGAAAACCGGCAGCGTCTGCATCAGATCCAGAACCGGGGTCAGCGCGCGGTAGAAACGCGGATGATGCGCCGCATAGATGCCCAGCGGCACGCCGACGCCCATGCAGACCACGCAAGCCGCGAGCACCAGTGTCAGCGTCTGCATGGTCAGGATCCAGTAGCCCTGGTTCAGCGCGAAAAGCAGGCAGGCGGCAACGATCACGACTGGCACCACACGGCGCTGCAGCAGAAAGGTGAGCGCGCAGAACCCCGCGACCACGACGAAGGGATGGGGCGTCTGCAAAGCCGCGCCCAGAAGCCCGATCATGCTGCGAAGTGCGCCTTCGAGAGTGTCAAAAGCGGTGATGAACGTGTCCTGCAACCAGTCGAATGCGTTGGAAACACTGCGCCCGACCGGGATCTTGTGGTCGGTAATCAGGCGGGTCAGAGTATCGGACACCTGCGTCCTCCGTCATGGGGGCAGGCCCCGGCATTGGGCCGGGGCCGCTCGGTCGATCAGTCGAGTGTGGCAAGCACCGCGTCGAGCGCGTCGCCGCCATCGCGGGTCTGCACGCCCTCCAGCCAGGGCGCAATCGCATCGCGATTGGCGCTCAGCCAGGCCTGCGCAGCCGCTTCGGGGGCGGTGCCATCATTGAGGATCGCGCCCATGATCTCGTTCTGCATTTCCAGCGTGAATTCCAGATTGTTCAACAAAACGCCCAGATTGGGGCAGGCTTCGACCAGGCCTGCGCGGGTATTGGTGAACACCTCGGCCCCGCCGAAATCCGGCCCGAACCAGTCATCGCCGCCTTCCAGATAGGTCATCTCGAAGCTCGAATTCATCGGATGGGGCTCCCATCCCAGAAAGATCACAGGCTGGCCCCGCCGATCCGCGCGGGCAATCTGCGCCAGCATCCCTTGCTCGGAGCTCTCAACCAGCTCGAACCCACCCAGCCCGAACGCGTCGGCCTCGATCATGTCGAGGATCAGCCGGTTGCCGTCATTTCCCGGCTCGATGCCGTAGATGCGGCTTTCCAGCGCGTCCGATTGCGTGGCGATGGCGGCGAAATCAGTGATCCCAAGGGCCGCGCCATGGCTGTTCGTGGCCAGCGTATATTTCGCCCCGGCCAGATTGCGACGCACGGTCTCGACTGTCCCGGCCGCGCGGAATGGTGCGATATCGGCTTCCATCGTGGGCATCCAGTTGCCCAGAAAGACATCGATATCTCCATTCGCCATGGATGTGTAGGTCACCGGCACCGACAGAACCAGCGTGTTGGTCGTGTAGCCCAACGCGTCCAGAATCGTGGTCGTGACAGCCGTGGTCGCGGTGATATCGGTCCAACCCACGTCCGCGAACGTGATCGTGGTGCAATCGGCGAAGGCCGGGGCGGCGGTCAGGCTTGCGGCCAGAAGCGTAGCGGGCAGGTGCAGACGTCGTGTCATCGGCAGAACTCTCTCTGTTGGCTCTTTTCTTGATTGACCAATCAATAAACAATCGGCTAGGCATGATGCAACGATTTATGACGTAAAAATGCAGGTTATGCCATGCCGAAGCTGGGGATGGAGCCTATCAGGCGCAACGCACTGATCAAGGCCGCAATTGTCGAGATCGGCCAGGCCGGGGCGCTGGATGTCACGGTCAGCCGGATTGCGAAACGCGCGGGCATGTCCTCGGCGCTTGCGCATCACTACTTCGGATCGAAAGAACAGATGTTTCTGGCCGCAATGCGTCATGTGCTGTCGGTCTATGGGGCCGAAATCCGCGGGGCGCTGGTTGCCAGCGACAGCGCACAGGCGCGGATGCGTGCGCTGGTGCGTGTGTCTTTCACGGGCAGCAATTTCCGCCGCGAAGTGGTGGCGGCCTGGCTGAATTTCTACGTCATGGCGCAGCGCAACCCGGCGGCCGAACGCTTGCTGCGCATCTATCAGGCGCGGTTGCGCAGCAATCTGCGCCATGCCCTGCGCCCGCTGGCCGGGCCGCGCGCCGCGGAGCTGGCCGAGGCGGCAGCGGCCATGATCGACGGGGTCTATCTGCGCGAGGCTCTGGGCCAGGGCGAGCCGGATGGCGCGCGGGCGGCCGCTTTGGTCGAAGGATGGATCGACGCAGCCATCGCAGGTGCATCGACATGAGAGCGCAACCCAAGGCCAGTCATTTCATTGCAGGCGCATGGGCCGAGGATACAGGCGGCGCGCTGATCGAAAGCGTTTATCCCGCCACAGGCGAGGTGATCGCGCAGCTGCATGAGGCGACGCCGCAAATCCTTGCGCAGGCCCTTGAGACGGCCGCGACCGCGCAGGCCGACTGGGCCGCGTGCGCACCGGTTGAACGTGGGCGCATCCTGCAGCGGGCGGCCGCACTCCTGCGCGCGCGCAACCGCGCCCTGTCCGAGCTTGAGACGCTCGACACGGGCAAGCCCATGCAGGAAACGCTTGTGGCCGATGCCGCCTCGGGCGCGGATGCGTTGGAATATTTCGCAGGCTTTGCCGCGACGGTCACCGGCCAGACCATCCCGCTGGGCCGCGACATGGCCTATACGCTGCGCGAACCCTTGGGGGTCTGCGCAGGCATCGGGGCGTGGAATTACCCGATCCAGATCGCCTGCTGGAAAGCCGCGCCCGCGCTGGCCTTCGGCAATGCGATGGTGTTCAAGCCGTCGGAAATGACGCCGCTATCCGCGCTGGCGCTGGCCGAAATCTTCGCAGAGGCAGGTCTGCCCGCAGGGCTGTTCAATGTCATTCAGGGGCGCGGGGGCGTCGGCGCGGCGCTCGCCTCGGACCCGCGCGTGGCGAAACTGTCGCTCACAGGCTCCGTGCCGACGGGCCGCAAGGTGGCCGCAGCGGCGGGCGCGGCGCTCAAGCCGGTGACGATGGAGCTGGGCGGAAAATCGCCGCTGATCATCTTTGACGACGCCGATCTCGACAATGCCGTGGGCGCGGCGATGCTCGCGAATTTCTACTCCTCAGGGCAGATCTGCTCGAACGGGACGCGGGTGTTTGTCCATCGCGCGGTGAAAGATTCGTTTTTGCAGCGGCTGGACGCGCGCGCGTCAAAGATCATTGCGGGCGATCCGCTCGATGAGGCAACGCAGCTCGGCCCGTTGATCTCGGAAGCGCATCTGGCGCGCGTGCTGGCCTATGTCGACGGCGCGAAGGCAGAAGGCGCGCGGCTGGTCTGCGGCGGCGCGCGGCTGGAGCGTCCGGGCGCGTTCATGGCGCCGACCGCCTTTGCGGATGTGACCGACACGATGACGCTTGCGCGCGAAGAAGTCTTCGGCCCGGTCATGGCCGTTTTCGACTTCGACGGGGAGGACGAGGTCATCGCCCGCGCCAATGCCACGGAATTCGGCCTGGCCGCAGGTGTGTTCACGCGCGACATTGCGCGTGCGCATCGCGTCATCGGGCGGCTGCAGGCGGGCACATGCTGGATCAATGCCTATAACCTGACGCCGGTGGAAATGCCCTTCGGCGGCGTGAAGGCCTCGGGCTTCGGGCGTGAAAACGGTCACGCGGCGCTTGAGCATTACACGCGGGTCAAATCGGTCTACCTCGGCCTTGGGGATGTCGATGCGCCCTATTGAACCGCGTGATCTGGCGGACGCGCCCCTGACGGGGCGCGACACCTTTTGTCCTGGCGGGCCTTGTGGCCCGCGCGCACCGCACTGACGGCAGACCCATGTTCGAGGCAGATTATATCGTTGTCGGCGCAGGCTCCGGCGGCTGCGCGGTCACCTACCGGCTGGCCGAGGCCGGGCATTCCGTGCTGGTCGTGGAAGCAGGCGGGACCGACGCAGGCCCGTTCATCCAGATGCCCGGCGCGCTGTCTTATCCGATGAACATGCGCCGCTATGACTGGGGGTTCCAGACCGAGCCTGAGCCGCATCTGGGCGGGCGTGTGCTGGCCTGCCCGCGCGGGCGGGTCATTGGCGGCTCATCGAGCATCAACGGCATGGTCTATGTGCGCGGCCATGCCTGCGACTACGATCATTGGGCCGAACAGGGCGCGACAGGCTGGCGCTATGCGGATGTGCTGCCCTATTTCAAACGCATGGAACACTGGCATGGCGGGGATGCATCGGCGTGGCGGGGGCAGGGCGGCCCCTTGCATGTCAGTCGCGGCCGCCGCGAAAATCCGCTCTTTGACGCGTTCATCGCCGCAGGCGCGCAGGCGGGCTATCCGGTGACCGAGGATTATAACGGTGCGCAGCAGGAAGGCTTCGGCGCGCTGGAAGCCACCATCTGGCAAGGCCAGCGCTGGTCGGCCGCGCAGGCATATTTGCGCCCGGCCCTTGCGACGGGGCGCGCGCAATTGGTGCGGGGTGACGTGGCACGGGTGCTGTTCGATGCCGATCACCGCGCGACCGGCGTGGCGCTGTGCGACGGCCGCGAATTCCGCGCCCGCGCCGAGGTGATCCTTGCGGCCTCATCGATCAACACGCCGAAGATCCTTATGCTGTCGGGGATCGGCCCGGGGCGTGATCTGGCGGCGCATGGGATTGCGCTGCGGGCTGATCGTGCCGGTGTCGGGGCGAACCTGCAGGACCATCTCGAGCTTTACCTGCAATATGCCGCGCGCCAGCCGATCACGCTCTACAAATACTGGAACCTGCTCGGCAAGGCCTGGGTGGGCGCGCAATGGCTGTTTGCGCGCAAAGGGCCGGGCGCGTCGAACCAGTTCGAGGCCGGCGGCTTCATCCGCTCCAGCGCCGCGCAAAGCTATCCCGACATCATGTATCACTTCCTGCCGATCGCTGTGCGCTATGACGGGCAGGCGGTGGCCGAAGGGCATGGGTTTCAGACCCATGTCGGGCCGATGCGCTCGCAAAGCCGGGGCTGGGTGCGGCTGCGCTCCTCCGACCCGAAAGCTCCGCCGCGGATTTGTTTCAACTACATGAGCCATCCGCAGGATTGGGAAGATTTCCGCGCCTGCATCAAGCTGACGCGCAAGATCATGGGGCAGGCGGCCATGGCGCCCTTCCTGCGCCACGAAATCCAGCCCGGCATCGAAGTCCAGCAGGATGCAGCACTTGATGACTTCATCCGCGAACATGTCGAAAGTGCCTACCACCCTTGCGGCACGGCGCGGATGGGCCGGCGCGATGATCCGGGCGCCGTAGTGGATGCGCAGGGCCGTGTCATCGGCGTGGAGGGGCTGCGCGTGGCCGACAGTTCTGTCTTCCCGCGCATCACCAATGGCAATCTCAATGCGCCCTCGATCATGGTGGGCGAAAAGATCGCCGATCACATTCTGGGCAAGCATCTGCCAGCGGAGAACCTGACGCCGGAAATGGCAACAGCGTGTCCCGTCAGCGCGTCTAAAGGGTTGGTTAAGAAAAATTAACCACTGGTTAACAAATCGCTTGACCTGAGCGCGCTTGCCGGGGCAAATCTTGCCCATGTTTAGGATTTGTTCTCTCTTTGCGCTCATTTTTTGGGCATTTCCGCTGCTCGCAGTGCCCGTGGAAATCACCGGCACTGCGCGCGTAATCGATGGCGATACGCTGGAGGTTTCGGGCCAGCGCATCCGGCTTGGCGGGATCGACGCGCCAGAGATGTCCGAAACTTGCGTCGATGCGCGGGGCAAGCGCTGGGACTGCGGGGTCTGGGCGACAGAAGCAACGCGTGCGATCCTTGCGCAACGGACAGTGCGCTGCGTCGATCTGGGCGAACGCAGCTACCAGCGCGTTGTCGGGCGCTGCTATCTCGACGGGCGCGATCTGGCCGTGACGCTGATCGAGGCCGGTGCCGCGCGCCCCTGTCTGCGCTTTGCGCGCGCGCAGGGAAGCGAAGCCGCGTATCTCGCGGCGGAGCGTGTGGCGATTGCGGCAGAGGCCGGGGTCTATCGCGGCCCGCTAAATCCGGCCGCAGGGTTTTGCAATATCGACCAGCCCGCGCGTGACCGGGTTCAGGTGTCGGACGCGCCGGGCGGATGCGTGATCAAGGGCAATGTCTCGGCCAATGGGCGGATCTATCACATGCCCGGTCAGCGCGACTACGACCGTGTGACCATGCGCAACCCCGAAACACGCTGGTTCTGCTCGGAAGCCGAAGCGCGTGCAGCCGGCTGGCGGCGGGCACAGCGCTAAGCCCGCTTGCGGCGAAGGGCCGCTGCGCATCTTGGCCATAGCCCATGAAAAACCCCCGCAGGCCAGGCCTTCGGGGGTTGCTTCGTCAGACTTGACCACAAAGGGTCACATCAGAGGTCAGCTGGCTCAGAGGCCGCTTTCACGCTGCGCCTTCTTGCGCGCGAGTTTGCGCGCCCGGCGGATAGCTTCAGCTTTCTCACGGGCTTTCTTCTCGGAGGGTTTTTCGAAATGCTGCTTGAGCTTCATTTCGCGAAACACACCTTCACGCTGGAGTTTTTTCTTCAGCGCCCGAAGGGCCTGATCGACATTATTGTCGCGAACCGATACCTGCATGTGGTTTTCACCACCTTTCCAAGTTAGAGTTGCATGATTAGCAGGAAGCGCTCGTCTAGCAAAGCTCGGGCGCTATGTCCACCCGCGAGTTGACCAAGGGAGATGCCCGTGACTGACCAGAGTGAAAAACTGCTTGATGCCGCGCTGATCCATGTGCCCTTCGACGGCTGGAGCGACGAGGCGCTGCGCGCGGCAGCGACCGATTGCGGGATCGACATGGCGACCGCGCGGGCGCTGTTTCCGCGGGGCGGCGTGGATCTGGCGCTGGCCTTCCATCGGCGGGGCGACCAGATCATGGCCGCCCGGCTGGCCGCTGAGGATCTCAGCCATATGCGCTTTCGCGACCGCGTGGGTCATGCGATCCGCGCGCGGATCGAAGCTGCGGAAGATCGCGAGCTGGTGCGGCGCGGAACAACGCTTTTTGCGCTGCCGCCCTATGCGCCCGATGGGGTGCGCGCGATCTGGGGGACGGCGGATCTGATCTGGACCACCCTCGGGGATCGCTCGGACGATTACAACTGGTACACGAAACGCGCCACGCTGTCGGGCGTCTATTCCTCGACCGTGCTCTATTGGCTGGGCGATGACAGCCCGCAAGCGCAGGCGACCTGGAATTTCCTCGACCGGCGCATTGACGGGGTGATGCAATTCGAGCGGGTCAAAGGGGCTGTGGAAAAGAATCCGGTGGCGCGGGCGCTGCTGGCGGGGCCGCGCGCACTCCTGAGTTGCGTGAAGCCACCGGCTTCGGCCACGCGCGCGCAAATGCCGGGCTATGCGCGCCCTGCGCAAGAGGGTTGACGCGCGCCAGTTTGCGCCGCAGGTTGCGCCCGGTCGAAACAGCAGGCAGGACGCAGGAATGGCGGTCAGCAAGGATATCGTGACGTGGGTCGATGGGGCATGGCATCGGGGCAATGCGCCGATCATCGGTGCGGCGGATCACGCGGCATGGCTCGGCAGCCAGGTCTTTGATGGCGCGCGGCAATTCGAGGGGGTGCGTCCCGACCTTGACCTGCATTCCGCGCGCATCCTCCGCTCGGCGCAAGCGATGGGCATGATCGCCCCCGTTGACGCGGACACGGTGCAGGGCTTGCTTGCGGAAGGGTGCAGCATGTTCGCGCCTGACGCCGCGCTGTATCTGCGCCCGATGATGTGGTCGCGCGAAAGCTGTCCCGGCATCATCGATGCGGAGCCTGCATCGACAGGCTTCGCGATCTGTATCGAAGCGCTGCCGATGCCAGAGCCGGGCGCGTTTTCGCTGACCGTCTCGCCCTTCTGCCGCCCGCGCCCTGACATGGCCCTGACCGAGGCCAAGGCAGGGTCGCTCTATGCAAATAATGCCCGCATCATGGCGGATGCGCGGGCGCGGGGATTTTCCAACGCGCTGTCGCTTGATGTGAACGGGCATGTGGCTGAAACCGCGTCGACCAATGTGTTCATGGTGCGCGACGGGGTTGTGTTCACACCTGTGCCCAATGGAATGTTTCTGGACGGAATAACCCGCCAGCGGGTGATCGCGCTCTTGCGCGCCGACGGGGTCGAGGTGATTGAGACTGCGCTGACGCTTGCCGATTTCGATGCCGCAGAGGAGATCTTCGTGACTGGCAATATCGCCAAGGTCATGCCGGTTGCGCGCTATCAGGATCGCGACCTGGGGGCGGCCCGGATCGGGGCGCAGGCGCGCGCGCTTTACTGGGAGTATGCCTTGTCGGGGCGGGGCTAAGCGGCGGTTTTGCTCGCGGGCCGTCGCGCGACACGCACAGGTCTGAGTATTTCTCGCAAGAAAATGAGGAGGGGCTGATGGATCTGCCACATACGATGCGCGCTATCGAGATTTCACGACCCGGCGGGCCTGAGGTCTTGCGCGAAACCCAGCGGCCTGTGCCTGTGCCGGAACATGGCAAGGTCGTCGTGCGGCTGGCCTATGCCGGGGTGAACCGTCCCGACGCGCTGCAGCGCGCCGGCGCCTATGATCCGCCGCCCGGTGCAAGCGATCTGCCGGGGCTGGAAGGGGCCGGGACGATTGCCGCTGTCGGCGAAGGGGTCACGCGCTGGAAGGTGGGCGACAAGGTCTGTGCCTTGTTCCCGGGCGGCGCTTATGCCGAACATGCGATGACGGATGCAGGGCAGGTGCTGCCTGTGCCCGAGGGCATGGGGCTGCGCGAAGCCGCCTGTCTGCCCGAGACGTTTTTCACCGTCTGGTCGAATGTCTTCATGCGTGGCGGCCTGCAGGCGGGTGAGCGGTTTCTGGTGCATGGCGGCTCGTCGGGGATCGGCACGACCGCGATCCAGTTGGCGGCGCTCTTTGGCGCGCGGGTCTTTGCCACGGCCGGGTCGGCGGAGAAATGCGCGGCCTGCACGCGGCTTGGGGCCGAGCGCGCGATCAATTACCGCGACGAGGATTTCGTCAAGATCCTGCAGGGCGAGGGCGGGGCAAACCTGATCCTCGACATGGTGGGCGGGCCTTATCTGACGCGCAATCTGAAATCGCTCGCCGAGGACGGGCGTCTGGTGCAGATCGCGTTCCTGCAAGGCCCCAAGGTCGAGGTGAATTTCGCGCCCCTGATGGTGCGGCGGCTGACGATCACCGGCTCAACCCTGCGGCCGCAATCGGATGCGACCAAGGCCGCGATTGCGGAGGCCCTGGAGCGCGAGGTCTGGCCGCATCTGGCCTCCGGGCGGCTCGCGCCGGTTATGGATAGCGAATTTGCGCTAAGTGACGCTGACAAGGCTCATGCGCGGATGGAAAGCTCTGATCACATCGGCAAGATCGTATTGAACGTCACGGCCTGAACGGCTTTCGAGACGGAAATCGCGGCTGAGTCACTTCGATAAGCTTTCCTGATCGCGATGATCAGGAAAAGCAACTTACCCTGATTGGTGATCCCTGTTAGAACCGTTCCAGTAATTCAAACATGGAGGGAATCATGGACGGTTCTGATACAGCAGGCAAATGCCCTGTGATGCATGGCGGCCTGACCAGCAACGAGAAAAGCGTCACCGAATGGTGGCCCAAGGCGCTGAACCTGGACATTCTGCACCAGCATGACACGAAGGTGAACCCGCTCAAGGGCTTCAACTACCGTGAAGAGGTCAAGAGCCTCGATTTCGAAGGCGTCAAGGCCGATGTCACGGCGCTGCTGACCGACAGTCAGGACTGGTGGCCAGCTGACTGGGGCCATTATGGCGGGCTGATGATCCGCATGTCCTGGCATGCCGCCGGCACCTACCGGGTGCAGGACGGCCGCGGAGGCGCGGGCACAGGCAATCACCGCTTTGCGCCGCTGAATTCCTGGCCGGACAATGCCAATCTCGACAAGGCGCGTCGCCTGCTCTGGCCGGTAAAGAAGAAATACGGCAACAAGCTGAGCTGGGCCGATCTGATGGTTCTGGCGGGCACGATTGCCTATGCAGATATGGGTCTGAAAACCTTTGGTTTCGCCTTTGGCCGCGAAGATATCTACCACCCCGAGAAAGACATCTACTGGGGCTCCGAGCGCGAATGGCTGGCCCCGTCGGACGAGCGTTACGGCGACGTGTCGGATGCCAATACGATGGAAAACCCGCTGGCAGCCGTGCAGATGGGTCTGATCTACGTGAACCCCGAAGGCGTGAACGGCCAGCCCGATCCACTGAGAACGGCAGCGCATGTGCGCGAGACCTTCGCGCGCATGGCGATGAATGACGAAGAAACCGTCGCGTTGACCGCAGGCGGGCATACGGTCGGCAAGAGCCATGGCAATGGCCGCGCGGAAAACCTCGGGCCGGCACCCGAAGCGGCGGCGCTGGAAGAGGCCGGAATGGGCTGGAACAATCACAAGACCCGTGGCATTGGCCGCGACACTGTGACCTCCGGCATTGAGGGCGCATGGACCACGCATCCGACGAAATGGGATATGGGCTATTTCAAGCTTCTGTTTGGTTATGAGTGGGAATTGAAGAAATCCCCCGCCGGCGCCTGGCAGTGGGAGCCCATCAATATCAAGGAAGAAGACAAGCCTGTTGATGTCGAAGACCCGCAGGTCCGCCTGAACCCGATCATGACCGATGCCGATATGGCGATGAAGATGGACCCGGCTTACCGCGCCATCTGCGAGAAGTTCATGGCCGATCCGGCGTCGTTTGACGATGCCTTCGCCCGCGCCTGGTTCAAGCTGACCCATCGCGATATGGGCCCGCAAGAGCGCTATATCGGCCCGGATGCGCCCAAGGAGATCCTGATCTGGCAAGATCCGGTGCCCGCAGGCAAGACCGATTACGACGTGGCTGCGCTGAAAGCGAAGATCGCGGCCAGCGGTCTGAGCGTGTCGGACATGGTCGCGACCGCCTGGGACAGTGCGCGCACTTTCCGCCAGTCGGATTATCGCGGCGGGGCGAATGGTGCCCGCATCCGGCTTGCGCCGCAGAAGGACTGGGAAGGCAATGAGCCTGCACGTCTGCAAAAGGTGCTCGCGGTGCTTGAACCGATCGCGCAAGATGCGAGCGCGTCCATCGCGGATGTGATCGTTCTGGCGGGCAATGTCGGGATCGAGCAGGCAGCGAAAGCGGCGGGCTACGCCATCGAGGTGCCTTTCGCACCCGGTCGCGGCGATGCGACGGATGAGATGACAGATGCCGACAGCTTCAAATGGCTGGAGCCGGTCGCGGACGGGTTCCGCAACTGGATGAAGAAGGACTACGTCGTCTCGGCCGAGGAAATGATGCTCGACCGCGCGCAGCTTCTGGGCCTGACCGCACCGGAAATGACCGTCCTGCTGGGCGGGCTGCGTGTGCTCGACACCAATCATGGGGGCAGCAAGCATGGTGTCTTCACCGACCGCCCCGGCGCGCTGACGACGGATTTCTTCGTCAACCTGACCGATATGGCGTGGAAATGGGTGCCCAAGAGCTTCAACCATTATGAGCTGCAGGACCGCAAGACCGGCGCGCCCAAATGGACGGCGACACGGGCGGATCTGGTCTTCGGGTCAAACTCGATCCTGCGCGCCTATGCCGAGATCTATTCGCAGGACGATGCCGGCGAAAAATTCGTCCAGGACTTCGTCGATGCCTGGGTGAAGGTGATGAACGCGGATCGCTACGATCTGGCTTGAGCCATCTTGTATCGAAAAGAATGAGAACGGCGCGCCCCAGGGCGCGCCGTTTTACATCACTGGGCAGCGCGGATCAGATGGCCGCGATCAGGGCGCGTGTTGCCGCAACGGCGGCCATTTCCGAGCGCGTCTTGCCCCGTTTGCGATGCGCCCAGACACCGGGCATGGCCAGCAGCTGCAGCCACCACAGACCACGGCTACGCCGTCTTGTGGCACGCCAGACGGAGTCTGTCCCCGCGTTGCGATACCCTTCGATCACCATGCGCGCCATATGCTGGTTGGCATTGGTTGTCACCATGATGGAATAGATCAGGATCAGCACATCACGGGCCTTGTCTCGATCCGTCGCATTCAGAGAGGCTCCGGCCTCAAGGTCGAGAAATGTGATTGATGCTCCGTCGTAACAGATGTCACGCAACATCGGGCGACCATGGGCGAGATCACGGCTATGCAGATCTGCAAGCGCCGCCCCGATCTGTCGCAGAAGCGCATCATCGACTTGTCCGTGACGGATGAGTTTTTCAACAGGTTTGCCGTGATCCGCCAGAACCATATGGGTGGCATTTGCCGCAACCAGACGCGCCACCGGAGCACCGCGTGCAGCAAACGCGCGCAGCAGCTCGACTTCGCGCGCCAGCGCTTTGACGGGATCGCCTTTGGTGATGTGCAGCCGCAGCTTTTGATGCGTTTCGACAGTTTTGACAAAATAGCTTCGGTCTGCGATCTGTAACTGCCCGACTCGTCCCGGGGGCAAGTCTGCGGCCCGTTTTAACAGCTCATCTTCGGTCATCGGTGCTTCCTTGCCTGCGGCCAATTCGACCTCGCAAGTCTCTGCACGGGAAAAGGCCATTCCCCGCTGGGCTTATCTCAGCAGACAGGCATCAGCAATATGACAATCTCGCCGTTTTTATTCGCGCTGATCTGTCTGGCAGGCGGTCTGGGCAGCATGTTGCGCGCAGCGCTCACGGCCAGATTGTCGCGAAAACTGCAGGCCGCGGTTGCGATTCTGATCATTAACGCGACCGGCAGCTTGCTGATCGGCGCGGCCTTCGGACGCCTGTCTGAAGCGGGCACAGTCGCGCTTCCAGTCGGGTTTTCGCTTCTGGCCATCGGGCTACTGGGCGGGTTCACGACGGTTTCGACCTTTGCGCTGCAGGTGCTGGATCTCTGGCAGGCGGGGCGGCGGGGATTTGCGCTGCAGATCGCGCTTGGCTCTGCGCTGCTCTGCCCGGCGCTCGCGGGCCTCGGCGTCGCGGTCGCGAGGATGGTGTGATGCAGGCTGGCACGCGCACATTTCTCGCGGTGGGGCTGGGGGGCGCGCTGGGGACGGGCGCGCGGGTCGGGCTCAGTCTGGCGGCGCTTGCCCAGATCCCCGAACACGCCTTTCTGGCGACGCTTCTGGCGAATATCCTCGGGGCGGCCCTGATCGGCTATCTGTCGACGCGGGCGCTCTCAGTGCGGGCCAAAGGCTTCTGGATGACGGGTTTTTGCGGCGGCTTCACCACATTTTCGCTGTTCTCACTGGAACTGCTGACACTTGTGGAGAAGTCCCCGACAGTAGCGCTGGCCTATGGCAGCGGCTCATTGGCGTTATGGGTGCTGGCGGTCTGGGGGGGCGTGCGGTTCGGATGCTGGAAAAGCGCCCGCTCGGGGTCGCCACCCCCCCGCCCATGACCCGCTCGCGGGCGCTTGACCGGACCTGTGGTCCGGTCAGGGGGCGGTCAGATATTTTCCACCTGCGGCATCCCCATGACGTGATAGCCGCCATCCACATGAATGATCTCGCCTGTCGTATGCGCGCCGTAATCCGAGGCCAGATAGACCGCTGTGCCGCCTACGCTTTCGAGCGTCGCGTTCGTGCGCAGGGGCGCGTTCGCCTCGGCATGGCGGAAGGTCTTGCGCGCCCCGCCAATCGCCGCACCTGCGAGGGTTTTCATCGGGCCGGGGCTGATCGCATTCACGCGGATGCCCTCGGGGCCGAGATCCGAAGCCAGATAGCGCACCGAGGATTCAAGCGCCGCTTTCGCCACGCCCATGACATTGTAGAACGGTGTGACGGTGTTTGACCCTTGGAATGTCAGCGTCAGCAGCGTGCCGCCATCCGGCATCAGTTCCGATGCGCGGCGCCCCAGATCGATGAAGCTGTAGCAGCTGATCTCCAGCGAGCGGGCGAAATTGGCGCGGCTGGTATCGCGGAAGCGGCCTGTCAGCTCGGCCTTGTCCGAGAAAGCGATGGCATGGACCAGGAAATCCATCTGCCCCCAGCGCGACTTCAGCGCAGCGAAAGCGGCGTCGAGCGACGCCGCATCGGTCACATCCACATCCAGCAGCAGATCTGCCCCCAGCGAGGCCGCAAGCGGTTCGACCCGCTTGCCAAACGCCTCGCCCTGATAGCTGAACGCCAGTTCTGCGCCCTGTTCGGCCATCGCTTTCGCAATGCCCCAGGCGATGGAACGCTCATTGGCGACCCCCATGATCAGCCCGCGCTTGCCTGTCAGAAGCCCTGTCATGATCCGCTCCTCAGTCGCGCCAGGCGCTCATCAGCAAGGTGGCATTCGTGCCGCCAAAGCCGAAGCTGTTGGACAGGACCGAGTCGAGATCGACATTCTCCACCAGTTTGGTCGCGATCTCACCCTCGCGGATGGCCGGGTCCAGTTCGGTGACATTGGCGGACGCCGCGATGAACCGCCCCTGCATCATCAAAAGCGAATAGATCGCTTCCTGCACGCCAGTCGCGCCCAAGCTATGGCCGGTCAGCGATTTGGTCGACGAGATCGGGGGCACATTGCCCTCACCCCAGATGCGGCGGATGGCTTCGACCTCGGTCACATCGCCTGCCGGCGTCGAGGTGCCATGCGCGTTGATATAGCTGACCTTGCGGCCTTCCGGTAGGGTCGCGAGGGCGAGCCGCATCGACCGCTCGCCGCCTTCGCCGGAAGGGGCCACCATGTCATGGCCATCGGATGTGGCCCCGTAGCCTGTGATTTCGGCATAGATCTTGGCGCCGCGCGCCTTCGCGTGTTCCAGCTCCTCGAGCACAAGCACGCCACCGCCGCCGCCGATCACGAACCCGTCGCGCGTGGCATCAAAAGCGCGGGCAGCTGTCTGGGGCGTGTCATTGTATTTCGACGACATCGCGCCCATCGCGTCAAACAGACATGACAGCGTCCAGTCAAGCTCCTCGCCGCCACCTGCGAAAATGATGTCCTGCTTGCCCATCTGGATCAGTTCAGCGGCATTGCCGATGCAATGCGCCGATGTCGAACAGGCCGACGTGATCGAGTAATTCACGCCCTTGATCTTGAACGGCGTAGCCAGGCAGGCCGAGTTTGTCGAGGACATGCAGCGCGTGACCATGAACGGGCCCATGCGCTTGGGGCTGCCTTTTTCCTTCACGATCGTATGGGCCTGAAACAGGTTTGCCGTCGATGGCCCGCCAGAGCCCATGATCAGACCCGTGCGCGGGTTGGACACATCGCTGTCTTCAAGACCGGCATCCTTGATGGCCTGTTCCATCGACAGGAAGTTATAGGCGGCACCGGCCCCCATGAACCGCAGGTTGCGCTTGTCGATATGGTCTTCGAGCACGATATCGGGTTTGCCGTGGATCTGGCTGCGAAAGCCGTTCTCGGCATATTCCGGCGCAAAGACGATCCCCGAGCGCCCGGCGCGCAGGCTGTCAGACACTTCTGCGGCTGAATTCCCGATGGGGGAAATGATCCCCAGACCTGTAATGACGACGCGACGCATGAAACCTCCCGGTTGAGCAATTGCGCCTGTCTAGGACAGCATGCGCCGGGGAGCAAGACAGAAGGCAAAATGCCCGATCTGCGTGCGATCTGGCGCGCAGGGGTGCGATCACACAGGCGCAGATCACCGGCCGCAGTGCTTGCGCGGCGCGGCGCTGCTCATTTCGTGGGCAGCAATGGGACCGCCCGCATAATATTGTTGCAATCCTGCGCGATTGGCGGGCAGATGAAGCACTCGTCCGATGACAGGCGCGACGCCAGTGCTTAGGCGAAACCCCACAAGACCAACAGGAGAGGTTTTCATGTTTCATCGCAGTATGACGGCAGCGCTTGCCATGTCTGCTTTCGCAGCCGCGGCCCAGGCACAGACATCCATGCCTTTCGCGCTGGACTGGCGCTTTGAAGGGCCGTCCGCGCCTTATTTCGTCGCGATCGAGAAGGGCTATTTCGCAGATGCGGGTCTCAGCGTCGAAGTGACCGCAGGGCAGGGCAGTCTCGATGCGATCCCGAAAGTCGCCACCGGCGCCTTCCCCGTGGGATTCGCCGATATCAACAGCCTGATCAAGTTTCTCGACCAGAATCCCGGCGCGCCGGTCATTGGCGCGATGATGGTCTATGACAAGCCGCCCTTCGCCATCGTCGGGCGTCGGTCGCTCGGGGTGGAAACGCCCAGTGACCTTGAAGGCAAGATCCTCGGCGCGCCGCCGCCTGACGGGGCTTTCGCGCAATGGCCGATCTTCGTGGCCGAAACCGGGATCGATGCCTCTACCATCACCATCGAACCTGTTGGCTTCCCCACGCGCGAGCCGTCGCTGGCCGAAGGCACCGTGCATGCGGTCACCGGGTTCAGCTTCACCTCCTTCCTGAACACCGCGCGGCTGGGCGTGGATGAGGACGATATATCGGTCATCCTGATGGCCGATCACGGGGTCGACCTCTATGGCAATGTGATCATCGTCAACACCGATTTCGCCGAGGCCAATCCCGACGCGGTCCGGGGCTTCCTTGACGCCGTCGCCAAGGGCATGATCGACACGATTGCCGATCCGGCCGCCGCCGTTGAGACCATCGTGCCCTTCAACCCGGCGATGGATGTCGAGCTGGAGCTGCGCCGTCTGGAGCTTGCGCTGCGTGATAACATCGCCACCGATTGGGTCACGGAAAACGGCATGGGGATCATCGACGCTGACCGCTTCGCCAATTCGCTCGAACAGATCAAGCTGACCTATGAGTATCAGACCGAGCCCGATGCGAGCCTCTATTTCACCGATGCGTTTCTGCCCGAAGGCGGCTTTGCGCTGGAATGACGGATCAGCCCCGGCGCAGTCCTTGCGCCGGGGCGGCTTGCCGGGAACGACATGACAAATCTTATTGAAATCAAGAATGTGCGCCACGCTTACCGCACAGATGCCGGGCCACTTCCGGTGCTGGACGGGTTGGAAATCTCCGTGCCCGAGGGCGGTTTCGTGGCCGTGGTCGGCCCGTCGGGCTGTGGCAAATCCACCCTCACGCGACTGATCGCGGGGCTGATGAAGCCCGATGAGGGCGAAGTCTGGCTGCATGGCGAACGGGTTAAGGGGCCGCGCTCGACCGTGGGCATGGCGTTTCAGAACCCGGTGCTTCTGGAATGGCGCACGATCCTGAAAAACGTGCTTCTGCCACTGGAAATCGTGCCCACGAAACTGACCCGCGCGCAGGCCGAGGAGCGCGCGCGCTTCCTTCTGTCGCTGGTGGGGCTCGAAGGGTTCGAGGACAAGCGCCCCTCGGAACTCTCGGGCGGCATGCGCCAGCGCGCCTCGCTCTGCCGCGCGTTGATCCACCAGCCCGACGTGCTGATCCTCGATGAACCTTTCGGCGCACTCGACGCGTTTACCCGCGAAGACCTCTGGCAGACCATGCACAAGGTCAAGGAGCGCGAACCCTTCACCGGCGTGTTGATCACCCATGACCTGCGCGAATCGATCTTCCTCGCTGATCAGGTCGTGGTGCTTTCGGGGCGGCCCGCGCGCACGCAATATGTGCTCGATGTGCCCTCGACCGGGCCGCGCACGCTTGATGACCTCTATACCCCTGCGGCGGTCGAGCAACTGGCGATCCTGCGCCACCAGATCCAGATCGCGCAAGGCCGCGCCACGCCAGAGGACAGCCCCGCATGACCCCTATGAAACTTGCCCGCAGCATCGGTGTGCCGCTTCTCGCCGTTGCAGTGTTCCTTGCCTTCTGGGAATGGCTGGTGTGGTTCAATGGCTGGCCACGCTTCAAGATGGCCGCCCCGTCGGACTTGCCCCCAGCCTTCGAGCGCCACTGGAGCCTGTTTCTTTCGATGGGTTGGCAGACGCTCTGGCGGACTGTGGTTGGCCTGATCCTCGCGGTGATTTTCGGCACGATCCTGGGCATGATCATGGGGTTCTCGCGCATCATGCGCGATGCGCTCTATCCGCTCTTGGTGGGGTTCAACGCCATCCCAAAGGCGACTGTGGTGCCGATTGTCGCGCTGATGTTCGTGGGCCAGCATGATTTCAACACGGTGCTCTTGGCCTTCATGATCTCGTTCTTTCCCATCGCGGTGTCAGTCAGCATCGGGCTGTCGACGCTTGAGCCCGAATATCGCGACATTCTGCGCTCGCTTGGCGCGTCGCAGGCGACAATCTTCTGGAAGATCGCACTGCCCAAGACGCTGCCGGAATTTTTCGGCGCGCTGAAAGTCGCGGTGACGCTCGCCTTCATCGGCACCAATCTGATGGAGATCGTCAGCCCGCATGGCCGGGGCCTGGGCGCGCTGTTTGATTCAGGCCGCACAAATTCCGATTTTCCGCTGATGTTCGCGGTGCTGATCGCTTTGGCCTTCCTCGGGATCGTGCTCTATTACATTGTCGTGGCACTGGAGAAAATCTTCGCAGGCTGGGCCGAACGCGCGCCGGGATGACGGGTTTCGGAACGGGGGCGGTCAGCCCCCGTTTCCAAATACGCGAAGTTTTTTCGGCATTGGGCACACATGCTGCCGGATCGTCCCAAGCATCTCTGCATTGCAGCGACACTATCTGAAAACCCAACTCGATGCAGGACAAATTTTCTTATCCACGCGGGCATATGGACGAATAGCGGGAAAAATTCCTATATTGCTGCATAAGCGAACAGGAGCCCGCCATGCAGCATTTCCCGGTTTTCCTCGATATGGATCATGCCCGCGTCGTGATCGGCGGCGGGGATGAGATCGCGCTTGCGAAATTGCGGCTGCTTCTGAAAACCCGCGCGGCGATCACGCTCTGCGCGCCCGAATTCACCCCCGAGATCGAAGCCCTGCGCCCGCGCGTGACGCTTGTGCGCCGCCCGCTCCTTGGCTGCGATCTGCACGGCGCGCGGCTGGTCTATGCCGCGACTGGTGACGCGGATCAGGACGCGCGCATCGCGGATCTCGGGCGCCGCGCCCGCGTGCTGGTCAATATCGTCGACAATCTTGAAGCCAGCGATTTCATCACCCCTGCCATCGTAGATCGCGCGCCTGTGGTGGTGGCGATCGGCACTGAGGGCGCGGCCCCGGTGCTGGCGCGCAAGATCAAGGCGCAGCTGGAATCTGCGCTGCCCACGTCGCTTGGCGTGCTTGCGCGCATCGGCAAGAGTTTTCGCCAGATGGCCGAGGCGCTCCCGATGGGGGCAGCGCGCCGCAATTTCTGGGCCGAGTATTACGACACCGCGGGTCCGCGCGCATTGGACGCCGGGGGCACGGAGCAGGTGGAACAGGTGCTTGACGATCTGCTCGCCAAGCACCTTGCGCGCGAAGCCCCCGAAGGTTGGGTCGATTTCGTCAGCGCGGGGCCGGGCGATCCCGATCTGATGACGCTCAAGGCGCGCAAGCTCCTCGACCGCGCGGATGTGGTGATCCATGACCGGCTGGTTTCGCCCGAAATCCTGGAGCTTGCGCGGCGCGAGGCGCTGATGATCTCGGTCGGCAAGGAAGGTTTCGGCCCCTCGACCCCGCAGGCTGAAATCCACCGCCTGATGATCGACCATGCCGCTGAAGGCGCGCATGTCGTGCGGCTGAAGGGCGGCGATGCCTCCGTCTTCGGGCGGCTGGATGAGGAAACAGAAGCGCTCGACCGCGCCGAGATCCGCTGGACGGTCGTGCCCGGTGTGACAGCCGCCTCCGCCGCGGCGGCCGGCATCGGCCAGAGCCTGACCGCGCGCGGGCGCAACCAGACGCTGCGGCTGGTCACCGCCCATGACGTCAAGGGCTATGCCGATCAGGACTGGCGCGCGCTGGCCGCGCCGGGTGCGATCACCGCGATCTATATGGGCAAGCGCGCCGCGCGTTTCGTGCAAGGTCGCCTTTTGATGCATGGCGCACAAGCGCAGATGCCCGTGGCGCTGGTCGAAAACGCCTCGCGCACCGATCAGCGCATTGTCGCGACCACCTTGGCACAATTGCCGCAAGATGCCGCCGCTCTTGCAGGGCCGACGATCATCCTTCTGGGCCTTGCCGCCCGCACGGCTGCACAGATCCCGACACTTCAGGAGCAGGTCCAATGACCACACGTTTCACCCCCTCTGTCGTCACGGCGAATGATCTCTTTGAAGGTGACGTGATCTATCTGACCGATGCGGGCACCTGGTCGCGCCTGCATGCGGAGGCCGCGCTTTTTACAGATCCGCAGGCCGCTGACGCGGCGCTTGAACAGGCCTCAGCGCAATCCGACCGCCTTGTGGGCGCTTACCTTGCGCCTGCGCGCATGGGGCCGAACGGCCCCGAACCCGCCCATTTCCGCGAAGCGTTCCGCGCGCGCGGCCCGTCCAATTACGCCCATGGCAAACAGGCTGAAGGCTTGTGTTGACGCTGACACACACCGCGCCCGCCCCAATACCGCCAAAGGACAGTTCGCCATGTATGCCTATTCCGATTTCGACCATGCTTTCCTCAAGACCCGCAACGCCCAGTTCCGCGCCCAGATCGCGCGGCGCATCGCAGGTCATCTGACCGAGGATGAGTTCAAACCGCTGCGCCTGATGAACGGGCTCTATCTGCAGCTTCACGCCTATATGCTGCGCGTGGCCATTCCCTATGGCACGCTCAACAGCCGCCAGATGCACCAGCTTGCGATGATCGCCGAGCGCTGGGACAAGGGCTATGGCCATTTCACCACGCGCCAGAACATCCAGTTCAACTGGCCGCGCCTGAATGACGTGCCCGATATGCTCGATGCGCTGGCCGAAGTGGGGATGCATGCGATCCAGACCTCGGGCAATTGCGTGCGCAATGTCACCGCTGATCATTTCGCGGGCGCCGCGGCCGATGAAATCGCCGATCCCCGGCCTGTGGCGGAGTTGCTGCGCCAATGGTCCACCGATCACCCCGAATTCCAGTTCCTGCCACGCAAGTTCAAGATCGCGATCACCGGCAGCCCCAATGACCGCGCCGTGACGCGGGCGCATGATATCGGGCTGCGCATGGTGCTGCGCGACGGCGCGCGCGGGTTTGAGGTGATCGTGGGCGGCGGGCTTGGCCGCACGCCGGTCATTGGCAAGGTGCTGGCCGAATTCATCCCCGAGGCGGATCTCTTGCCTTATATCGAGGCGATCCTGTCGGTCTATAACAGCTTCGGGCGGCGAGATAACAAATACAAGGCGCGCATCAAGATCATGGTCAACGAGCTGGGGATCGAGGAGGTCCGCGCGCGTGTGGCGGCCCGCTTCGCGCTGTTGCGCGATGAATGGCAGGGGGCAGATGGGGCGATCCTGAACGATCTCCGTCGCGCCTTCGCGCCGCCTGCCTTCCGCGTCGCTCCGACCGATGCATTTGACGCGGCCTATGCAAGCGATCCGGTGTTTCGCGCCTTCGTGGACACCAATATCACGGCGCATTGGCAGGACGGATATGCGATCGTGTCGATCAGCCTGAAAGCCCATGGCGCGACGCCAGGCGATGCGACCGCCGATCAGATGCGCGTCATGGCCGATCTGGCCGCGCGATATGGACATGACGAGCTGCGCATCAGCCATGAGCAGAATGTCATCCTGCCGCATGTGCATAAATCCGACCTTCCTGCCGTGCATGCAGCGCTGCGCGCGGCGGGGCTTGCGACGGCGAATATCGGGCTTGCCTCGGATATCATTGCCTGCCCCGGCATGGATTATTGCGCGCTTGCCACGGCCCGCTCCATCCCCGTCGCGCAGGAAATTGCGCGCGTTGTTGAAGCGCGTGAGCATGATATCGGCGGGCTGAAAATCAAGATATCGGGCTGCATCAACGCCTGCGGACATCATCATGTGGGCCATATCGGGATTCTCGGGCTCGACCGGGCCGGGGTCGAGAATTACCAGATCACTCTTGGCGGCGATGCCACTGAGACCGCCGCACTTGGTGAGCGCGCAGGCCCCGGCTTTGCCTATGACCAGATCGTGCCTGCGATCGAGCGGCTGATCGACGCCTATCTGGACCTGCGCGAAGGGGATGACGAGACTTTCATCGACACCTTCCGCCGCCTTGGCGCGCAGCCCTTCAAGGATGCGCTTTACCTGACGCAAGGGCATGCCGATGCCGCTTGATGATCCGCACTTCATGACAGAAACGCTGCTGCGTGATCATGCGGGTCTGGGGGCCGCAGCTTTTCTGCGCGCGTCCATTCCGCAGATCGGTCCTGTGGCGCTGGTGTCTAGCTTTGGCGCGGATTCCGCGGTGCTGTTGCACATGCTCGCCCAGATCGACCGCGACTTTCCCGTGATTTTCATCGACACGCTGGCTTTGTTTGAAGAAACCGTCTCATATCAGAGCGATCTGGCCGCACATCTGGGGCTGCGCAATATCCTGCGCGTCGCGCCGCACCGGGCAGAGCTGGCCGAGCGTGACCCGGATGGCACGTTGTGGCAAAGCGATACTGAGAGCTGCTGTCAGCTGCGCAAGGCCGAACCGCTGGAGCGCGCGTTGCAGGGCTATGCGGGTTGGATCACCGGCCGCAAGCGCCATCAGGCGGAGACGCGCGCGCTTCTGGAACGCGCCGAGGTCGAGCCAGGAACAGGGCGTATCCGGTTGAATCCGCTGGCAGATTGGGATGCGGCGCGGATCAGATCCTATCTGGATCAGCACGAATTGCCGCGCCATCCACTGGTCGCGCAGGGCTATCCGTCAATCGGATGCAAACCCTGCACCTCGCGCGTGATGGTGGGTGAAGATCCCCGCGCAGGCCGTTGGCGCGGAACGCAAAAAACGGAATGCGGCATTCATTTCATCGGCGGTGTGCCCCGTCGTCTCGGGCAGGAGGATGCAGCATGAGTGTTGTTGTGACAGATCAAGGCTTTAGCGCCAATACCTGGCCTGAAAACCCGGTGAGCCTGGCAGTTTTCGACGCGGGGGATGAGACGCTGCCCGCAGCGCTGGATCTGCCTGCTGACACGGCCCCTGAAACGCTTGCCGGGCGGGTGGACGGGCTGGCTTTCATCCGCATCCTTGTGTCGAGTTTTGCCGATGGGCGGGGGTTCACGCTGGCGCGCGAGCTGCGGCGGCTGGGATTTGCAGGGCGGTTGCGCATTTGCGGGCCGCTGATCGCGGATCAATATGCGATGGCGCGGCGCTCAGGCTGTGATGAGGTCGAGATCCCCGAAGCGCTGGCCGCCCGCCAGCCAGAGGCGGATTGGCTGGCCCGCGCCGATTGGCAAGGGGGGGACTATCAGTCGACCCTGCGCGCCCGGAGCAGAGCATCAGCGCATTGAAAAAATATTTCACCCTGCGAAAAAGTCAGCACCTGAGCAGCTGATCTTTTTTCGCAGGGTGAAAAGCGTTTTCAAAACCGCTGACACTGCGCTGCCGCAGATCGCTGCTATTTCACAAATATCTCGCGCGGTGTCGTGCAGAGCATTTCGGGGCCGTGTTCGGTGATCAGCACGGGTTCGGTGATCTCCAACCCCCCATCCTCCAGCCAGAGCGCGGGCATGAAATGGATGACCATGCCCGGTTTCAATTCGGTCATGTCGCCCCGGCGCAGAGATAGCGTGCGCTCGCCCCAGTCGGGCGGGTAGCTGAGCCCGATGGAATAGCCGCAACGATTATCCTTCTCGAAACCGCGCTTGTTCAGCGCAGCATTGAAGGCATTGGCGACATCTTCGGCCCGCGCGCCGGGATAGCATTGCCCAAGCCCGGCTTCTGTGGCTTCCAGAACCGCTTCTTCGGCATGGCGGTAAAGGTCGGGGACAGTGCCGAAAAACAGCGTGCGGGATTGCGGGCAATGGTAGCGGCGATGCACGCCTGCGATCTCGAAAAACGTCGATTCGCCCGCGCGCATGGGGCGGTCATCCCAGGTCAGATGCGCCGCCGTCGCGTCGAGACCCGAAGGCGCCATGGGCACGATGGCGGGGTAGTCGCCCCAATGCCCGTCCGCGCCCTCGATCCCCGCCTTGCTGATTTCGGCCACAAGCTTGTGCTTGGCCATGCCCGGCTCGGCGATATCGAGAATGACCTGATGCATCCGCTCGACGATTTTCGCGGCGCGGCGGATATAGAGCAGCTCGGATTCCGATTTCACCAGCCGCTGCCAGTTCACGATGCCCGTCGCATCGACAAACCGCGCTTCGTGCAGATGGTTCACAAGCGTCTGATGCGCGGCGGCGGAATAATAGTAATTGTCCATCTCGACGCCGATCCAGCCGGTGTTCCAGCCGCGGTCGATGATCAGGGCGGCGAGCGCTTCCATCGTGTGTTTCTGAGGGTTCTGAACATAGCTGTCATCATAGGCAACGATGCTGTCTTCCTGCGACATGAAGACTGTGCGCGCCGCGCCTGCCGCGTCGATGCCGCGGCCCCACCAGACGGGTGGGCCCTCCATCGGCAGAAGCACGGCCTGATGGACATAAAAGGACCAGCCATCATAGCCTGAAATCCAGTTCATGTTGGACGGGTCCGAAATGATCAGCAGATCAATTCCGCGCAATTCCATCTCGGCGCGGGTGCGGGTGATGCGGGCTTCATATTCCGCATCGGTGAAATTCGGGTTCGTGGTGGTCATCGGGGCTTGGGTCCATGTGCAAAAAAAGGCCCCGCATCTGCTGCGGGGCCGGGAAATCACATCTGGCCGGTGACCGCGTCTATGGCTTCGCGTGTCACGTCGACAATGATATCGGCCTCGGCCCGTGTCAGGCAGAGCGGCGGCGCAAAGCCGATGATCTCGCCCTGCGGCATGGCGCGCGCGATGACACCGCGCTGCGCCATCTCGCCCACGATCCGCGCCGTGACTTTTTCGGCCGGGTCGAAATCCGCCCGCGCGCCGGGGTCGCGCTGCAATTCGACCGCCGCCAGCATGCCTTCGCCGCGAATATCGCCGATGAAACGGTGATCCTTCAGGGCAGCCCGCATCGCCTGACCCAGATAAGCGCCTGTGTCGCCTGCGTTCTGCACAAGGCCCAGACTGTCCACGAGTTTCAGATTGGCCACGCCCGCCGCCGCGCCGATGGGATGGGCGGAATAGGTCCAGCCATGGCCGAAGGGGCCGAACTTGTCGGTGCCTTCTTCCAGCGTCTTGTAGAGGTCGTCGCTGACGATCGAGCCGGACAGCGGCGCATAGGCCGAGGTCAGGCCCTTGGCGATGGTGATGATGTCCGGCGTCAGACCGTAATGCGTGGAGCCCATCATCGTGCCCAATCGCCCGAAGCCGGTCACGACCTCATCCACGATCAGCAGGATGTCGTGCTTTTTCAGGATCGGCTGGATCGCTTCCCAATAGCCCGCAGGCGGCGGCACGATCCCGCCAGTGCCCAAGAGCGGCTCGCCGATGAAGGCGCCGATGGTGTCCGCGCCTTCGCGTTCGATCAGCGCTTCCAGTTCCGCCGCGCAATGGGCGACGAATTGCGCTTCCGACATGGCCGGGTCTGGGCGGCGGAAGTAATAGGGGGCTTCGGTGTGGACGACCTCGGCCATTGGCAGGCCGAATTTCGCATGGAACGGCGTGAGGCCGGTCAGCGAGCCAGTGATCAGGCCAGAGCCGTGATAGCCGCGCCAGCGCGAGATGATCTTGCGCTTTTCAGGCTGCCCGCGCACGTTGTTGACATACCACACAAGTTTCACGTTGGTTTCATTCGCATCCGAGCCGCCAAGCCCGAAATAGACGCGGTTCATATGCGCCGGCGCGCGCTCGGCCACCATATGCGCCAGCGTGATCGAGGCTTCGGTGCCATGGCCGACATAGGCGTGGTAATAGGCCAGCTCATGCGCCTGCGCGGCGATGGCTTCGGCGATTTCCTTGCGGCCATAGCCGACATTGACGCAATAGAGCCCGGCAAAAGCGTCGAGCAGGCGCTTGCCCTCGCGGTCCTGGATATAGACGCCTTCGGCTGTGGTGACGATGCGGCTCGCGCTTTCGCCGCGTCCATGCTGGCCGAAATGGGTCGAAGGGTGCAGGAAGTTCTCGCGATCCCATTGGGTCAACTGGTCATTGGTCAGCATCAAGGCTCCTTTCAGGCGCATGGCCTGTTGCTTCATATCGAAGGTCAGTGGGGCCGGATGCCCCTGTCGCGCGATCTGATCAAAGCGCGCAGCGCTTGTCAAATCGCCCGTTATGACGGTGATTTGGGTGGGGTAAGCCGATAACTGCCCTCGGGCAAGTCCAAAGCCGCCGCCAATTCGCGCAACTGCGACAGCGACAGCGTAATCACCACATCGTCATCGCTTTGCGGGTCGAACTGGCGCAGGGTCACGCAATCCTCAAAGGCTGTGATGATCACATCCTCGCGCAGCGCAGCCTCATGTGCCGCGCCTTCATCGACGAGGGTGATCACGGTCGCGTCAAAGTCGTGTTCGATGGTAAACATGACTCGAGGCTAGTGCAGGCAAGGGGGGCTGGAAAGCGTAAAAATAAAATCGCGTGTAAAAACAACGTTTGCGGCCCCCGGCGTCTGGGCTAGCATGGCGCCCGAAACAGATTGAAGGACAGAGCGATGAAACGACTGAGTGCAAGCGTGATCGGGGTTCTGATGGCAGGCGGGGTCTGGGCCGATACCAGCCCGTTTGACGGGCGCTACAAGCTGAACCCCGATGTGCCGGGCTGTGTGGTGGGCGAGGGCGATGTGGCCAATGCGGCTTTCGAGATCCGCAATGGGCGTTTCATCAGCATCGAGACGGAATGCAGGCTGGCAAATCCGACAAATATCCGGGACATGGGGGCGATGCTTTATGACCTGACCTGTTCGAGCGAAGGCGAGGAATGGTCCGACCGTATCCTGTTGATGATGAAGGATGACGGGTCGCTGTTGCGCGTGGTGGACGGGATGGCGTTCACCAACCCGCCCTGCGAGTGAGGGCTCAGCGCTGACCGGCGAAGCGCTCGGCCCAGTCTGCGCGTTGCTCGTCGGTGATCTTGGCGAAGAGCACATCGGGCACCGTGAAGGCGTGGCCCGCAGGCAGGGCGCTGAGCGATTGGCCGAGGTCATCGGGCCATGACCAATCGGTGCTGTTCATCGCGGCCATGATCCGGGCGCTCGCTTCGGGGATGAAGGGCTGCGAGACCACGGCATAGACGCGGATCAGGTTCAGCGCGAGCCGGATTTGCGCGGCGGCGGCTTCGGGGTCGGTCTTGAAGCTCGACCAGGGGGCGGCTTCCTGCAGGTATTCATTGCCCAAGACCCAGAGCGCGCGCAGCCCGGCGGCGGATTTGCGGATCTCCATCGCTTCCATATGGGTTTCATAGGCGCGCAGGCGGGTGGTCAGGTCCGTGACAAGCTGCGCCTCGCGCGGGCCGGTGGCGCCGCCTTCGGGCACGATCTCGCCGAATTTCGAGCGACAGAATTTGGTGACGCGGCTGACCAGATTGCCCAGCACATCGGCCAGATCCTTGTTCACGCTGGTCTGAAAATTCTCCCATGTGAACTCGGAATCGCTGTTTTCGGGCGCGTGGCTCAGCAGCCACCAGCGCCAGTAATCGGCAGGCAGGAGCGAGAGCGCCTGATCCATGAACACCCCGCGCCCGAGGCTGGTGGAAAACTGGCCGCCGTCATAATTGAGGTAATTGAAGGACTTGATGTAATCGACAAGCTTCCACGGCTCGCCCGATCCGATCAGGGTGGCGGGAAAGCTGAGTGTGTGGAAGGGCACATTGTCCTTGCCCATGAATTGCACATAGCGCACGTCATCGGCGCCCTCATCCGTGCGCCACCAGCGCCGCCATGCGCTGTCATCAAGCCCGTGGCGGTCGGCCCATTCGGCGGTCGCGGCGATATATTCGATGGGCGCGTCGAACCAGACATAGAAGACCTTGCCCTCCATGCCCTGCCAAGGCGCGCCGTCAAATTGCACAGGCACGCCCCAGTCGAGATCGCGGGTGATGCCGCGATCCTGCAGCCCGTCGCCGTCATGCAGCCATTTCTTTGCAATCGAGGTGGTCAGCACGGGCCAGCGCTGCTGGCTGTCGATCCACTGATCGAGCGTGTCGCGCAGCTTGGACTGGCGCAGATAGAGGTGCCTGGTCGCCCGCACCTCCAGATCCGTCGCGCCGGAAATGGCGGAGCGGGGGTTGATCAGATCCGTAGGGTCCAGCTGTTTGGTGCAGTTTTCGCATTGGTCGCCGCGCGCGCGCTCATAGCCGCAAGCGGGGCAGGTGCCCTCAATATAGCGGTCGGGCAGGAAACGGGCGTCGGTGTGGGAATAAACTTGGCTTTCCGCGACTTCCTCGATCAGCCCGGCCGCACCCAGTCGGGCCGCCAGATGTTGCGTCAGCGCATGATTGCGCGCGCTGGATGAGCGGCCGTAATGGTCGAAAGACAGCGCGAAGCCCGCGGCGAGTTCGGTCTGGACCGCGTGCATCTCGGTGCAATAGGCGTCGACGGGTTGACCCGCCTTGGCGGCAGCGAGTTCGGCAGGCGTGCCATGTTCGTCTGTCGCGCAGATGAACATCACTTCATGGCCGCGCGCGCGCATGTAGCGGGCATAGAGATCGGCAGGCAACTGGCTGCCGACAAGATTGCCCAGATGCTTGATGCCGTTGATATAGGGCAGGGCCGAAGTGATCAGGATGCGCGCCATGGGTCCGTCCGGAATGTGAGATTTCCGCCCGGTCTAGTGCATATCCGCGCCCAAGGGAAACGGGTTTTCATCGTCGTTTGCCAGCTTGCGGGCCAGGCTGCGCGGTGGGGGGCGGTTCGGCGCATTTGGCGAGTTTCGCAAAAGCGCCCTTGATCCCGGCAGGTGCGGGCTCGCCCACAAAGGCGTCGAGCGCGGGCCAGACGGCGATGGCGCGGTCGACAAGCGGGTCGCTGGCTTTCTCATAGAGCCCCGCCTGAATCATCATCTCCGCCCGGTCATAGGCGCCCAGAAGCCGCCGGGCTTCTGCGATGCGGGCGTTTTCTTCGGGGCTTGCGCAATGGGGCAGGGAGCGGCTGACCGACCGCAGCACGTCGATGGCCGGGAAGCGCCCGCGCTCGGCAATCGCGCGGTCCATGACCACATGCCCGTCGAGCACGCCGCGCAGAATGTCGGCAATGGGTTCTTCCATATCGGACCCGGCCACCAGCACTGTGAAAATCGCCGTGATCGCGCCGGTCCCATCGCGTCCGGGCCCGGCGCGTTCGGCCAGTGCCATGATCCGATGCGCGGTCGAGGGCGGGAAGCCGCGCAAGGACGCCTCTTCGCCGCCTGCAAGCGCCACTTCGCGATGGGCTTCGGCCAGACGCGTGATGCTGTCAGCGAGCATCAGCACATGTTTTCCCTGATCGCGGAAATGCTCGGCCACACACATCGCGGCCTGCGCACAGCGGCGCCGTGTCAGCGGCGGCTGATCCGAGGTCGCGGCAATGATCACGGCCCGCGCAAGCCCCTCCGGCCCCAGCACATCCTCGACAAATTCGCGCAGCTCGCGGCCCCGTTCGCCGATCAGCGCGATGACCACGACATCGGCCTGCATATTGCGCGCGAAATTGCCCAGAAGCATGGATTTGCCGACGCCCGAGCCTGCGAACAGGCCGATTCTCTGACCCTCGACCACGGGCAGGATCGTATTGAACACGGCCATCCCGGTTTCCAGCCGCGCGCCCAGCCGCCCGCGCCGCGCAGGCTCCGGCGCGGGCGCATCGAGCGATCTGACCCGCGCGCCCGGAAGCAAGGCGCGCCCGTCGAGCGGACGGCCATAGGGATCGATGACGCGACCGATCCAGCTGTCATCGGGCGAGATGCCGCGCGCGGGCCGGTGCTCGGCGCGGTCCCCGATGGCCAGCCCCTCGCGCGGGCCGTCGGGCAGGGCAAAGGCCTGCTCCGGGGTCAGGCGCAGGATTTCGGCGCCGATCCGGCCACCGTCGCGCGTGCGAATATCGAGCCAGTCGCCGATCCGCGCGATATCTGTCAGCCCTTCGACCGCCAGCAACTGACCATCGACCCGGCTGATCCGCCCTGACACGCGCATCGGTCGCAACTCGTGCACCTGGGCACGGATTTCATCAAGTATGTTCATCGGCATCTCGGCTTTCTGCAGCTTGCTTACCGATCCTTAATCGAATCACCCTTAAAGATTGGTGCATGAGTTGATGGGAGAAACCCTCATGTTCGAGATACCCGATGTGATGCGCATGGCGCAGGCGATGGCGCGGCATTCCGCGGCCCGGCAGGTGACGATTTCCGAGAATATCGCCAATGCCAACACGCCCGGCTTCCGTGCCCGCGATCTGGCAGATTTCGGCGCAACATATCACCAGCCGACCCGGCTTGCCGCGACGCGTGTCTCGCATCTGGACTGGCAGGTCGGGCATGCGCATCATGTTGCGCAGGTGGATCGCACAGCCCCGGCGCTTTCGCCCAATGGCAATTCCGTCTCGCTGGAGCGCGAGATGATGCGCGGGGCGCAAAACAAACAAAGTCATGAACTCGCGCTGGCGGTCTACGGGTCCGCCCGCTCCGTTTTGCGCACCGCGCTTGGTCGCTGAGGGGGGGGGCAATGAGTAGTCTGTTTGACAGTTTCGGCGTCAGTGCGTCGGGGATGGAAGCCCAGGCACGTCGTCTGCGCCACGTTTCTGAAAATATCGCGAATGCCGACACGCCGGGATATCGGCGCAAGACAATTGATTTCCGGACGGAACTGGACCGCGCAACGGGCACCTCGCGGGTGTCGACGGGGCCTGTGCAGCTTGATCGGCGCGAATTGCCACGGGTTTATGACCCTGGCCATGCGCTTGCGGATGAAACCGGATTTTACCTCGGATCGACGGTCGATCTGATGATCGAAGTGGCCGATGCGCGCGAGGCCGGCCGCAGCTATGAGGCCAATCTTCGCATGTTTGATCAGACCCGGCAGATGGCCCAGGGGCTGCTGGACCTGCTGCGCCGTTAACCCTGTTCCAGAAAGGAATTGACCCCCATGACCATTGCCGCAAATCTTGCCGTCCAGAGTTATGATCTGGCCCGAAGCGCCGCTGCGCCCGCCCCGACCAGCCCGCGCAGCGAAGCCGCCTTTGGCGCGGCGCTCGGCCAGTTCGCAACCGAGATGCACCGCGCGGAAACGGCGGCGACGAATACCATGATCTCGGGGGCTGATCCCCATGCTCTGGTCGAAGCGCTGGCTGCAACCGAGCTAGCGGTCGAAACTGCCGTTGCGGTGCGTGACAAGGTTGTCGAGGCCTATCTGGAAATCCTGCGGATGCCGGTCTGAGCCATGCAGGAGACCGTCTTTTTCGACACGCTGCGCCAGGGCCTCTGGGTTGCGACCCTGATTTCCACGCCGATCTTGTTGGCAGCGCTGATCTCGGGCGTCTCGGTCGGGCTGTTTCAGGCGCTCACCTCCATCCAGGAGATGACCCTGACCTTCGTGCCGAAACTGGCGGCGATCGTGCTCGTTTTCTGGGTCTCGATGAGCTTCATGACCACCACATTGGTTGATTTCTTCCAGCAGGAAATCGTGCCGCAGATCGTCGGAAACTGAATCATGGATAATGCCGGATATATCGCCCTGACACGCCTCTCTGGATTGCGACGCGAGATGCAGGTGATCGCGCATAATATTGCAAACAGCTCGACTGCAGGATTTCGGCGCGAAGGGGTGGTGTTTTCCGAATTCGTGGTCGGTGCCGAACGCCATGAACCGTCCCTGTCGATGGCGCTGGGCAATACGCGCCAGACCTATCAGCTCCAGGGCGGGCTTTCGATGACTGGCGGCAGTTTCGATATGGCTATCGAAGGCGAAGGGTTTTTCCAGGTCGAAACCGCGCAGGGGCCGCGTCTGACCCGCGCGGGGATCTTCACACCCAATGAAGCCGGTGAACTGGTCAATATGGACGGGCACCGGGTTCTGGACCTTGGGGGCGCACCGATTTTCGTGCCGCCTGACGCGCGCAATATCGGGCTGGCGCGCGACGGCACGCTCTCGGCTGATGGCGTGCCGGTTGCGCAGGTCGGCATCGTGCGCCCGGTCGATCCGGTCACGATGTCACGCCAGGCGGGGACACTGTTCTTTGTGGATGGCGAGGTGGAGCCGGTCCTCGCGCCGGCTGTGCTGCAAGGGTTTATCGAGGATTCGAATGTCGAGCCGATCATCGAGCTGGCCCGGATGATCGAGGTGCAGCGTGCATATGAGAGGGGGATGAAATTCCTCGAAAGCGAAGACGAGCGCATCAAGTCCGTTGTCCAGACCCTTGGTCGTTAACACATAAAGGATTGCCCAGATGAAATCACTTCATATCGCTGCAACCGGGATGAGCGCGCAGCAGATGCGCGTTGACACGATTGCCAACAACCTCTCGAACATGAGCACGACCGGCTACAATGCCCGCCGCGCCGATTTCGCGGATCTGCATTACCAGCAATTCGCGCGTCCCGGGTCGATTTCGGCCGCCGATGGCACTGTCCTGCCGACCGGGGTGCAGGTCGGTCTGGGCGTGCGGCCCTCGGCGGTCAGCATGCAGATCCAGCAAGGCGCGTCCACTTTTACAGGGGGGGATCTGGATCTGGCGATCGAGGGGCGTGGTTATCTGGAAGTCACGCTGCCCGATGGTCAGCCTGCCTATACGCGCGACGGGGGGCTCAAACGGACGGGCGACGGGTTGATCGTGACCTCTGACGGTTTCGAGGTCATCCCTGGCATCGTGATCCCCAATGATGTGCGCTCGATTTCGATCAACGCGCAGGGCGAGATTTTCGGATATTTCGCAGGTCAGGTTCAGCCGCAACAATTGGGTCAGCTGACACTTTCGGGGTTCTCCAATGAAAAGGGCCTGGAGGCGATCGGCTCAAACCTGTTCATGGAAACAGAAGCCTCCGGCCCGGCCAATGTCGCTATTCCCGGCACGGATGGGCTGGGCACATTGCGGCAGGGATATCTGGAAGAAAGCTCTGTGGATCCGGTGCGCGAAATGACCGAGCTGATCAAGGCGCAGCGAGGGTATGAGTTGAATTCCAAGGTGATCACGGCCGCAGATCAGATGATGGCCGCCACGACCCAGGTGCGGTGATGCGCTGGCTGCTGATCGTGTTGGCGCTCTGGCCTTCGGTCCTGTTCGCGCAGGCCGAATCTCTGGTTGCAACACGATTGATCCGGGCAAACGAGGTCATCAGCGTAGGCGACGTGACCTTCGCTGCGCCCGCCGTGACGGGTGCAGCGCAAGATCCTGTGGCCGTCATCGGTCTGGAAACCCGTGTTGCGATCTATCCTGGAAGGCCTGTGCGGCTCTCGGATCTGGGTCCGGCAGCGGTCATCGAGCGAAACGAGGTCGTGCGCATGGTCTATCGCAGCAATGGTTTGACGATCCTGTCTGAGGGGCGGGCGCTCTCGCGTGCGGGATTGGGGGATCAGATTTCAGTGATGAACCTCGCCTCACGCCAGACTGTTCAAGCGACAGTAAGCGCTTCGGGTTTGGTCGAAGTACACGGGTCTCCGGGCCGAAACTGACGTCATCTGTTTAACGAAGCCTGTTCTGAAGGGAAATGATCAGGATGTATCGGTTTTTGACTTCATCTTTGCTTGTGCTGTCTGTCGCGGGCTGTTCACCCTTGAGCGAGGTAGGCCGCGCGCCTGTCTTCTCGCCGACGGAAGAGAGTGTCGAGCATGCAGCGCTCTATCGGATCCCTTTGCCCGACATCGCAGAGCCGTCGCGCCCTATTGACGGCGCGTCTCTTTGGTCTGCCAATCAGCGTTCGCTGCTCGGTGACCGCAGGGCCAGCCGTCCCGGCGACATCATGACCGTCGTGATCGAAATCAATGACAGTGCTGAAATTTCGAACACGACCTCGCGCGGGCGTTCGGGGTCCAGCAGTATGGCCGCGCCGCAGCTGTTCGGGATTCCCCAAGCGATCGACCGTCGGTTGCCCGGCGGAATTTCGCTGGCTGCAGGGATTGAAACGACCGGCTCGAACTCATTTTCAGGCAACGGCTCGGTGCGCCGCAATGAGAAACTGACGCTGCGCGTTGCATCGACTGTTGTGGAGCGCTTGCCAAACGGTGTCATGCGGATCGAAGGGCGCCAGGAAGTGCGCGTCAATCACGAATTACGCGAGTTGTTGGTCACGGGCTACGTGCGGGCGGAAGACATTTCGCGTCAGAACGAGATCACATATGACAAGATCGCTGGCGCGCGCGTCTCGTATGGTGGGCGGGGGATCATTTCGAATGTGCAACAGCCCTCTTATGGGGCTCAGATCACCGATATCATTTCTCCATTCTGAGAAGAATGTTCCTGAAAGGACGCCGAAATGGGAAAGCTCATCCCGCTGCTGCTGATTTTGATCGGGACCGGTGCTGGTGTTGGCGCGGGATTTTTCCTGCGTCCTGCGCCTGAACCTCTCGATGAGGAAAGCGAGATGGTTGCAGCTCCCGTTCTGCCAGAGGGTGACACGCTCACGGTATTTGAGTTCACAAATCAATTCATGGTGCCGCTGATTGCAGAGGACCGGATCACTTCAGTGATCGTCATCAGGCTGGCATTGGAAGTCTCCGAGGGGCAGCAGGCTGCGGTCACCGCCAATACTGCCCGGTTGCGCGATGCCTTGTTGCAGGTGATGTTCGATCACGCCAATCTGGGGGGGTTCACGGGCGTCTTCACGGATCATAGCAGTCTGACGCATCTCAGACGGTCGTTGCTGGAAGCCGCGCAGAAGACTGTAGGACCGCAGGTTGTGTTTGGTGTCCTGATCACGGATCTGCTCAGATCAGGCGGGTAAGCTCCATGCGGGCGGGATGCTTGGCGCTCTCGAGGTTTGCGTGACGATGGTTTGGCGTGGTCTGTTTTGAAGTCGGTTTCTGTGATGGCGTCAAACGTACATAACAACCCCGGCGGCGCGTTTTTTTCGCGCGCGCGACTGCCTTTGCCGGCGGAACAGAGGTGAGGCTTCAGTTTGGCTTCCGCATCGCAGACGCGGGGGCCAGCCGGAAGCGGCCGCAGCCTGAACCACCCTTGTGATAATGCGAGCAGGCGCGAGGCCATCGTACTGCGAACGTGTCGCGTCATCTTGGGAGATCCGCCAGAGTGGTTCAGGCGTGCCTCGAAGGCGGATATGCTGTCAATTGGGTCTGCGAGATCCGGCAAAGACGCGTCCGGCAAGCTCAGCTCGTCAGGATAAGCTTGCTTGCGCGGCGGCTCCGCTGATGTCGCTTGGTTGGATCGGAGCGATCTGTCCGTCCTGCGTAAAGATGTCGGCGCTGTGGGCCGGAAGGGTCCGCGTGGACCGCGCCTGCGTGGTGTGCCACAGGGCGCTGTCCTGGTTTCCGGAAACGGCGGGGTGGATGCGTTTTGGCGGGTAGCGGATTGGCCGCCTGTCTCGTTCGTTTTGGCAGCGAACCAGTGGTCTTATGGACCTGTGCTTTGCGTCAGAGCATGTTGCGCAAACGTGGTTGCCGGGTTGGCGCAAAATATCCTTGCGGCCACGATAGGTTACAGCGGGTTGCGTGACTTCCGAGGAAACCCATCGGCTATGGTATCGACCGCTTGCAAGTGATCGGGCGGGCTGCTTGGGAGGACATCTGGCCCATCAGTCCCGTTCAGCTGCAGGCCAGCGATCCCTGGATGTATGCTGCGGTTTTGCAGGAATCATTTGACAGCGCGATCTTGAGGCGCAATAAATGAACAATCGTTCAGTTGAGGAGGAATTGCGCGATGTTCACGGCATCCATGGCATTTGACCTGGGCGAAGATGTGCACGCTTTGCGCGAGATGGTGCATCGCTGGGCGCAGGAGCGTGTGAAGCCCATGGCCGCCGAGATTGATCGGTCGAACCAGTTTCCGCATGCGCTGTGGCGCGAGATGGGGGAGCTGGGGCTTCTGGGCATCACGGTGCCCGAAGACATGGGCGGAGCCGGGATGGGCTATCTGGCGCATGTTATCGCCATTGAGGAGATCGCCCGCGCCTCGGCATCGGTCTCGCTGAGCTATGGGGCGCATTCCAATCTTTGCGTGAACCAGATCAAGCTGAACGGGACGGAGGCGCAGCGCGCACGCTATCTGCCGGGGCTGATTTCGGGGGAGCATGTCGGTGCGCTGGCGATGTCGGAGGCCGGTGCAGGATCGGATGTCGTGGGCATGAAGCTGCGGGCAGAAAAGAAGAATGACCGTTTCATCCTGAACGGGACGAAATACTGGATCACCAACGGGCCGGATGCCGATGTGCTGGTGGTCTATGCCAAGACGGATCCGGGCGCGGGCAGCAAGGGGATCACGGCGTTTCTGATCGAGAAATCCATGGCCGGTTTCTCGACGAGCCCGCATTTCGACAAGCTGGGCATGCGGGGCTCGAACACGGCAGAGCTGGTCTTCCAGGATGTCGAAGTGCCCTTCGAGAATATTCTGGGCGAAGAAGGGCGCGGTGTCCGGGTGCTGATGTCGGGGCTCGATTACGAGCGCGTGGTGCTCTCGGGCATTGGCACAGGCATCATGGCGGCCTGTCTGGATGAGATCATGCCCTATCTGCGCGACCGCCACCAATTCGGCCAGCCGATTGGCAGTTTCCAGCTGATGCAGGGCAAGATCGCGGATATGTACACGGCGATGAATTCCGCGCGTGCCTATGTCTATGAGGTCGCCAAGGCCTGCGACCGGGGCCAGGTCACGCGCGCCGATGCGGCGGCCTGTGTGCTTTATGCGTCGGAAGAGGCGATGAAACAGGCGCATCAGGCGGTGCAGGCGATGGGCGGCGCCGGGTTCATGAATGACAGCGCCGTGGCGCGTTTGTTCCGCGACGCGAAACTGATGGAGATCGGCGCGGGCACGTCCGAGATCCGGCGCATGCTGGTCGGGCGCGAGTTGATGGGGGCAATGGGGTGAGGGGCGGCGTCCTGTCTGCGGCAATCGCGATGATCGCAGCGCCGGGGCTGGCGTCCGATCTGGTCTTTGATCCCGACCCGACCCTGTCATGTCTGCAGCAGGTCAGCGACGGCGCGCAGTCTTATGACTGTATCGGGCTTGCGGCGTCGGCCTGCATGGCGCAGCCGATGGGCGAGACAACAGTCGGCATGAGTTTCTGTCTGGGGGAAGAATTCGACCTCTGGGACGCCAAGCTGAATGACGCCTATCAGATGTTGCGCGCGGACTATGCCGCGCAGGATGCTGCGCGGTTTGAGGGCGCGCCCGCCATGGTGGCGCAATTGCGCGACATGCAGCGCGCCTGGATCGGGTTTCGCGATGCGCGTTGCGGGTTCGAGGCTGCGCAATGGCATGGGGGCACAGGCGCCAGCCCGAGTTTTCTGGGCTGCGTGATGCAGCTGACCGCGGATCAGACGCTTTACCTCTGGTCGGTGTTTCAGGGGGGGCAGTGAGGGGCTGGCATGAAACTTCTATCTTCAGTGCTCACGGGGTCCGAGAGTTTCCGCGCCAATCGTGAGGCCCATCTCGCGGCGCTTGAGGAAATCCAGGCCGCGCAGGCCCTTGCGAGTGCAGGCGGCGGCGAGACCGCGCGCGCGCGCCATGTTGCTCGCGGCAAGATGCTGCCGCGTGACCGGGTGGCGAACCTGCTTGATCCCGGCTCGCCCTTTCTGGAACTGGGCAGCACTGCCGCGCATGGGCTCTATGACGGGGCTGCGCCCTGTGCCGGGGTGATTGCGGGGATTGGCCGGGTGGCCGGGCGGATGTGCATGATCATCTGCAATGACGCGACGGTGAAGGGTGGCACTTACTACCCCATGACGGTCAAGAAGCATCTGCGCGCCCAGGAGGTGGCAGAGGAAAACTGTCTGCCTTGCATTTATCTGGTCGATAGCGGTGGGGCGAACCTGCCAAATCAGGACGAGGTTTTTCCTGATCGCGACCATTTCGGGCGGATTTTCTACAATCAGGCGCAGATGTCGGCCAAGGGAATCGCGCAGATCGCCGTCGTGATGGGCTCTTGCACGGCGGGCGGGGCCTATGTGCCGGCGATGTCGGATGTGACGATCATCGTGCAGGGGCAGGGCACGATCTTTCTGGCCGGCCCGCCGCTGGTCAAGGCCGCGACAGGTGAGGTGGTCAGCGCCGAAGATCTGGGCGGCGGTGATGTGCATACCCGGCTGTCGGGCGTTGCGGATTATCTGGCCGAAGATGACGCGCATGCGCTGGCGCTGGCGCGGCGCGCGGTGGCAAGTCTGGGGCCGGGTGTGGGCGGTCTCGGGGTCGGTCTTGGGGGGGGGGGCAGTTTCGACGCGCCTGCCTATGATCCCGAAGAGATCCTGGGCCTTGTGCCCGCAGATCTGCGCACGCCCTATGACATCCGCGAAGTGATCGCGCGTGTCGTCGATGGTTCGCGCTTCGACGAGTTCAAGCCGCGTTTCGGCGAAACGCTGGTCACGGGATTTGCGCATGTCATGGGGTGTCTCGTCGGCATCATCGCCAATAACGGGGTGCTGTTTTCCGAAGCGGCCGTGAAAGGCGCGCATTTCGTCGAGCTGTGTTCGCAGCGGCGGATTCCCTTGGTTTTCTTGCAGAATATCACTGGCTTCATGGTCGGACGCAAATACGAGAATGAAGGTATCGCGCGCCATGGGGCCAAGATGGTGACCGCAGTGGCCACCACATCGGTGCCCAAGATCACCCTGCTGGTGGGCGGCAGTTTCGGTGCGGGCAATTACGGCATGGCCGGGCGCGCCTATGGTCCGCGGTTCTTGTGGACATGGCCGAATGCGCGCATCTCGGTCATGGGGGGGGCGCAGGCGGCCGGGGTGCTGGCGACAGTGCGCCGCGATGCGATCGAGCGCGCGGGCGAGAGCTGGAGCGCGGAGGCCGAAGCGGCCTTCAAACGCCCGACCATCGAGATGTTCGAGCGCCAGTCGCACCCGCTTTATGCCTCGGCCCGGCTCTGGGATGATGGCATCATCGACCCGCGCCAGACGCGGCAGGTGCTGGCGCTGTCGATTGCGGCGGCCCTGAATGCGCCGATCAGCGAGACGCGTTTCGGTCTGTTCCGGATGTAGAGAAGACAAGACCCCCAACGGGGCGACACGGCGCAGGATGAAAAAAGGTCTGATCGTCTCGCGTCACAACCTCCGGGGGGAGGGGCGGGGGCTGGCCCCCGGGACTGAAGTTAAAGGATGACGGCCCATGTTCGACAAGATCCTGATCGCCAATCGCGGTGAAATCGCCTGTCGCATCATCCGCTCGGCGCGCGCGCTGGGTGTGCGCACGGTCGCGGTCTATTCCTCTGTCGATGCCGCCGCGCTGCATGTCGCGCTGGCCGATGAGGCGGTGCTGATCGGCGGCCCTGCGCCGCGCGACAGTTATCTGCGCGGCGATGTGATCCTTCAGGCCGCGCGCGACACAGGCGCGCAGGCGATCCATCCGGGCTACGGGTTCCTGTCCGAGAACCCCGATTTCGTCGAGGCTGTCGAAAAAGCCGGTCTGGTCTTCATCGGGCCGTCCGCGCAGGCGATCCGCGCGATGGGGCTGAAGGACGCGGCCAAGGCGCTGATGGCCGAGGCCGGCGTGCCTGTGGTGCCGGGCTATCATGGCCCCGATCAGTCGCCCGAACATCTCGCGCAAGCGGCTGAGGCGATCGGCTATCCTGTGCTGATCAAGGCCGTGGCAGGCGGCGGCGGCAAGGGCATGCGGCTGGTCGAGACGCCCGCTGGTTTCGCGGCTGCGCTGGAAAGCGCGAAGGGCGAGGCCGCGACGGCCTTTGGCAATGATGCGGTGCTGATCGAGAAATACATCCTGCAGCCGCGCCATATCGAAGTGCAGGTCTTTGGCGATGGCACGGATGCCGTGCATCTGTTCGAGCGCGACTGTTCCTTGCAGCGCCGCCACCAGAAGGTGATCGAAGAAGCCCCGGCACCGGGCATGACGCCCCAGATGCGCGCGGCGATGGGAGAGGCCGCCGTGCGTGCGGCGCGCGCCATCGGCTATGCGGGGGCGGGGACCGTGGAATTCATCGTTGATGGCCGGGACGGGCTGCGCCCTGACGGGTTCTGGTTCATGGAGATGAACACCCGCCTGCAGGTCGAACATCCTGTGACCGAGGCCATCACCGGGGTCGATCTTGTCGAATGGCAGTTGCGCGTGGCCGCAGGCGAGGGGCTGCCCTGCACGCAGGATGCGCTGGCGATCACGGGTCATGCGTTTGAAGCGCGGCTTTATGCTGAAGATGTGCCCGCAGGCTTCCTGCCTGCGACCGGGCGTCTGGCGCATCTCGATTTCCCTGCCGAGGCGCGGATCGATACGGGCGTGCGGGCGGGCGATGAGATCAGCCCCTGGTATGATCCGATGATTGCCAAGATCATCACGCATGGCCCCAGCCGGGCCGTGGCGCTCAAGCGGCTGGAGGCGGCGCTGGCGGCGAGTGAAGTGGCAGGCTGCGTGACCAATCTGGAGTTTCTGGGCGCGCTCACACGCCATGCGGGGTTTCGCGCGGGCGCGGTCGATACCGGCCTGATCGCGCGCGATCTGGCGGAATTGACCAGCGCACCGGAGCTGGCCGCATGGGAATGGGCGGCCGCAGCGGCGCTGGCGATCGACCTTGCGGCGTTGGATGATCCGTTGGCGGGGTTCAGCCTGTCAGGGCCGGTCTGGCAGTCGGTCGGGCTGGACTGTGACGGGCTGCGCATCGCTGTCACGGGCCCGCGTGCGACGCGGGTCTGTGTTGCCGGGCACGAGATCACGGTCGCTGCTCAGATGGACGGGCTGCGGGTCGAGGGGGCACCGGGGCTGGTGCGCGGCGCGCGTCTGGAGGGGCAGATCGCACTTTTCGGCACCGTGCCGCGCCTGCTTGCGCTGCGCGATCCGCTGGCGCGGCAGGCACAGGGCGGCGCGAATGCCGATATCGTGCTGGCGCCGATGCCGGGGCTGGTGAAGGCGATTTTCGTGGCCGCAGGCGACACGGTGCGCGCAGGCGACCGGCTGGCGGTTCTGGAAGCGATGAAGATGGAACACACGCTGGTCGCGGCGCGCGATGGCTGCGTGGCCGAGGTGCTGGCCGCGCCCGGCGCGCAGGTCGAAGCGGGGGCCGCGCTGGTCGGCCTGGAGCCAGAGGCGTGAGGCCGGCCTCGTGCTTCGGCGCTTTGGTTTGGCGCTGGCGTCGCATTGAGGTTTTTCGGCATGAAATTGGGGCAGGGCGGTGATCCGGCTCTGGCATGTGGCGCAGTCGCGGTCGTTTCGGGTGCTTTGGGCGCTCGAGGAGATCGGCGCGCCCTATGAGTTGATCGCGTGTTCGTTTTTCGACCGCAGTTTGCGTGCGCCGGACCATCTGGCGCGCGCGCCTGCGGGGCGGGTGCCTGCGATCGAGATGGAGGGGCAATCGCTCTGCGAGAGCGGGGCGATTCTGCTGTACCTCGCCGAGCGGCTTGCCCCGGCGCTGCGCATCCCGGAAACTGCGCCTGAGCGGGCCGCGTTCCTGCAGGGGTTGCATTATGCCGAAACCCTCGGCGCGCATCTGGCCAATCTGACGCAGCATCACATCATTCTGCGCGAGGACGCGATGCGCTCCGCGACTGTGATGCGGCTGGAAGCGCGGCGGTTGGAAAATGCCTTGGGGGCCATCGGGCCGGACTGGGTTGCGGGGCGCTTTACAGTGGCCGATATTGCCTTGGGCTATGCCGTCTGGCTGGCGCAGCGTTTCGTGCTCTTGCCGCAAGCGGCGCAGGCCTATCTCGGGCAAGCTGCAGCGCGGCCAGCATTTGCGCGGGCCATGGCGCGCGATGGGGCGGCGGAGCTCTATCTGCGCGATTTCTATCCACCGCCAGAGGGGTGAGCCATGAAGGCTGTCGAGATTTTCGAGGTCGGCCCGCGCGACGGGTTGCAGAATGAGCCGGGCTTGATCGCGGTTGCGCAGAAAGTGGCGCTGATTGACTGCCTGTCGCGCGCCGGGTTCCGGCGCATCGAGGTGGCGAGTTTCGTCAGCCCCAAATGGGTGCCGCAAATGGCAAGCTCGGGCGAGGTCTTGCGCCAGATCCGCCGCGCGGATGGCGTGCGCTACGCTGCACTTGCGCCGAACCTGCGGGGCTTACAGGATGCCATCGCCGCCGGGGCGGATGAGGTGGCGATCTTCGCCTCGGCCTCGGAAGGGTTCAGCCGGGCCAATCTGAATTGCAGCATTGCCGAGAGTCTGGTGCGGTTTGCAGATGTGGCGCAGGCCGCGCAGGCGGTGGGTCTGCCTGTGCGAGGCTATGTCTCTTGCGTGACTGAATGCCCGTTTGACGGACCCACCCCGCCGCAAGCCGTGGCGCAGGTCGCGGCGCGTCTGCGGGCGATGGGCTGCTATGAGATCAGCCTTGGCGACACGATCGGGCGCGCGACGCCGGAGGCCGTGACCGCGATGCTGCGCGCCGTGCTCGATGAGATCGGCCCCGCAAAGCTTGCCGGGCATTTCCACGACACACAGGGTCGGGCGCTGGAGAATGTCGCCGCGGCGCTTGAACTGGGGCTGCGGGTCTTCGATGCGGCGGTGGGCGGCTTGGGCGGCTGCCCCTATGCGCCGGGGGCGGCGGGCAATCTGGCGACGGAAACGCTGGCGGCTTGGCTTGCGGCGCAGGGCTGGCAGACAGGCCTTGACGCGCAGGTGGTGGCGCAGGCGGCGGATCTGGCGCAGAAGATGCGAGAGGGGAAGGGATGATGTTCGAGACAGTGACATTGACCACGGATGCGCGCGGCGTGGCGTGTCTGACGCTGAACCGTCCGGAGAAACACAATGCGCTCGATGCGCAGATGATCGCGGAGCTGACCGAGGCCGCAGAGCAGCTTGGCGCGGATCCGGGCGTGCGGGTGGTGGTGCTGACCGGCGCGGGCGCGAGTTTCTGCGCGGGGGGCGATCTGGGCTGGATGCGCGCGCAGATGCAGGCGGATCGCGCGACGCGGATGCGCGAGGCGGGCAAACTCGCCGCGATGCTCGGTGCGCTGAATGCGATGCCCAAGCCGCTGATCGGGCGCATCCAGGGCCAGGCCTTTGGCGGCGGTGTCGGGATGATGGCGGTTTGCGACATTGCCATCGGCGTGGAGGGCGCGACATTCGGCCTGACCGAGACGCGGCTCGGCCTGATCCCGGCGACCATCGGCCCCTATGTGCTGGCGCGCATGGGCGAGGGGCGGGCGCGCCGCGTGTTCATGTCGGCCCGGCTGTTTTCGGCGCAGGCTGCCGTCGGGCTGGATCTGCTGGCGGGTGCTGTGGCACCTGAGGCGCTGGATGAGGCCATCGAGGCCGAGATCGCGCCCTATCTGGACTGTGCGCCCGGCGCTGTCGCGCGGGCCAAGGCGCTGGCGCTGCATCTGGGGCGCGCGCCTTCAGCCGAGGTTGTGGCCCATTCGATTGCCGAGCTGGCCGCCTGCTGGGAGGATGCGGAAGCCCGCGAAGGCGTCAGTGCATTCTTTGAGAAACGCAAACCCGGATGGCGGATCTGAGCGTCCGGCGGGGTGGAATTTCCCAAACGCAGGAAATGGCGGGATTTTGTGTGCGTCGCTTAGGGTTTTCTGTATGCAGTTGCATGCGAAAACGGGATTTTACCAAAGAACTGACCGAGCTTGAGTTGACCAACCCCGGTTACGGGAGTAAATCACCATAAGACCCAAGTAGCAGAACAGCTTGGCATGGTCGCCTATAGCGGGGACCGACTGGCGCAAAAGGAGCTAAAGGTGGACTCAGTAGCCGGATCCTTCCTTCCGATCATCATTTTCGTTGGCATTGCCGTCGCTCTGGGGCTTGTGCTGATGCTGTCGGCCTTGGTGATTGCAGTGCGCAATCCCGACCAGGAAAAGAACTCGATCTATGAATGTGGCTTCAACGCCTTCGATGATGCGCGCATGAAATTTGATGTGCGTTTCTACCTTGTGGCGATCTTGTTCATCATTTTCGATCTGGAGATCGCATTCCTTTTCCCGTGGGGCGTGTCTTTCTCGGACATGTCGATGACCGCCTTCTGGTCGATGATGGTGTTCCTTGCGGTGCTGACAGTCGGCTTTGCCTATGAGTGGAAGAAAGGGGCGCTGGAATGGGAGTGATGACCGGGGCCAACACGGCGGGCGCGGATCGCGAAGTCGCGACTCAGGAGCTCAATCGCGAGTTGCAGGACAAGGGGTTCTTGCTGACCTCGACCGAGGATATCATCAACTGGGCGCGCAATGGCTCGCTGCATTGGATGACTTTCGGGCTGGCCTGTTGCGCGGTCGAGATGATCCATGTCGCCATGCCGCGCTATGACATCGAGCGCTTCGGCACGGCGCCGCGCGCCACGCCGCGCCAGTCGGATCTGATGATCGTTGCCGGAACGCTGACCAACAAGATGGCACCTGCCTTGCGCAAGGTCTATGACCAGATGCCCGAGCCGCGTTATGTGATCTCGATGGGCAGCTGCGCGAATGGCGGGGGCTATTACCATTACAGCTATTCGGTGGTGCGCGGCTGCGACAGGATCGTGCCGGTCGATATCTATGTGCCCGGCTGCCCGCCAACTGCGGAAGCCCTGCTCTATGGGGTCTTGCAGTTGCAGCGCAAGATCCGCCGCACCGGCACGTTGATCAGGTAAGGGGGACGTCATGTCCGAGGCTTTGAACGAACTCGCGTCTCTGCTGGACTTGCGGATGAGCGATGCGCTGACCGGGCATGAGATCGCCTTCGGGGAGCTGACCATCCATACGACTGCGGCGCATCTGACCAAGCTCGTGCGCCATCTTCAGCATGATGAAAGCCTGCGATTCTCGACGTTGGTGGATATCACCGCGATCGATCGGCCTGGCGGGCGCAAGCGCTTCGAGGTCGTCTATCACTTCCTGTCGATGTATCTCAACCATCGCATCCGTGTGAAGCTGCCAGTGGGAGAGGATGAGATCGTCCCGTCCATCACCTCGCTGCATCGCTCTGCCAACTGGTTCGAGCGTGAAGTGTTCGACATGTTCGGGATCCTGTTTTCCGGGCATCCCGATCTGCGCCGGATCCTGACCGATTACGGGTTTCGCGGTCACCCGCTGCGCAAGGATTTCCCGACCACCGGCTACACGGAAGTGCGCTATGACGAGGTGCTCAAGCGCGTGGTTTATGAGCCGGTCAGTCTGGTGCAGGAATATCGTCAATTCGATTTCATGTCGCCATGGGAGGGGGCCGATTACATCCTTCCCGGCGATGAAAAGACCGGCTGACGGGCATTGTGGAAGGGGCTGTCACTCATATGATCTGCGTGGGCGCAACCAAGGCAGGGACCAGCTGGCTTTACGCCTATCTGCGCCGGCATCCTGACTGCTGGCTGCGGTCGATCAAGGAGTTGCACTATTTCAACACAGTGCAGAATGACAGTTTCGATGACCAGATCACTCAGCGACAGGCCGAACTCGCACGGCTTCAAGCGCGGGGCGACGCGCCGCGCCTGCTGGCGCGCCAGCGCGATCTGCGCGATTGGCTGACTGTGCTGGGCGCGCGCGGGGCGGATGATGATGCGGCCTATCGCGCCTATCTGCATGAGGGCCGCAGCGCGCAGCGCGTGGTGGGAGATGTTACACCGGCTTACGGGCTTCTGAGCGTTGCGATGTTGCGCCGGATTGCGACCCTTGGTGCGGATGTGCGGATGGTTTATCTGCTGCGCGACCCGGTGGAACGGCTCTGGAGCCAGCTGCGCATGAATGCAAGACGGCGCATCAAGGATCCCGCCGAGTATGAACGCAAGGCTCTGAAATTGATGGATGCAGCACTCGCGGGCGGCGAGGAGCGGGCGGTGATCCGGGGCGATTATGCCGGAGCCGTGACGCGGCTTGATGCGGCGGTGGAGCCACAGAGCTTGCTAATCATGTTTCAGGATGAGCTGATGTCGCGCAGCGGGCTGGAGCGTTTGACAAGCTTTCTGGGAATCTCCGCCAGGAAATTCGACACGGAGCGTCGGGTGCATGAAGGCGCGTATGTGCCGCTGGATGCCGCCCGCCATGCCCGCGCCGTGGAATTGCTGCGCCCGCAATATGACTTCATTGCCGAGCGTTTCGGGGCGCTCCCGCCGCGTTGGCAACGCAATCTGCAGGTGGGGGTGTTGACATGACTGCGTTACGCCGAGGGGTCTGGCTGGCGGTTTTCGGGCCATTTCTGGCCCTGCCGCCGCTGCGACGGGCGTTCTGGGACAGCCCTGCACTGCAGGCTTCGGACAGGAAGGGGACCACATGATGGACGGCTCCAAGGATTTCGACACAGTGGAGACTGCGGAACAGAAGATCCGCAATTTCAACATCAATTTCGGCCCGCAACACCCTGCTGCGCATGGTGTTTTGCGGCTGGTGCTGGAGCTGGACGGCGAAATCGTCGAACGCTGCGACCCGCATATCGGGCTGTTGCATCGCGGCACCGAGAAGCTGATGGAGAGCCGCACCTATCTGCAGAATCTGCCCTATCTGGACCGGCTGGATTACGTCGCCCCGATGAACCAGGAACATGCCTGGTGTCTGGCCATCGAGCGGCTGACCGGGGTCGAGGTGCCGCGCCGCGCGTCGCTGATCCGGGTGTTGTATTCGGAAATCGGGCGCATTCTCAGCCATTTGCTGAACGTGACGACAGGCGCGCTGGATATCGGCGCCTTGACCCCGCCGCTCTGGGGGTTCGAGGAGCGCGAGAAGCTGATGGTCTTCTACGAGCGCGCCTGCGGCGCGCGCCTGCATGCGGCCTATTTCAGGCCCGGTGGCGTGCATCAGGATCTGCCGCCTGCGCTTTTGGATGATATCGAAGCCTGGGCGCAGCATTTCCCCAAGGTGCTGGATGATATCGACGGGCTCTTGACCGAGAACCGCATCTTCAAGCTGCGCACCTGTGATATCGGGGTGGTCAGCGAACAGGACGCGCTGGATTGGGGATTCTCTGGTGTGATGGTGCGCGGCTCTGGCATGGCCTGGGATCTGCGCCGCGCACAGCCCTATGAATGCTATGACGAGTTCGAGTTTCAGGTCGCTGTCGGCAAGAATGGCGATTGCTACGACCGCTATCTGGTGCGCATGGCCGAGATGCGGGAATCGACGAAGATCATCCTGCAAGCCATTGAAAAGCTGCGTGCGCCCGAGGGGCATGGCGATATTCTGGCGCGCGGCAAGGTCACGCCGCCCAAGCGGGCCGAGATGAAGACCTCGATGGAAGCGCTGATCCATCATTTCAAGCTCTATACCGAAGGTTTCCATGTGCCCGCGGGCGAGGTCTACGCGGCTGTCGAGGCGCCGAAGGGAGAATTCGGGGTCTATCTGGTCGCCGATGGGACCAACAAACCCTACCGCGCGAAGTTGCGCGCGCCGGGCTATCTGCACCTGCAGGCGATGGACTATCTCGCCAAGGGGCATCAACTCGCGGATGTATCCGCCATCATCGCCACGTTGGACGTGGTGTTCGGAGAGATTGACCGCTAATGCTACGCCGTCTGCACCCCGACCAACCCGGCTCTTTCGCCTTCACCCCTGCCAATCACGCATGGGCGGAAGCGCAAATCACCAAATACCCCGAAGGCCGTCAGGCGTCGGCCATCATCCCGCTTTTGTGGCGCGCACAGGAGCAGGAAGGCTGGCTGACCCGTGCGGCCATCGAGCATGTCGCGGGTATGCTCGACATGGCCTATATCCGGGCGCTTGAAGTGGCGACCTTCTACTTCATGTTCCAGCTGCAACCTGTTGGATCTGTGGCCCATATTCAGATTTGCGGGACGACGTCCTGCATGATCTGCGGGGCGGAAGATCTGATCGCTGTCTGCCGCGAGAAGATTGCGCCGAAGCCTTTTCAGGTGTCGGCCGATGGCAAGTTCTCTTGGGAAGAGGTCGAATGTCTGGGCGCGTGCACCAACGCGCCCATGGCGCAGATCGGCAAGGATTATTACGAAGATCTGACCGCCGAAGGCTTTGCGGCGCTGCTCGACGATATGGCGGCGGGCAAGGTTCCGGTGCCGGGGCCGCAGAACGGGCGGTTTTCATCTGAACCCCTTGGGGGGGCGACGGTACTCAAGGACTACAGCGGCGAGGGTCAGAACGGGTCAGTGGCACTTGCGACGCGGATCGGAGATACGCTCAAGCGCATCGATGGCACCGAAGTGCCGCTGGTGACGCCATGGCAAAGACAGCCTGCGCCCGCTGAGGTGTCGCGTGCGACGATCAAGGCGAAAGAGCCCAAACCTGCGGCGCAGACGCCTGTGGACGAAACCGGGGTGAGCAAGCAGGAAGCCACGGCAAAGTCCAAGGCCAAGCCCGAAGCGAGAGCCAAGGGGGCGGATGACGCGGCCCCGGATGCGAGCATTGGTGTGAAGCCCGAGATGCTGAGCGCGGCCAAGGGGGCTGCAGATGACCTCAAGCGGATCAAGGGGGTCGGTCCGAAGCTTGAAGGATTGTTGAACTCGCTGGGCGTGTTCCATTTCTGGCAGGTTGCCAGCTGGGGGACCGAGGAAGTCGCTTGGGTCGACGAGAATCTGGAAGGGTTTCGCGGGCGTGTGAGCCGCGATGACTGGGTCGCGCAGGCGAAGATCCTCGCCGAGGGCGGCGAAACTGAATTTTCGAAACGTCAGTGATCGGGGGACGTGCTTGCATGACCAGACCCTCGCCCCAAGAGATGGCACAGGCGCGTCAGGCAAGACTTGCCGCGCTGGTCATGTGCGTGGCGATTGTGGGCTGGGTGGTTTTGCAATGGGTTGGGCGTGAATATGGCTGGCAGGCCCGTTTCGCCTTTCTGATAGATTTTTCGGCGCTGGCAGCTTTTGCCTGGGCGCTGATCGTGACATTCCGCGTCTGGCGTGCCCGGCAGGGTGAGCGCTAGGCGGCATGAAAGGGTAAGCACATGCTCAAGGATCAGGACCGCATCTTCACCAATATCTACGGGATGCATGACCGCTCGCTGAAGGGGGCGGTCGCGCGCGGGCATTGGGACGGGACGAAAAAGCTGCTGGAAAAAGGGCGCGACTGGATCATCGACGAGATGAAGCAATCGGGTCTGCGCGGGCGCGGCGGCGCGGGCTTTCCGACCGGGCTGAAATGGTCCTTCATGCCCAAGGAAAGCGACGGGCGTCCGGCCTATCTGGTGGTTAATGCAGATGAATCCGAGCCTGGCACCTGCAAGGATCGCGAGATCATGCGCCACGATCCGCATACGCTGATCGAGGGCTGTCTGATCGCGTCTTTCGCGATGAATGCGCATGCTTGTTATATTTACATCCGTGGCGAGTATATCCGCGAGAAGGAAGCGCTGCAGAACGCGATTGACGAAGCCTATGACGCGGGGCTGGTCGGTCCCAATGCCTGCGGGTCGGGCTGGGATTTCGACATCTATCTGCATCACGGGGCCGGGGCCTATATCTGCGGCGAGGAAACAGCGCTTCTCGAAAGCCTGGAGGGGCGCAAGGGCATGCCGCGCATGAAGCCGCCTTTTCCGGCGGGGGCGGGGCTTTATGGCTGCCCGACAACCGTGAACAATGTCGAATCGATTGCTGTGGTGCCCACGATCCTGCGGCGGGGCGGCGCGTGGTTTGCAGGCTTCGGGCGTCCCAACAATGCGGGCACGAAGCTGTTTGCGATCTCGGGCCATGTGAACCGGCCTTGTGTGGTCGAAGAAGCCATGTCGATTTCCTTCGAGGAATTGATCGAGACGCATTGCGGCGGCATCCGGGGGGGCTGGAACAATCTGCTGGCGGTGATCCCCGGTGGGTCTTCAGTGCCCTGTGTGCGCGGCGAATCGATGCGCAGCGCGATCATGGATTTCGACTATCTGCAGAAGGATCTGCGCTCGGGTCTGGGCACAGCGGCTGTGATCGTGATGGACAAGCAGACCGATATCGTGAAGGCGATCTGGCGGCTGTCGAAATTCTACAAGCATGAAAGCTGCGGGCAATGCACGCCCTGCCGTGAAGGGACCGGCTGGATGATGCGCGTGATGGATCGTCTGGTGCGCGGCGAGGCGGAGCTGGAAGAAATCGACATGCTCTGGGATGTCTCGAAGCAGGTCGAAGGCCATACGATCTGCGCGCTCGGCGATGCGGCGGCCTGGCCCATTCAGGGCTTGATCCGCAATTTCCGCGATGTCATCGAAGATCGTATCAAGGCGCAGAAGGCTGGCCGCATCTCGAAAGTTGCGGCAGAATAAGCATGGATCAGGCGGGCCAACATCTTGCGCAACTCAATATCGGGCGGCTTGTCGCGCCGGTGGATGATCCGCGCGTGGCCGCTTTCATGGATGCGCTCGATCTGGTCAACGGGATTGGCAAGCGCTCGGCCGGATTTGTCTGGATGATGGAGGGGTCGGGCGCACCCGGCACCGGCAATACGGAAAACTGCATCGCGGGTGATCCGCGTTTTGTGGCCAATCTGACCGTTTGGGAAGACGCGGCGGCGCTGGAAAATTTCGTCTGGAATACGGTCCATCGGCAATTCTATGCGCGCCGCGCGGATTGGTTCGAGGTGATGGGCGATCAGCATTTCGTCATGTGGCACATTCCGGTCGGGCATCGCCCTTCGCTGGACGAAGGGCTTGCGCGGCTGGCCGATTTGCGTCGCGATGGGCCTTCAGAGCGGGCTTTCGGTTGGGCCTGGTTGGAAACGGCGCAGGCATGGCGCGACCAGCGTTGCGCCGGGGCAGAGGGGTGAGGCGATGATCTTGTCGGGAATTGATCAACGGATGCGGGCCAAATTGCGGCGGATTTCGGGTGAGGTCGTGGAAGCTCCGGCGCAGGATCCGGCGGCGCAGCTGGTCACGCAAAAGCCCGCGCAATATTCCGGCGCGATGGAAGAGTTCTTCTGGGAAAACAAGGAACGCGCCATTCACAAATGGCTGCATTACCTGCCGATTTATGAGCGCCATTTCGCGGCTTTTCGCAACCGCCCGGTGAAGGTTCTGGAAATCGGCGTGCAGAATGGTGGCTCGGCGCGGATGTGGCGCGACTGGTTCGGTCCGGAGGCGGTGATTTTCGGCATCGATATCGACCCTGATTGCGCGGTGGCCAATGGCGAAGCAGCGCAGATCCGCATCGGATCGCAGGCCGATCCTGAATTTCTGCGCGCGACAGTCGCCGAGATGGGCGGGCTTGATGTGGTGATCGACGATGGCAGCCATGTCATGTCGCATATCCATGAAAGTTTCCGCACGCTTTTCCCGCTTCTCAGCGAAGGCGGGGTCTATCTGGTCGAGGACCTGCACACCGCCTATTGGTCTGATTTCGAAGGGGGCTATCGGCGCCAGTCGAGTTTTCTGGAGACGGCCAAGACGATGATCGATGACATGCATTGCTGGTATCACGGCTTCGGGCAGCAGGAACGCGCCAGTGCCAATGCGCTCGGTGGATTGCATTTCTACGATTCGATCGTGGTCATTGACAAGGTCGCGATGACGCCGCCGCGCCGTGCGATCACGGGCAGCGCGCATATCAAGGACGAAACACGAAAGGAATGCGAGCCATGAGCGCGCGCAGATCATTGACCGTGACCGCGCTGGTTCTTGGCGCTGTGCTGGCCGTGACGCCCGCCAGTGCTGCGCCGTCACAGGCCGAAGTGAACGAGACATTGCGCGGCACGCCTGCGATCTACAATGGGCTGTTCACGGCTGCGCTGATCAAGCATGTGACGGATACCTGCCCTGCGATTGCGCCGCCTGGTCGTCTGACGCGCGTGAATTTTCTTCTGGGGCTTTACAATAACGCGCGTGGCATGGGGTTCAGCCGGTCCCAGATCGAGGCTTTTGTCGAAGACAAGACCGAGCAGGCGCGGATGCGCGGCATTGTCGAGTCGCATCTGCGACGTGCCGGGGTCAGCCCCTCGAGTGAAACCGAAGTCTGCGCCTATGCGCGCGCTCAGATTGCCGAGCGCACGGCGCTTGGTCGCCAGTTGCGAGAGAGATAATCCATGTCCCAGTTACGCAAGATCATCATTGACGGGCAGGAGCTGGAAGTTCCGGTTGAGATGACACTGATCCAGGCCTGCGAGGAAGCCGGGATCGAAATCCCGCGGTTTTGCTACCATGAGCGGCTGTCGATTGCCGGGAATTGCCGGATGTGTCTGGTCGAGGTCGTCGGCGGTCCGCCCAAACCGGCGGCGTCCTGTGCGATGCAGGTGCGCGATTTGCGGCCCGGTCCCAAAGGTGAGCCGCCTGTGATCCGCACCAATTCGCCGATGGTCAAGAAGGCGCGCGAAGGGGTGATGGAGTTTCTGCTGATCAATCACCCGCTCGATTGTCCGATCTGTGATCAGGGCGGCGAATGTGACCTGCAGGATCAGGCCATGGCGTATGGCGTTGATTTCTCGCGCTACCGTGAGCCCAAGCGCGCGACCGAAGACCTGAAACTCGGGCCGCTGGTTGAAACCCATATGACGCGCTGCATTTCCTGCACCCGCTGCGTGCGTTTCACGACCGAAGTGGCGGGCGTGTCGGTGATGGGTCAGACCGGTCGGGGCGAAGATGCCGAGATCACGACCTATCTGGGCGCGCTGATCGAGTCGGAGATGGTGGGCAATATTGTCGATCTGTGTCCGGTGGGGGCCTTGGTCTCGGCGCCCTACAGTTTCACCGCGCGGCCATGGGAATTGACCAAGACCGAAACCATCGATGTGATGGATGCGCTCGGCTCGAATATCCGGGTGGATACCAAGGGGCGCGAAGTGATGCGCATCCTGCCGCGCAACCATGACGGTGTGAATGAGGAATGGCTGTCGGACAAGTCGCGCTATGTCTGGGACGGGCTGAAGCGCCAGCGTCTGGACCGGCCCTATATCCGCGAGAATGGCAAGCTGCGCGCGGCGAACTGGCCTGAAGCGCTGGCGGCGGTCGCGCGGGCGATGCAGGGCAAGAAGGTCACCGGTCTGGTGGGGGATCTGGTCTCGACCGAGACGGCTTATGCGTTGAAACTGCTGATCGAAGGGCAGGGCGGGACAGTGGAATGTCGCACCGATGGCGCGCATCTGCCGGCCGGAAACCGCGCCGCCTATGTCGGCACGGCAGCGATTGAAGATATTGATCACGCGCAGAAAATCCTGCTTGTCGGGACCAATCCACGCCATGAAGCGCCCGTGTTGAATGCGCGGATCCGTAAGGCCTGGATGGCGGGGGCGGATGTCATGCTGGTGGGGCAGGCGGCGGATCTGACCTATGAGTATGAGCATATGGGCACCGATCGCGCGGCGCTGGAGCATGTCGCGGGGCTGGATATGTCGGCGCTGGCTGACAAGGACTGCGTCGTGATCGTGGGACAGGGCGCGCTGCGCGAGGCGGATGGCGCGGCCGTGCTGGCCAAGGTTCAGGCCATCGTCGAGAAATCGGGTGCGAAGCTTCTGGTGCTGCACACGGCTGCGGCGCGCGTGGGCGCGATGGATATCGGCTGCGTGACCGAAGGCGGGATCAAGGCGGCGACGGACGGGGCCGAGGTGATCTACAACCTCGGCGCGGATGAGATCGAGATCGCGCCGGGGGCCTTTGTCATCTATCAGGGCAGCCACGGGGATCGTGGCGCGCATCGGGCCGATATCATCCTGCCGGGCGCAGCCTATACCGAAGAACCGGGGCTGTTCGTCAATACCGAGGGCCGCCCCCAGCTGGCGCTGCGGGCAGGCTTTGCGCCGGGTGAGGCGAAGGAAAACTGGGCGATATTGCGGGCCTTGTCGGGAGAGTTGGGAGCGACCTTGCCGTTTGACACGCTTTCTGCGTTGCGCAGCCATCTGACGCGCGCGCATCCGCATCTGGGCGATATCGATATTGTGGCTGAAAATACCGGGCCCGCGCTGCCGCAGGCGTCGCTGGGCAAGGCCGAGTTCCGCAATGCGATCACGGATTTTTACCTGACCAATCCGATTGCGCGGGCTTCGAGCCTGATGGCGGAGCTGTCGCAACTCGCGCAGAACCGCGCGCGCGCGCCGCTGGCGGCGGAGTAACAGCATATGGTTCCGGCCCTGCCCACGCTTGTCTTTGCTGCAGCACTTTGCAGCGGTCTTGCAGGCTGTGGTGAGGCCGAGCGGAGCCGTGCCAGTCTTTCGTCGCCCACGCAGGCGGAGTATCTGGGGGTTGACACGCGGCTGCTCGACGGCAGCACGGTCAGCTTTCTGGTGCGGATGCGCGGCGCGCGCGACAGGGGCGATGTCGTGGCCTATGCGCGTTGTGCTGCGGCGCAATATGCGTTAATCCGCGGCTACGGATTTGCGCAGCATGTGCGCACGACTGTATCGCGTTCCGGTGATGTCTGGGAAGGTGATGGTGGGTTCGTGATCTCGCCGGATCTGCCGGTCGGGATGCGGAATATGGACGCTGAAGTGATAGTGGATGATTGCCGCGATCAGGGCATTCCCACGGTATGAGGGCTTGAGGGACGAATGAACGAGTTTCTGCAAACCGGCTTGGGAATCACGATGTTGATTGCGGCGCAATCATTGCTCGTGATTGGCTTCGTGATGATCAGCCTGATCTTTCTGGTCTATGCTGACCGGAAAATCTGGGCGGCGGTCCAGATGCGACGCGGTCCGAATGTGGTGGGCCCCTGGGGACTGTTGCAGACATTTGCGGATGCGCTGAAATTCGTCGTCAAGGAAGTGGTGATTCCCGCAGGCGTTGATCGGCCGGTCTATTTCCTCGCGCCGCTTCTGAGCTTCGTGACAGCGGTGGTGGCCTGGGCCGTGATCCCGTTCAACGATGGATGGGTGCTCGCCGATATCAATGTCGCCGTGCTCTTTGTCTTCGCCATTGCCTCGCTTGAGGTTTACGGCGTGATCATGGGTGGCTGGGCGTCGAACTCGAAATACGCCTTCCTCGGCAGTTTGCGCTCGGCGGCGCAGATGATCAGCTATGAGGTCAGTCTGGGTCTGATCATCATCGGGGTGATCATCTCGACCGGGTCGATGAATTTCGGCGCGATAGTCGCCGCGCAGGATACAGGCTGGGGTGTGCTCGGATGGTACTGGCTGCCGCATCTGCCGATGGTGCTGTTGTTCTTCATCTCCTGTCTGGCCGAGACCAACCGCCCGCCTTTCGATCTGCCCGAAGCGGAATCGGAACTGGTCGCGGGTTTCATGGTGGAATACGGCTCGACCCCCTATCTGCTGTTCATGGCAGGCGAGTATATCGCGATCTTCCTGATGTGCGCGCTGATCAGCCTGCTGTTCTTTGGTGGCTGGCTGTCGCCCATTCCGGGGCTGCCCGACGGGTTCCACTGGATGTTCCTCAAGATGGCGTTCTTCTTCTTTCTGTTCGCCATGGTGAAGGCCATCGTGCCCCGGTATCGCTATGACCAGTTGATGCGCATTGGCTGGAAGATCTTCCTGCCGCTGTCGCTGGCTTGGGTTGTGATCATTGCATTTCTGGCGAAATTCGAAGTTGCGGGCGGCTTTTGGGCTCGCTGGGCGATCGGAGGGTAAACCATGAGTTTTGACTGGGGACGTGCCATCAAATACGCCTTGATGACGGATTTCATCAAAGGCTTCGGGCTGGGCATGAAGTATTTCGTGGCCCCCAAGCCCACGTTGAATTACCCGCATGAGAAAGGGCCGCTGAGCCCGCGATTCCGTGGCGAGCACGCGCTGCGCCGCTATCCCAATGGCGAAGAACGCTGCATTGCTTGCAAGCTATGTGAAGCGATCTGCCCGGCACAGGCGATCACCATCGATGCCGAACCGCGCGAAGACGGCTCGCGGCGGACCACGCGCTACGATATCGACATGACCAAATGCATCTATTGCGGTTTCTGTCAGGAAGCCTGCCCGGTCGATGCCATTGTCGAAGGCCCGAATTTCGAATTCGCGACCGAGACGCGCGAGGAATTGTTCTACGACAAGGAGCGGCTGCTGGCCAATGGCGAGCGTTGGGAAGCGCAGATTGCGCGCAATCTGGAAATCGACGCGCCTTATCGTTAAACGCGACACGACAGGCGCAAAGCCTGACTAGAGCAAAGGAACCCGAGGGACATGGGGATTGCCGATTACACTTTCTACGCCTTCGCGGTGACGATTCTGACATCGGGGCTGATGGTCACCGTCTCGCGCAACCCTGTGCATGCGGTGCTCTGGCTGATCCTGGCGTTCCTGTCCGGGGCCGGGTTCTTCGTGCTTCTGGGGGCGGAGTTCCTCGCGATGCTGCTGATCATCGTCTATCTGGGCGCGGTCATCGTGTTGTTCCTGTTCGTGGTGATGATGCTCGATGTGGATTTCGCTTCGCTGAAGGGCGAAGTGGCGCGATATTTCCCGATTGCCGCATTGGTGGGGCTGGTCCTCTTGATGCAGATGAGCCTGTTGGTGGGCTCGTGGCAGGCTGCTGATGGGGCACTTGCCCTGCGTCAGGCACCGACGCCCGACCCGGATCAGATCCACAACACCAAAGCGTTGGGGCTGATCATCTATGATCAGTATTTCCTTGTATTTCAGGTCTCTGGTCTGGTGCTGCTGGTGGCGATGATTGGCGCCATCGTGCTGACCTTGCGCCACCGCAAGGATGTGAAGCGCCAGGACGTCACGGCGCAGATGCATCGCGATCCGGCCAAGGCGCTTGAGCTGAAGGATATCAAGCCGGGGCAGGGTCTGGGCTGATCGCCCGCCTGTCCCGTGCCACAAGACAATTCGGGCCGCGCAAGCGCTCCAACAAAAACCGAGACGAGGGAACTTGATGGTTGGACTTGAACATTACCTGACCGTGGCGGCGGCGCTGTTCGTCATCGGTATTTTCGGGATATTCCTGAACCGCAAGAATATCATCGTCATCCTGATGTCCATCGAGCTGATGCTGCTCGCGGTCAATATCAACCTCGTCGCGTTTTCGAGCTACCTCAATGACCTTGCCGGGCAGGTTTTCACCATGTTCGTGCTGACGGTCGCCGCCGCTGAGGCCGCGATCGGTCTGGCCATTCTGGTCTGTTTCTTCCGCAACCGGGGCACGATTGACGTCGAAAGCGTCAACGTGATGAAAGGCTGACACCATGGCAGTAACGGTTCTTCTGGCCCCCCTGATCGGTGCGATCATTGCCGGGCTGTTCTGGCGCGCGATTGGCGAGAAGCCTGCGCAGATCGTCGCAACGGCGCTCTTGTTCCTTTCGGCTTTCCTGAGCTGGGTGATTTTCCTGACCCATGATGGCGGCGTTCAGCAGATCACGCTCATGCGCTGGATCGACAGCGGCACGCTGGTGGGCGACTGGGCGATCCGGCTGGACCGTCTGACCGCCGTGATGCTGATCGTGATCACGACCGTCTCGGCGCTCGTGCATCTCTATAGCTTCGGCTACATGGCGCATGACGACAATTTCCGCGATGACGAGAGCTACCGCCCGCGTTTCTTCGCCTATCTGTCGCTCTTTACCTTTGCGATGCTGATGCTGGTGACGGCGGATAACCTTGTGCAGCTGTTTTTCGGCTGGGAAGGCGTGGGGCTGGCCTCTTACCTGCTGATCGGCTTCTATTTCCGCAAGCAAAGCGCGGGCGCGGCGGCGATGAAGGCGTTCATTGTCAACCGCGTCGGCGATATGGGCCTGATCCTTGCGCTGATGGTGATCTATTTCCTCGTCGACTCGATCCAGTATGACGATGTCTTCGCAGCGGCCGCGACGCTGTCGGAAACCACTGTGAGCTTCCTCTGGCGCGACTGGAACGCGGCCAATCTGATCGCCTTCCTGCTTTTTGTCGGTGCGATGGGCAAATCGGCGCAGCTTTTCCTGCACACATGGCTGCCTGACGCGATGGAAGGCCCGACGCCGGTTTCGGCCCTGATCCATGCCGCGACCATGGTCACGGCGGGGGTGTTCCTGATGGCACGCATGTCGCCGGTGATGGAATACGCGCCCGAGGTGATGGGATTTGTCGTCTTTATCGGCGCGCTGACGGCGCTGTTTGCGGCGACGGTCGGGCTGGTTCAGAACGACATCAAGCGCGTGATCGCCTATTCGACCTGTTCGCAGCTGGGCTTCATGTTCGTGGCCGCAGGCGTGGGGGTCTATTCGGTCGCCATGTTCCACCTGCTGACGCATGCGTTCTTCAAGGCGATGCTGTTCCTTGGCGCGGGCTCGGTCATCCACGGGATGCATCACGAGCAGGACATGCGCAATTATGGCGCGCTGCGCACGAAGCTGCCGATGACCTTCTGGGCGATGCTGATCGGCACGCTGGCGATCACCGGGGTCGGTATTCCGCTGACGATGATCGGTTTTGCGGGTTTTGTGTCCAAGGATGCGATCATCGAGTCGGTTTTCGCGTCGGGTGCCGTCTATGCCTTCGCGACACTGGTTTTCGCGGCCGGGCTGACCAGTTTCTACAGCTGGCGACTGATGTTCCTGACCTTCTGGGGCGAGGCGCGCGGCGACAAGCACACGCATGAGCATGCGCATGAAAGCCCGACCGTGATGCTGATCCCGCTGGGCGTTCTGGCGGTGGGCTCGGTGCTGGCAGGGATGGTCTTCTATGGGCCGTTCTTTGGCTCGACCGAACAGGTGCGCGACTATTTCGGCGCGGCGATCTTCATGGCCCCGGACAATAATCTGGTGACCGAAGCGCATTATGTGCCGGCCTGGGTCAAGGTCTCGCCCTTTGTGGCGATGCTGGTGGGGCTTGGGATGGCGTGGCTGTTCTACATCCGCGACGCGTCGCTGCCCAAGCGGCTGGCCGCGACCTTCCCGGGTGCCTATCAATTCCTGCTCAACAAGTGGTATTTCGACGAGATCTACGATTTCCTGTTCGTGCGTCCGTCCATGGCGCTGGGGCGTATCTTCTGGAAGAAGGGCGACGGGGCGACGATTGACGGCGGGATCAACGGGCTTGCGATGGGCGTCATTCCGTTCCTGACGCGGCTCGCTGGACGCGCGCAATCGGGCTTCATCTATCATTACGCTTTTGCGATGGGCTTGGGGATTATCGTGATCGTCACCTATGTCACGCTGAGCGGAGGGTCCAACTGATGCTGAACCTTCTGTCGATCATCACTTTTACACCGGCCATCGCAGCGGCGATCCTGGCGATTTTCCTGCGCGGGGACGACAAGGCCGCGCAGGACAACGCGAAATGGGTCGCGCTGGTGGCGACACTGGCGACCTTCGCGGCCTCGTTGATCCTGCTTTACGGGTTTGATGCGCAGAATACGGATTTTCAGTTTGTCGAGGAACATGACTGGATCATGGGCTTCACCTACAAGCTGGGTGTTGACGGGATTTCGATCCTCTTCGTGATGCTGACCACAGCGCTGATGCCGATCACGATTGGCGCGTGCTGGACAGTGACGCATCGGGTCAAGGAATACATGATCGCCTTCCTGCTGTTGGAGACGCTGATGATCGGCGTTTTCACGGCGCTCGATATGGTGCTGTTCTACCTGTTCTTCGAGGCCGGTCTGATCCCGATGTTCCTGATCATCGGGATCTGGGGCGGCAAGGATCGCATCTATGCGTCCTTCAAGTTCTTCCTTTATACCTTCCTCGGCTCGGTGCTGATGCTGGTTGCGATGATCGCGATGTATGTGGATGCAGGCACGACCGATATCCCGACCTTGTTGAGCCATGAATTCAGCACCGCCAGCTTCAGCCTGATGGGCTGGCAGGTCGTGGGCGGCATGCAGACGCTGTTGTGGCTGGCCTTCTTCGCGTCCTTTGCGGTGAAAATGCCGATGTGGCCTGTGCATACATGGCTGCCGGATGCCCATGTGCAGGCGCCAACGGCCGGGTCGGTCATTCTGGCGGCGGTGCTGCTGAAAATGGGCGGCTACGGGTTTTTGCGCTTCTCGCTGCCGATGTTCCCTGTCGCCTCCGACATCTTCGCGCCGCTGGTACTGTGGTTGTCTGCCATCGCCATTGTCTACACCTCGCTCGTGGCGCTGATGCAGGAGGATATGAAGAAGCTCATCGCCTATTCCTCTGTTGCGCATATGGGCTTTGTGACCATGGGCATTTTCGCGGCGAACCAGCAGGGGCTTGATGGGGCGATTTTCCAGATGATCAGCCATGGCTTCATCTCGGGCGCGCTGTTCCTTGCGGTGGGGGTGATCTATGACCGGATGCACACGCGCGAGATCGTGGCTTATGGTGGGCTGATCAACCGGATGCCGGTTTATGCCGCCGTGTTTCTTCTGTTCACCATGGCGAATGTCGGTCTGCCGGGCACATCGGGTTTCGTGGGGGAATTTCTGACCTTCCTGGGGGTGTTTCAGGTCAATACATGGGTGGCGCTGGTCGCAGCGACCGGGGTGATCCTGTCTGCCGCCTATGCGCTCTGGCTGTTCCGTCGGGTGGTCATGGGCGAGATGATCAAGGAATCGCTCAAGCAGATCAAGGATATGGATCGCCGCGAGAAGCTCTTGATCGCGCCATTGGCGGTGATGACGCTGCTGCTGGGCGTCTATCCCGCCCTCGTTACAGATATCATTGGCCCTTCGGTCGCCGCACTGGTCGATGGGCATAATCTGGCATTGCAGGCATATGATGCCGCAAGCCAGCTGGCACAGAACTGAAAGGTCCCGCGATGATCGGAGCTGATCTTATCACGGCCCTGCCCGAGGTTGTTCTCGCGCTCTATGCGCTCGCGGCCTTGATGGTCGGAGTTTATGGCGGCAAGGACAAGCTCGCAGAGCCCATCCTCTGGGCCACAGCGGGATTGATGGTGCTGCTGGCGCTGCTGGTGGGCTCGAAAGGGCTGGCACCTGTAGTGGCGTTCAACGGCATGTATCTGGCCGATGCCTTTGCGCATTTTACGAAGATGATCATCCTGATTTCCGCGGCCATCGTGCTGGTGATGGGGCAGTCCTATCTTACGGCGCGCGGCCTGCTGCGGTTTGAATATCCGATCCTGATCGCGCTTGCGGTCGTGGGCATGATGCTGATGGTCTCGAGCGGCGATCTGATCCTGCTCTATATGGGGCTCGAGCTGCAATCGCTGGCGCTTTATGTGGTCGCGACGATGAACCGCGACTCCTCGCGCTCGACCGAGGCGGGGCTGAAATACTATATCCTCGGCGCATTAGCATCGGGGCTTCTGCTTTATGGTGCGTCGCTGACCTATGGCTATGCGGGCACGACGCTGTTCAGCGGGATCATCTCGGTCATCTCCGACGAAGGGATGTCGCTGGGTCTGCTGATGGGGCTGGCCTTCATGCTGGCGGGGCTGGCCTTCAAGGTCTCGGCCGTGCCGTTCCATATGTGGACGCCCGATGTCTATGAGGGCGCGCCGACCCCGGTGACGGCCTTTTTCGCCACAGCGCCGAAAGTTGCCGCTATGGCGTTGATCGCGCGGCTGGTGCATGAGGCCTTCGGCGTGGTCCCTGGCGACTGGTCGCAGATCATCGCCTTCCTGGCGGTCGCCTCGATGTTCCTCGGCGCGATTGCCGCCATTGGCCAGCGCAATATCAAGCGGCTGATGGCCTATTCCTCGATCAGCCATATGGGGTTTGCGCTGGTGGGTCTGGCTGCAGGCACGGCGCAGGGTGTGCAGGGCATGCTGATCTATATGGCGATCTATGTGACGATGAATATCGGCGTTTTTGCCTTCATCTTGATGATGGAGCGCGACGGCAAGCCCGTGCTCGACATTCTCGATCTGCGCCAATATGCCAAGGCGGAACCTCTGCGCGCCTTGGCGCTGCTGGTGTTGATGTTCAGCCTTGCGGGCGTTCCGCCGCTGGTCGGGTTCTTCGGCAAGTTCTATGTGCTGTGGGCGGCCGTGAATGCCGGGCTGACATGGTTGGCCGTGGCCGGGGTGATCGCGTCGGTGATCGGGGCGTTCTACTATCTGCGCATCGTCTATTACATGTATTTCGGGGACGAGATCGAACCGCTTGACCATGTGCGCGCGCCTGTGCAGTCGACGCTGCTGGTGGCTTCGGCGGCGGTGATGGTGCTGGGGGTGATCAACCTCTTCGGGATCGAGGGCGCGGCAGAACTGGCGGCGGCGGCTCTTGTCAGGTAACTGGCCTGCGTCGGTGCGGCGCATCGTGTTGGCCGAAATCGACAGCACCAATGCCGAAGCGGCCCGCCTTGCCCCGTCACTGTCTGACCCGGCATGGGTGCTGGCCTTGCGCCAGACCAGGGGCCGGGGACGGCGGGGACGGGACTGGCATGACCCTGAAGGCAATTTCGCCGCGAGCTATGTGACGCGCCCATCCGGCCCGCCGCAGCAGGTGGCGCTCTATTCCTTTGTGGCTGCGCTTGCCTTGCAGGATGCGCTGGTCATGGCCACCGGGCGCCGTGACGCTTTCGCGCTGAAATGGCCCAATGATGTGCTGCTCCACGGTGGCAAGCTCGCGGGGATCCTGCTCGAAAGTCTGGGACGGGGGGCGCAGCCGGGCCATCTGGTGATCGGCATCGGAGTCAATCTGCGTGCCTGCCCGCCTTTCGACGGAACTGGCCTCGCGCCGGTCAGCCTGATGGGCGAGATGGGGATCGCGCTTGAGGCCGATGCGTTCCTCGATATTCTGGCCCCCGCCTTCGCACATTGGGAGGCGCGGCTGCAGCGTGATGGGTTTGCCCCGATCCGCGACGCCTGGCTTGCCCGAGCCGCGCGGCTGGGCCAGCCGCTGACCGCGCGCACCGTGACCGAGACGCTGGAAGGTATTTTTGAGGGGATCGACGCCACGGGCGCGCTGCAATTGCGCACATCCCAGGGCCTGCGCGCGATCCCGGCGGCGGATGTCTATTTTGCCTGAGATTGGACCTGCGGCATGCTCCTGACGATTGATTGCGGCAATACGAACACGGTTTTTTCTGTCTGGGAAGGCCCGGTGATCGCCGCGACCTGGCGCACCTCGACCGATGTGTCGCGCACGGCGGATCAGTATTTCGTCTGGCTCAACAGTCTGATGAGCCTGACGGGAATCTATGCCGATATCACGGCCGTGATCATTTCTTCGACCGTGCCGCGCGTGGTCTTCAACCTGCGTGTTCTGTGCGACCGCTATTTCCACTGTCGCCCGCTGGTTGTGGGCAAGCCCGAATGTCTGCTACCTGTGCCCCCGCGCGTGCAGGAAGGCGTCAAGCCCGGCCCGGACCGGCTGGCCAATGCGGCCGGTGCGTTCGAGCGCCATGGCGGTGATGTGGTGGTGGTCGATTTCGGCACGGCCACGAATTTCGATGTGGTGGGTCCAGACGGGGCCTATATCGGCGGTGTGATCGCGCCGGGGGTCAATCTGTCATTGCAGGCCCTGCATCAGGGGGCTGCGGCGCTGCCGCATGTCGATATCAGCCTGCCGGAACGGGTGATTGGCACGAATACGGTCGAATGCATCCAGTCCGGGGTGTTCTGGGGCTATATCGGTCTGGTCGAAGGCATCACGGCGCGGATCAAACAGGAATATGGTCGCGCGATGACCGTCATTGGCACTGGCGGGCTTGCGCCGCTCTTTGCGCAGGCCCAGAACCTGTTTGACAGGGTCGAGGATGATCTGACATTGCATGGCCTTCGCGTGATTTACGACTATAACATGCGCAACAGAACAGAGGATTGAGAATGAGCAAGGACAGGCTGATTTATCTGCCGCTGGGCGGAGCCGGTGAAGTGGGCATGAATGCCTATGTCTTCGGCTATGGCCCCAAGGGGCGGGAGCGGCTGATCCTCGTGGATCTGGGCGTCACCTTCCCGGATATGGACGGCACGCCGGGGGTCGATCTGATCCTGCCTGACATCAGCTGGTTGGAAAAGCGTCGCGATCAGCTGGAAGCGATCATCATCACCCATGCCCATGAAGACCATGTCGGCGCGATCGGCCAGCTTTGGGACAAGCTGCGCGTGCCGGTCTATGCGCGCGATTTCACCGCGCGGATTGCGCGGCTGAAAATGCAGGATGCAGGCCAGGATCCGGCGCAGGTCAAGGTGGTGGGCAAGGTGCCCGATGCGATTGAGCTGGGTCCGTTCCGTGTGCAGTTCTTCCCCGTCGCGCATTCGCTGCCCGAAGCCTCTGGGCTGATCATCGATACGCCTGCCGGGCGGGTGGTGCATTCGGGCGATTTCAAGACCGACATGACGCCGGGCGTGGGTGAGCCGCATGATCCGGCGCTGCTCGCGCAGATCGGCAAGACCAGCGTCAAGGCGCTGTTTTGTGACAGCACGAATGTGATGAATCTGGCGCCGGGGCGTTCCGAGATGACCTTGGTCGAGCCGCTGACCCAGTTGATGCGCGACGCGCGGGGCATGGTTGTGGCGACGACATTCGCGTCCAATGTGGCCCGGCTGAAGACGCTGGCCATGGCCGCGCAGGAGGCGGGCCGCTCGGTCTGCCTGATGGGCCGCGCCATGCTGCGCATGACGCAGGTCGCGACCGAGGCAGGCATCCTCAAGGACATGCCGCCCACGATCAGCCCGGAAGCGGCCAAGGATGTGCCGCGCGAGAACCTGCTTTTGATCGTGACGGGCAGTCAGGGCGAGCGGCGCGCGGCTTCGGCGCAGCTGGCGCGGGGCAATTACATGGGCTTGAGCATGAAGGAGTACGACACCTTCCTGTTTTCGTCGATGACCATTCCGGGCAATGAGCGCGATGTGGGCCGGGTGGTCAATGCGCTGTCGGAAATGGGGGTGGATGTGCTCGACAATTCCGAGCGCCGCTATCACGTCTCCGGCCATGCGAACCGGCCTGATCTGGAAGAAATGCACAAGCTGATTGCGCCGCAGATGGTGATCCCGATGCATGGCGAACACCGGATGCTGCGCGAACACGCGAAACTGGCGATTGCCTCGGGGCATCGCGCGCTGGTGGTCCCGAACGGGTCGATCTGCGATCTGACGGGCGATGTGCCGGTTCTGGTTGACGAGATCGAGACCGGGCGGGTCTATCTGGACGGCGCGCGGCTGGTGGGATCGAGCGACGGGATCATCCGCGACCGCATCCGCATGGCGCTTGGCGGGCATGTTTTCGTGACGCTGATCCTGGACGAGGAAAACGAAGCGCTTGGCGCGCCCTGGGCCGAGATTGCGGGGTTGAAGTCGCAAGGGCGCAATGGCGAGATGCTCAACGAGATCATAGAGGCGGAGCTGGAAGATTTCATCAGCCGCGCCGGGCACAAGATCATGGCCGATGATGACAAGCTCAATGACGGGATGCGCCGCATCGTGCGTCAGGTGGTGATGGAAGAGATCGGCAAGCGCCCCGAAGTCACCATCGTTGTCAGCCGTCTGGTCAACGACTGATCCGCTCAGCGCCGCCAGATCTGCGGCGTGGCGGCGAACAGCCCTTGCAGTTTTGCAAGGGCGCGCAGATGGGGCGGTTTGGGGGTGTGGCCTTGCGCCAGACGCAGGGCCGCGATCTCTGGCGGGCAGGGCAGACTTGTGACCGGATCGAGATAGCGCGGATAGGCGATCAGCGTTGCGTAGAGGAACGCGTCGAGACTGGGGCGCGCGCGGCGGCGTTCGGGGATATCGCCCAGATCGCGGGTCAGGCCCCACCCAGCATAGAAGGGCGCGCCGAGGGTTGTGACCGGCACATCACGCAACAGCGCCTCGAAGCCGAGGGTTGAGGTCATGGTCCAGACCTCCTGCACCTGCGTCAGAAGCTGCGCGGCATCTGTGTCCGCCAGCAGCATATCGGCGTAGCGCAAGGCGTCCGCGTCGGGGATGGCACCGGGGCGCAGTCCCGCCTCGACATCGGGATGCGGTTTGTAGAGGATCACGGCCTTGGGGTTCTGCGCGCGGCAGTCCTGCAGAAGCGCAAGATTGGTGCTCACGCGGCGAGTGCCGAGACGGATCGAGGCGTCATCTTCGACCTGACCGGGAACAAGGATGCGATGGCCCTGCGGCAGATCAGGGGACGCGCCGCCGAGATTATACTTGCTCAGCCCCGCCTTGCGGATCATCTGGCGCAAGCGCGCAGCGCGCGTCTCGGCGCCTGCGGGCAGGGGGGCTGACAGGATCATCTCCAGCCGCGAGGGCTGGCTGGGGTCGAAGTAAATCCCCTGATCATCGGTGATCAGCGACAAAGGCGGGGTCAGTTCCGCCCCGAGGCCGCGCGAGCGCAAGAACCCATCCTCGACGCGCGTGACCGGCAGATCTGGCGGCGCGGGGGCCGTGCCCCAGATCAGATTAGGCCGCGCGGGATCGGGGGTTCGGGTGAAATGCAGCCGCTGCCAGCGTCCGAAAAACGCCTGCAGATGCGGGCGCTTCCACAGCCGCATGTTCACCGCCGCATAGCCGTGGCGATCCTCGCGCCAGGCGCGGCGCAGCGCCTCCAGGTGATCGAGCATCTCGTCAAAGCTGCACAGCGCATCGCGGCAGGGATCATACCAGCGCGGATAGAGCAGCATCGCGCCGGCGAAAAGCTGCGCGCGGGTCAGTTTGCGGCGGCGACGCGGATGGGGGGTCTGATCGTCGCTCAGGCCCCATCCGGCATAGAATGGCAGCCCCCAGACGCGGGGGCGATGGCCCGCGAAAATCGCCTCAAACCCAAGTTGCGAGGACACGGTATAGACTGCGATTGCGCCTTCCAGCAGTTCCCAGGGGGATACTGGCGCAGTGCTCAGCGTGATATGATCGCCGGTGACATCGGCCTGCGAGAAATGACCCGTGCGGTGGCCGTCCATGGTTTCGGGATGCGTGCGGATCACGACCCGCGCACCGGGGAAATCGAGCTGCGCCTGCACCAGCATGTCGCGAAAGAGGTGGTCGGACAGCGGACCATCGAGGCCGCCATGGCGCAGCGAGGCATCGCCGCGCACCTGATCGATGACCAGCACATAGCCCGGCGCGGGCGGCGCAATATCGGGATCGAAGCCTGCATATTTGCAGAATTGCCCCTGTTTGAAGCGCGCCATGCCTTGATGGGCTTGCGCGATCAGTGCGTGATCATCGAAAGGATGCGTGGCGAGCAGCGTTTCGAGATCGGACGGGCAGGAAGGGTCATAATGCACGCCCGTGTGATCGATGAGCAGCCCCAGCGGCGGCTCACCCGCGCGACCGGGAAAGAGCGAGCGCAGAAAGGCATCTTCCAGCCGGATCAGGCGGGCGCCTGTCTGGCGCGCGACCCAGGCCCCGCGCGCCGCAGCGGCGCTATGGCCCCAGACCGCGATCTGTCCCTGCGCGCCGGGCCAACCTGTGCGCAGGGGAAGCCCGCTGAGGGCCATGATCCGGCGGATGCGGCGTGGCTGCGCGCCAAGGCCCAAAAACCCGCCATTGTAAGCGTGTACCGGGCCTTGGGGCGCTTGGGTCACCTGTTGGCTCAGTCGCTGCCACGCGCAAGGGTGCGCAGGGTTGCGCCCGCCGAGAGACTGCCCGTGAGCGAGGCGATCTGGCGCGCCCAGCGGCTGGCGGCGGCCTCAGTGACGAAGATCGTGTCGCCGTCGCGGATCTTGAAATCGCGCGCGTTGAACATGCCTGTGGGGGCTGTCAGATCCAGCACATAGACGAAGCGCACATCGGTCACGAACTGGCCGATGCCGAGGATTTCGGTCGCCACTTCGGGCACTTCATCGCGGAAGATGAAGACGCCTGTGGGGTCGGCGCGCAGCGGATCTAGCCCGCCGACCATGGCCAGCGCGTCAATCGCCGAGATCTGGCGCGTATCAAAAGTCATGCGATTGGTGCTGCCGGTGGAGCCGAGCACGGAGAAAGCGCGCTGGTCCTCACGCACCAGAATGCGGTCGCCAGGGCGCATGGCGATATCGAGCGACGGGTTGGAGAAGATATCCTGCAGCCAGGCCTTGTCCTGACGGTTGCCGCGCGTGACCATGACCTGCGCGGTTTCCAGCGGGATGGCGATGCCGCCTGCGGTTGCGACCATGGAGCTGAGCCGGTTCGTGGCCCGGTTAAGCGGATAGACGCCCTGCGCGTTCACGCCGCCGGTGACAGAAACACTCGCGCCATCGCCCAATTCGCGCGATACGACCACTTGCGGATCTGGTGTCTGTTCATCGAGCGAACGTGTCAGGATGCGGCGCAACCCGTCGGGCGTGTTTCCGGCGGCGCGGATGCGGCCGGCATAGGGCACGAAGATGAAGCCGGAATCATCGACCTGCAATTCCTCGACCAGCGCGTTATTGGTGCCAGCGGGGGCCAACAGACCTTCGGGGACGTTTTCATAGACATTCAGGCGGATGATATCGCCGGGACGGATCGTATCCGTGCCCATCAGCGCGCCCGAGCGCAACGCATGGCTGAAGCCCAGCGCTTCGGGGCGGTTCGCGGCATGGCTGACGCGCTTGTTCACCATGACGACATGCGCATCGCCCGAGCGCATCACCGAGCCCTCGAAGATTTCGCGTTTCGTCGGGCCGTCGCGGGAGACGGCGCAAGATGCCAATGCGCCAACGGCAATGATGAGGGCCGCACGGCGGCCCATGGAAAGGGTGGTCTTAAACACTGCTCGGGCTCCTGTTAAAGGGCATGCCTCTATTTTTATCGTGATCATACAGCTTTGACGCGAAAACGCCAAGAGCTGAATGAGGTTAGGGTCTAGCGCACCATGCGCAACTGTTGCCTTGGTGCCGCGTCGCCGCGGATCAGGGCGGTGTAGGGATCGTCTGGGGCCAGCATCAGGTCGACAAGATGCCGCATCAGTTGTCTGCGTCCGCCCATCGAATAATACCCCCCCGGCACTTGTGAGGTTTCGAGCAGGAAGTGGCGATAATCGCGGTAAGCCCGCGCGTCAGGCCGGTCCGGTTTGGCGAAAAACCTGTCGATGGGTTGGGTCGAGACGAATTCGGGTTTGTCATAGACCGCGCGCCCGAAGATGCGCAGCGGCATGCCGCGCCAGAGCACCTGTTGCGCAGCGGTGGAATTGACCGTGACGGCCGAGCGCGCGTGATTGAGCAGTCGCGCGAGCTTGCCGCCGCGCAGGAAATGCACCCGCCCTTCCAGCCCATGCGCGCGGATCAGGGCGCGGATCGTCATGCGGATGGGCGCGCGGCCATCTTCCAGCGGATGCGCCTTGATCACCAGATGATGATGACGCGGCGCGCCTTTTGCGAAACCGTCAAAGACCTGCATCAGAAATTCCGTCTGCGATTTGAACGGGCTATGCGCGCGGAAGCTGGAATCATGTTCCAGTTGCAAGAGCACCAGATGATACGGAAAGCCGCCATTGCGCACGCGCCAGGTCGCGACCCGACGTTCCAGCGAATGCAGCGGCATCAGCCACAGGCGTTTGAGATAGAGCTTGAATTCCTGCCCCACAGTCAGGTCGCGATGGGGGCGGAAATTCCGGTAGCGCAAGTTCAGCGCCATGACGCAGAAATGATAGACCGCGCCGTAGAAGATATGCTGGCGCATATCGCCCCAATGCGCCGGCGGGTCGGGGAGTTCGAGGTCGTATTTTTCCAGCGCGCGGCGCATTTCGGGCAGGTCGAGCTGCATCAGGCGTGAATGCCCGTTCGCACCGTCGCGTTCATAGGTGACCCAATAGGGGCGCAGATAGCCTTCCTCGAAGACATGGATGGTCAGGCCCAGCTCGCGGGCAATCTCGATCGCGCGGGCATGAATGGGGCGCACATCGCCATAAAGCGCGATATCGGTGATCGCGTGCTGCGCAACCAGAGCGCGAAACTGGTCGGGCCAGTCTTCCAGCCGGTCGGTGAACGGGATGTAGCGCGTCTTGTCGCGCCAGAAGAGCGCATCGCCCTGATTGAAGCCCACGCGCCAGACATCCGCCCCGGCGGCGCGCAGCCCCCGTGCGAGGCGGTTGAAAAACCACCCATGCGGCCCCTGCAGAAACAGGAAGCGTCTGTTCTCCGTCACGTCGCGCATTTTCGCGCCTTTTCTTTGGCTATCGGCAAGAATAGCACTGCTCTTATCACGAAAGGTAAACGCAATCGTGGACCTCGGATAGAGTTTTACACAATAAAACGGGCAAGACTGTGGCGCGCTTGCCAAGGGCGCATCAGGGCGTTAGCTGCAGGGTCACAGCAAGCAAAAGGAGCGCGCATGTTTACAGGCATCATCACCGATATCGGCGAAATCCGCGCGCTGACGCAGGAGGGGGATCTGCGTGCGCGCATCGCCACGCGCTATGACACCGGCGCGATCGATCTTGGCGCGTCGATTGCGTCTGACGGGGTCTGCCTGACAGTCGTGGCGCTGGGGCCGGACTGGTACGAGGTGCAGGTTTCTGCCGAGACTGTCGCCAAGACCAATCTGGGCGACTGGCAGCTGGGGCAGCGCGTCAATCTGGAGCGCGCGCTGCGTCTTGGCGACGAGATGGGCGGGCATATCGTCTCGGGCCATGTCGACGGGGTGGCCGAAGTCGTGGGGCTGCGCGATGAAGGCGACAGCACACGCATGCGGTTTCGCGCGCCCAAGGCTCTGGCCGGGTTCATCGCGCCCAAAGGCTCGGTTGCGCTGAATGGCACGTCGCTGACCGTAAACGAGGTCGAGGGCGCGGAGTTTGGCGTGAATCTGATCCCGCATACCAAGACCGTGACGAATTGGGGCGACACCAAGCTTGGCGACCGCATCAATCTCGAGATCGACACGCTGGCGCGCTATGTCGCGCGGCTGCGCGACTGGGAGCGGATGTAGACAGCCACCGGCGCGGGCGGTTATGCTCTGGGAAATATGACGGGGCGCGCACGCGGATGTCGGAGGACTGGGACACACAGGACAGCATCATCGCCCGGCGCGAGGCCGAGGCGCTGATTGTCGATGTGGACGGGTTCGAGGGCCCGCTTGATCTGTTGCTGACCCTCTCGCGGACCCAGAAAGTTGATCTGCGCCGCATTTCCGTGCTGGATCTGGCCGAGCAATATCTGGGCTTCATCGAGCGCGCCCGCTCCCTGCGCATCGAATTGGCGGCGGATTATCTGGTCATGGCCGCCTGGCTGGCCTTCCTGAAATCGCGCCTGCTGCTGCCGCCCGATCCGACCGAGGAGGGGCCATCGGGCGAGGAACTGGCCGCGCATCTGGCCTGGCAGCTGGAGCGCTTGCAGGCCATGCGCGACGTGGCCGCGCGGCTGATGGGGCGCGACCAGAAGGGCCGTGATTTCTTTGCGCGCGGCGCGCCCGAAGCGCTGGCCGTGTCGCGCAAGACCCGGTTCGAGGCGAGCCTGATCGACCTGATGCGCGCCTATGCGCGGCTGCGCACGCGCGATGATTTCCGCCCCTATGCGTTTGATCGCTCTGACATTTATCCCTATGAGGCCGCGCTCGCACGGCTTTCGGCGCTGGTGCCGGGGGCGAGCGACTGGACCAGCCTGCAAGCCTGGCTGCCCGAAGGCTGGCGGGGTGTGCCTGCAAGGCAACGTTCGGCCATCGCCTCGACCTTTGCCGCGACGTTGGAACTGGCGAAACAAGGCCAGATCGAACTGCGCCAGTCCGACACCTTCGCCCCCTTGCATCTGCGCCGCAAATCCGGGCAGTGAGGCGCATGGATAAACCTGTCACGCCCCCGCAAAGCCTGTTTCCCGCGCCGCCCATGGCCGAGCAGGAGCGCATGATCGAGGCGATCCTCTTTGCCAGTGCGGAGCCGCAAACCCTGGCGCAGATCAGCGCGCGGCTGCCTGCGGGCTGCGATGCCGCCGAAGCGCTTGTGCATCTGCGCACGCGCTATCAGGGGCGGGGCGTGACGCTGGGACGGGTCGGGGACGGCTGGGCCTTTCGCACGGCGCCGGATCTGGGCTGGCTGATGCAGACCGAACGTGTGGAGACACGCAAGCTGTCGCGCGCGGCGATCGAAACGTTGGCGATCATCGCCTATCACCAGCCCGCCACCCGCGCCGAGATCGAAGAAATCCGCGGCGTGGCTGTGTCGCGCGGCACGATTGATCAGCTGCTGGAAATGGACTGGATCCGGCTGGGGCGGCGGCGCATGACGCCGGGGCGGCCTGTGACCTTCGTGGTGACCGAGGAATTTCTTGATCATTTCGGGCTGGAAAGCGCGCGGGATCTGCCGGGGCTGAAGGAATTGCGCGAAGCGGGGCTTCTGGACGCCCGCGCCATGCCCGGTGCGCCTGCGCCTGAGGAGGATGACGAGGATGACAGCCCGCGCTCGGGCCAGTCGGAGCTGTTCGAGGATTGATCGGCAAGGTCTTGTCGTCCGCGCGGCAGGGGGCTAGCTTGCACGTCATCAGCCAGACAGGAACGCCATGCCCATTCGCAACCGTTTCGCCGAAACCCTGCCGCAGATCACCGAATGGCGGCGCGATTTTCATGCCCATCCCGAACTGGGTTTCGACTGCCATCGCACCGCGCGGATCGTGGCTGAAAAACTGCGCGCCTTTGGGTGCGATCAGGTGGTCGAGGGGATCGGCGTCACGGGCGTGGTCGGGCTGATCCATGGGCGCAAGACCCGCTCGGGCCGGGTCATCGGGCTGCGCGCCGATATGGATGCGCTGCCGATCCCCGAGGCCACGGGGCTGCCCTATGCCTCGATCCATCACGGGCTGATGCATGCCTGCGGGCATGACGGCCATACCGCGATGCTGCTTGGCGCGGCGCAATATCTGGCCGAGACGCGCAATTTTGACGGCACAGTGGCGGTGATCTTCCAGCCTGCCGAAGAAGGCGGGGCAGGGGCCAAGGTGATGTGCGACGCAGGGCTGATGGAGCGGTTCAATATCGCTGAGGTCTATGCGATGCATAACCGGCCCGGCCACCCCTTGGGCGAATTCAACATCCGCGCGGGCGCGTTCTATGCCGCCTGTGACGAGTTCCACATCACGATTGAGGGGCGCGGCGGCCATGCGGCCAAGCCGCATATGACCTTTGATCCGGTGGTTGCGACCAGCCATATGATCCTTGCGCTGCAATCGGTGGCCAGCCGCAGCGCGGATCCGGTCGAGAACATTGTGCTGTCCGTCTGTGGCGTGCAAAGCGACAGCACGGCGTTCAACGTCATTCCTCAGCGCGTCGAGCTGCGTGGCACGATCCGCACCCATGACGCCGCGCTGCGCAAACTGGCGGCGGACCGGCTTCATACCATCGCCACCAGTACGGCGCAGAGTTTCGGGGCCGTGGCCGAGGTCGATTTCATGGAGGGCTATCCGGTCATGGTCAACCATGACGACCCGACCCAATTCGCGCGGGACGTGGCGCTGGCGGTGTCTGGTCGCTGCCTGCATGCGGGCTTCAACATGGGCGGCGAGGATTTCGCCTATATGCTGGAAGAACGCCCCGGCGCCTATATCGTGCTCGGCGCAGGCAACGGGCCGGGGCTGCACCATCCGCAATATGATTTCAATGATGAAATCATCCCCTTTGGCTGCAGCTGGTTCGTGGGTATCGCGGAAACGCGCCTGCCGATCTGATCTCTTCTGATTCGCAATTTCGCGATGGAACCGCGCGCCGAGCTGCGGGTTTCAGTTTTGAGTTCGCGGGACTCTGCCCAATGCGACGGGGCTCTCGCCAACGCTCATGCGAATATGCAAAAACATCAGTATTTCATAAGGGTTAGAGCAGATGTTATGCGCTCAAAGCGCTTTGATGCTTGACAGCCTGACATGGTCGCAGTCCACTCGACCCCATGGGGCGCGGGGTCTGTGCAACACTCTGATCACGCGAAACTCCCAAAAACCCAAGAGGCTGCCCGCAGCAGGCAGTCCAGCAACTGGAGGACTATATGAATAAATCTCTTGCGACCGGGATAATGACCGCGGGTCTTCTGATGGGCACAAGCGCCCTGGCTCAGGAAACCTTTATCTCGATCGGCACGGGTGGTGTGACGGGTGTGTATTACCCTGCAGGCGGCGCGATCTGTCGTCTTGTCAATCGCGACCGTGCCGAACACGGCATCCGCTGCGGCGTCGAATCGACCGGTGGCTCGATCTTCAACATCAACGCCATCCGCTCGGGCGAGCTGGAATTTGGCGTGGCACAGTCCGACTGGCAATATCACGCGTTCAACGGCACGTCGCAATTCGAGGAAACCGGCGCCTTTGAAGGACTGCGCGCTGTCTTCGCGCTGCACCCCGAGCCCTTCACGGTCGTGGCGCGCGCCGATAGCGGCATCACCAATTTCGATGATCTGGCCGGCAAGCGCGTCAATATCGGCAATCCCGGTTCTGGCCAGCGTGGCACGATGGATGTGGTGATGGAGGCGATGGGCTGGACGCTCGACACCTTCGCGCAGGCGACGGAACTGCCGCCTGCAGAACAGTCGCTGGCGCTGTGCGACAACAATGTCGATGCCATCGTCTACACGGTCGGCCATCCTTCGGGCGCGATTCAGGAAGCCACCACCGCTTGCGATACAGTGCTGGTCAATGTCGACAATGACGCGATCCGCGCCCTGGTCGAGGAGCGGCCCTATTACCGCATGGCGACCATTCCAGGTGGCATGTATCGCGGCAGCTCGGAAGATGTGACCACCTTCGGTGTCGGTGCGACCTTCGTCAGCTCCGATGCGGTGAGCGAGGAAATCGGTTATCAGGTCACCCGCGCGATTTTCGAGAATCTCGACCAGTTCACGAGCCTGCATCCGGCGCTGGCCAATCTCGATCCGGCGGAAATGGCCAATGACGGTCTGTCCGCGCCACTGCATCCCGGTGCAGAGCGGTATTTCCGCGAAGCTGGCCTGATCGAATGATCTGAAGCCTCTGCACGGTGCCCTTCGGGGCACCGTGTGTCCCCATGCCGCGCACGGCAGGGCAAGAATATCAAGATCACGACATGGGGGAACACGCGATGTCTTCTGCGCAAAAGCCTGAAGCTCGGCAATTTTCAGATGATGAATTGCAGGATTTGGTCGCAAGCACCGATTCCGGTGGCCGCAATCCGACCAATCGCGCCGTTGCGCTGCTGATCGCTGTCGTGGCCTTCATGTGGTCCGCCTTTCAGATCTGGATCGCGGATCTGCAATTCCAATGGGCCCAGCATATCCCGTTCGCCCGCGTCATCGGCTCGGACATGACGCGGCCCATGCATCTGACCTTCGCGCTGTTTCTGGCCTTTCTCGCCTATCCGGCGTTCAAGTCCTCGCCGCGCCGCTACATTCCCTGGTATGACTGGGTGCTTGCGCTGACGGCGGCGGGCTGCGCCTTCTACGTCTTCTGGTTTTCGCGCGAGCTCTCCTCGACGGCGCGCTCCGGCCTGCCCACACAAGAACAGATCATCGTCGGCACGATTGGTCTGGTACTTCTGCTGGAAGCGTCGCGCCGCGCCTTGGGGCCAGCCCTGACGATTGTCGGCGGGGTTTTTCTGGCCTATTCCTACTTTGGTCAGGGGTGGTTGATCCCCGATCTGATCGCGCATGAGGGCCGCAGTTTCAACGGCATCATCAACACGCAATGGCTGTCGACCGAAGGGGTCTTTGGCATCCCGCTGGGGGTCTCCACGGCCTTTGTGTTCCTGTTCGTGCTGTTCGGAGCGCTTCTGGACAAGGCGGGCGCGGGTAATTACTTCATAAAGCTGGCCTTCGCGGGCCTTGGCCATCTGCGCGGCGGGCCTGCGAAAGCGGCCGTGGTCGGGTCAGGTGCGACAGGGCTGATTTCGGGCTCCTCGATCGCCAATGTGGTGACCACGGGGACATTCACCATCCCGCTGATGAAGCGCGTGGGCTTTACCGCGGAAAAGGCGGGCGCGGTCGAAGTGTCGTCTTCGGTCAATGGTCAGATCATGCCGCCCGTGATGGGTGCGGCGGCGTTCCTCATGGTCGAATTTGTCGGGATTTCTTACGTCGAGGTGATCAAACACGCCTTCATCCCGGCGGTGATCAGCTATATCGCGCTGATCTATATCGTGCATCTCGAAGCGCTGAAAAACGGGATTCCGGCGCTTGGCTCCGGCGCTAATCTGCTGACGATGCTCTGGAAGACGGCCATCGGCTTCGTGGTGACTGGCGCGGCCTTCTACGGTGCGATTGCGGCGATCGGGGTCTTGCGCGATGTCGCGCCCGCGATCTCGGAGCCGGTGATCCTGCTGGCACTGCTGGCGATCTACCTGGCTTGTCTCTGGGTCGCGGCGGGGCGGCCCGAGCTGGAGCTGGACGATCCCAACGAGAAAGAGATCAAGCTGCCTGTGATGCGCGAAGTCTTCCCCACTGGCCTGCATTACCTGCTGCCCATTGTGGTGCTGGTCTGGTTTCTGATGGTCGAGCGCCAGTCGCCGGCGAAATCAGCGTATTTTGCGGTGATGGCGATGCTGTTCATCATCCTGACGCAGCGCCCGATCAAGGCGCTGATGCGCGGCGAAGGCAATGTGCTCAGTGAATTGCGCCTGGGCCTGACGGATCTGGTTGATGGCATGATCGCAGGCGCGCGCAACATGATCGGCATCGCGGTCGCGACCGGGGCTGCCGGCATCATCGTGGCGACTGTGACGCGCACGCCGATTGGCACGGAACTGGCCGGGCTGGTCGAAATGCTGGCACTTGGCAATCTGTTCCTGATGCTCCTGCTGGTGGGGCTGTTCTCGCTGATCCTTGGGCTGGGTCTGCCGACCACGGCAAATTACATCGTCGTCTCGTCACTGATGGCGACCGTGGTGGTCAGTCTGGGTGCGCAGGAAGGGCTGATCGTGCCCTTGATCGCGGCGCATCTCTTCGTCTTCTATTTCGGGCTCATGGCCGATGTCACCCCGCCCGTGGGGCTTGCGAGTTTCGCAGCCTCTGCGGTGTCGGGCGGCGATCCGATCAAGACGGGCTTTCAGGCCTTCTTCTACAGCCTGCGCACGCTCGCGCTGCCGTTCCTGTTCATCTATAATCCGACATTGATCCTCTATGGCGTGGATCTCGGCACGATGGCGGGGCTCATGCAGGCCGGGTTCATCTTCGTGGTGGCAACCTTCGCGATGCTGCTTTTCGCGGCAGCGACGCAGGGCTATTTCCTCGCCCGCTCGAAAATCCACGAATCCGCGGCGCTTTTGCTGGTGGCCTTCACACTCTTTGTGCCGAATTTCTGGCTCGACCGGGTTCAGCCACAATTCGAGCGCCTGTCGGGTCTGCAATTCGAGGAGGTTCTGACAGCGGCCTCCCCGGGGGATCAGATCCGCATTGAAGTGTCCGGCCCGGATTTCAACACTGGCGCGCCACGCAGCCTGACATTGGTGCTCGATATCGACGATACGCCCGCCGCGCAGCGACTGGCCGATACCGGGCTGTTCCTGATGCCGGATGATACGCGGATGGTGCTCGATGAACCGATGTTCGGCAGCCCGTTTCAGCGCAGCCTTGGCGATTTCGACTTCTATGGGCGCGAACAGGTCGAGCTGAGTGCGGTGCTGCGCCCGGCCGACCGGATGCCCGAACAGCTCTTCTATATCCCGGCCTTCCTGTTGCTGTTCGGTGTGATCATGCTGCAGCGCCGACGCCAGACCCAACCTGCGTTCTGACCGTCGGGCTTTCATCCTTGCAAAAATATCCCGGGGGGCGGGACCGCAGGGACCGGGGGGGCAGCGCCCCCCACCCACGCTCAGAACATGGCATGCGCGCCGAGGTCTGTCACAGCTTCCCCGCGGATCAGCGCTGCATAATGGTCACGCAGTCGATCTCTGCCATGTTCCGGCGTCGCATCTGCATCATAGCGGGCGGCCTCCGCATCCCAGAGCAACATCGATTCGGTGGCATAATAGCGCCCGATGCGGGCGAATTCGGCCTTGTCAGCCATGGCGGACGACACGCGCCCAAGTGCTGCCAGCCCGCCAATGATGCCGTCCATCAGCGCGACCGGCACGCGGCGGAAGCGGGCGGGCCGGTCGAGCAGGTCAAACAGCATCTCGCCCTGAGCCTGCGGGGTCAGAGCCGGGCCGGGCCCGCCAATGGGCAGGATACGCTGCGCGCGCGTCGGATCGCTCAGACAGCTGACCAGATACTCCGCAAGATCGCGGTCGCTGATCGGTTTGCAGGCAGTCAAGGCGCCGTCGCCGAAAAGCAGAAATGGTTTGCCTGCCTGCACGCGTTTGACCTGTCCGGAAAGCGATTTGAAAAACGCCGTCGGGCGCACGATGGACCATTGCAACGGGCTTGACTGCAGCGCAGTCTCGAACGCGCGTTTGGCGCGCTGGAATTCCAGCAGGGGTTTTTGCACGCAGATCGCAGACAGAAGCACGAAACGCCCGATGCCAAGGGCCTTGGCCGCTTCCAGAACGTGCAGATGGGCGCGGTAATCCACCGCCCAGGCATCCTGCGGCCTGCCGCTGCGCGATGCCATGCAGGACAGGATCGCGTCGGCCCGAAGCCCGCGCATGACACGGCGAATATCTGCAGGATCACTGAACACCACGCGGCTTTGCGCCACGCCGTCGGGCAAGCTGAGCGGATTGCGGCTCAGGCAGGTGACGCGGTAGCCCTGCGCCAGCAGCGCCGTCAGAGTGGCGCGGCCAATCGTGCCACTTGCGCCCAGTAGGATCACATGATGTCTTGGCTGCTGCATTGCGCCTGTCATTCTCTGTCGGGCGTCAATCTGTCTGTTTGGCGCGCCTGGCGCAAGCCCGCAGTCTCAGCCTGCGTCAATCGTGCCGTAAGTGCCGCCGAAAAAGCTCAGCCCCGCGCCCGCCTGGCTCCAGACGCGCAGGACGCGGCCCACAACAATCGCATGATCACCCCCCGGATGCACGGCATGGCGCGCACATTCAAAGCGCGACAGGCATCCTGGCAGAAGCGGCACGCCGCCCAGACCCTGCTGCAGATCGGGCAGATCGAAATCGCTGCCCTTGGCCGCGAAATGCTGCGCCACGGGCAACTGATCTGCCGCAAGCACATGGATCGCGAAATATTCGGCCTGAGCGAAAGCCTCAAAGCGGCGCGAAAAGCGGCCCGGCGCCCACATCACCAACGCAGGGTCCAGCGACAGGGCCGCGAAGCTGTTGGCCGTGATCCCCATCGGTCCGGCCTCCGTGCGCGTCGTGATCACGGTCACGCCGGTCGCGAAGCGCCCCAGCGCGTCGCGAAAATCGCGTTGATGCGTGGCGTCGGGGGTGAAACTGGCCTCATTCATCACTGCGCCGTCCATTTGCTCGATCCTCTTGTCCGCGGCCATTGGGCTGCGAGATAACCCAGGCCTGCGCGCCGACAAGGGTCAATTCCGCCCTGGGGGCGTTTTGCCGAATACGGCGTCCTGCAGCGCCGCGACATGGGCCGCCAGACGCGGCAGGCGGCGCAAGACCTTGCGAATTTCCAGCTGAGTTTCCAGTTTCGTTGCCGGATCCCCCAGCATCGTGCGCCCTGACGGCACATTCGTATAGACCCGGCTGGCCCCGCCGACGATGACATCATCGCCGATGAAGATATTGTCATTGACCGCCACCTTGCCAGCCAGCAGCACGCGGTTTCCGATCCGTGCCGAGCCTGCGACACCGGCCATGCCGCACATCATGCAATCCTCGCCCATCTGCACGTTATGGCCGATCTGGCAGACGGAATCGATCTTGGTGCCCGAGCCGATCACCGTGTCGCGAATCGTGCCGCGATCGATGGAGCTGTTCGCGCCAAGCTCCACATCATCGCCAATGCGCACAGCGCCAAGCGACTGGATGCGGTGCCAGCGCTGCGCGCGGATCTGCCGCTCGCCCGAGAGTGTCGCGCGCACATCTTCCGCGCCCGACGGCTCGGGCGTCACGAAACTGAAGCCGCAGCCGCCCACCACGCTGTTGGGCTGGCCGATATAGCGATCACCGATCACGCAGCGCGCCCCGATCCGGGCGCCTGCATGCAAGATCACATCGCGTCCGATCACCACATCTTCGGCCACAGTGACATTCGCGGCAATCCGCGCGCCGGGGCCGATGCGCGTGCGCGCGCCGATGGAGGTGAACGGGCCGATCCGCGCGCCCTCCGCCACCTCGGCGCTGGGGTCGATGAAGGCTTGCGGATGGATGCCTGTCCCGAAGTCATAGTCCGGATCGAGCAGCTCGCAGACCCCCGCCATGGCCCAACGCGGGCGCGGCGCGAAAATCGCGGCCTCCAGCCCCAGCGCCTGCCAATCTGCGCCCGCCCATAGCATCGCGGCGCGGGCCTGCCCCTGTGCAAGGCTGGCGGCATATTTCGGGGTCGTGGCCATGGCCAGCGCGTCCGGGCCTGCATCCGCAGGCTCTGCAGCCGAGGTGACGCGCAGAGCCGTGTCGCCCATGGCCTGAAGGCCAAGCGCTGCAGCGATTTCAGCGATTGTATGCGACATGCGGCGTTCCTTCCGGTTCATGGCCCTGTCATACTGGGTTGCGCCTGCGGGGGCCAGCCCCCGCGCTTCACTTCCCGCAGCACAAAGGCTATCGCTTGGCCATGGTCAGGCTGTCCGATATCGCGCTTGCGCCCCTCCATGCGGCCCAGATGCTGGGGGTGATCGCGCGCGTGCCGCGCCTGCCAGAGGCTGCGGGGGCGCGTGCGGGGAGCTGCGGTCAGGGACAGGCGTTGCGCTTGCTGGTGCTGGGCGATTCGTCTGCGGCCGGGGTTGGTGTGGCGCATCAGGATCAGGCGCTGGTCGGCCAGATCTGCGTCCATCTTGGCAGAATGCATCATCTGGACTGGCAGCTCTGCGCGCGCAGCGGGGCGACAACTGCGGGCGCGCTGCGGCTTCTGGCGGCGGCGCGCGCGCCGGTTGATGTGGTCGTGTTGGCGCTTGGCGTGAATGATGTGCTGCGCCAGACCCCGCTGCGGCGGTTTGCAGCCGGGCAGGCGGCTTTGATCGACCAGTTGCGCGCGGAATACGGGGCGCGGCTGATCCTTGCATCCGCCGTACCACCGCTTGGGGCATTCGAGGTGTTTCCGATGCCGCTGCGCGCCCATCTCGGGCGCAGGGCTGATGCGCTGGACGCTGAATTGCAGCGTGTCTGCGCGGCCCGCGATGGGGTGGTGCATGTGCCTTTCGATCTTGACCCTGCGCCACATTGGCTGGCCGCGGACGGGCTGCATCCTGGCGCCGCGCTCTATGCGGAATGGGGCCAGCGGATGGCGGGGCTTGCCTCGCGCGGGGTTTCCTGACAGGACAAGCCACAGAAGGACGATGGCCATGGCAAAACCAGACAAACCGGAAAAGCGCCAGCAGCGTGTCTACACGCTTCTGGTGGAGTTGGGACGCAGCCCGGAGGATGATCTGCCTGCGGATGCGACCGGCGCCGCGCTCTTGATCTATGCCACTGGTGTGGACGAAGCCGAAGCCGTGCGGGAAGCGGTCGCGGTGCTCAAGACCGCAGGCGTGGCACCGCTGGAAGTGACGAGCTACGGCACTCTGGAGGAACGGTTGGCCGCTGGCGATACGGTCCCGGAGGAGGAGCGCGATCTGATGGAGCGTGCCTTGGCCGAGAATGCGGTGATCGTCGCGCAAAAAACCTATTACACGGATCACAATGATGGCGACTGATCGGCTGTGCCCGGTCGCATTGACGGCCGACCTGATCCGCTGCCCCTCTGTCACGCCGGATGAGGGGGGCGCGTTGGTCTTGCTGGAAAAGCTGTTAACTGACGCCGGGTTCGACTGCACGCGCGTTGACCGCGCGGGCACGCCCAATCTTTTTGCGCGCTGGGGCGCGAAGGGGCATGCGCGCACCTTCGGCTTCAATGGCCATACGGATGTCGTGCCGCTGGGCGATCCGGCGGACTGGACCCACGCGCCGTTCGGCGCCGAGATTTCCGAGGGTCGGATCTGGGGGCGCGGGGCCTGCGACATGAAATCGGGCGTTGCGGCCTTTGTCGCAGCGGCTGTGGATTTCGTGCGCGACAGCCCGCCCGACGGGGCAGTGATCCTGGCGATCACGGGCGATGAGGAGGGGCCGGGCACCGATGGCACAGTCGCGCTGCTCGACTGGATGGCCGAGATGGGCGAGGCGATGTCGGTCTGTCTGGTGGGCGAGCCGACCTGTCCCGATGTGATGGGCGAGATGATCAAGATCGGGCGGCGTGGCTCGATGACGGTCACGGTGAGCGCAACAGGCGTGCAGGGGCATGCGGCCTATCCGCATCGGGCGAAAAACCCGCTGCCTGTGCTGGTGGGGTTTCTCGACCGGCTTGCGCGCCATGCGCTGGATCAGGGCTCGGCGCATTTCGATCCGTCAACCTTGGCGCTGACCACGATCGATGTCGGCAATCCGGCCACGAATGTGATCCCCGCGCGGGCGCGTGCGGTGTTCAACATCCGGTTCAATGATCTGCACTCCGCGGCATCGCTGTCAGCGCAGGTGAAGATGGAGGCAGATAAATCCTGCGAAAACAGCGGTGTTTCGCTTGATCTTGATGTTAATATTTCAGGCGAGAGCTTCCTGACGCCGCCCGGCCCCCTGGTTGATCTGGTCGCACAGGCCGTGGAAGCGGAATGTGGGGTCGCGCCTGTCTTGTCGACCTCTGGCGGGACGTCGGATGCGCGCTTCGTGAAGGACCATTGCCCGGTTGTCGAGTTCGGTTTGGTCGGCCGGTCGATGCATCAAGTCGATGAATATGCAGAAATAGAGCATATTCATAAGCTTAAGGCGGTTTATTCACGCATTCTGCGGGGCTATTTCGGATCATGATCGAGGTGGGGCTGACGCAGGATCTTGCGAGCTGTCACGCGCTCAGGCGCGTCGTATTCATCGAAGAACAATCTGTGCCAGAGTCTGAAGAAGTCGATGGCCGCGATCCCGAAGCGCTGCATATCCTGGCGAAGATCGACGGGGAAGCCGTTGGCTGCGCAAGGGTTTTGATCAAGGGCGAGGTCGGCAAGATCGGGCGCGTTTGCGTCCTGCGGGGCTTTCGCGGGCAGGGTATCGGTGTCGCACTGATTGAGGCTGCGCTGGCGGTCTTGCGCGAGATGCCGGGGATTGCGCAGGCCCGGCTGGGGTCGCAAACCCATGCGCTGGGGTTTTACGAGAAGCTGGGCTTTGTGGCTGTGGGGCCGGAATATCTCGATGCGGGGATCGCGCATCGTGATATGGTGCGGAATGTGCAGGTTTCGCGGTGACTTGGGGCATTGGGCGTGCTACGGGCCGCGCATGATGTGCATTCTTTCCGGCCCGCCCCCGTCACGCCCCACCCACCCGACCCCGGCAGGGGCTGCGCCCCTGCCTTGCGTGCCGGGGGCGGGCCTGCGCCGTGCGAGGGGGCAGCGATGAAACAGCTTCCTTCGCTTGATCAGTTGCGCGACTGGATCAATGACAATCCCGGCGTAACCCGGCGCGAGATTGCCAAGGCTTTCGGGATTAAGGGCAGTGCCAAGATCGATCTGAAGGCGCTTCTGGGCACGCTGGAGGGCGAGGGGGTCTTGAAGCCCCGCCGCACCCGTCTGCATGGCAAATTGCCGCCTGTCACCGTGCTCGATATTCTGGCCCCAGATGGGGACGGCGATCTTTTCGCGCGGCCTGTCGAATGGCGCGGCGATGGCGTGGCGCCGGTCATTGTTATGATCACGCAAGCGGGAGATCCGGCGCTTGGGCAGGGTGACCGGGTTCTGGCCAAGCTGGAAGCGATCCGCGGCCCGGATTACGATTATCAGGCGCGGGTCATTCGCAAGCTCGGTGCGAATCCTGCGCGGATTCTGGGGATTTTCCGCAAGGAGGCGCAGGGCGGGCGCATTGTCGGGATCGACAAGGGGTCGGATAAGGTCTGGAGCGTCAGCGACACAGGCGGCGCGGAGGACGGCGAACTGGTCCATGCCGAACCTGAGGGCAAGTCGCGCTTCGGCCCGTTGCGCGCGCGGGTGATCGAGCGTCTGGGCGATCCGACCGCGCCCAAGGCTGTGTCGCTGATCGCCATTCACCAGCACGGGATCCGCGATGCTTTCCCCGATGAGGTCATCGCGGAGGCGGACAAGGCCGGGCCTGTGGTCGAGAAGGGGCGTCGGGATCTGCGCGCCCTGCCCTTGATGACGATCGACCCCTGGGACGCGCGCGACCATGATGACGCGATCTATGCCGAGGCCGATCCTGACCCCGAAAACCCCAGTGGATTCGTGTTATGGGTGGCGATTGCCGATGTTGCCGCCTATGTGCGGCCCAATTCGGAGCTGGACCGCGAGGCGCGCCGGCGCGGCAACTCCACTTATTTTCCCGACCGTGTCGTGCCGATGCTGCCCGATATCCTGTCGGGGGATCTGTGTTCGCTGCATGAAGGCGTGGACCGCCCCTGTATCGCCTTGCGCATGGTCATCGACGCGGACGGGGCCAAGCGCGGGCATGAATTTTTCCGCGCTATGATGTGCTCGACGGCCTCGCTGACCTATGAGCAGGCGCAGGCGGCGGATGCGGGGCAGCTGGATGACGCAACCGCGCCGCTGGCGCAGGCGCTTGCGGATCTGTTTGCCGCCTACCGCGCGTTGACGCGCGCGCGCGCGCGCCGCCAGCCGCTGGATCTGGACCTGCCCGAACGCCAGATCGTGCTGTCAGATGAAGGCCGCGTGACATCGGTGGCGTTCAAGGAACGCTTTGATGCGCATCGGCTGGTTGAGGAATTCATGGTGCTGGCCAATGTCGCCACGGCCGAGACCTTGCGCGAGAAGGGGCGTGCGCTGCTCTACCGGGTGCATGAGGAGCCAAGCCCCGAGAAGCTGGAAGCGCTGCGCGAATTGGCCCGCGAGTCCGGTTTTGCGCTGGCCAAGGGGCAGGTGCTGATGACGCGGCATTTCAACCAGCTTTTGCGGCAGGCCGAAGGGACCGAGTTTGACGAGCTGATCAACATGGCGACGCTGCGCTCGATGACGCAAGCCTATTACGCGCCGCAGAATTTCGGCCATTTTGGGCTTGCCCTGCGGGAATATGCGCATTTCACCTCGCCCATCCGGCGCTATGCGGATCTGATCGTGCATCGCAGCCTGATTGCGGCGCATGGTTGGGGCGATGACGGGTTGTCGCCCTGGGATATCGAGCATCTGGAGGAGACGGCCAAGGCAATCTCTGAAGCAGAGCGCCGCTCGATGGCGGCGGAGCGCGACACGGCGGACCGCTATCTGGCGGCTTATCTGGCCGAGCGCGTGGGGGCTGAATTTTCGGGCCGTGTGTCGGGCGTAGCGCGGTTCGGGGTTTTCGTGAAGCTCGATGAAACAGGCGCAGACGGGTTGATCCCGATCCGTGCGATTGGGGACGAGTATTTCCGCCATGACGCCGAGGCGCAGGCCCTCGAAGGGGAGCGTTCGGGCTTCCGCATCGGGTTGGGCCAGCGCGTCAAGGTGAAACTGTCAGAGGCCGAGCCTGTGACGGGCGGCATTGCGTTGGAGCTTCTGGAAGTCGAAGGCGAAGCGCCTCCGCGCGGCGCAGGCCGACGCGGACGCGGTGGGCCTGTGCGCCGCAACGTTGGCAAGGGCCGCGTTGCCACGGCCAAAAGCAAGAAAAAACTCAAGCGTAAACGCGGATAGTGCGGACTGCGCGTAGCACTGGATTGATGTGCGGAATGTGCTTAGACTGATAGCCTCATAAGGGGGGCTTTCATGGACGATATCGTAATTCTGGGTGGCGCGCGCACGGCCATCGGCACGTTTGGCGGATCACTCGCGGGTGTTTCGGCGATTGAGCTGGCGCGGATCGCGTCTGACGCAGCACTGGCGCGGGCAGGTGTTGCGCCGGGCCAGATCGGCAGCGTGGTCTTCGGCACCGTGCTCGCGACGGAGCCTGCGGATATGTACCTCTCGCGCCGCGCGGCCATGGGGGCAGGGGTGCCGGACACGGTGCCTGCGATGAATGTCAACCGGCTCTGTGGTTCGGGCGTGCAGGCGATTGTTTCGGGCGTGCAGGCGCTGGCGCTGGGGGATGCGGATTTTGCGCTGGTCGGCGGGGCCGAGAACATGAGCCGCGCGCCCTATATCCTGCCTGCGGCACGCTTCGGGCAGAAAATGGGCGATGTCAGCGCCATTGACATGATGGTGGGCGCGCTGACCTGTCCTTTCGGGACGGGTCATATGGGGATCACCGCTGAAAACGTTGCGGCTGAACATGGCATCACCCGCGCGGCGCAGGATGCCTTTGCGCTGGAAAGTCAGACGCGGGCCGCGCGTGCGATTGCGGATGGGCGGTTCAAGGATCAGATCGTGCCCGTCATGCTGAAGACCCGCAAGGGTGAGGTCGCGTTTGATACCGATGAGCATCCCAAACAGACCAGTCTGGACGTTCTCGCCGGGTTGCGGCCTGCCTTCCGTAAGGATGGCTCCGTCACGGCAGGCAATGCCAGTGGCATCAATGACGGCGCGGCGGCGCTGGTGCTGGCGCGGGCGGATGCGGCCGAGAAGGCCGGCTTGACCCCGCTTGCGCGCATCACTGGCTATGGGCATGCCGGGGTGCGCCCCGAGGTGATGGGCATCGGCCCGGTCCCGGCCGTCGAGGCGCTTATGGCGCGCACCGGGCTGAAGATCGATGATTTCGACGTGGTCGAATCCAACGAGGCCTTTGCCGCGCAGGCGCTTGCGGTCAATCACGGCCTTGGGCTGGACCCGGAGCGCGTCAATCCCAATGGCGGCGCCATTGCGCTTGGCCATCCCGTGGGCGCGACAGGCGCGATCATCACGGTCAAGGCGCTCTATGAGTTGGCGCGCATCGGCGGCAAGCGCGCGCTTGTCACCATGTGCATCGGCGGCGGCCAGGGGATTGCGCTGTCCATCGAGCGGGTCTGACGCCTAGCGGCGCGTGATGATCAGGTTCTGGTAGGTCGGGTTGGCGGGGGATTGGGTTTCCATGAAGGCCACGTCGCTTGCGTCGCGGCCGGTGCCGATGATCGCCAGATCGGCGCTTGTGCTCATGCCTGTGGCATCTACCACATGCCAGGCACCGTCCAGCCAGACTTCGGCCACGGCGTGGAAATCGGGTGGCGTGACGCCCGGGCCGTAGCCCGAGGTGTAGCGCGCCGGGATTTGCGCGGCGCGCACCAGCGTGCAGACCAGATGTGCGAAATCCCGGCAGACGCCTTCGCGCGACACGAATGTGTCATTGGCGCAGGTGGCAGCGTCGGAGCTGCCGGAGACATAGGTGACCGCCTCTGCAACCCAATCACGGATTGCGGCCACCTTGGCGCCTGCGTCCAGATGGCCGAAGCTTTTAGCGACAAAGGGCATGAATTGATCGGACGGGCAGAACCGCGACGGGCGCAGATAGCTCAGGACATCGCTGGGCAGGTCTTGCCAGTCGCATTGTGCAAGTGTCTGTAACGGGATCTCATCGCGCGTGATCTCGACATCGGCGACATAGCGCAGGTTCAACCTGTCATTGATGACATTGGCCCAGATGCGCCGACCCAGCCCCGCTTCGCCCGGCACATGTCGATGCGTTGCATTGAGGATTTCCAGCATGCTGTTCTCTATGCGTTGACCCGGAATGGCCGCTGCTTCGATCGCCAGCAAAACCGGGCCGGGGCCGTCGAGCTGGTAATCCATAACGACATCGATGTTCATACGCATGACGCGGGCACCTTTTACCAAGTAGTGAGAGGGGGTTGATGGTGCTTGTTGCACGCAGCTGTCGCATTATCGGAAATTCAGGGAGCCTGCAAACCGATTAGCCACGTGTCAGGCGATTTCCGAGATTATTTCGACAGCACGCTTGCAACGGTGCTTGCCTCGGATCGTGTCAAGCGAAAGGCGCCCCGAAGGGCGCCTTTGAGCGGTCACATCCGCGATGCCACATTTTCCCAATTGACCAGCTTTTCAAGGAAGTTGGTCAGATAGGCCGGGCGCTTGTTGCGGAAGTCGATGTAATAGCTGTGCTCCCAGACATCACAGCCCAGAAGGGCGGTCTGGCCAAAGCAGAGAGGGTTCACACCGTTTTCGGTCTTGGTGACCTTCAGCGACCCGTCCTTGTCTTTGACAAGCCAGCACCAGCCCGACCCGAACTGACCCGCCCCTGCGGCGGAGAAGTCTTCTTTGAACTTGTCGACGGACCCAAAGCTTTCGGTCAGGGCTTTTTCCAGTTCCGAAGGCATCGCTTTTACGCCCGGACCCATCATTTCCCAGAATTGCACATGGTTCCAGTGCTGGCTGGCATTGTTGAAGATCCCGGTCTGTGCGACAGCGCCGGACTGATAGGTGCCGGTGATGATGTCCTCAACCGATTTACCTTCCCACTCTGTTCCGGCGATCAGCTTGTTGCCATTGTCGACGTAAGCCTTGTGGTGAATGTCATGGTGAAATTCCAGCGTCTCTGCGCTCATGCCAAGCTCTGCGAGCGCGTCATGCGCGTAGGGAAGATCGGGAAGTTCGAAAGCCATCTGTGTGTCCTCGTCTGTTGTTATGTCTCTTCGCCCTCGGAATAAGAGGCCTGCGCGCGCTCAGGTCAAGGGGCACTGCAGAATTAACTCAGACATAGAGCGCAGGTTCCGCGCCCGGTGCCGCTGCAATGCTGAGCAGGTCGAACATATAGCCTGCGACCGAACGGAAGCAGATGATCTGCGCTTCCTGCGCGTCGGTCACCAGAATGGCGGCGGCGACCTGGGCGGCGCGGGTGCGGCGGATATCGCCTGTCTGCAAGCTGGCGAAATCGACCGGGCAGAGCTTGGCCAGCGCGTCGCGCCACATCGCGCCCGTGACACGGAACATGGCCCGCGCATCCGAGACATTGGCCAGCGTCACGAATGCGCCCGCCATCTCGCGGCTCAGGCGGTCGGTGAGCGCGGGCGCCTCCGCATGGGGGCATAGGATCATCAGCTCATCAGGCGACATCCAGACGAGGCTGTGCGCGCCGTCACGGGTGATCTTGCGCGTCTTTGGCATGGCGCAGCCTGTGGCGGATTTCAGCGCGGTGGCCAGCTGTGGCGCGGCAAGATCGGCGCGCAGCGTGATCATGCCCTGCAGCCCAGCCTCGGATACCTGCACGAACCCTGTGAATTCAGCACCGGGCAATGCGCTTCTCATGATCTCAGACATTCTGCCGCGCCCCTTCCTTGTCATAGAGCACCGGGTCCACGATGCGTGTCTTGATCCGTTTGTCCTGCGGGCCAGCGAAGATCAGCTCCTCGCCCATCCGCTCTGGCCCCTGTGCCACCAGCCCCATGGCGATCCCGCGTCCCAGCGTGGCCGAGAAATAGGTCGAGGTCACGCGCCCTTCGGTCACAGCCTGTCCATTGGCATTCTTGCCCTTGCCAAGCGCCAGCGCGCCATGCGGCAGGACAGAACCATCGAGCGTTTCCAGTCCGACCAGTTTCCAGCGGTCCGGGTTGACCATGGCTTCACGCTCCATCCCGCGCTTGCCCAGAAAATCGGTCTTTTTCTTGCTGATCGCCCAGTTCAGCCCCAGATCCTGCGGGATGACCGTGCCATCGGTTTCATCGCCGATCATGATGAACCCTTTTTCGGCGCGCAGGATATGCAGCGCTTCCGTGCCATAGGGCATGATGCCCAGATCCGCGCCCGCGGTCATCAGCCGCTCCCAGAGCGCCGCGCCTTGCGAGGCGGGCACAGCGATCTCATAGCTCAACTCGCCCGAGAAGCTGATGCGGAACGCGCGCACATCGAAGCCGCCAAGCTGGCCCGCGCGCCAGTCCATGAAGGGCAGGGCGTCTGCGCTGACATCCATCCCGCCCAGACGCTCGAGCAGCAGCCGCGCTTTGGGGCCGACCACGGCGATCTGCGCGAATTGCTCGGTCAGGTTGACCGTGTGAACCTTCCAGTCCCACCATTCGCATTGCAGCCAGTCTTCCATCCAGCCATGGACATGATCGGCGCCGCCGCTGGTCGTATGGACAAGGAAGCTCTGCTCGTCGATCCGCGCCACGACCCCGTCATCCATCAGGAAGCCGTTCTCATTGCACATCAAGCCGTAGCGGCACTTGCCGGGTTTCAGCGTGCTCATCATATTGGTGTAGAGCATATCGAGGAACCGCCCTGCATCCGGGCCGGAGACAAGGATCTTGCCCAAGGTCGAGGCATCGAGCAGCGACACGGCTTCGCGGGCGTTCCTGACTTCGCGATTGACGGCCTGATCGCGGCTTTCGCCCGGACGTTTGTAGGTGAAGGGCCGCCGCCATTGGCCGACAGGTTCCCAATCCGCGCCATTGGCCGCGTGCCAGTCATGCAGCGGGCTGCGCCGCAGGGGCTGGAAGACCGCGCCGCGCGCCTCGCCTGCGATCGCGCCGAGCGAGATCGGCGTATAGGGCGGGCGGAAGGTGGTCGTGCCAGTGGCCGGGATCGGTTGACCCAAAGCATCCGAGAGCACGGCGAGCCCGTTGATATTGCTCAGTTTACCCTGATCTGTCGCCATGCCGAGCGTGGTGTAGCGCTTGGTGTGCTCGACGCTCTGATAGCCTTCGCGCGCAGCAAGCTGCACATCCGAGACTTTCACATCGTTCTGGTAATCGAGCCACATCTTCGCGCGCAGCGGATATTCAGCGCGGCGCGGCATGATCCAGACAGGCTCGAGCGGGTCTTCCTCGGGGAGCTGATCCTGCGCGGGCATGGGCAGATCCTGCCGCCCGAGTGCCGTCACCACAGCGGCATGGGCATCGGCCAGCACAGCGGACATTACCCCGTTCGCCGCACCGCAGACCGTCACGAAGCCCGCGCCATCCGCGCCGGTCGGGGGGCGGTTGGGGTCCGGGCGGAAGAAATGGCCATTCGTGTCCCAGGTGAGCTTGCCGCCGCAATGCGACCACAGATGCACGACCGGCGACCAGCCGCCGGACATGGCGATGGCATCGCAGTCGAAGACCTCGCTATGGGCCGTGCCTGCGCTGTCGATGCGGCAGATTTCCACGCCCTTGACGCGCTTGCCGCCCTTGACCTTGCGCACGCCGCGCCCGGTCAGCACGCGCAACCCAAGCGCGCGGGCTTCCTGCGGCAGCGCGCCATTGGCTTCGGCACGCGCGTCGATGACGGCGGGCACACCGAGCCCCGCCTTGCGCAGCGCGATGGCGGTGCGATAGGCGTCGTCATTATTGGTCACCACCACGACGGAGTTTCCGGCGGCGACGGCGTAATTCACCAGATAATCGCGCATCGCCGCAGCAAGCATCACGCCGGGCACGTCGTTGCCTGCGAAAGACAAGGGCCGCTCGATCGCGCCGGTGGCCGTGATGATGTGACCCGCGCGCATCCGCCAGAGGCGGTGGCGCGGCGCCTGCGTCGCAGGCGCGTGATCGGTGATCCGCTCATAGCCAAGAACATAGCCGTGATCATGAACACCTGCTCCCATCATGCGCAGGCGCAGATGCACATTGTTCATCTTTTCAAGCGCTTCGACGGTGGTCTTGATCCAGTTTTGCGCGGGCTTGCCATCGATCTGCACGCCATCGACAGGCGCGCGGCCGCCCCAATGGGCCGTCTGCTCCCAAAGCGCCACGCGCGCACCGCTCTGCGCGGCGCTCAGTGCGGCCTGAAGCCCGGCGATGCCGCCACCGATGATCAAGACGTCGCAAAAGGCGTAGATCTGTTCATAGCGGTCGGGGTCGCGGGCCTTGTCGTCGGGGGCCTTGCCGAGCCCTGCCGAACGGCGGATGATCGGTTCATAGACATGTTTCCAGAACGCGCGCGGCTGCAGGAAGGTCTTGTAATAGAAACCCGCTGTCAGGAATTGCGGCAGCAGATTGTTCACCGAGAGCAGGTCCAGATCGAGGCTTGGCCAGTGATTCTGGCTTTCGGCCACCAGCCCGTCGAACACTTCGGTCGTCGTTGCGCGCTGGTTGGGCTCATAGCGATCGCCGCGGCCCAGACCGACAAGGGCGTTGGGCTCTTCGACGCCCGAGGCGACAATCCCGCGTGGGCGGTGGTATTTGAACGAACGCCCGACGAGGGTCTGCCCATTGGCCAGCAGGCTGGCTGCGAGCGTGTCGCCAGCATAGCCGGTCATTCGCTTGCCGTTGAAAGTGAAGCTCTGCGGTTTGCCGCGCCGGATCAGGCGGCCCCCATTGGGCAGGCGATGGCTCATGGATACCCCTCCCAATCCGGGCGTTTCAGTTTGATCTTGGCGATCACCTCTGCGGGCGGTTCACTTGTCTGGGCGGGATATGTCGCTAAGACTTCGAGCGTCATCGTGTCGCGCGCGGCCAGAAACCACTTGCCGCAGCCATAGGCATGGCGCCAGCGCTCGAAATGCACCCCGCGCGGATTCTTGCGGTTGAACATGTAGGCTTCGTAGTCGTGATCCGACGATCCGGGCCCATGGCGGGTCAGATGCGCCTCGCCCCCGGCAGAGAATTCGGTCTCTTCGGCAGTGACGCCACAGTAGGGGCAGGTCAGTAACAGCATGCGCGCTCCAAGCCCGAAGGCCGGGGGCGCTGCCCCCGGACCCCCGGGATATTTTTGCAAGGATGAAAGGAAAACTGCGCATATCTGCGCTGGCCGTCAGCCTGCGCGCGTGCGCTGAGACGGGCCTTGATCGCAGCGCTGGCGCGCGGATCAGTCGGTCGGGATCGAAAATGCCGCAGGACGCGGATCAACAATTGGCCCCGCAAGCCCGCCAGAGGTCTGCGCCCAGAAGAGCAACCAGAACAGAATCGGCACGCCTGCGCCGATGGCGAAGCCAAGGAGTTTATGGGGGTTGGCCTGGGTATGAGCGACAAGGGAAGTGATGTGTTTTCGCATGGTGCCTCCGTAACGCAACATGTGCAATCTATGCATCCGTTTGGGAATGTCATCAGGCTTGCACCCTGTTTCACATCGTTTTTGCGTTGAGTTGTCGCGATGCTCCTCAATGGGCTACTCCCGCGGCAACACTTTCGTCTATGAAGCGGCCTTCGCGGAACCGGGTCATGGAGAAGGCTTCCGCCAGAGGGCCGGGTTCGCCGCGCGCGATCAATTCGGCCATGGCCCAGCCTGATCCCGGCGTTGCCTTGAATCCGCCAGTGCCCCAACCGCAATTGATGAAGCAATTTCCCAGTGGTGTTTTCGAGATGATCGGGGAGCGGTCGCCGGTCATGTCCACGATCCCGCCCCATTGGCGCAGCATCTTGAGCCGCGAAATCATCGGGAAGGTCTCGACCAAGGCGCGCACGGTTTCCTCGATATGATGCCAGGAGCCGCGCTGGGTGTAATTGTTGAACTGGTCAGCGCCGCCGCCGATGACCATTTCGCCCTTGTCGGATTGCGACATATAGCCATGCACCGTATTGGCCATCACCACCACATCCATGCAGGGCTTGATCGGCTCGGAGACAAGCGCCTGAAGCGCCACCGATTCCACTGGCAGCCGGAAGCCCGCCATATCGGCCAGCGCGCCGGAATGGCCGGCAACGACGATGCCCAGCTTGGCGCAGGCGATGCGTCCCTTGGTGGTGTTGACGGCTGTGACGGTGCCATTCGCGGAGTCGACGCCTGTGACAGCGCATTGTTCGATCACATGCATGCCCATCGCCGAGCAGGCGCGTGCAAAGCCCCAGGCCACAGCGTCATGGCGCGCCGTGCCGCCGCGTTCCTGCCAGAGCGCGCCCAGCACTGGGTAGCGCGGTCCATGAATATTGATGATCGGCACCAGGCGGCGCACTTCGGAGGGCGAGATAAAGCGCGTTTGCACGCCTTGTAGTGCATTCGCGCGTTCGGTGCGCAGATAGCCGCGTTTTTCATGTTCGGTCTGCGCCAGCATCATCACACCGCGCGGCGAGAACATGATGTTGTAATTCAGCTCCTGGCTAAGGGTCTCGAAGAGCGCGCGGGATTTTTCATAGAGCGCCGCAGACGGGTCTTGCAGATAGTTCGAGCGGATGATTGTCGTGTTGCGCCCGGTATTGCCGCCGCCGAGCCAGCCTTTCTCGATCACGGCAACATTGGTGATCCCGAAGCGTTTGCCGAGGTAATAAGCTGTTGCCAGACCATGTCCGCCTGCGCCCACGATCACCACGTCATACTGTTTGCGGGGCTCCGGGCTGGACCAGGCCTCAGACCAGCCCTTGTGCTGACGAAAAGCCTCGCGGGCGATGGCGAAGGCGGAATAGCGGCGCATGATGGGGGCGCTCCTTTGCTCCAGGCAGTTGACTGCTTACTGGCGTAATGCAACTGCCGAAGGTTATCCAGAAACGTCACAATGAGGACGAAAACCGAAATACCCTGCAGCTGTGACAGGGCGTCGCGGTTTGCAGTATTGTGAGCCGTCAGACGGGATTTGCGCTTTTTCCTTTTTCGAAAGAAAGATAGAACCGCGGCAAGTTTGGAGGGATCATGTCTGAATGGTTGGAAATCGGCGGTTTTTTCCTGATCGCCCTGATCGTCACCGCGTATATGCTGCGGGCGCTGTCGCGTGCGAGGCAAGTGAGCGCGGCCGATGGCGCCGAGCGGGCGATGAATGTCTATCGCGACCAGTTGGCCGAAGTGGAGCGCGATCTGGCCCGTGGCACGCTGGGCGCTGAAGAAGCCGAGCGCATCAGGCTGGAAATCTCGCGCCGGATCCTTGATCTTGACCGCGATATCGGCGCGCGCCGGGTTGGCGGGCCCGCGCCAGCCGCGATGCGCTGGGTTGCGATCGGCACGGTCGTCGTTGCGGTGCTGGGCGGGGGGGGCATCTATCTCAATTTCGGAGCGCCGGGCTATCCTGACATGCCCCTTGTGCAGCGCCATGCCGATGCGGCCGAAGCGCGGGCCAATCGCCCCAGACAGGCCGAACTGGAAGCGCAATTTACGGCCGCGTTCCCGCAGCCAGAGAGCTTTCAGGGCCGTGATGAGCTGGAGGGGATGGTCGCGCAGTTGCGCGCGGCGATGCAGGACCGCCCGCTGGATGTGACCGGCTATGTGTTGCTTGCACAGAATGAAGCGCGGCTGGGCAATTACCGCGCCGCGATCGAGGCGCAGATCCGCGTCATCGAATTGCGCGAGGAGACTGATGCTGATGTTGCCGATTACGCCTATCTGCTGGATTTGATGGTGATCGCGACCGGTGGTTTTGTCTCGCCCGAGGCGGAGGCGATCATCGAACAGATCCTGCGGCGCGATTCGCAAAATCTGATTGCGCTGTATTATTCGGGGCGGATGTATGCCCAGACCGGGCGGCCGGATATGACGTTCCGTATCTGGCGGCGGCTGCATGATCTGAGCGCTGGTGACGATCCCTGGATGCCGGAAATCCGGGCCGCGCTTCCCGAACTTGCCCGGATCTCGGGCGAGCCGCGCTATACCTTGCCGCCGCGCCCGGCGCCTGCGGGTGCCCAGATGGCGGCGCCGAGCCTTGATCAGATCGAGGCTGCGGAGGATATGAGCGCTGAAGAACAGGCCGAGATGATCGAGGGCATGGTCGGCGGCCTGATGGCGCGGCTGGCCAATGATGGGGGCTCGGCGGCGGAATGGGCGCAGCTGATCCGCGCGCTGGGAGTGCTGGGACGCAACGAACAGGCCTTTGATATCCTTCAGGAAGCGCGCACTGTTTTTGCCGCGCGGGCCGAAGATCTGGCCCTGATCAATGCAGCAGCAGAAGAAGCCGGTCTGCAAGGCACAGCGCCCTGATGCCGGTCTTTGACGAGATCGCGGAATTTGCCGCGGTCCTGCCTGCGATGCGCGCGATTGCCGGGTTGGATCTGGGCACCAAGACGATTGGCGTTGCGGTTTCTGATCGCATGCTCTCGGTCGCGTCGCCGTTACAGACGATCCGGCGGGTCAAGTTCGGCGCGGACGCTCAGGCGCTGCTGGAGATTGCCGCGGCCCGTGACATTGGCGGGCTGATCCTTGGGCTGCCGCGGAATATGGACGGCTCGGAAGGCCCGCGTTGTCAGTCAACGCGGGCTTTCGCGCGCAATCTTGCGGCGCTGACGGATCTGCCCATCACCTTCTGGGATGAGCGTCTTTCCACAGTTGCGGCAGAGCGCGCGCTTCTGGAGGCCGATACCTCGCGGCGCAAGCGGGCCGAAGTGATCGACCATGTCGCTGCCGGTGTGATCCTGCAGGGCGCTCTAGATCGTATTTCGGTCTTGCGGAGAGGTTGAGACACTTTTGGTGGCGCTGAAAGCGGGCAAGGTGACGGTTTTGGGGCGACCTGCGGATATTTTCAGGGTAAGTCCACGCAAAGCTCAAACAGAGCCGAAGAAAGGGTGTTCAGAATCTGATGGGTGAAAAGATCGAAACTCCGTGTGTGAATATCTGCGTCATCCATCCGGATGCACGGCTATGCACAGGCTGCCTGCGTAGTATTGATGAGATCACCCGCTGGTCACGCATGGGGCCGGATGAGCGCCGCGATATCATGGCGCGGCTCCCCGAACGTGCCGGCCAGCTTTCGCTGCGGCGTGGCGGGCGCGCAGCGCGGCTCAAGCGCATCGATCAGGCGGTTTAGGCAGGACCCACAAAAACAAAAACCGGCGTGGATGCATCACGCATCTTTCGCCGGTTGAGTGCCGAACGCGTGACCGCGTGCCCGAGTATTTCAGGCACGCAGCATCGACGTTATTGGCGGATCCGTCTTATGCGGTAGCGAGTTCTGCCACGCGCGGTGCGGGTTTTTCAGCTTCGACGACTGTCGGCGTTTTGGGTGTTTCGCTTGGCGTCGCGATTTCTTTCATCGCCTCTGCTTCACGCGCCAGATCCGCCGCTGTTTCATGGGGAATCTTTTCCGCGAACTGTCCGAGCATCCGCAGATAGGCATCCTGCTGTTGCTTGAACAGGCGGATCCAGAACATCGAACTTTGCATCCAGAGTGTCATAGGGTTCATGAGTATCTTTCCTCCCGAAATTGATCTCTTGGCAGAGACCGGGTGCCGCCAGAAAAACTGACCGAGTTTTATATTGTATTCGCATCATTGCGACAGAACCTTGATCCGCCGCACAATCTCTGGTTTTTTGTCGATGGCCTACAACCAAAGATTGACGCGTAAGCCCCTCCAGTATCCTGATCCATTCAGGCGAGTCAAATCACTTGACCCTTTTGCGGGCAGATTTCAGCGGGAAAGCGCAGATATTGGACAAGAGCGCGGCGCGGACGTCGTGTTTCTCGACGGAATGGCACAACGCGACAGGATCAGCGGATTACCATTTCATCCGGGCGCGCCAGTCCAAGAACCTCGCGCGCGCGCTCGTCGAGCAGATCGAGGTCGAGGAAGTCATCCGAAAGGCGCCGCGTCCGGATTTCCAGCCGCGCGAGTTCAACGTCGCGGCGCTCCTTGATGGCTTTCAGCGTGTTGACCTCGGCTTCGATCTGCACGCGATTGAACAAGCCAAAATCACCCTGCACCGCCGCGAACGTAAAATAGAGCCCCAGCACCGACGCCGTGCCGAAATAAAAGAGTGGACCGATCGCCGGACGCGAAGTTTTCATTGCGATGCCTGTTTCTGCATGCCGGTTTCCGGCTGTTCTTTGCGGCAGGATGGCACAGAATTCCGCGCATGGGAATCCCTTGTAGGGCTGTTTTCGCGGTCAGCTCAGGAATATGCCAAGGACAACCAGCATCAGCCCCAGGGTTGAGACGGCGAGGGCTGCGAAATTGATTACAACCGCGCGCTGCATGCGGTTGCGCATCGTTTCATCATCCAGCCCGGCCTTGCGCAATTTCATCACATGGATGACGCACCATACCAGCCCCAGCACACCCGCCATCGAAATCGCGGCGCCGATCCAGATCAGAAGCTCCATCCGCGTTACTCCCGCTCTAGAACCGCGACGCCGGGCAGCGTCTTGCCCTCCATCCATTCCAGGAACGCGCCACCGGCGGTCGAGATATAGCTGAAGCTCTCGCCCACGCCCGCCTTGTTCAGCGCCGCGACAGTGTCCCCGCCTCCGGCAACAGAAACCAGCTTGCCCTCTTGCGTCAGGCGCGCGGCAAGCTGTGCTGCTGCCGTGGTTGCAGCGTCAAACGGAGCGATCTCGAATGCGCCGAGTGGGCCGTTCCAGACCAGTGTTCTGCAGGCCTGGAATACGGTCTCAATCGCCGCAACCGTGGCCGGGCCTGCATCGAGGATCATGGCGTCAGGCGGGCAGGCGTCGACAGCGACCACCTCATGCGCGGCATCTGCGACGAAGTCGCGAGCCACGACAATATCTTGGGGCAGGTGGATCTTACAGCCGATCTCGGTCGCCTTGGCCAAGATCTCGCGGGCTGTTTCCGCCATGTCGCGCTCGGCCAGAGACTTGCCGATCTCGACCCCTTGCGCCACCAGAAATGTATTGGCCATGCCGCCGCCAATGATCAGATGATCGACGCGGGTGATCAGGTTCGACAGAAGATCAAGCTTGGTCGACACTTTCGCCCCGCCGACGACAGCCGCGACCGGGCGGTCGGGCGTGCCAAGCGCGGCTTCCAGCGCCTTCAATTCGGCTTCCATCAAACGCCCTGCACAGCCCGGCAGAAGCTGCGCGAGCCCTTCGGTCGAGGCATGCGCCCGATGCGCCGCCGAAAAGGCGTCATTGACATAGATATCCCCAAGCGCTGCGAGTGACGCCGAGAAAAGCTTGTCATTCTTTTCTTCGCCCTCGTGGAACCGGGTATTTTCCAGAAGCAGCACATCACCGGCGTTCAGCGCAGCCACAGCGCGCTTTGCCGGACCACCAATGCAGTTATCAGCAAAGGCCACGGATTTTCCCAGCGCCGTCTCCAATGCAGGCACAAGCTGCGCCAGCGACAGTTCTGGTGCGGCCTGGCCTTTGGGACGGCCGAAATGCGCGAGCAGCACAACCTTGCCGCCCGCGTCACAGATATGAGTGACCGTTGGCGTGATCCGTTCGATGCGCGTGGCATCCGTGACGCGACCTGCCTCGACTGGGACATTGATATCGACCCGGACCAGCGCAACCTTGTCGCGAAATTCCATGTCGTTGAGCGTTTTGAAGGCCATTACAGCACCTGTATTGCTAGTTTCGCGCACCATCGCGCGAAAGCCGGGGCAGGGTCAATGGGCAGGCCGTGTTCATCGGGGGTTTTCCTGCCGCGCGTGCTCCTTTAGGATGGTGGCAGCCAATTTATACGGAGGGCCCGATGGCCGAAATCAATGATCCCGAAAACACCATCGTGATGGAGCTGAAATCCGGCACTGTCCTGATCGAGTTGCTGCCCGATATTGCGCCCGGACATGTGGCGCGGATGAAAGAGCTTGCGCGCGCAGGGGCCTATGACAATGTGGTGTTCCACCGCGTGATCGACGGGTTCATGGCGCAGACAGGTGATGTGGCCAATGGCAATACGGAAGTGAACTACAATCCCGGTCGCGCAGGCACTGGCGGGTCGGATCTGCCCAACCTGAAGGCTGAATTCTCGGGCGTCCCGCATGACCGGGGCACTCTGGGCGCGGCACGGTCGCAAAATCCCGACAGCGCCAACAGCCAGTTCTTCATCAATTTCAGCGACAACCACTTCCTGAACCGCCAATACACGGTTTACGGGCGCGTGATTTCGGGGATGGAGCATGTCGATGCCATCACCCGCGGCGAGCCGCCAGCGAACCCTGACAAGATGCTCAGCGTCAAGGTGGCTGCGGATGCGTGACAAGCTGATCTTCGGCGGCCTGTTTGCGCTAGGCTTCGCGATCCTCGGGGCGTCGTGGCTGAATGTGAAGAGCGTGCAGGCCGATACGACCGTGCCCTCCGATCATTCCGGCCCGGTCATGGTCATCGAGGTCGCGGGCGAGGCCAATGGCACGATGCGGATCGCGTTGCGCGACGATCTGGCGCCGATGCATGTCGAGCGTCTGGTCACATTGGCCGAGCGCGGTGAGTATGACGGGGTGGTGTTCCACCGCGTGATTGAGGGATTCATGGCGCAGACAGGTGATGTCGCCAATGGCCGGGCAGATGGCAATCCGCGCCTCTGGGGGACGGGTGGCTCTGATCTGCCGAACCTGCGCGCGGAATTCACGCAGCAGCAATCCTTTGAACGCGGTGTCGTCGGGATGGCGCGGTCGCAAAGCCCCGACAGTGCCAATAGCCAGTTCTTCATCATGTTCGCCCCCGCGCCCCACCTCGACGGGCAATATACGATCGTGGGGCAGATGATCGAAGGCTATGATGTGCTCGACGCGATCAAGCGCGGCACAGGTGGCAATGGTGCCGTCGTCGGTGAGCCGGATCGCATGGAACGCGTGACCATCGAATAAAAAAACGGGGACGCAGGTTTTCTGCGTCCCCGATCCACGGTGTCAGCCGTCAGGGAAGATCGATCAGTCGAGGTTTTGCAACTCCGCGAACCGTGCCTCGATCCGCGCGGCAAGCTCCGGATCGACGGAGGCGGCCTCACCAATCGCGATATACTCATCAACTGTAATATTCGGCGCATCTTCCACAGTCTGCAGGATCGCGGCGTCAGCGGCGGCGACGATTTCCATCTGCTCGGCTTCATCGGCTGCTGTTTCAAGCTGGCTAAGATAAGTTTCGCGTGTCTCGGCCACGGCAAGGGCTGCGTCGATGAAGGCGTCGATCTGACTGTCTTCGACCATGACTTCCGTGCCGGGCACGTCCATGCCTTCCATTTGCGCCATGACCGGTGTCGCGATGAAGGGCGACAGCGCGAGCGCTGCGGCAAGGGCGGTGCTGCTCAGCATGTGGTTCAGTTTCATGTCGTTCTCCTGTTTGTCTCACGCAGCGGGCATGTGCCCTGCGCTTGCGCACAAACCTAAGAGCCATACACCGGTGATGCAAATCATGTCGGCGGAAATCCGCTTTTATTACCTTTGTTTAGGCGCTGATCCTGATGTAATCAGCGCCCCAGAAGCTTGATTCCGCGCGATAATCCTTCAAGCGTCATCGGCACCATCCGCCCCTCGAAAATCTGCGCGATCATCTGTGTGGACTGGGTGTAGCGCCAATGCGCTTCCGGACTGGGATTGAGCCAGAGCGTGTCGGGCCATTGCGCGATCGCGCGGCGCAGCCAGACTTCGCCGGCTTCCTCGTTCCAATGCTCATTCGCCCCACCGGGGTAGAGCACCTCATAGGGTGACATGGCCGCGTCGCCCACGAAGATGCATTTCCAGTCGCTGCCATAGTGGCGCAGCACGTCCCAGGTCGGCATGCGGTCGGTCCAGCGCCGGGCGTTGTCGCGCCAGAGAAATTCATAAAGGCAGTTGTGGAAATAGTAGTGTTCCAGATGCTTGAACTCGGCGCGGGCGGCGCTGAACAGCTCCTCGACCGCGCGGACATGGTCATCCATCGATCCGCCAATATCGAGCAGAAGCAAGACCTTGACGGCGTTTCTTCGCTCTGGGCGCGTGCGCACATCGAGCCAGCCCTGCTCAGCCGTCGAGCGGATCGTGCCGTCGAGATCCAGCTCTTCGCGCGCACCGTCGCGGGCCCATTTGCGCAACCGTTTCAGCGCAACCTTGATGTTGCGCGTGCCCAGTTCCACTGTGTCGTCGAGATTGCGGAATTCGCGCTTGTCCCAGACCTTGACCGCCCGCCTGTGGCGCGAGCCGTCCTGACCGATACGCACGCCCTCCGGGTTGTAGCCATAAGCGCCGAAGGGGGAGGTGCCAGCGGTGCCGATCCATTTGTTGCCGCCCTGATGACGGCCTCTCTGTTCTTCCAGGCGCTTCTTCAGCGTTTCCATCAGCTTGTCGAAACCACCGAGGCTGTCGATTTCGGCACGTTCCTCAGCTGTCAGGTGCTTCTCGGCCATCTTCTCCAGCCAGTCGCGCGGCAGGTCCACGGCCTCGAGCACCTGATCGAGGCTGATCGCCTCGACCCCCTGAAAGCTATGGGCGAAGGCGCGGTCGAAACGGTCGAGATGGCGCTCATCCTTGACCATCGCAGTGCGCGCCAGATAGTAGAAGCTGTCGATGTCATAAGTTGCAAGCCCAGCTTGAACGCCCTCCAGAAACGCCAGAAATTCGCGCAGGGAGACCGGAACGGCATGGTCGCGCAGGGACTGGAAGAAGGGCAGGAACATCGGCCTAAAGCAGCTTTTCGACGCCGATGGTCACGAACAGACCGATCAGGCCGCCGATGATGGCCCCCACCGCGCCATATTGCGCCTTGTCCTTGCGGTCGCCGTTTGCCGCAGTTGCATTGCGCACGCCCCAGACGGCGCCTGCGATAGCGCCCAAAATTACAATCATTGCGTTCCCTCGTTCATTGCTTTGCTCAGTCCCTGATCAATCCCGCGATCTCATCGCGGCGGTTCAGCGCGGCCTCTCTGGAGCCAAAGCCGTAGATCGCGAAAGGCACGGCCTGCACGCGCAGGGTTTCTGCCTCTGTGCTGCGGCCCAGTCGCTCCAGCGCCTGTGCGCGCAGCAGCATCAGCGACGACAGAAGCGCGCCGTTTTCGGTGCGCCGCGCAGGGGGCATGGCGTTGTCGGTCAGGCGCAGCACCAGCGGATATTGTCCCGCGCCGAGCGCCTGCGCGGCCAGATGCAGCTCGACATGCGCGCGCGGCACCTGCCCGCCGGGGCGGCGGCTGTAAATGGCAGCGGCATTGACCAGCGCATCGAGCGCAGCTTCGCCTTCGCCATCGGGGGCGAAACGGGCGGCCAGAAACAGACTGAAGGCCAGCCGTTCGTCGCGCCAGCCCTCTGACGTGGCGATGCGTAGCGCGTCTTGTGCAAAACGGAAACTGCGGGGCCGCTGGATGCTGCCCAGAGCGCCCTCGATGGCAAGTGTCCATGCCGCGGGCGTCGGGGTCGGGTCCAGTGGCAGGTTGCCGCGCGCGCGCCCGGCCGGGTTGAGCTGGTTAAGGATCGCAGGCAGGCGCGCGGCCACGGCCTCGGCGGACATTCCGGGGCGGAGGGACGGGTGATACCAGGCGCGCAGCACGAGCATATCGAACCCGGTCAGCGCGGTCTGGAAATTGTCGTCATTCATGACCGTCTCGCCGATGCGATACAGGTCATTGAGCGGTCCCAGCGCCTGCAAGAGTTCTTCATGGATGCAGTCACGCATTTCCTGAATGGTTGAGTCGGCTGGCGCCACGACAAGGGCTTTTTCGCGCGTCACGACCTGCGTCCAGTCCAGATGCGCGCCGCGCGGATTGGCGCGGAATTCCGCAAAACTCGAGACATTGGGCAAAACGAAACAGGCGGCATCGGGCACGGTGCGCCGAATTTGGACGCGCGGCAGGAACTCGATGACCACGCTGGCCGAGGGGCTATCCGTGCGGCGGATATCGATACCCGCTTCCGAGCGCATGCGCGCCAGCAGACGATCCGTCTCCTGCGCGCCCAGAGGCGGCACGCTGCCGGACAGACGCACGGTCAGCGGGCCTTCAAAGCGCGAGAATTGCGGCACTTCGCGGCCCGATTCCAACCGGAAACCGAAGGCAATGATATCCTCAGCGATCTGGGCATTGCTGCGCTCGGTGGCATAGGGCCGGGGGGCTCCGAACAGCGCGGCGGAACTGACCGCGCGGCTTTGCACATCGAGTTGGGGGGCGCTGGCAGGACCGTCGGCTTGCGGGACAGCGCAAGCGCCAATCGCCAGCGCGGCAAGGATCCAGAGACTGCGTATCACAAGGGCCTCACATATTTGATGAAGGGTGTCAGCTGCCCGAGCTTGTCATAGAGCTTGCGCGCGGTCGCATTGAAATCCTGTGTCGTCCAGTAGACATCGGGCGTGCCACGTGCATCGGCGGCTGCATAAACGGCGTCGATCAGTGCCCGCGCCACACCCTGATTGCGCGCCTGTTCGGTCACGAACAGATCCTGCAAATAGCAAACCCCGGCCGGTTTCCAGCAATGGGCGTGAAACAGGTAATGCACCAACCCAACGGGTGTCCCGTCAACCACAGCGAGGACGCCTTTGGGGCTATGGGGATCATTCGACAAGAGCGCTTCGAAGGTCATGTCATAGACCTCAAGCGGCAAAGTCGTGTCGTAGAAGTCAAGATAGGCGTGCCAGAGCTGCGCCCAGGCGGGTTTGTCCGACGCGCCAATCGGCGTCAGGGTCAGGGACGTGGTCATCCTAGCGCCCCTGCCTGCGGGCCATGAAAGCCAGCCGCTCGAACAGATGCACATCCTGTTCATTCTTCAGAAGCGCCCCATGCAGCTTGGGCAGGGCATTCGCGCCCTCGCGTCGCAGGTCTTCGGGGCTCAGATCTTCGGCGAGCAGCAGTTTCAACCAGTCCAGCACTTCCGAGGTTGAGGGTTTCTTCTTCAGGCCCGGTGTCTCGCGGATCTCGTAGAACTGGGTCAGCGCCGCCGTCAGCAGCGCCGGTTTCAGGCCGGGAAAATGCACGTCGACAATGGCCTTGAGCGTGTCCATCTCGGGGAAGCGGATGTAATGGAAGAAACAGCGGCGCAGAAACGCGTCGGGCAGGTCTTTTTCGTTGTTCGAGGTGATGATCACGATAGGGCGCTGCCGGGCCTTGATCGTCTCGCCGGTCTCATAGACGAAAAACTGCATCTGATCGAGTTCCTGCAGCAGATCATTCGGAAACTCGATATCGGCCTTGTCGATTTCGTCGATCAGCAGCACGGTGCGGCCGTCTGCCTCAAATGCCTGCCAGAGCTTGCCTTTGCGGATGTAGTTCCTCACGTCATTGACGCGCGCATCGCCCAGCTGGCTGTCGCGCAGGCGGGAGACTGCATCGTATTCGTAAAGTCCCTGTTGCGCGCGGGTGGTCGATTTGATTGACCATTCGATGATCGGCAAACCCAGCGAGGTTGCTACCTGCCGCGCAAGCTCGGTCTTGCCGGTGCCCGGTTCCCCCTTGACCAGAAGCGGCCGCTGCAGCGTCACGGCAGCATTGACGGCGACTTGCAGATCATCGCTGGCGATATATGTCTCGGTCGAGGAGAAACGCATTTTCACTCCATTATGGTGATTGCAATCCTGCATCTTTACTGGCGCTGGTGTTACTTAACGTGGTGCATGCTTACCGACAAGGCACAGTCGTCAAGCGCCAGGACTGTGATCGCAATTCGGGCCGAAAGCGCGTGACATCTGGCGGCGGTTCGGCTATTCGCCCTGCGAGGGCAGGATGTAGGTGAGACGCTATGAGCAACCTCAACACTTATGTTATCGGTGACAGCGAGGAGCGAGGCATGAAGCAAGAGATTTTTCTTCCGGAGAATTACCGACCGGCTGAAGACGAACCATTCATGAATGAGCGACAGCTCGAGTATTTCCGGCGTAAACTTATTGTCTGGAAGGAAGATATTCTGAAAGGCTCGCAGGAAACACTGACGGAACTGGCAAATTCCAGCCGCAATATTCCCGACGTTGCTGACCGCGCATCCGAAGAGACGGACCGGGCGCTGGAATTGCGCACCCGCGATCGCCAGCGCAAGCTGATTTCCAAGATCGACGCTGCGTTGCGGCGGATTGATAGCGGGGAATTCGGCTATTGCGAGGCGACGGGTGAGCGTATCTCGCTCAAGCGCCTCGATGCGCGCCCGATTGCAACGATGACCTTGCAGGCGCAGGAAGCCCATGAGCGCAACGAGCGTGTGCATCGCGACGATTGAGCCGCTGCGCGGGTTTTGGAACAACAGACACCGGGCGCATCGCGTCCGGTGTTTTGCATCTTGGGGGTTGGGATGTCAGTGAAGGGTCTGGAGGTTCTGATCGTCGGTGGCGGTGTGGCAGGGCTTGCGGCCGCGATCGCCCTGAGCCAACGCGGCGCGCAGGTGCTGCTCCTTGAGCAAGCGGCGGGATTTCTGGAACATGGCGCGGGCTTGCAGATCAGCCCCAACGGTGCGCGGGTCATTACGGCGCTGGGGCAGGGGGCGGCGCTGGCGCGCCTTGGCGATCGCAGCGCCGCAGTGGTGTTGCGCAAGGGCGCAAGCGCGCGCGAGGTGTTGCGCATGGCCCTGCCCGATGCGGGGCCGGGCTTTCATCTGATCCACCGCGCGGATCTCATCGAGGTCTTGCGCAGCGGTCTAGATGGGGTGACGACACGCATGGTCGCGCGGGTCGTGGCCTGTGATGTGGAGAGCCCGAAACCTTCCGTGACACTGGAAGACGGCGAGGTGTTGCGCGCGGATCTGATCCTTGGGGCAGATGGGCTGCATTCGGTGATCCGCCCCGCGCTGGACCCGGAAGCTCCGCAAGAGCCGTTCTTCACCGGGCAAGTGGCCTGGCGGGCGCTGATCCCCTGCACGCCCGACGCGCCGCGCGTGGCCGAGGTGTTCATGGGGCCGGGGCGGCATCTGGTCAGCTATCCGCTGCGCGGGGGGCGTTTGCGCAATATCGTTGCTGTCGAAGAACGCCGCGACTGGGCCGCCGAGGGCTGGAGCCATCCGGGCGACCCAGCGCATCTGCGCAGGGCCTTCGCAGGCTTTGGCGGGTCAGTGCCCGCGTGGCTCGCGCAGGTTCAGATCCTCTGGCTCTGGGGGCTGTTTCGTCATCCTGTCGCGCCGCATTGGCATCGGGGTCCTGCGGCGATCCTTGGCGACGCAGCGCATCCGACGCTGCCTTTCATGGCGCAGGGTGCTAATCTGGCATTGGAAGATGCCTATGTGCTGGCGCGTGCACTCGACAGCGCGCCTGACCTGCCCGCAGGGCTTGCCACCTATCAGGCGATGCGCCGCAATCGTGTGATCCGGGTGGTCGAGGCCGCCAATCGCAACGCGCGCAACTATCATCTGCGCGCCCCGCTCGCCCCGCTTGCCCATCTGGTGCTGCAAGCGGCGAGCCGCGTCATGCCCGATGCGCCCTTGCGACAATTCGGCTGGATTTACGATCATGACGTCACGGCTGCGTGAGCCCCAGTGACAAAGTTGCGCATACCCCACATCTAGGCACAGATACAGGCAGGAAGGGCGGGCATGGAATTTGATGGCGACCAGATTGCGAGACTGGTCTATCTGGGGATCTGGGGAACTGTGCTGATCAGCTACATGCTGATCTCGCGCGCGCAGCGGTTGGGCGAGAGCTTGCGGCATCTGGTGCTCTGGGCGCTGATTTTCGTGGGCGTCGCGGCGGGTTACGGGCTGTGGCAGGATGTCAGCGCGCCCGCGCGCATTGCGGTCAGTGGTGACGGGGCGCTGGTGCTGCGGGCGGATCGGTCGGGGCATTTCAACCTGACGATGGCGGTGAATGGCACGCCCACGGATTTCATGCTCGATACCGGGGCCACGGAAATCGTGTTGACCCAGGCAGATGCGGCACGCGCGGGCTTTGATCCGCAAGCCCTGTCCTATCTGGGCGAGGCGCGAACCGCCAACGGGATCGTGCGCACAGCGCGTGTGACGCTCGACGAGGTCGTTCTGGGCGCCGATGATCTGGAATTTCGCGACCGCGATGTGATCGCCTATGTCAACGAGGGCGCGCTGGATGTCTCGCTTCTGGGTATGGCCTATCTGCGCCGCTTCGCGCGGATCACGATTGAGGGCGATACATTGGTGCTCGAGCGCTAAGCAATGGCCTGCGCTCTTGTCTGCAGCCCGCGCGAGCGCTAGGACTGGGGCATATCCAGACAGGGAAATCAAAGCCATGCCAGACGATCTGATCAACTCTTTCCTGACCGGCCCCGACGAGCAGGGCCGGTTCGGCATCTATGGCGGGCGCTTCGTCTCCGAGACGCTGATGCCGCTTATTCTGGAGCTGGAAGCCGAATATGAACGCGCCAAGACGGATGACAGTTTCTGGGCGCAGATGGATGATCTCTGGACGCATTATGTCGGCCGGCCTTCGCCGCTGTATTACGCCGAACGGCTGACCGAGCATTGCGGCGGCGCGAAGATCTATCTCAAGCGCGACGAGTTGAACCATACTGGTGCGCATAAGATCAACAATGTGCTGGGCCAGATCCTGCTGGCCATGCGCATGGGCAAGACGCGCATCATCGCCGAGACCGGCGCGGGCCAGCACGGGGTGGCGACGGCGACGGTCTGCGCGCGCTTCGGGTTGAAATGCATCGTGTATATGGGCGCGCATGATGTCGAGCGGCAGGCGCCGAATGTGTTCCGCATGAAGCTTCTGGGCGCCGAGGTCGTGCCGGTGCGCTCTGGGCGTGGCACGCTGAAAGACGCCATGAATGACGCGCTGCGCGACTGGGTGACCAATGTCCGCGACACCTTCTATTGCATCGGCACAGTGGCCGGGCCGCATCCCTATCCGGCCATGGTGCGCGATTTCCAGTCGATCATCGGCAAGGAAACCCGCGAGCAGATCATGGCGCGTGAAGGACGTCTGCCCGATACGATCATTGCGGCCATCGGCGGTGGATCGAATGCGATGGGGCTGTTCTATCCCTTCCTCGATGACAAGGAGGTGCGGATCATCGGCGTCGAAGCCGGCGGGCGTGGTGTCGATGATCGCATGGAACATTGCGCCTCGCTGACCGGCGGGCGTCCGGGCGTGCTGCATGGCAACCGCACCTATCTGTTGCAGGATGAGGATGGGCAGATCCTGGAGGGGCATTCGATTTCGGCAGGGCTGGATTATCCCGGCATCGGGCCGGAACATGCGTGGCTGAAGGATGTCGGCCGCGCGGAATATGTTTCGATCACCGATGACGAGGCCTTGGCGGCCTTCCAGACTTGTTGCGCGCTGGAAGGCATCATCCCGGCGCTGGAGCCCAGCCATGCGCTGGCGCATGTGCTCAAGATTGCACCTGAGCTGCCATCGGATCATTTGCTTGTCATGAATATGTGCGGGCGCGGTGACAAGGATATCTTTACGGTTGCCAAGCATCTGGGCTTCGAAATGGGAGCGTAAACTATAGTTTATGCCTGCAAAATAAACCTCTGCTCAATAGAACGGCTTTGGCGGATCGCATAACAGGGCTGCACGCATCGCAAGTTTTTTGACGAGTATCTGCGAGTAAAGCGTGATCATCGGATGTGTCGTCCGTGGCGGTGCCGTTATGCGCGGGGTGCGCGAGATAATTGTTGGTTGTGTTGTAATGTACCACCCCGCTGCATCGGCGCATCCTGTGCGCCGGTCCATATCTCGGCGTCATTCTCTATGGCGCTCTGACAGACGGTGAAGTTATAAGTTCCCTGCTGTATTCCGTTGATCAGGTCATGGAGTGCGGCAATTGCGTTTCGTCGCAGGTGATTGAATCATGCCGGGGTCTTTTTCAGAAAAACTTCACAAGCGCGCTCGGCTGGGGCTGTTGCTTTTGGTGCTGACTGTAACACACGCTCCGGCGTCGGAAGAGCGCGTTACCCCGGAAATGATTCAGAGCGCGCTCGAAGGACAGGGCTACCGGGTCGCTTCCGTGACGCGCACCTTGCTTGGGCGCGCACGTGTGGTCGCATCCCAAGGTCTGATTTGGCGCGAGGTCGTGCTCGACCTTTCCACGGGGCAGATCCTGCGCGATTATGCTGTGGAGTTCACCCCCGAAACCGCCCCTCCGCCAGATAGCGTGGCGATGCCGCGTGGCGGACAGGTGATATCTGACTCTGAGCGACCCGGGGCGGGGGGCTGATATTGGAATGGTGACAGTGATCTGCAGAAGCGATAATCCCGCACGACACGGAAGGTTTTTGTCGTGAATTTCAAGATTCTGATTTTATTGATGGTTTTTGTTCAGGCAATCGGTGCGCTGTTTTTCATCAGCGACATTGGCATGTCGGTGCTGGGCATAGAGCGCCAACCGATCACATGGCAAACGCGCGAGATCATGGAGATTGGCGCAGCCGTGGCGCTGCTGATCGGGCTGGTCATGTCCAGTGTGCTTCTGGCACAATCGCAGCGGCGTCTGGGGCGGGCGGAAGCGCAGCTCCAGCGGGCCTCTGCCGCGTTCATGGAAGTTCTGGAGCAGCACTTCACGCAATGGGCGCTGACCCCGGCAGAGCGGGACGTGGCGTTCTTCGTGCTCAAGGGGTTTTCGACAGCCGAGATTGCGCGGCTGCGCACGACATCGGAAGGGACCGTGAAAGCCCAGAGCAACGCCATCTATCGCAAGGCGGGGGTCAGCGGGCGCGGTCAACTGATGAGCATCTTCATCGATGATCTGCTCACTGACGACCTGCGCGGGGCGCCGTCGCAGACCGATCAGGTCGCGTCGAGCGCGTAGCTTTGCAAGATGTCGAGCGGGACGATGTCGAGCGCGCGCAGATGGGTGGCTTCCAGCCGCACCTTGGGGGCCACGCCCTCGTCATGGGCCTGCAGGAAACGCCGCGCGCACAGACACCACTGATCGCCGGGCTTGAGGCCGGGAAAGCGGAATTCCGGGTGCGGTGTGGACAGGTCATTGCCGAGATACTTGGAAAAGGCCAGAAATTCCGCCGTCATCACTGCGCAGACGGTGTGGCTTCCTTGATCTTCAGAGCATGTGTCGCAATGCCCATTTCGGAAAAAACCCGTCACTGGCGCGCGTGAGCAGCTTTGCAACGTGCCGCCATAGACATTCACCGAAGGTTCCATCGACACCGGCATCTGACAATTCTCCTGTTGGGGGTCCGGGGCAGGTAATGCGCATCGAACTGAAATCCAGCTAGTCACAGATCTGGTGCTTGCCAGTCTACCCAGCGTCCGTGCAGATCCGCGCGGCCCAGCACGACGCGCGCTTCGCCCGGCCAGAGCTCCAGCACAATGGCCGCGCCAGGGCCGTCGTCATCTTCAATGACCGAGAGATGCGCTATCGGCTCTTCCTCGCGCGCCCGCAGACCTGCGCGCGACAGAAGCGTGGTGCCGCGCGCCTGTTCCTGCGCGCTGAGCGTTGGCCACAGGAACATATGGACCACAAAATGCAGGGCGCCGGGAACGGGGCGGGCGAGTTGTGCCTCCAGCCAGTCAATCGGATGGCTTTGTTTGATTTCGGGGCGATGCTCGGCCACCAGATCGAGCGCAAGCTCAGTCTGGTTGCGTCGTGCCGGTTCGTCAGGCCCGATCTGAGAGAGGATCCACCAGCGGTCCTGCGCGGGATCCAGTGGCGCGAGATCGCAGCCAGCGCGGGTTCGGATCAACGGAGGGGCGACGGGCGGCGGGCTCCCGCGCCACTCTGGCTCCAGTATGATCGCGGCATCTTCGGGGCCATAGAGTTGGTCACCGATTTTCAGCGCGTAGTGGTCCCACAGCAGGTTCATTCCCGCGCCACTGCCCAATTCCGACAGTATGAAGGGCACGTCAAGCGCGGCATTCACCCAATGCGCTGCGGCGATGCAGATCGCGGCGCAGCGCATATCCTGCGTGCGGAGGGGGCGGTCGAGCAGCTTCAGCACAGCGTCGGAATTCAGCCGCAAGGCCGCTTCGAGCACACGCCAGAGCTGCGCATCTTCGGTCTGCTCGGGCATCTTGTAGAGCCGCGCGAGCACCGGCGCTTGCCCGCTGAGCACCAGATAGTGCAAGGCCCCCGCCAGGCGCTGTGCGGGCGCGTCGGTGGCGATCTGCTCTCCGGGCCATGACAGGAGGCGGTCGGCAACGGCCGTACCAGGGCGCAGGCTGTCGGCGAAAAGCCGCAGCAACCGGGCAGTGAAGGGCGAGCCGAGATCGTCGCAGGCCTCGGCTTGCAGGCGGGCATGAGTGCGGAAATTCATTTGAAGCGATCCATCAGTTTTTGCAGCGCGCTGCGTGGTTCCGTCGACACCTCTGCCGGGGGCGCAGGGCGCGGCGCAGGTATCGGCTTGGGGGCGGGCGCACGCGGGGATTGGAGCCGCAACCCGACGGCCGTGCCAAAGCCAGCACCATCGCCTGCGACCAACGCCGGGGCCCCGTCGCTGATCCCGCGCAGGAGCGCATCGAGCCAGTCCTGATCCGCCTTGGCGAAATCCGACAACACATACCCTGACACTTTGTCCTTGTGGCCGGGATGGCCGATCCCAAGGCGCACGCGGGTATAATCAGGGCCGATATGCGCGTGGATCGAGCGCAAGCCGTTATGGCCCGCATGCCCGCCGCCCTGTTTCAGCCGTATCTTGCCGGGCGCAAGATCCAGCTCGTCGTGAAAGACGATCAGATCCGCCGGCGTCAGCTTGTAAAAGCGCAACGCCGCGCTCACGCTGTCGCCCGAGAGGTTCATGAAGGTTTCGGGCTTCAGCAGCAGCACCTTTTCGGCGCCCAGGGTCACATCGCAGAGCGCGCCCTGGAATTTCGCGCGCCACGGCGTCGCACCATGCGCATCTGCGATCGCATCGAGCGCCATGAAGCCAATATTGTGCCGGTTCGAGGCATATTTCTGCCCCGGATTGCCGAGCCCTGCCAGAAGTTTCATCCCATGCCCCGAAGTCCTGCCTGCGCTGAGCATAGAGAAGACCGGAGGGGGTGAAAAGCACTTGCTTGCATCTTGCGCAGCGGGCTTTAGACTGACGCCTACGCAAGCGATGCGATCGGGACCGGATTATCGTTCAAAATCAACTGCCGGGACCGGGAAGTTGTCGGTCAATCGCTGCAACTGCCCGCAGAGTGATACGAGCTGAACACAGGAGCGCTGATGTATCTGACAATAAACCGGTTTCGGGTCAGGCCCGGTCAGGAAGCCGCATTTGAGGAGATCTGGACGTCGCGCGAAAGCAAACTGCCTGAACTTGACGGGTTCGTGGAGTTTCATCTGTTCCGCGGCAAAAGCGATGCCGAGGCGACCGTGTATCTGTCCCACACGATCTGGCGTGACAGGATGGCTTTTGACGCTTGGGCCAAATCACAGAATTTTCGTGGCTCGCACAAAGGTGTGCGGTCACATGACAGCATCTATCTCGGACCGCCGGAGCTGGAATTTTACGATTCGGTGCAGCGGATCACGCCCGATATGTGAAAAAAGGGGCATCCGTTTGCCGGATACCCCCCAAATCAGCGCCTGTGCAGAAAGATTACTCTTCTGCAGCAGCGGTTTCTTCGTCATCCGCTGCAGCCAGAGCCCGGGGTGCTGCGATATTGGCGATGACGAAATCGCGGTCAATCGTCGGCTTGGTGCCTTCGGGCAGGCTGATTGCGGAAATCGTGATCGTGTCACCGATGGCAAAGCCTTCGAGATCGACCACCAGTTTTTCCGGGATTTCGCCCGCGACGACATTCAGTTCGACTTCCGGGCGCACGACAGTCAGCGTGCCACCGCGCTTGAGGCCCACACAGGACTCGCGGTTGATGAACTCGACTGGAATGAACAGGTTGATCCGGCTGGTGCGCCGCAGACGCATCAGGTCGACATGGGTCGGCAGACCCTTGACCACATCGCGCTGCACACCACGGCAGATCACGCGGACATCTTCCTGACCTTCCACTTTCAGATTGAACAGGGTCGACAGGAAGCGGCCCGCTTTCAGGTTGGCCACAAGGTAGTTGTATTTGAAGTTCAGCGGAATGGGGTCAGCCCCACCGCCATAAACGATTCCGGGTACGAGATGCTCACGACGAGCTTGACGGGCGGCCCCCTTGCCTGTCCCCGTGCGTACCTCGGCTACAAGATCCGGGATCTCACCAGCCATTTGATATTCCTTTGCACAAGTTGAACAGCCCGCCTCCAAGGGTGCGGGCCGTATGGAGAGGGCGCTATAGGGGAGAATCGGAGGAAAGAAAAGGGGGCTTCCGCCCCCTCTTGGCGCAAGCGCCAATTCACCCCCGAGGATATTTTTGCAAGGATGAAGTCAAAGCAGGATCGTGGGGTCGCCAAAGCCTTGCGGGACGTAGAGGTTGTGCGCTCCAAGGTTATGAATATTGGTCTCGCCACAAAGCGCCATGGTGGTGTCGAGCTCCTTGTGGATGATCTCAAGGGCCTTGGTGACGCCTGCTTCGCCCATCGCGCCCAGCCCGTAGGTGAAGGCGCGCCCGACATAGGTGGCTTTCGCGCCCAGTGCCAAGGCCTTGAGCACATCCTGGCCCGAGCGGATGCCACTGTCGAGATGGACCTCGACAGTGTTGCCCACGGCGTCGAGGATCGATGGCAGCATGCGGATCGAGCTGACTGCGCCATCGAGTTGACGGCCGCCATGGTTCGACACGACAATCGCATCGGCCCCGATCTCGGCGGCGCGGCGCGCATCTTCGGGCTCCATGATCCCCTTGATGATGACCTTGCCGCCCCACCATTCCTTGAATTGCGCGATCCGGTTCCAGTCGAGTGCAGGATCGAAAGCCTCGGCGGTCCAGGTCGAAAGCGAGGAGGGGTCCGTCACGCCCTTGGCGTGGCCGACGATATTGCCGAAGAAACGACGTTTCGTCCCCAGCATTTCCAGCCCCCACGGGATCTTGGTCATCATGTTGGCGATGGATTTCGCAGTCAGTTTGGGCGGCGCGGAGAGGCCATTCTTCAGATCCTTGTGGCGCTGGCCCAGAACCTGCAAATCGACTGTGATCACGATGGCCGAGCAATTGGCGGCATGCGCGCGTTCGAACAGGCGGCGCATGAAGTCATCGTCCTTCAATGTGTAGACCTGAAACCAGAACGGTTTTTTCGTGTGCTGTGCCACATCCTCGATCGAGCAGATGGACATGGTCGAGAGTGTAAAGGGCACGCCGAATTTCTCGGCAGCGCGGGCGGCCTTGATTTCGCCATCGGCTGATTGCATGCCGGTCAGCCCCACGGGTGCAAGCGCCACCGGCATGGCGACATCCTCGCCGATCATCTGACTGCGGGTGCTGCGCCCACTCATGTCGACGGCCACACGCTGCTTCAATCTGATATGCTTGAAATCGCTGATATTTTCGCGAAAGGTCTGCTCGCTCCAGCTGCCGGATTCAGCATAATCATAGAACATGCGCGGAGTGCGTCGTTCATAGATGCGGCGCAAATCCTCGATATTCGTGATGACTGGCATGCTCTCCTCCCCGGCTGAATTGGTAAAAAAACCTTACCGAAACTTGCGGTGAATGCAAGAACTCGTGGTCGTGCCACTGAACAGCCGCGATCCGGGCGGTGAGGGGCGTATCTGCTTGATTGACCAGAGGTGAGCTTTGTGATCACATCCGCTCATGCCAGAGACCCTGACACGCAGTGCCATACCCGCTGATGCGCCCGCCCATGACCGGGTGTATCGGGGTTTGCGTCTGCAAGTGATGCATGGCGAGCTGGCCCCGGGACAAGCACTTACCCTGCGTGGGATCGCCAAACAATTCGACGTTTCCATGACCCCCGCGCGCGAGGCGTTGCGGCGGCTGACGGCGGAAGGCGCATTGACGCTGTCGGCTTCCGGGCGTGTGATGACACCGGAGCTGAGCAATGACCGGATCGAGGAGCTGGCCCAGATCCGCGCGCTTCTGGAACCTGAGCTGGGCAGCCGCGCCCTGCGACGGGCGCATCTGGCCTTGATCGACCGGATGGAGGCGATCAACGAGGCCAATGCCCGCGCGATCCATCTGCAAGATCCGGTGGAATATATCCGCACGAATCTGGAATTTCATCGCACCCTGTATTTGCGCGCCCAGAGCCCGGCGATGCTGGGGCTTCTGGAAACGGTCTGGTTGCAGCTCGGCCCGACCATGCGCGCGCTCTATACAAGGTTGCGGCGCACGACCGCGCCGCCACACCATCGGCTGATCATCGAGGCGCTGCGGGCGGGCGATGATGCGGCCTTGCGGCTGGCCCTGCGCACAGATGTGACGCAGGGGTTGCGTCATTTGCAAGTCTAGGCGCGTTTGGGACCAGAATCTTGTGATTGCGGACTGTCAGAGCGCAGGCTTGCAGGATCACTGCGAGGGGGCGTCACCGCAGCCTGTTTTCACATCAAAGCGTAATTCTTTCCCTTCGTGTGCATGATGCGAGGTTGCGCGGACAAGTGGCGCGATCGGCGGTCCTGTAGCCACCGCGTTATTCTATCTTCGCAGGTTGGTTAAACTTCAGATTTTACCGAAAATATCGGGCTGAAGTTTACGCCTTGTTCACTTTGCATGCGCCAGAATATGGGTTCTGGATTTGTGAGTCGCATCCATGCCTGCCAACCGCCCTGTTCTTGATCGCTTTTCCGCGTTGCTACGCAAGCTTGCGCTCAGCGCGGGTCTTCTTGTGATTGTGACCGTCTTCGCAGCGGTCTTCTGGCTCGCGCGGCAGCTTGATGATGATGCGAGGAAAAGTTCTTATCTGATGATCAAGAGCGGTTTGAATTCGGTTGTGACCCGGAATGAACGACTGGCATTCGACCATGCGTTCTCCACCGATGTTTTTGACGCCGTCGCGGCACAGGATCTGGACCGGATCAACCGGACAATCGGATTGAGCGCGGCACGAAGCGGCCTGATTCATGCCCTGACAATTTCAGGCGGTCCCTTGCAGGGGGTGTTGGGCTGGTCAGATGCAGACAACACAGCCCTCGGGGCTGCTGAGTTCGAGGTCTTCAGCCGCGCTGGACATGACCTCGCCACCAGCCGCGGTCTGCAGCGAGGTGACCGGGCCATCAGCAGCTTCCTGGCACTGAATGACAAATTATGGGTTTTATCGGCAAGCTATATCCATCCGCATGACCGTGACGCTGCGGCCGGTGAAGACGCGGCACTATTCGTGGCGGCGCTCAGGCTTGGCAGCAAAACGGCGTCTGATCTGCGTGATTTGTTTCTCATGAGTGATATTGAGATCGTGCTGTCCAGACCCGACAGCCGTTTCTTTCAGACGCTGCCAGTTATCGCAGCCGATGGGCAGGATGTGGGTTATATCATATGGCCCGCACCTCGGCCCGGTGCTGTCGCCTTGAAGAAAATGGCCGTGCCACTGGCGTCATCGCTGCTGCTCGCGCTGGCATTGCTGGGTGTGGGTGCCTTCATGATCGAACGGCTCGCGCAGCGCTTCGAACGCGCATTGATTGCCGCCGAGGCCGCAGACAAGATGAAATCGGAGTTCATCGCCAGTCTCAGCCATGAGCTGCGCACGCCCATGAACGGAATTGTCGGCATGCTCGAACTTCTGCAGCTTGATGATTTGACGCCAGATCAGCGTGAGCTGGTTTCGATCGCCTATGGTTCTGCGGAAACGCAGGTCGAGATGATTGACCACCTGTTGGCCTTTGGTCAGATTGAGTCGGGCCATATGCGTCTGAGTACAGGACCGTTCAATCCGTCTGATCTGATCCATGAAGTTGTTGCCTTGGCCAGACCACTGGCGCGCGATAAATCCTTGCTGCTTGAGCTCTGCTGTCGCGGTGATGCTGACAGTGTGCTGCTGGGGGATCGTCTCGCGATCCGGCAGATTGCTGTCAATCTTGTCGGTAACGCGCTTAAGTTCACGGCGGCGGGCAAGGTCATCGTTGACCTGATCGTGACTTCGGATCTGCAGGGGTATCACCTTTGCCTGGCGGTCACCGACAGCGGTCCAGGCATCAAGCAGACTGATCTGGAGCGGATTTTCGACAGTTTTGTGCAGGTCGACGGCTCTGCAACGCGTAAAATCAACGGGGTTGGGCTGGGATTGTCCATTTCACAACGGCTCGCGCAAGAAATGGGTGGCACAATCACTGTGGAGACGACGCTTGGCTCTGGCTCGACCTTCGTTTTCGAAGTCTGCCTTGAAGCTTCCTTAATTCAATCCGGGCAACATGATAAAGCGGCCTGAGCGGAGGACGACAATGGCGGAAATCACGATTCTGGTTGTTGATGACGATCCGACAAACAGGATTGTCCTGTCGAAGATGCTCAAGCATCGCGGCTATACGGTGACGCAGGCAGAAAGCGGCGCCCAGGCCATCGAATGTGTCAGCGAAACGGCCCCTGCTGTCGTGCTGATGGATATCAACATGCCCGGCATGACCGGCGTAGAAGCGGCGCGCAAGATTGCAGCCATGCTGGGGGAAGCTGCCCCGAAGATCGTGGCGGTGACGGCGAATAACACGACTGCGCAACGGGCCGAATGCGCGGCGGCCGGATTTCAGGGCTTTGTGGCGAAACCTGTCAAGATGCAGGTCTTGTTCGAGGCGCTCGACGACGGAAGCGCCTCTCATGGAGCCTGAGCCGTCGTAATTGGCTGTTGCGGCATCGCAAAGGTCTTCTCCTTGCGATGCCGCAATTCAAAGCCAGGGGCGCGGCGACGCATCAGTGAGCTTTCGTCGCCGCCCCGTCAACGCGATATGCGTCAGCCTGCTCTCGCAAGCGCAGCCGCCGTGTCGAGCATCCGGTTCGAGAAGCCCCACTCATTATCGTACCAGGACAGCACGCGCACCATGCGCTGATCGAGCACCTTGGTCTGATCAAGATGGAAGATCGATGAGCGTGGATCGTGGTTGAAATCCATTGAGACATTCGGCTGGTCCGTGACCCCCAAGATCCCTTCAAGTGGCCCGCTCCGGGATGCGGCGATCGCGGCGGCATTAATTTCTTCTACGGTGACATCGCGCGCGGCCTCGAATGTCAGGTCGACGACCGAGACATTCGGAGTCGGAACACGGATCGCCACACCGTCAAGCTTGCCGTTCAACTCAGGCAAAACCAGCCCGACAGCCTTGGCGGCACCTGTGGAGGTGGGGATCATGCTCATGGCCGCGGCGCGCGCGCGATACATGTCCTTATGCATCGTGTCGAGTGTCGGCTGATCGCCAGTATAGCTGTGGATCGTCGTCATGAATCCGCGCTTGATCCCGACGGCGTCATGCAGCACCTTCGCTACAGGGGCGAGGCAATTCGTGGTGCACGATCCGTTCGACACGATCCGGTCGCTCGGGCGCAAAGTGTCGTGATTCACCCCGTAGACGATGGTGTTATCCGCGCCTTTCGAGGGGGCCGAGACCAGAACCTTGCCCGCCTTCGCCAGATGTACTTTTGCTTTATCGGCATCTGAAAAAATCCCGGTGCATTCCAGCACGATGTCGATATCGTCCCAAGGCAGGTTCCCCGGATCGCGCTCGGATGTGACCTTGATCAGTCCGCGCCCGATATCGAGCCCGCCATCTGTCACGCGCACCTCTGTCGGAAAGCGACCATGCACGGAATCAAACCTGAGCAGATGCGCGTTGCTTTCGACCGGTCCAAGGTCGTTGATCGCGACAATCTCCAGATCATCGCGCCCTTGTTCGACCAGAGCGCGCAGGACCAGTCGCCCGATGCGGCCAAATCCGTTGATTGCCAGACGTGTCGACATGATACTTCCCCCGCTGTTTAACTGCGTTTGCGCTAACACAACTGGGTAACATGAATCAAGCACGCGACGCGTGCTGATGGTCGGGTTCTAACAGATAGCGCAGCCCTGGTCGGCGATCGGGCGTACCCCACGGTAGCCGTCGGCCATCAGGCGAAACATTCCGCCGCCAAGATCAATGACTGGCACATCGAGCCGCGCGGCCAGGGCAGGGGCGGCGCGTGAGGTACGACTGCCCGTGCGGCAAATCAGGGCGACAGGCTGATCCGGCTTCAGATGCGGTCCAAGCGCGGCGATAAACGCATCCGGTGTTTCGAAATGTTCATATGTCAACAAGACGGCACCCGGCAGCACACCGGTCTCCAGCCATTCCTCGGGTCTGCGGATATCGACCAACAACACATCCGCCGTTTCGATCTGCGCAACAGTCGGTTGCGCTGTGAAATGGGTCTGGGCAAAAACAGGCATTGCCAGACCTATAGAAACGGCGAGCGAAAAAAGAAATCTGGACACGAGAAACCTCTTTGCTTTTCGCAGATGTACCGCAGAAGATCGGAAATTGAAACCTGGCGCAGCCGCGTCAAAAAACCCCACCAGACGAACTGGCGGGGTTTATCTGGAGTGACGCGGGACTGATCAGTGGATCAGGCGTCCCATTGCCCCTGCGACATCGGCCATCCGGCACGAAAAGCCCCATTCATTGTCATACCAGGCCAGCACGCGCACGAGGCGCTTGCCCACGACTTTCGTCTGGTCGGGCGCGAAGATCGAGCTGTGGGGCGTATGGTTGAAATCGATCGAAACTTTGGGTTCGGGGTCATAGGCAAGCACCGCGCCCATGGCCCCGCTGGCCGCTTCGCGCATGATCTCGTTCACATCGGCGGCGGTCACATCGCGACCGGCGTAAAAGGTCAGATCAACCGCGCTGACATTGGGGGTGGGCACGCGCAACGCCGTCCCATCCAGCTTGCCCGCCAGCTCCGGCAACACGTCGCCAAGCGCCTTGGCTGCCCCGGTCGAGGTCGGGATCATCGCCATGGCCGCGGCGCGCGCACGGTAGAGATCCTTGTGACGCCGATCCAGCGTGGGCTGGTCGCCCGTATAGCTGTGCACGGTCGTCATGACGCCCGACTCGATCCCGATTGAATCATTGAGGACCTTGGCCAGTGGCGCGAGGCAATTTGTCGTGCACGACCCGTTCGACACGACCAGATGCTCAGAGCGCAGGCTGCGGTGATTGACCCCGTAGACAATGGTGGCATCTGCATTCTTCGCCGGGGCCGAAACCAGGACCCGCGAAGCACCGCGCGTCAGATGCACAGCTGCCTTGTCACGATCATTGAATTTGCCCGTGCATTCCAACACAACATCGACACCTTCCCAATCGAGCTCTTGCGGGTCATAGGTCGACATCACCTTGATCGGACCGCGGCCCAGATCGATCTTGTCGCCTTCGACCCGGATCGTGCCGGGAAAGCGGCCATGGACCGAGTCGTATTTCAGCAGATGCGCATTCGTTTCAATCGGGCCAGTGGCATTGATCTTGACGACTTCGACATCGTTGCGCGCGCTTTCAGCGATATGCGCCAAAGTGCAGCGTCCGATGCGTCCAAATCCGTTAATTCCGATGGTTATGGTCATGCTGCAAGCTCCCCGACGCGCTGTGTGGGTGCGATATAGCCTCAAGCACCTCTTAAAAAAAAGACGCTAATCCGTGGAAAATGAGAACGTTAGCGCAATCTGCAACATGATAGCGCCACCGTGCCCACAGGCTGGGCTGTGCCGATGGAAGGTTTTGAACGCTTGCGCCTGCGCGCAGGGCGTTGCATGAAGTGCAAGACAAGACTGGGCAGAGCATGGCGGTTGCAATTTGACCTTTCTGGAAAACATCTTCGGATTGATCGATATGCGATCATTCTCGTCGGTCTGGTTCTGGATTGTGCTTGCGCTCTACTGGTCCTCGGTCAGCCAGTTCGTGCTTGGCGCGCCCTATGATCTGATCATACGCGCGCGCAAGGGTGACAATGCGCAGGATATGCACGATTTGCAGACCCTCGTTGAAGTGCACGGGCGCCGCCGTCTGACCATGATGCGACGTGCCGGGCACTGGATTGTGGCTTTCGCCATGGCCTTGCTGACCACAATCTACATGCTGGCATTCCATTATGGTGTCGAATTCGCTCAGGCGGTTTTTGCGCTGATCCTGCCGTTGATGATCGTACGGCTGATGTCGCTGCGTCTGGCCTTTCGTATCGAACGTGAACATCTGTCTGAGGCGCGGCTGTGCCGTGCGCTGCTGACCCATAGGTTCTGGGTGCAGGCCTTGGGGGTTGTGACGATATTTGTAACAGCCGTCTGGGGCATGTTCCAGGTGATGTCGCGTTCGACCCTGGGGTTTTGAGGCCCTAATTGTCTGAATATCGAGAGTTGTTTCTCTGAACAGGAGCTGTTGCAAGCATGCAAGCGCTTATCCCCACGGTTCTTCTTGGTGGCGCGCCCGAAGGCTTCGACGCGCAGCTTCTGGCGCGTGAGGTCACGACATCGGGCGCAAGTGTGATCCATGTCGCGCGCGACGACAAACGGCTCGAAGCCATGGCGCAGGCCCTGGCCTTCTTTCAGCCGGGGCTGACAGTGTTGCGCTTCCCGGCCTGGGATTGCCTGCCCTATGATCGGGTATCACCCAATCCCGAAATCGCGTCGCATCGCATGGCGACACTTGCGGCCCTGGCGCATGGTGTGCCGGGTCAGTTCGTGCTGTTGACTACGCTTTCCGCGGCGACCCAGCGGATCCCAGCGCGCGAGATAGTGGCGGCGGCGTCTTTTCGCGCCACTGTGGGGCGCAGGCTTGATGAGGGGGGCTTGCGAAACTGGTTGGTGCGCATGGGGTTTTCGCAATCGCCCACAGTGACCGAACCGGGTGATTTTGCCATTCGCGGCGGGATTTTCGACATTTTCCCGCCGGGCGAAGGTGGTCCGGTGCGGCTCGATCTGTTTGGCGATGTGCTTGATGCCGCGCGCCGGTTCGATCCTGAAACCCAACGTTCGCGCGAAAAGCTGCAAGCGGTCGAATTCGCGCCGGTGTCCGAGATCATCCTTGACGAAGCCGCAATCACACGTTTCCGGCAGAATTACCGCATCGAATTTGGCGCGGCGGGCAGTGACGATCCGCTTTATGAGGCTGTCAGTGCCGGGCGCAAATATCAGGGCATGGAGCATTGGCTGCCCTTTTTCCATGCCCGGATGGAGACGCTGTTTGACTATCTGCCGGGTGCGTCGCTGCTGCTCGATGATCAGATCGACGCTGCGCGCGCCAGCCGGTGGGAAGGGATCGCAGATCAATATGATGCGCGTCGCGAGGCGATGGGGGCGAAGGGGCGGCTCGATACTGTCTACAAACCTTGTCCGCCAGACTTGCTTTATCTTGATGACGCAGGATGGCGTGACGCGTTGTCAGGGCGGCGCGTGATCCAGTTCAACCCGCTCAAGACCCCGCCGGGACCGGGGGTGCTGGACGCGGGCGGGCGCGTCGGGCGCAGTTTCGCGCCCGAGCGTCAGGCCGGGGCGAATGTCTTTGACGCGCTTGCCGGGCATATCGCCGAGCGGCGCAAGTCCGGTGATGTGGTGCTTGCAAGCCATTCAGAGGGCGCGCGCGAGCGTTTGTCGGGGCTTCTGGAAGATCACGGCGCGGGGGTGGCGCTTCCGATTGCCATGGCACGCGACATCGCGGCGGGAAAGGGCGGGCTTTACCTGACGGTCTGGCCGCTCGACGAAGGGTTCGAGGCCCCCGGCCTGACGGTCATATCGGAGCAGGATGTGCTGGGCGACCGGCTTGTCAGCCGCACCAAGCGGCGCAAACGGGCGGAAAATTTCCTCTCTGAGGCGCAAAGCCTCAGCCCCGGTGATCTGATCGTGCATGTGGAGCATGGGGTCGGGCGCTATACCGGGCTTGAGACGATCACCGCGATGGGCGCGCCGCATGAATGTATCGCGCTCGAATATGCCGGGGGGGATCGCCTCTATCTGCCGGTCGAGAATATCGAGCTTCTGTCGCGCTATGGCCATGAGGAGGGGTTGCTCGACAAGCTGGGCGGCGGGGCGTGGCAGGCGAAGAAAGCCAAGCTCAAACAGCGCATCCGCGAGATTGCCGACAAGCTGATCCGCATTGCCGCCGAGCGGCAGTTGCGCAAGGCCCCGGTCTTTGGAGCGCCAGATGGGCTGTGGGAGGAGTTCCTCGCGCGTTTCCCCTATGCCGAGACGGAAGACCAGCTGCGCGCCATCGAGGACGTGCTCGATGATTTCGACAGTGGCCGCCCCATGGACCGGCTGGTGGTAGGCGATGTGGGGTTTGGCAAGACCGAGGTGGCGATGCGCGCGGCCTTTATTGCGGCGATGTCGGGCGTCCAGGTGGCCGTGATCGCGCCGACGACCCTGCTTGCGCGCCAGCATTACAAGACCTTTGCCGAGCGGTTCCGCGGGTTTCCGATCCATGTCAGGCCGCTCTCGCGGTTTGTGTCCGCCAAGGAGGCCAGCGCGACGCGCGAAGGGCTTTCCAAGGGCACAGTCGAGATCTGCATCGGCACGCATGCGCTGCTGGCCAAGAGCGTGAAATTCGCCAATCTTGGATTGCTGATCATCGATGAGGAGCAGCATTTCGGGGTTGGCCACAAAGAACGGCTGAAAGAATTGCGCAGCGATATCCATGTGTTGACGCTGACTGCGACCCCGATCCCGCGCACCCTGCAATTGTCGCTGACGGGCGTGCGCGATCTCTCGATCATCCAGACGCCGCCTGTCGACCGGCTGGCGATCCGCACTTATGTTTCCGAATTCGACACAGTGACCCTGCGCGAGGGGCTGTTGCGCGAGCATTACCGGGGCGGACAATCCTTCTTTGTGGTGCCGCGCATCTCGGATCTGCCCGAGGTCGAGGAGTTTCTGAAAACCCATCTGCCGGAGCTGAGTTATGTCGTGGCCAACGGGCAGATGGCGGCAGGCGAGCTTGATGAGCGGATGAACGCTTTCTATGACGGCAAATATGACGTTCTCGTTGCCACCAGCATCGTCGAATCCGGGCTGGATATTCCGCGCGCCAACACGATGATCGTGCACCGCGCCGATATGTTCGGGCTGGCGCAGCTCTATCAGATCCGGGGGCGGGTGGGACGCTCCAAGACCCGCGCATATTGTTTCCTGACCACGAAACCGCGCAAGCCGCTCACGCCGCAGGCGCAGCGACGGCTGAAGCTTCTGGCCTCGCTTGATAGCCTGGGGGCCGGGTTCAATCTGGCCAGTCACGACATGGATCTGCGCGGCGCGGGCAATATTCTGGGCGAGGAACAGTCGGGCCATATCAAGGAAGTCGGCTATGAACTGTACCAACAGATGCTGGAAGACACGATCGCCAAACTGCGCGCGGGCGAGATCACGTCGCTGGATGATCTGGACGGGCAATGGTCCCCGACCATCAATCTGGGCGTTCCCGTCCTGATCCCCGAAGACTATGTGCCCGATCTTGATGTGCGTCTGGGGCTTTACCGGCGGTTGTCTGGGCTGGCCAGCAAGGTCGATCTGGAAGGCTTCGCCGCCGAGCTGATCGACCGATTTGGCAAATTGCCGCGTGAAGTGAATACGCTCTTGGCGGTGATGCGCATCAAGGCCGAGTGCAAGCGCGCCGGCATCGCCAAACTCGATGCCGGGCCGAAGGGGGCGACCGTCCAGTTCCATCGTGACAGGTTTGCCTCGCCTGAGGGACTCGTGGCGTTCATTCAGGAAGAAAAGGGTCTGGCGCGCATCCGCGACAACAAGATCGTCATTCAGCGGGACTGGACGACCGAGAAAGACCGCGTGCGCGGAGCTTTCGCGATTGCGCGCGATCTGGCGGCGAAAGCAGGATAAAACAAACCGCGCTGACTTTCGTCAGCGCGGTTGCGTAATCAGAAATACTCAGAACAACTTAACAGACGTCACCCGCCCGTGCTCTCGTCTTCGTCTTCATCGTCCTTGGTGGCGCCACCATCTTCCTGCACAAAGCCGAAGCCGGTCACGTCATCCATATCATGCGCCAGAACAGCTTCGTCAAAAGCGTCCAGCCAGCCTTGCGCATCGTCGAATGGCCCCTCGATGGTGAAAACCTCATTCAGATCTTCATCGAAGAAAACAACCGAATTGATATCACTGATAGCCGCCCCGGGCTGCGTCAAGAAGGCGTCGATATAGTCTGCAAACGTGCCCTCGGCGTCATCAGCAAGCTGATCTGCTGTTACTGCGAAGCCGCCACCAGTATCGCCACCAGGGTTGAAGGAGAAGAAGACCTTGCCAAACACGGGCTCGTCCGCATCGTCGTCGCCATCATCGTCGCCATCATCGTCGCCGTCATCGCCATCATGGAGATCATCATCGTCATCATCATCAACGTCATCTTCATCGACGTCGCCATGATCGATCTTCGTCTTCAGGTGATCCGCCTTGGCCTGGAATTTATCTGCGAGCTTTTCCAGCTTCAGGGCTTTGTGCTCGCCGATCTTCTCGATCTTCGACGCTCTCAGTTCGCCGATGCGCTCATATTTCGCCGCGAGATGATGGAAGCCTTTGCACTTGAGAACATGGGCCTTGTGCGCGAAGTGATCGCGCACGCCGTCGGCCTTGTGCTGATAGTGATCGCGAACCGCGTCGGCCCTATCGTTGAGATGATCAGCGCGCGCTTCATATTTTTCGATAAGCTGCTTGATCTTGGCTTCCTGCGCCTCTTTCTTCGGACAAGGCTTGTGAACGACCGGGTGCTTGGACTGCACGACGGTTTTTACGACAGCGGCCTTTTTGGCCAAGAGTTTTTTCAATAAGAACATCCCACTTTCCCCACATTGCTGACACAATAATGTATTGGTAGATAAATTTTTTTGCAAAAACAATATGTTAAAATGGAAACAATGCTGCCATTTTTGTCAGATGGTTTTTTTATCGGGAACAATAACCATGTTTTTTTCATGGCTAACGGACACAACCTTATGAACAACCGTGAATTTTTTTGGTGAACCGGAAAGGGTCAAAAATGCTGCGGATCACGCTCCGGCAACTGCAATATTTCAAGGCTCTCGCCCAAACACGCAACTTTGGGCGGGCTGCAGAGCAGGTCAATGTCTCGCAACCCGCGCTGTCGATGCAAATCAAAGAGCTCGAATCAAGTCTCGGTCTGCGACTTGTGGAGCGGATGCCACGGGGGATTCGCCTGACGCGCGAGGGCCGTGCGCTGCTGGAGCGCGCAGAGCGGGTGCTGTCCGAGGCGATGGAGCTTGAGGCCAGTGCCCGGCGCGAAAACCTGGGTGCCGCGTTGAACATTGGGATGATTCCGACAGTCGCCCCCTATCTGCTGGCGGGCACCCTGTCGGCACTGCGCGCCGCTGATATCACCCGCGATCTGCGGCTGCGCGAGGCGCAGACAGCCGATCTTCTGACACGCCTGCGTGATGGACGGCTCGATGCGGTGGTTCTCGCTGACCCGCCCGCCAGTCCTGATCTGAGCGCGGTCACCCTGTTCGAGGATTGTTTCGTGCTTGCGGGCACGCAAGCGCGGCTAGACATGTTGGGGCAGGGGTCAGAGGCGCTGCGGCCTGTTGCGTTGCGCCCCGAGCATCTGCTCTTGCTCGATGAGGGGCATTGTCTGGCCGATCAGGCGTTGGAGTTCTGCAGACTTGACCGGCGACAGACCCGTCTGGATCTGGGTGCGTCGTCGCTTTCGACGCTCTGTGGTCTGGTTGCACAAGGCTTCGGTCTGACCTTTGTGCCGGAAATCGCACTTGCTTCGGAGAAGATCGCCAATCCGGCGATGGCGCTGCGGCGTTTTCATGCCCCCGAACCTGCACGCCAGATCGCGCTTGTGCGCCGCGCAGGCAGTGCTGAGGGGGCATGGTTCGAAGATCTGACCGCCCATCTCTGTTCCACGGCGGCGCAACTGACACGCGCGGCACGCGAGATCGCGCCCCCCGCGGCGGCACGGCCATGAGGTGCATGCAACCCGAGACTGCACAGGGATACGTTGTTTTCGCGATCGTTCAGAGCTATGTGATACGCGTGAGCCAAAGGAGATGACCCAAGTGCGCGACCTGAAGCTGCCTGATCAGAGGCACCCGGAAAAAGCCCATCGGCCTGTACAGGCGCAGCCGAAGAAACCCGACTGGATCCGTGTGAAGGCCCCAGGCGGAGCAGGGTATGCGGAAACGCACCGGATCATGCGTGAGCACAAGCTGACCACTGTGTGCGAAGAGGCCGGTTGTCCCAATGTGGGCGAATGCTGGTCGCAGGGACACGCGACCATGATGATCATGGGCGAAATCTGCACGCGCGGCTGCACGTTCTGCAATGTCGCAACCGGGCGGCCTGATGCGCTGGACGCATTCGAGCCGGGTCGCGTGGCGCATGCTGTCGAAAAGCTCGGGTTGAAGCATGTGGTGATCACCTCAGTGGATCGTGATGACCTGGATGATGGCGGGGCGGAGCATTTCGCGCAGACGATCCGTGCTGTGCGGCACCGCGCGCCGGGAACGACAATCGAAATCCTGACGCCAGATTTTCTGAAATGCGCGCCTTCGGTGCTGGAAACAGTCGTGGAAGCGCGGCCCGACGTGTTCAACCACAATCTGGAAACCGTGCCAGGGCTTTATCCCGAAGTACGTCCCGGTGCGCGCTATTTCCACAGTCTGCGCCTGTTGCAACGCGTGAAAGAGCTTGATCCGGCGATGTTCACCAAATCGGGCATCATGGTGGGCCTTGGTGAAGACCGGCAGGGGGTCTTGCAGGTCATGGATGACATGCGCGCCGCTGATATCGATTTCATCACCATCGGCCAATATCTGCAGCCGACCCCGCGCCACCACGCGGTGGACCGTTTTGTGACCCCGGAAGAATTCAAGGCCTATGAAAAAGCCGCCTGGGGGAAGGGGTTCCTGATGGTATCGTCCACACCGCTCACGCGGTCGAGCTATCACGCCGGGGATGATTTCGCGCGGTTGCGCGCGGCGCGGCATGCGGCGCTCGCCTGATCCGCAGGCGTTGGGCAAGGAGCAGAGCTCGGGGGGCTCCGGCGGGGTATTTGCGACTAGAAAAATTGGCAGGGCGTGCATTCCGCTTTGCCGGGCGCTAAGAAAAGCGCGACGCTGATTCTGGAGCCTGCACCATGAGCTTTACGCGAGATATCAAGATTGCGCCCTCGATCCTGGCGGCAGATTTCGCCAATTTTGGTGCCGAATGCCGGGCGGTCGAAGCTCAGGGCGCGCCTTGGGTGCATATTGATGTGATGGACGGGCATTTTGTGCCGAACATCACCTTCGGGCCTGCGACCTGTGCTGCGCTGCGACCACATATCCGGGGTGTCATGGATGTGCATCTGATGATCGCGCCCGTTGATCCCTATATCGAGGGCTTCGCCAAGGCCGGCGCCGATATCATCACGGCGCATATTGAGGCAGGGCCGCATATCCATCGCACCTTGCAGGCGATTCGTGCGACAGGGGCAAAAGCCGGGTTGGCGCTCAATCCGGGCACTGGGATCGATGGCGTGGAGAACTTGCTCGACATGATCGATCTGGTTTGCGTGATGACCGTCAATCCCGGGTTTGGCGGGCAGGCGTTCATCGACATGAGTGACAAGGTCGCGCGTCTGCGCGCGCTGATCGGAGCGCGGCCCATTCATATCGAAATCGATGGTGGAATCACGCCGGAGACCGCTCCGATCATGGCGCGCGCGGGTGCAGATGTGCTTGTGGCAGGCTCGGCAGTCTTCAAGGGTGGCTCGGTAGCTGACCCGGCCCCTTATGGCGAGAATATCCGCGCGATCCGTGCGGCTGCTGAGGGTGCGCTCGGGGTAGCTCTGTGATTCGGGGGGTCATTTTTGACCTCGATGGCACTCTGATCGATTCTGCGCCTGATATCTGGCGCGCGGCGAACCGGGTTCTGGAGGAAGCCGCGCTGCCATTGGTCACGTTCGAGCAATCGCGCAGCTTCATCGGGCGTGGCGCGCGGGTTTTCGTCGAGCGGATGGAGCTTGCCGTGACCGGGGGCAATGCGGCCGAACGCACCAATCATCTGCATGCGCGGTTTCTGCATTTCTACGAGCGCGCGCATGACGGGACTGTGATCTATCCGCATGTGGTCGCGACCCTGGAGCAGTTGCGTGCCCAAGGGCTGCGGTTGGGTCTGTGCACAAACAAGCCATTGCGCCCGACCACAGCCGTATTGAGCCATCTGGGCTGGCAGGGCGTCTTCGAGACTGTCATCGGCGGGGATAGCCTGGCGGTCGCAAAACCCGATCCCGCCCCGCTGCTGGCGGTTCTGGACGGAATGGCGCTTGGCCGCGACGAGATCATCTATATCGGGGACAGCGAAACGGATGCGGAGACGGCCGAACGCGCCAATGTGCAGTTCGGGCTGTTCACCGAAGGCTATCGCAAATCTGCGCCTGAACAGATTTTCCACCATTTCCGCTTCAATGATTACCGCGATCTTGCGGGCCATGTGCGCGCCCATGTCTGAACCTTCCGCGCCTTTGTCCCCTGCGCGTGCGCGCAGACCAATGCCGCCGCCGCTGCGCGTGCCCAAGCCGGGCCTCTGGCGGCGCACGCCCCCGGCGATTTTCCCACCAATCATGGGGCTGTTCGGTCTGGGGCTGGGCTGGCGGGCGGCAGGGGTGGCTTTGGCCGATGCGATCCTGGGGGCGGCGACGCTGCTTCTGATATTCGCGTTGTTGGCCTATCTGGCCAAGCCTCTGCGCCGCCCGGCAAGCGTGATCGAGGATTTGCGCGTCCTGCCGGGGCGTGCCGGTTTGAGTGCGGCGAGCCTGTCGGTGATGCTGATGGCAGCAAGCCTTGCGCCGTTTGCCCCGCGCGTCGCGACACTTGCGGCGATTATCGGCTTTGGCATGCACGCAAGCCTTGTGGGGCTTTTACTTTGGGTTCTGATCTCTGGCCCGCCCGAAGGACGTGTGGTGACGCCGGTGTTCCACCTGAGTTTTGTCGGCTTCATCATCGGGGGGCTTGCGGCCAATGCTTTGGGCTATCACGAATTGGCCAGATGGGTACTTTGGGTCATGCTCGTGCCGGCGGGTGTGATCTGGGGGGTTTCCGCGCGCCAGTTGAAAAACCGCGTCCCGCCCGCCCCCCTGCGTCCACTGCTGGTCATACATCTGGCCCCGGCCTGCCTGTTTGCCATTGTTGCCAGCGGCGCGGGGATGGAGGCTGCAGCTTACGGCTTCATGGCGCTTGCTGCCGCGATCGCGGTGGTTCTCCTGGTGTCGGTGCGCTGGTTGACCGCGGCAGGGTTCACGCCTCTGTGGGGCGCATTCACATTCCCTTCGGCAGCCTTTGCAACGGCACTTTTGTCTGTCTCTCAAGGGCGGGGCGCGATGAGCCTGATCGGACTGCTCGCGCTCGGGTTGGCCACGCTGCTGATTGTGCTGATTTCTTACCGCATTCTCAAGATGTGGCCGGGTGGAACACTGGCGGCGAAAACCAACGCCTCAGAGGCCTGAGAGGGGTTTTCATTCATGCGCAGACGTGAAAGAGGAAACCGCCAAGCGATCCATCCATGAGAGGAGCCCTGCCATGCAGATTCGCGAGGCTTACACATTCGACGATGTCCTTCTGGTGCCCGCAGCGTCGCGCGTGCTGCCCAATCAGGCCGACACATCGACATGGGTGACCAAATCCATCCGCATGAACATTCCGCTTCTGTCCTCGGCCATGGACACAGTGACCGAAGCGCGTATGGCGATTGCCATGGCGCAGTCGGGCGGGATTGGCGTAATTCATCGCAACCTCGATATTGATGCTCAGGCTCAGGAAGTCCGGCGCGTGAAACGGTTTGAATCCGGGATCGTTTTTGATCCGATCACGCTGACGCCCGACCAGACGTTGCTCGACGCCAAGGAGCTGCAAGCGCGCTATAATGTGACCGGGTTTCCGGTTGTGGATGACACCGGGCGCGTGCTCGGTATCGTGACCAATCGCGACATGCGGTTTGCGAGCGACGACGCGACGCCCGTGCGGGTCATGATGACGCAGGATAATCTCGCGGTGCTGCGCGAACCGGCCGACCGGGATGAGGCGCGCTCGCTGATGCAGGCGCGGCGCATCGAGAAACTGTTGGTCACGGACGGGCAGGGGCGGCTGACAGGGCTTCTGACCCTGCGCGATATTGACCGCGCCGTGCTGAACCCCTCGGCCTGCAAGGATGAGTTGGGGCGGCTGCGGGTGGCTGCGGCCTCGACCGTGGGGGATGCGGGCTATGAGCGGTCGATGGCGCTGATTGAGGCGGGTGTGGATCTGGTGGTGATCGACACCGCGCATGGCCATTCCGAAGGCGTTGCGCAGGCGGTCACACGCATAAAGAACGAATCGAATTCAGTGCAGGTCATCGCAGGCAATGTTGCGACAGGCGACGCCACACGCGCGCTGATCGATGCAGGCGCGGATGCGGTCAAGGTGGGCATTGGGCCCGGCTCGATCTGCACCACACGAGTTGTCGCTGGCGTGGGCGTGCCGCAGCTGACCGCGATCATGGATTGCGCAGAAGCGGCGGGCGATGTTCCGATCATCGCGGATGGCGGCATCAAGCTCTCGGGCGATTTCGCCAAGGCGATTGCAGCCGGCGCGAGCTGCGCGATGGTGGGCAGCGCCATTGCGGGCACTGATGAGGCGCCCGGCGAGGTGATCCTCTATCAGGGGCGCAGCTACAAGAGCTATCGCGGCATGGGATCGCTTGGCGCAATGGCACGCGGCTCGGCAGATCGCTATTTCCAGAAGGATGCAGCCAGCGACAAGCTGGTGCCCGAAGGGATCGAAGGACAGGTGCCCTACAAGGGCGCGGTCGGCACCGTGCTCTACCAGATGGTGGGCGGATTGCGCGCAGCGATGGGTTATACGGGCCATGCCACAGTCGAGACCATGCGCGGGGGGTGCGAATTCGTACGCATCACCAATGCAGGCCTGAAGGAAAGCCATGTGCATGACGTCCAGATTACCCGTGAGAGCCCCAATTACCGGGTCGGCTGATGCAGGCTTTGGCCGAGCTCACGCTCTTTGACGACCTCCCGACTTTAATCGCGGCCGTTGTCGCGGTCTTTCTGGTGGGCCTGTCGAAAGGCGGGCTTGGCGGGGCCTTCGCGCTGATGGGTGTGCCGATCCTAGCGCTGGTTATGTCGCCCCTGCAGGCCGCAGCTTTGTTGCTGCCTGTGTTGCTGATGATGGATGCGGTCAGCCTCTGGGCCTGGAGGGGCTGGTATGATCGCGCGACATTGATGCATCTGTTGCCCGGCGCGGTCACGGGGATTGCGCTGGCCTGGGCGACGGCGGCCTACACCTCGGAAGCGTTGGTCCGGCTGATGGTCGGGCTGGTCGCGCTGGGTTTCGTCGCGCGCATGCTGCTGGCGCGCAGTGGCGGGCCACCGCGCGGGCAGTCGCGTCTGCGTGGGGGATTCTGGGGCATGGGCGCTGGCTTTACCAGTTTCGTCGCCCATGCAGGGGGGCCACCGTTTCAGGTCTATGTTCTTCCACTGCGGTTTGACCCGAAGCTTTATACTGGCACCAGTGTGATCTTCTTCGCCGTCGTCAATCTCATCAAGGTTGGCCCCTATGTGGCGCTCGGACAATTCGACCGCGTGACGCTTGTTTCGGCGGCTGTGATGCTGCCGCTTGCGGCTGTCTCGACACTGATGGGCGCGCAGATCATCAGACGCATGCGCGCCGAGGTTTTCTACCCTTTCATGTACGCGATGATTGCCCTTGTCGGGCTGCGGCTGGTCTGGGACGCGTTGCGCGCGCTTATCTGAGCGCGTTCAGGCGCGCGTGACCAGCGCGTGGCGCTTTTTGCCTGCGGTCAATTTCATCGGTGTTGTCAAGTCATCGCTGCCGATGATCTGGCCCGCATCTGTGACCTGCGCATCATTAGCGCGCGCGCCGCCCTCCGTGATCAATCGTTTCGCGTCCTTGCCCGATTTCGCAAGCCCCGCGCGCACGAAAAGCTGCGCGATGGACAGCCCTTCGCCCAGTTCGTCCGCCGTGAGCGTCAGGGTTGGCAGATCCTCACCTGTCCCGCCCTGCTCAAATACATCCCGCGCCGTGGCCGCAGCGGTTTGCGCGGCCTCAGCCCCGTGACAGAGCGTCGTAACCTCATTGGCGAGGATGATCTTAGCCGCGTTGATCTCTGCCCCTTCCAGCGCGCCGAGGCGGTTGCATTCCTCGACCGGCAGTTCGGTGTAAAGCTTCAGGAAGCGCCCGACATCTGCATCGGTCGTGTTGCGCCAGAATTGCCAGAATTCATAGGGTGAGAGCATATCGGCATTCAACCAGATCGCGCCGCCCTGGCTCTTTCCCATCTTGCGCCCGTCCGATGTGGTCAGAAGTGGTGTCGTCAGCCCGAAAATCTCTGCATCCGCAATCCGGCGGGCCAGATCTATTCCATTGACGATATTGCCCCACTGATCTGATCCGCCCATCTGCAACAGGCAGCCGTGGCGGCGGTAGATTTCCACGAAATCATAGGCTTGCAGGATCATGTAATTGAATTCAAGAAAACTCAGCGATTGTTCACGGTCGAGCCGCGACTTCACCGATTCAAAGCTGAGCATCCGGTTGACCGAGAAATGCCGCCCCACATCGCGCAGGAAATCGAGGTAATTAAGCCCGTCCAGCCATTCTGCATTGTTGAGCATGATTGCATCCGTCGGTCCCGCGCCATAGGCGAGGTATTTCGAAAACACCTGCTGCATGCCCGAAATATTGCTCTCAATCGCCTGTGCATCCAAAAGCGGGCGCTCTTCAGAGCGGAAACTCGGATCGCCCACTTTGGTCGTGCCGCCGCCCATCAGCGTGATCGGCTTATGGCCGGTCTTTTGCAGCCAGCGCAGCACCATGATATTCAACAGATGCCCCACATGCAGCGATTTCGCCGTCGCATCATAGCCGATATAAGCAGGCAAAACCCCTTTGATCAGGGCCTCATCAAGGCCCTGCAGATCCGTGCAATCGGCAAGAAAGCCGCGCTCTTGCATCGTGCGGATGAAATCCGATTTGGGGGTATAGGTCATTTTCGCTTGTCCCGGCTGGCAGAATAGGGCGATCTATATCGGGGTCAGGGTGCAAGGGAAAGCCCATGTTGAAAAGCGGGACAAAACGGGTGCTGGGGCTGATGTCGGGCACCTCGTTTGACGGGGTGGATGCCGCTGTGATCGACACGGATGGCGAGCAGATCGCAGGGTTCGGCCCTACGGCCTTTCGCCCCTACACCGAAGCTGAACGCGCGGTGTTGCGTGCGGCCATGGGGCTTTGGCCCGATGCGCCGGGTGTCGAGGAGGCCGCCGAGATCGTCGAGACTGCCCATGCCGAAATCATTGCCCGGTTTGACGACATCGACCTCGTCGGTTTCCACGGCCAGACGCTCGCCCATGACCCGCGCGGGCGCGGCACGCATCAGGCGGGGTCGGGCGATGTGCTGGCGCTGGTCTGCGGCCTGCCGGTGGTGTGGGATTTCCGTAATTCGGACGTGAAACTGGGGGGCCAGGGCGCGCCGCTGGCGCCATTCTATCATTTTGCGCTGGCACGCCATATCGGGGCCGATGCGCCGCTGGTTTTCCTGAACCTCGGGGGGGTCGGCAATCTGACCTGGGTGGACCCACGCCATAATGCGCCAGAACGTCATGGCGCGCTGCTGGCTTTCGACACAGGGCCTGCCAATGCCCCGATGGATGATCTGTGCCATACGCGCCTTGGCCTTGCGCGAGATGAGGGCGGCGCGCAGGCCGCCGCCGGGACGCCTGCCCTTGAGATCGTGCGCGATTTTCTGGATGAGGGCTATTTCTTGCGCGTGCCGCCTAAATCGCTCGACCGCGAATTTCCGGGGCTGGGTGCGCGGGTTGCGCATCTGGACACATCAGATGCGCTGGCGACACTGAGCGAATGCGTCGCGGCCTCGGTCGCGGCGGGGTTCGATCATCTGCCACAAGTGCCTGCGCAGGTTCTGGTCTGTGGAGGCGGGCGGCATAATCACGACCTGATGGCGCGGCTTGGCGCACATCTGCCCGCCCCTGTCGCGCCGATCGAAGCGGTCGGGCTTGACGGCGACATGATCGAGGCGCAGGCTTTCGGGTATCTGGCCATGCGCGTGGCGCGCGGCCTGCCGACGTCCTGCCCCACGACGACGGGGGTCGCGGCCGCGGTGGGCGGTGGGCAGATCAGCGCCCCCTGACAGGAGACAGGCCATGCCGGAAATTCAGGACCACCAACCGACGACAAGCCCCGACAAGCCCCAAGAGGCGCTCTGGAAGCGCCTCATCTTCACACTGATCATCGGCGCTATGGTTTCGCTTGCGCAATCGGTCCTGTTTTTTGTGGCCGTTGTGCAATTCATCATTATTCTGGTGGATCAGCGCCAGCCTAATCGAAGGCTGGCCGACTTTGGTTGCATGGTAGGTGACTGGGTGGCCAAGGCTGCGCGCTATATGGCGATTGCGACCGACACAAAACCGTGGCCGTTTCAGGAAATGGATTGAAGCCTTGCGGGCGTGGCTGGAGCGGCCTAACTGTCAGTCAACAGACAGGAGTACGCCATGCCACTTGATCAACAATCCAGCACCAAGACCGAATTCGGTGACCTTCCCGAATGGGATTTCAGCGCGCTTTATTCCGCACCGGATGCGCCCGAATTGACGCGGGACTTCAAGTGGCTGGAGCAGGAATGTATATCCTTTGCAGAGGCTTATGAGGGAAAGCTCGCGCAGGTCGATGCGTCAGGGATGCTCGAATGTGTGCAGCGCTATGAGAAGATCGACATCATCGCAGGCCGGCTTATGTCCTATGCCGGGCTGCGGTATTACCAGAACACCATCGATCCTGAACGTGCGAAATTCATGTCCGATGCGCAGGACCGCGTGACCAATGCCACAACGCCACTGGTATTTTTCTCGCTTGAGATGAATCGTATAAACGATAAGGGTTTCAGTGCGCTTTTTGACGCAGATACCGGGCTTGCGCGCTATCGGCCCGTATTCGAGCGCATGCGCGCAATGCGCCCCTATCAGCTTTCCGATGAGCTGGAAAAATTCCTTCACGATCAGTCTGTTGTGGGGGCATCTGCATGGAACAGATTATTTGACGAAACCATGGCTGGGCTGGAATTCGACGTGTCGGGCGAAGCGGAACCGCTTGGTCTGGAAGCGACCCTGAACTTGCTGACCGACCCTGACCGCGCACAGCGCGAAGCCGGGGCACGGGCCTTGGCGGAGGTGTTTGGAAAGAATATCAAGCTCTTCGCGCGTGTTCATAACACATTGGCGAAAGAAAAAGAGATCGAGGATCGCTGGCGCAAGATACCCACGCCCCAGATGGGGCGGCATTTGTCGAACCATGTCGAGCCGGAAGTGGTCGAGGCCCTGCGCAACGCGGTTGTCGCCGCCTATCCGCGGCTGTCGCATCGTTATTATGCACTCAAGGCGAAATGGCTGGGCTTGGAAACGCTGGAGGTCTGGGACCGCAACGCGCCGCTGCCCATGGAAGCGCCGCGCAAGATCAGTTGGGATGAGGCGCGCAGCACCGTTCTGGACGCCTATGCGGGCTTCTCGCCGCAGCTTGCCGAGCTTGCCGAGCCCTTCTTCACCCAAGGCTGGACTGACGCGGCTGTGAAGCCGGGAAAGGCGCCGGGGGCTTTCGCGCATCCAACAGTCACAGATGCGCATCCGTTCGTGATGCTGAACTATCTGGGCAAACCGCGTGATGTGATGACGCTGGCGCATGAGTTGGGCCATGGGGTGCATCAGCGGCTGGCGGCCGGGCAGGGCGAATTGCTGTCCTCGACCCCGCTGACGCTCGCTGAAACCGCGTCAGTCTTTGGCGAGATGCTGACATTCCGGCAGATGCTGGCCAATGCCAAGAGCACAGAGGAACGCAAGGTTCTGCTGGCGGGCAAGGTCGAGGACATGATCAACACGGTGGTGCGCCAGATCGCCTTTTATGACTTCGAGTGCAAGCTGCATGCGGCGCGGCGTGAGGGTGAATTGACGCCGGAAGACATCAATGCGCTGTGGATGTCGGTTCAGGCCGAGAGCCTCGGGCCGGTTTTCACCTATATGGACGGCTATGAGACCTTCTGGGCCTATATCCCGCATTTCGTCCATTCCCCCTTCTACGTCTATGCCTATGCCTTTGGCGACGGGCTGGTGAACGCGCTTTACGCCGCCTATGAGGATGCGCCCGAGGGCTTTCAGGAGAAGTATTTCGACATGCTGAAAGCAGGCGGCTCCAAGCATCACAAGGAGTTGCTGGCGCCGTTCGGGCTGGACGCGTCAGACCCCGCCTTTTGGGACAAGGGGCTCGCAATGATCGAAGGCTTCATTGACGAGTTGGAAGCAATGGACGCGTAAGCGCAAAGGGGCGCGCCAACAGCGCGCGCGCCCCGTGACGGCTCCGCGAGACCATGATTATTGCAGGATCCCGGCGCGCTGAGCGGTGCGTCGGATCGCGTCGACGACTGTTTCAGGCTGGGCGTGATGGGGCATGTGGCCAGTGCCCTCCATGACGGTCAGTGACGCGCTCTCGACTTGGGCAGCCAGTTTGGCCGAGTGGATATCCAGCAGCACAGTCTCGTCTTCGGTTCCATGCAGCACTTCTATCGGCATTGTCAGCGCAGGATATCCGGGCGCCATCGCTTCGACATAGCCGTTCAGGCTGTTGACCTGCCGGGCATTCAGCGCCAGCTGTGCGTGGCGCATCGTCAGCGACACCCCGAGATGGTCAAGATACCCCTCTGGCACAGCATCGGGTGCGAAGACCCCGGCCAAGGTATTTTCCACAGAACTGCGCGGCGCAAGGGCTGCGACCAGTGGCAGAACGAGATACTGGCCAAGCCAGGAGGCGCTGATCTGGTACCACAGACCAAGGCTTTCGTCCCAAGGATGGGTCACAGGGGCAAGCAGGGTCAGACCTGCCACATCCTGAGGCGCGCGCAGTGCCCAGGCAAGGGCGACGGCACCGCCATAGGAATGTCCAACCACAATCGGCGTCTCAGCCCCGAGCGCACTTGCCGCCTGGCGCAAGATGTCGGCCTGGACAATCGGGCTTTCCGGGCCACCGAAATCGTCCGAGAAACCGAACCCCGGACGATCAAGGGCGATCACGCGAAATTCCGCGCTCATCCGGTCCATCAGGTCGAAGCTGAAATCGCGCGCATTGCCGTTAGCCCCATGGATCATGACCAGATCCGGCCCCGATCCGCGCACGACCGCATGAATCCGCCCCTCTGCCAGATCGATGAAGGCCCCTTCGGGCACTGTGTCGGCTTGGGCCATCTGGTCCTCCATCCGCGGCGAGCAGGACACGAAAATCGTGCTGATCAGGAAAATTCCTGCGACTTTACTGGCCGATGCAAGACAGGTCATAAGGTGTGGTCTGATATATCTGGTTGATCCAGCTTCCATATAGAAGATGCGCATGACTTCTCCAGCGATTGAGCGGAAGTTTGGACGGATCGTCGTCAGGATAGTAATTCAGCGGCACATGAATGGACCGGCCTGCTTCGATGTCGCGGTCGTATTCCTCTTTCAGCGTCGTGCTGTCATACTCGAAATGATTGAGGATCATCAAGGCGCGGTGTGCCGGGTCTTCGATCAGACAGGGGCCGACCTCATCCGAGCCGATCAGCGTGTGCAAGCCCGCAACCTTGTCAATGTCGCTCTGGCGCAACTCGGTCCAGCGACTGACCGGGATCAGCACATCGTCAGAGAAGCCGCGCAGATAGGGCGATGCGGGTGCAAGGTTGCGATGGCGGAAACACCCGAAGGCCTTGGCAGGCAGGATGTGCTTGGGCACACCGTGGAAATGCCAGAGCATTGCCATACCGCCCCAGCACACCCCAAGCGTCTGATGGACATGGCTTTGTGTCCAGTCAAAGACCTCGGTCAGCTCGTCCCAATAGGTGACGTCAGCATAGTCGAGATGCTCGATAGGGGCACCAGTGATGATCAACCCATCGAAGCGTTCGGATTTCACTTCGGAAAAGGGACGATAGAATTCCGCCATATGCTCGGCTGCGGTGTTCTTGGTTTCATGCTCGGACATGCGGATCAGCGACAGTTCGATCTGCAAAGGCGTGGCACCGATCAGACGGGCAAATTGGGTCTCCGTCTGGATTTTCTTCGGCATCAGGTTCAGAAGCCCGATGCGCAGCGGGCGAATGTCCTGCCGGGCAGCGGCGGTTTCCGACATCACCATGACGCCTTCGCGCGTGAGCACGTCGAAAGCAGGTAGGGTTTCTGGCAGTTTGATGGGCATGGGACGCTTCTTCAGTCTGGCAGCTGCGCGGCGATCAGCGCATTGAAATCATCAGGGCTGCGGATGCCGGCCACATCTTCTGCAGTGATGCTGATCCCCCAGTTGCGCGCCATGGCGGCGTAGCGCGGGGCGCGATGCGCAAGCGCGCGCGCATAGGTCCAGCGCACAAAGGCGTCCGGGTCGACCAGCCCCGGGGAAGCCCCGGTGTCGTGCTGGTAGGTCGCCCATGCGTCACGCAAGAAATCAGGCTGATAATACATCGGCTTGGGCGCACGGTCGAAGCGGCGCACTAGTTCCGCCGTATGCGCATCAGAGCCGCGGATCCAGATCGGGAGCACATGGCGCGACAGCTCTGCCATCAGCGGATCTTCCGGGTTGTCAGGATCAATGACTTCGCAGATCGAGCCGCCAGTGTCGCAGACGAAATTGCGGTAGCCATAAAGCTCTTCGGCGCGCGCGATGAAATGCGCCGTATCTGCGAGCGCCGCGATTTCCGCGCTGCGATGCTGGTCCTGACGGCGCATATAGGTATCAAACGTCAGCCCGCCTTTGTCCGGGTCGCCTGGCTTGCCGAGATAGGTCGAAAGTGGCGCGAGGTTATCGAAGGTGATGTTCGAGCTGATATAGACCGAATCCGTCAGCAGCAATTCGCGCAGCAGCGGGACTTTCATCGCCTCGAACTTGAAGTTATCGGCAATGAATTCGCCCATGTAGCGCGTGCCGATCCGGTAATCGACCGAATAGTGAAACCAGTCACCGCCACCGCGCAAAAGATTGGCCAGATGGGTCTTGCCAAGGCCCGACATGCCAAAAAGCATGACCTTCTTGCGCGGTGCGATGCGCCAGTCTGTGGCCGTGGGATAGAGCATGGCGGGCGTCCCTGAATTGCTGTGCTTTGGGTAGAGAGTGGGCGCGAGATGGTCAAGCGGGCAAGAAAAAGCCCTGCCAGTGCGGGACTGGCGGGGCCATAGTCGTTAAGATCAAATCTAAGTCAGAAACGATATCCGATGCGGATACCTGCGCCGATAGCGGAGTTGCCGCTGAAAGTGCTGCCCACTGGCTGAACGGTGTTCACGCCGCCAAGACGCGAATACTGTACGCCACCGCTGATCGTGATCGCATCCATCGTGTAGGACACGCCGAGGCCGATTGAATTGCGTTTGCCGACCGGGCCAAGGTTGCCAGTGACGCCGCCATTGCCAGTGTCATGCGCGATAGAAACCGAACCGGACCAGTTTTCATCGAACCGGCGGCCCACGCCCAGCGTGTACGTGGTTGAGTTTCGCGCGTACTCTACCAACGGATTGGTCACACCTGGGCTCGCCCCATAGACGGGAGGTTGTATCTCGAAATCTTTCCAGTTCACCCAACGAACAGAGCCAAAGACCAACGTATCTTCAGCTACGCCTGTCTGAAATTCGAGATTAACCGATTGAGGTAAATTTGTATCAAAGCTTGTCGGAGTCTGTGAAAAGCTCTCGTTCGCCGTAAAACTATGTTTGATTTTTGAGTTATAAGTCAGCGCGACACGTAAAGCGATCTCCGGCATTTCATAAGCAGCACCGATAAGGTAGCCCCATGCCTGATCTGTGTTGGTGGACATGGTATATTCACCAAAAAACGGCAATGAAACTTCACCGCTCGTCCAGGATGACCTCAAGCCAGCATGCGCGCTGAAACCGTTGCCGAATTTGTAGCGCATTACCCCTGTCAGAGTTGTATTATTGACCTTGCCGACTGACCCAGCCAAGGCCGATCCACTTGGATACAGCGTATCGGCACCGAAGGGCTCATCAAGGATCAGCGCATATGAAAGTTGTTCGTTGATGTTGCCCTTGAAAGAAAGCGATCCGCTGTAGAACCGGCGGGCGATGTTTCCTGTCGCCCCTCCGCCGAAGAGCGGCCCAAGTGTCCCACTGACACGCGGTCGCCCATATGTCGCCCCAAGTTCAAGGTAGTCTCCTTCCTGGAACAGGATCGCCATGGATTGCGGGTTGCGTTCGATGCCACCTGACACAGCGGGGCTTGCGACAAGTATCATCAGCCCGGATGCAAGAATTTTGCGCACGGAAATCTCCTCCTTCTTTCCGCAGGTTTCATAGCGCTACGGTAGGACCAAATCAGCGCAGCGTGTCATAGATTTCCTTACGGAAGGTTATCAAATACGCGACACATGTGACCGGTTTGCAACGGCAGGATCATTCGCCGACTGGGCGCAGTCGGGTGATGCCCACAGCTCCTCCGCGCGCCAGTTCGGGGTCGAGGGTCATGGGAATATACTCGCCGCGTCGCCATAGATCGCCGAGGTCGTCGTAATGGCGTGACAATGGATGGCCGGATTGGCCCGTGGACAGGATGAAAACCGAGCTTTCGGGATCTGCGAAATCATAGACGCCGCGATAGACCGCACCATGGACATTCGCAAAAGGCTCCGGATCAATCCCGGAGGTGCGACCGCGATTGAGCGTATGATCCCCGCCTGATGTCGATTGCCGAATATTCACGAAATGCCGCAGAAGTGGCACTTCGCCCAGCACGGAATGACGATGCGTTGCCATGTGGGCATCGCCCCAGCGCCAGCTTTCCACAGTATCGCCATAGCGCTCGGTCAGGCGCAAGAGCGCTTCATCGAGGGCGGAAATCGCAATATCCGTGCAATTTTCGCGCACCGAGGATTGCACGATATTGCACCACTCGCTGGCCCCGTCCGTGTCGCGAAACACCCGCTCGATAAAGATCGGATCGACATGGGTGAACGCATCTGCAAGCGGGCCCAGTTCATCGCGGATCAGCCGCGACTTCAACTCGCGCATCCAGGCCGCATAGATCAGTGGCTCGGGCAGATGCTCGTTCATCTCTCCGTTCCAATCCGCCAGCAGACGCAGCGCGCGTTGGCGCAGATGGGCGCGGGTGCCTGCGGGTGCGGCCTCGCCCGAGAACCACAGATCCGCTGCCACCAGCGGCAATTGCAGGCGCGCGGCAGGGCTGACCGTATCGAGTTGCGCCTCGATGAAACTGTCGCGCGTGTGGACCGATCGCGCGCGCATCAGATGTGCAAAACGCTCGATCCTTTGCGTGTCGCCCCAGTCATGGCTGACATGGAGCGGAAAGGGACGCTCGAGGATCTTGTTATTGGTATTGCCGAGGATCCCGTTTTCAGGGTCCACAAAGCGCGGATTGGCTGAATAGGGCAGGGTGCCCAGCCAGCGGTTTTCGGCGCGCCAGCCGGGCGATGGCATGCGGCCTTGCGTTTCATGGTTGGCATCGCGGCGCGGCATTCGACCCAGCACCTGCATCGCAATGCGGTCTCGGGAGGCCAACATCAGTGTTTGCGACGGGGCTACGAATTGCTCGCCTGCCTCCAGTGCATCCTCGATGGTCTGCGCGCGCATCAGGCGATGCGCTGCGGACAAGGTTGTGTCGGCGGGGTCAAGCGCGGTCCAACTGACCGTCGCGACGTGGCCAGGCGGCGTAATCGTGCCAAGATCGAACAATGCGCCCGACAGCACCGGACCGTTTGCCGACCAGCGCAGTGTCAGGGTGATCGGGTCTTCATCCTTGATACGGATGATCGAGCCGCGCGTCTCGAATTCAGCCCAGCCATCGAGACTGCGATATTGCAGTGGATCCTCAGGATTCAGCTCTTCGATGAAGATATCGGCATCATCAAGATAGGATGACGTGATCCCCCAGCCGAGAGCCTCGGTCCGGCCCGAGAGGATCGCGGGCACACCGGGTATGCTGGCGCCGATGACGCCGCCGCTCTGCAATTCCAGCCGTGCCAGATACATCAGCGAAGGGGCGGTCAGTTCCAGATGCGGATCATTGGCAAGAATGGCCCCGTCACCGGCCGCGCGTGACGGCGCCGCAGCGAAGCTGTTGGAGGCCCCTGAAAGGGCCAGCGGAGCGACCGGATCAAGCGGGTCGCGCCGATGTGCGAATTGCAGATCCGGCTGCAGATCGGGAAAGAGACTCGCATAGCCCGGCAAAGCTGCAACTCCGGAACCGGGGGCATCCGGCATCAGATCGCGCAACCGCTCAGGCGGCACAGCCAGCGAGACGCGGGCACGCAGCACTTCACGCGCTATGGCGCTGTTCGTCTGCAGCGCCATCAGTTTCAGGATCGCGAGGGAATCGGTTGCCTGCCAAAGCGGCATCTCAGCCGAAACCAGGAAAAACTCCGGCGCACCGCGTCCGCGCGCGCGTTCATTTGTCAGTCGCAGCCAGGCATTGACGCCTTCGGCATAGGCCGTAAGTGCCGCCTGAGTTTCCGGATCCTGCGCTGCAACCGAACTGCGTGCCAGCCCGTAGAGATCGAGCCTGCGCATCAGTTCATCGACGCGCAGTGTCCTGCGCCCGAACATTTCCGACAACCGCCCTTGTGCCGTGCGGCGCAGCATCTGCATCTGCCACAGCCGGTCTTGTGCATGTGCAAACCCCAGACCGAAAAATACATCCGCATCGGTTTCGCCGAAAATATGTGGCACGTTATGAGTATTGCGCACGATCTCCACATCGCTGCTCAGGCCTCGAAGTGCGAAGCTTTCGGAGTAATTAGGCAGCGATCGCGCCAGAAACGCGTAGGCCCCGATCATGAACAGCACGCCCAGCAGCGCGACCCCTGCGAAAATCCTCAGAAGCCAGCGAAAGAATGTGAACATGAGGCTGATGCGGTCTTTGTGTTGACGGTGAATGTGTCGCTGATAGGTATAAGCCAAGCGTGCAAAGCGCAATCACAAGAATTCGAGAGGGATGTAATGGCGAAAGTGGCGTTTCTGGGCCTCGGGGTGATGGGTAGGCCGATGGCCGGGCATCTGGCGCGGTCCGGACATGAGGTTTCCGTCTATAACCGCACCGCATCCAAAGCCGAAAGCTGGGTCGCGGAACATGGCGGCCAGTTCGGGACCACGCCGAAAGCGGCGGCGCAAGGCGCAGAGTTCGTGATTGCCTGTGTCGGCAATGATGATGACCTGCGTAGCGTTTGTCTGGGCGAGGATGGTGCTTTCGCGGCGATGTCGCAAGGGACGATTTTCGTCGATCACACGACAGTGTCGGCGCAGGTCACGCGCGAGCTGCATGATGTCGCGCGCACGCAAGAGATCGGCTTTGTCGATGCCCCGGTCTCAGGTGGGCAGGCCGGCGCCGAAAACGGGGTTCTGTCGATCATGTGCGGCGGTGCGCAGGCCGATTTCGACCGCGCGGAGCCAGTCATGGCAGCCTATGCCCGCGTCTGCAAGCGCATGGGCGAGAGCGGAGCGGGCCAGATGGCCAAGATGATGAACCAGATCTGCATCGCGGGCCTGCTGCAAGGGCTGGCAGAGGCGCTGCATTTCGGCGAGAAAGCCGGGATGGACGGGCGCACGGTGGTCGAGGTGATCAGTCAGGGGGCTGCAGGCTCGTGGCAGATGGTCAATCGCCATGGCTCTATGCTCGACGGCGAATTCAATCACGGCTTTGCTGTCGACTGGATGCGCAAGGATCTGGGCATTTGTCTGGACGCGGCTGATCAAATCGGTGCGGCGCTGCCGATGACGGCACTGGTGGACCAGTTCTACAAGGATGTGCAGAACATGGGCGGTGGTCGCTGGGACACCTCGGCGCTGATCGCGCGGCTGCGCAAGCTGGGGGAGGGGTGATGCTCTATTCCTTGGGTGATAACAGCCCTGTGCCGCCCAGCAACGGCGATTTCTGGGTGGCCCCGGGCGCACATGTCATCGGGCGCGTTGTCATGGGCGAGGGGGTTTCGGTCTGGTTCGGAGCGGTGTTGCGAGGCGACAATGAACCGCTTTTGATCGGCGAGGGCACCAATATTCAGGAAAACTGCGTTCTGCATACGGATATGGGCTATCCCCTGACCATTGGCGCGCATTGTACCATCGGACACAAGGCGATGCTGCATGGCTGCACCATCGGCGACGGATCGCTGATCGGGATGGGCGCGACCGTGCTCAATGGCGCACGGATCGGGCGGGGATGTCTGATCGGGGCAGGGGCGCTGGTGACCGAGGGCAAAGAAATCCCCGACGGCTCTCTCGTGATGGGGGCGCCGGGACGGGTGGTCCGAACGCTTGACGCCGAGGCTCAGACGAAACTGATCGCGTCGGCGATGGGGTATCGCAACAATATGGGGCGCTTCAAGGTCGGGCTGACAGCTTTGCCGTGATGACACGACAGGGTTCATCGAAGCAAACCCTACCAGTCGGCGTGCCCGCGTGTCTGGCAGGATTGTGCGAAAGATCAGTGCCCACCGAGATGGACCAGCAACTGCAGGGCCGCAACATGCGCCGCGAACTGCCGAAGTTCCGCGTGGTTTCACTCCGGCTTTGATCATATGTCGCACTCGCCGCCCATGCGAGATACGATGTCCTATGACCGCGCAGCACTTGGAGCCAGCAGCTTGCCTCGCGTTAGTCTTTTGTGACCTGCAGCTTGATTGTTCCGTCATCCGCAAGCCGACGCACAGTCCCTGCAATGCGTGAGAGAGCCGCTTCATAGCTGTCCTGATCCGGGGCGGGTAGGGCGGTCGAATCCTCGCGCAGAGATTCGGCAAGACGCTTGGACATATTTCCGAGCAGGAATTCATTGGTATTTGTATCTTCGGCTTTCCCCGCAGCGAGGATCAGCATCAGGTCTTCATTTGTCAGTTCACGCATCAAGGTCGGCACATCGCGCTCCGAAAGACGCGCGGGAATATCCTGATAGGTGAAAATCGATTTGCGGATGCCGTTGGCATAGTCCTTATCGGCCGCATCCAGTTCGCGCAGCAACTGATCGCGCGCGGAGGCGGGCGATGCGTTAAGGATTTCGCCCATGCGTTTCGCGGGCGGCAGTGCGAAAGCCCGCGCGGGTTTGCAGCTGATCTGTTCTGCCAGCGTTGCGCCAACACGCGCCACGGTATCGGGCGCGACAGTTTCGGTATGTGCCACCGCAATGGCCAGCGCCTTCGCCTGGTCGGAAGGCAGCTTCATGAGAAGCTTTGCGGCCTTGTCCGTGCTGAGCTTCGACAGCAGTACCGCCCCCACCACAAGCGATTCCTGCGCGATCAGCTGCTGCAACTCTTCAATATCCGCATTCTCAAGCACGCTCCAGGCATCATTCTGGCCAGCGCCCCTGGCGAGTGCCCGTAAGCGCTGGGTTGCACCTGCATCAAGCCTGCCATCAAGAAGCTCAAGCGCAGCATCAAGACCGTCGGGGAAGGACAATCCAATCTGATCCAGGATTTCGACAAATTCATCGACGACGGCGCACATCGTCTTGCGGTCAATCAGGCCCATTGTCCCCAAAGTCTGGGTCAGCAGCGCCTGCAAATGCTCCGGCAGGCTGGAAATCGGTGTATCGACTCCTTCAGCGACAAGCAGTCGCACGATGATTGCCGCCTTCTGGGCCCCAGTCAGATGGCTCGTATCCGCATTCCCTGTCGAAATACTACTCAAGGCAGACGGAAATCTGGCATTGTCCGGAAGCCCCGTGCCAAAGCCATCATCTCCGCCAAAATTGCTGACCATAAGCTGGTTATCCATGGAAACCATCCCGCGCCCCTGACATGTCATTCGTTGAACTGGACGATCTGCCAAAAGCTTCAAGAAATGGTTTATCTGTCTGGCGCAGACAGCAAAAAGCGCGCCGCAGCAGATGCCAGGCGCGCTTTTTCAGAACACGTTCGTGCGTCAGCTGCTCATCGGCTCCACACAGGTCTGGCTGTCTGCATCAAACACCTGGCTATCCGCACAAGCAGACGCGGTTTGTGCAGGCTTCATGCTGGAACACATCGCAGCAGCGATCGCCGGGCTAAGGGTCAGCGCGAGGGCTGTCAGCGCAATCTTCAGTTTCATCAAACTATCTCCTTCCGCTATAGAAAGAACCATAGCACGATTCTGTCGCAATCAAGCCGCGTTTTGTCATTTTCAGTCAAAAACGCGCGCAAAAATCGTCTCGACATGTTTCGTGTGGTAGTCGAGATCAAATTTTGAGCGGATCTGTTCCTCGGACAACGCCGCGCGAACATCGGGATCAGCGAGCAATTCCTCAAGGAAATCGCAGCCTTGCTCCCAGACCTTCATCGCATTGCGCTGGACCAGCATATAGCTGTCCTCCCGCGTGACGCCGGCCTGTGTCAGTGCCAGAAGAACGCGCTGCGAATGGATAAGGCCGCGAAACTTGTTCATGTTGGTGATCATGTTGTCGGGGTAAACCACCAGCTTGTCGATCACATTGGTCAGCCGCGCCAGCGCAAAATCCAGCGTCACTGTCGCATCCGGCCCGATCATCCGCTCCACTGAGCTGTGAGAAATATCGCGCTCATGCCAGAGCGCCACATTCTCCATTGCTGGAATAACCGCCATGCGGACCAGACGCGCCAGCCCGGTCAGGTTCTCCGTCAGCACCGGATTGCGCTTATGCGGCATCGCACTGGAGCCCTTTTGCCCCTTTGAGAAAAACTCTTCCGCTTCAAGAACTTCTGTTCTCTGCATATGGCGAATCTCGATCGCGATATTTTCTATGGAGGAAGCGATCACCCCAAGCGTCGCGAAGAACATGGCATGCCGATCACGTGGGATGACCTGCGTGCTGATCGGCTCTGGCTTCAACCCCAATTGGGCACAGACATGGGCTTCAACGGACGGGTCAATATTGGCGAATGTACCGACTGCACCAGAGATCGCACCCGTGGAGATCTCGTCTCTCGCAGCCAGCAGACGGTCGCGATTCCGTTTCATCTCGGCGTAGAAGCGCGCAAGCGTCAGGCCCATCGTGGTGGGTTCGGCATGAATCCCGTGGCTACGGCCCATACGGATGGTGAATTTATGTTCCATGGCACGCCGCTTGAGGGCGCCAAGCAGGCCATCGATATCGGCAAGCAACAGATCTGTCGCGCGCACAAGCTGCATATTGAACGTCGTATCAAGCACATCGGAACTGGTCATGCCCTGGTGCACAAATCGCGCGTCTTCGTTGCCGATGATCTCTGCAAGATGCGTCAGGAATGCGATGACGTCGTGTTTGGTGACAGCCTCGATCTCGTCGATTCTGGCGACATCGAATTCGACATCCTTGGCTTTCCAGACCGCAGCAGCGCTGTCAGCCGGGATAACTCCGAGCTGCGCTTGAGCATCGCATGCATGTGCCTCGATCTCGAACCAGATACGGAATTTCGTCTCGGGGGACCAGATAGCAACCATTTCTGGACGGGAATAGCGCGGGATCATGTGTCAGACATCCTTGGTCGTGGAGATGTCCGCTGGATAGCGATTTGCGGTTTCTGCCGCAAGGCAACTTTATTAACATAATACTGATTATGGGATTTATATCTGTGGCGCTGTCAAACTTGTATTAAGACATGGGTCTTACACCTCTCACGTGGCAATATAGCGTGAAAGTTGGACTCCAATGCGGTTCTGGACACCTGCTTCTAAAAAACCTGTCAGCGATCTGAACTTCCTTGACACAATTGCCAAGGCGGCAGTGCTGGTGGACGAACATGACGTCGTGCTTGCATCGAATGCAGCCTTTAGTGACCTCATCGGAAAATGGGGTCCGGACATTATCGGTGCACGGCTCGACTCGCTTCTGACACAGGAAAATCTGCGCGGGCACAAAGGTCCGGTCCCCCCCGTCCAGATGCGCCACCGCATGCAGATTGACGACAAGACAGCCAATCTGGTGACCCTGGAGGTTCCGAAGCAATCGCTGACGGATGATGTTCTGGAGCAAGCCATTGACGCTGTCGTGTCGATCGACACGCAGAACAATGTGACGTTTTTCAATCGCGCAGCTGAAGAGCTCTGGCAGATCCCCCGTGACAAGATCCTTGGACGAAATGTCAAGGAACTTGTCCCGCAATTCATGCGCCACCAGCATGATGACATGGTCAATCGCAACCGAACGACGGGTGAAAACCGCATCGTCGGCAAAATGCGCGAAGTCACGATCGAGCGTGCAGATGGCAGTGAATGCCGGGTCGGACTGACACTTTCCAAAGTCACCACAATGGAAGGCATTTGCTACACAGCATTCCTCAAGGATATTTCCGCGATCAAGGCTGCTGAGAAACGCCTGCGTGAAACGCTGGAACAAGCGCTTGATGCGGTGGTCGAAATTGATGCCAACAACAAAGTTGTCTTCTTCAACCCTGCTGCAGAACGTTTATGGGGATTTAGCGCGGAAGAGGTGCTCGGTCACAATGTCGATATGCTCGTCCCGCTGCGCCACCGCGCGCATCATGACGACTTGGTGAACCGCAACCGGACCACTGGCGTCAACAAGATCGTCGGGACATCGCGCGAGGTAGAATTTGACCGCAAAAATGGCGAAAAACGCTGGGCAAGCCTTTCGCTGTCGAAGATCCCCCGCGATGACGGGACGATCACCTATACAGCTTTCTTGCGCGATATCACCGAAGAAGTGGCACGGCGAGAACATATCAGGTTGTTGTCACTTGTTGCCGATGAAACCGACAACTCCGTATTGATCACCGATGCCGCAGGCCGCCTGGTTTATGTAAACTCTGGTTTCACCCGGTTGACGGGCTACGCGATGCAGGAAGTGCTAGGCCGGAAGCCGGGTGAGTTTTTGCAGGGGCCGGAGACTGATCCAGCCACAGTGAAGCGAATCCGCAAGGCTCTCTCTGAAGGGATCCCTTTCTACGAGGAGATTCTGAACTACGACCGCAAAAATACGCCCTATTGGATCTCACTCGCCATCAACCCGGTGCGCGACCAGAGCGGTCGGATCGAAAAGTTCATTTCGGTTCAGGCGAATATCACAGAGACAAAATCCGCATCGCTGGAATTCGCCCGGAAGCTGGAAGCGATCTCGCAAAGTGCTGCAATCGCAGAGTGGACGGCCGACGGATACGCGTTGAATGACAACAAATTTTTACGCAAAATGCTCGGTGATCAGAAGCTACCGGCCCTGAAAGAGCTGATCAGCGCCGAAGCCTTGGCCGAGCTACAAACGACTGGCGAGAAGCGCTGCGAAGTGACGATCATGACCCGGGACTCCGGCGAGGCGATCTTGGATGCCTATTTCCTGACCCTCAAGGATCTGTCAGGTGTTACCCAGAAAATCCTGATGTACGGGTCCGACATTACATCGCGCGCCCTGGCTGTGCGTGATACCAATGATGCTGTTCATGATGTGACCCAGTCCAGCAAGGAGATCTCTGATGTGGTCGAGACCATCGATACAATCGCCCGCCAAACCAATCTTCTGGCACTGAATGCTTCCGTGGAAGCCGCGCGCGCAGGGGATGCTGGACGCGGTTTTGCTGTGGTTGCGTCAGAAGTGCGTGTTCTGGCCGAGCGCGCACGCGAGGCGGCAGAACGGGTCAATGACAAGATCAACTCTACCCGCGACCGTGTCGCGCGCCTCGCCGACACCATAAATCGCCTCAGTAGCGGGGGTTAGGATCAATAGCCTACTCAGGTTTGCCTGAAGATATCTTTCTCAAAACCCGCATTGTCGCACTGATTGTTTGACGACTGGACGGTTTGTGTCACTACAAGTACCAAAACATATTCACGTCTTGCAATCCGTAGTTGTTACGCCTATCTAACGCTCAGGATTTGTGCTCGCACGCATCTTCGCGCGTGCCCCCTTCGATAGGTTGTCCCCCAATGCTTGCGACGTTTCTCCCTTTCCTCAGCTGGGCCAGAACCTACGGGCGCGACACGTTCAATAACGACCTGATCGCGGCTCTGGTGGTCACGATCATGCTGATCCCGCAAGGCATGGCCTATGCAATGCTCGCAGGCCTTCCCCCTCAGGCGGGTCTCTATGGAGCAATGCTGCCCTTGATCCTTTATGCACTGATCGGGTCTTCTCCTGCGCTGGCCGTAGGTCCGGTCGCCGTGGTCGCCTTGATGACGGCCACTGCGGCAGGAACTGTCTCCGAGATCGGTGCACAGGGGTTTCATCTTGCGGCTTTGTGGATCGCGCTGATCTCCGGCGTCATCATGCTTGCGATGGGTGTCTTTCGATTGGGTTTCCTCGCCAACTTCCTAAGCCATCCGGTCATTTCCGGGTTCATAACCGCCGCCGGGCTGTTGATTGCCGCGAGCCAGCTGCGTCATCTTCTGGGCACAGACATTCGTGGCAAAACTCTCCCCGAGATTATCCCGTCGCTGATCGCGAATATCTCCAGTCTTTCTGTCCTGACTGTCATACTGTCCGCTTCGGTTCTCGCTTTTCTCTTGTGGTCGCGCAGTGGACTTTCCAAGGTGCTGATGCAGATGGGATTTTCAGGGGCGATGGCAAAGTTGCTGGGCAAGACGGCACTCTTGATCGCGGTCGTGGCATCGACGGCAAGTGTCTGGCTGCTTGGCCTCGATCAACGCGGCGTCGCTATTGTCGGCGATATTCCGCGGGGCCTGCCGCCCATCGGACTGCCGGAGTTCGACTTGTCCCTGATCCAGCTTCTGCTCATCCCTGCCCTGATGATCGCGATTGTCGGATATGTCGAATCCATGTCGATCGCGCAGACATTGGCGGCCAAGAAACGCCAGTCCATTGACCCAGACCGCGAACTGATCGCGCTGGGCCTCGCCAATCTCGGTGCCGGTGTCAGCAATGCCATGCCGGTGACGGGCGGGCTGTCACGCTCAATCGTCAATTATGACGCCGGCGCGGCAACTCCTGCAGCTGGCGCGATGACAGCCTTAATGATCGGATTTGCCGTGATCGCGCTGACGCCGCTGATGTACTATCTGCCCTCGGCCACGCTGGCGGCGATTATCATCGTTGCTGTGATCTCGCTTCTTGATTTCCGGACCCTGCCCCGCACATGGGCATATTCGCGCGCAGATGGCGCTGCGATGGCCGCAACCATGGGCGTGACGCTTCTGATCGGGGTGGAACAGGGCCTCATGGCTGGGGTTGGCTTGTCGCTAGTCTTGTTTCTGTATCGGACCTCGCGCCCGCATATGGCTGTGGTTGGGCAGGTTCCCGGTACCGAGCATTTTCGCAATGTCGAGCGGCATGATGTTGTTACGGATCCGAGCGTGTTCTCGATCCGGGTGGATGAATCGCTCTATTTTCCGAATGCGCGTGCGCTGGAGGATCGGATCACGCGGGCAATACACGAGTTGCCGGATCTGCAGCATGTCGTCTTGCAATGCACCGCTGTCAATTACATTGACGCTTCAGCACTGGAAAGCCTGGAAGCTATCAACGATCGGCTGAACGCGGCGGGCGTTGCCTTCCATCTTTCAGAGGTCAAAGGCCCAGTCATGGATCAGCTTGAGCGCAGTCATTTGATCGACATGATGGCGGGCTCTGTTTTCCTGACGCAGTTTGACGCAATGCACAAGCTCGCTCCGGAGGTTACGCGCAAGTGTATGGACGCTCCGCGATGCGAGACAAAGCTCCGCCTGAGCTGAGGCAGGTAGCCCCGCAATAACCGCGTTCCCTTGCGCGACAGGGCGATGCGGAGTTGCAAGGCACTGTTTGCGTCGTTGTTAAGCATGATTTCAGATTTTGCTGTAATCATGCGAGCGCAACAGTCGAGACCAGCAGGAGGGATGGTGCGATATACTCTAATGTCGCCGGGGGATAGCATGCCCGTTACCAGACTGCGTGATGCGGCGGGCGCAGAGCGCTGGACGGATTGCTTTGGGGGCAAAGCACTGGCGATGGTTTTTCTGCTCCCAACTGACCTTAGCATGATCGAGCGCTTGTGTGATGTCGTGGCACATGGACTGCCGACACACGCATATGTTGCCCTGATCATCCCCGGAAACCCCTGCCCCCTGCCCGCCCCACTTTCACGGATAGCGCTTTTTGATGTTGATCATATGGTCAGCAAGCGCTTCGGGGTCTTTCCCAAATCGGACGGTGACGCACGCCACTTTCGCCAACAGGTCATGCTGTTCGATCCCATGTCGCGGTTGGTCGAGGCTACACGTCTCAAGACCTCTGCGGATCTCGAAAACGCCATGGCGCATCTTGCAGCTCAGCCCGCGCAGGCGTCATTCGGAAACCGGCCCGTCCAGCCCCCGATCCTGACATTGCCGCGGGTCTTTTCCGCCGAGCTTTGCGCGACCCTGATCGCCAGCCACAGGCGTGATACCCGCACCATGAGTGGGGTCATGCGCTGTGTCAACGGCAGGACAATCGGGGTCCATGACACGGACTTCAAACGCCGCAGGGACTATCTGATCACCGATGCAGCGCTCATTGCGCGCATACAGGGGCGCATCCGCACTGCCGTCTTACCCGAATTGCAAAAGGCGTTTGGCATCGCGGCAACACGGATGGAGCGGTATCTGGTTGGTAGCTACAGCGCGAATGATGTGGGCCATTTTGCACCACATCGCGACAATACGACCCCCGGAACCGCCCATCGTCGCTTTGCGATTTCCATCAATCTGAATGACGATTTTGATGGTGGTGTCGTATCTTTTCCCGAATACGGACCGGAGGGGATCAAGGCCCCTGCCGGTGGGGCCGTGGTTTTCGGGTGCGGATTGTTGCACGCAGTCTCACCTGTAACACGCGGCACGCGCTACACTTTCCTCCCGTTCGTTTATGACGAAGCCGGGGCGCAGATCAGGCAGGCCAACCTGGCTCGTCATGGCTGAGCGCAAGGTCATGCACATGCAAAACGGCGCCACAGGGGCGCCGCTGTCAGGCTTAGCGTTGACGCAAGCTCAACTGTTGAGCTTCGCAACTTCAGCTGCAAAATCTTCTTCTTTCTTCTCGATACCTTCGCCAACGCCCATGCGCACGAATGCAACGATCTCGACACCCGCATCCTTGGCCGCCTGCGCGACAGTGATATCGGGGTTCATCACGAATTTCTGGTTTACCAGCGTATTCTCTTCCAGGTACTTCTTCATGCGACCGGGAATGATGTTGTTCGTGATCACGGCTTCCGGCTTCGGTTTGGCTGCCGCGGCGTTTTCTTCCAGCGCTTTTTGCGTCTGAACTGCGCGCTCGCGTTCAACCAAGGCAGGATCAAGAGCCGCTTCATCCAGTGCCAGCGGGCTGGATGCTGCGATATGCATCGCGATCTGCTTGCCGATGCCGCTATCAGTGCCCTTCAGCGCAACCAGAACGCCGATCCGCCCCATGCCTTCGCCTGCGGCATTGTGGACATAGGAAGCGACAGTATCGCCTTCTACAGAGTCCATGCGCCGGAGTGTCATGTTTTCGCCAATCTTGGCAATCGCATCGGTCAGCACTGTGTCGACCGGCTTGCCACCGACTTCCGCAGCTTTCAGACCTGCGAGGTCACTGACCCCAAGCGCTGCGGTGGTAATCTGTGCCACCATGCCTTGAAACTCAGCGTTCTTGGCCACGAAATCTGTCTCGGAATTGATTTCGACGGCGACCCCTTTGCCCCCCTCGACAGCGACACCGACCAGACCTTCAGCTGCGACGCGGTCGGCTTTCTTGGCCGCTTTGGCCAGGCCCTTGGTGCGCAGCCAATCAACCGCTGCTTCCATGTCGCCATTGTTCTCTGTCAGCGCTTTTTTCGCGTCCATCATGCCTGCGCCAGTCGACTCGCGCAGTTCCTTCACCATTGCAGCGGTGATTGTCATGGTTATTTCTCCTGCAAAATCAAAAGTGACAGGGGCACTTTGAGCGGTCCCTGTCACATCATCATGTCAAACGGCGCTTCAGGCGCTTGCGATCTCTGATGCCGCTTCCGCCAACACCTCTTCCACAGGTGCGTCTTCAAGCGCACCAATGTCATAGCCAGCCGCACCCATCTGCGCGCTCATCCCGTCCAGCGCCGCGCGCGAGATCAGATCGCAATAGAGTGCGATGGCGCGGGCTGCATCGTCATTGCCAGGGATCATGTAATCCACGCCTTCAGGCGGGCAGTTCGTATCCACCACGGCCACCACCGGGATACCGAGCTTCTTGGCTTCGGCAATGGCGAGATCTTCCTTGTTTACATCGATCACGAACAGGAGGCTCGGCAGACCGCCCATGTCACGGATGCCGCCCAGCGTGGCCTGCAATTTGGCCTGCTCACGTTCCATGCCCAGACGCTCTTTCTTGGTCAGGCCTTCGGCACCGCTGGCCAGCTGCTCGTCGATGGATTTCAGACGCTGGATCGACTGCGACACGGTTTTCCAGTTGGTCAACGTGCCACCGAGCCAGCGGTGGTTCATGTAATATTGCGCGGAACGCTCTGCGGCTTCAGCGATCGACTTGGACGCCTGGCGCTTGGTGCCGACGAACAGGACGCGCCCGCCTTTGGCGACCGTTTCGCGCACGACGTTCAGCGCCGCGTCCAGCATTGGGAGGGTTTGCGTCAGGTCGAAAATGTGGATGCCGTTGCGCTCGCCGTAGATATACGGGGCCATGCGCGGGTTCCAGCGCTGAGTCTGGTGGCCGAAGTGAACGCCAGCTTCCAAAAGCTGACGCAGCGTGAAATCAGGAAGCGCCATATCGAGTTCCTTTCCGGTTTGCGCCTGAGCAGAGGGTTTCAAGGCATGTTGCCTCAACCGGTGGACCGATGGGGGCTGTCTGTCCCATTGCCCGACCTCTGCCTGTGAAGTAGCAGCCCCTTAGCTTGCACTGCGCCGGGATGCAAGCGCTCTCTCAGCACAAACGGGCGATAATCTCGCGCATTTGTTGGGCCAGCGCGTCATATCCGCCGTTCTCGTCGAAGGTCTTGAGCTTCTCGGCAAGCAATCCGCTTTGGGGCAGCCCATCGATCGCGGTGATGTCGAAATCGATCAGCGATAGATGCCCGTCATCCTGAACACAGAGGTTCTTGCCGTCAGGATGCATGTCAAGATAGGTGATCTTCGCTTCTTTCAGCGCTGCGATGATGGTCGCGATTTGCTGATCTGCGTCACGAACAGCAACCTTTTTTCCAGTCTTTTGCCGCTCTTTCAGGCTGGGGCCCTGATCGGTCAGCTCAAAGCGCTTCTTGAGCAGGTCCAGTTTCAGAACGCGCGGAAAATGCGCAGCGTTCTCGCCCTTGGCCAGGCGGATCAGACAGGTCAGTTCCAGATGCAGCGCCTGTTCGGCAGACAAGCCACTCCAGAGCAGTTTTTCGCGTGCGGTCTTCCAGAAGGTCAGGGGCGTGCGCGGCGCTGCGGGCAGGATATAATGCTGCGGAAAGCCCGTCTGGATGGGCGGCAGCGGCGCGTCGCTTTCCAGCGCAGCGATCCACTCGCGCAGGAAGCTGATCTCGCGCAGTGCGGCTTCATGCCGCGCCTTGAGCGCGATCATGTTATTGGACAGCGCCTTGTGCTTCTCCATGAGGATGTCACGTTGCGCGGCCGTGTCATCGACACCTTCGAGAAATTTGAACTTAAGTGTCAAAGGCGGCCTCCAATGCGATTTTGATCATCTCGCCGAAACTTTGCTCGCGATCTTGCGAGGGGAGCGAGTCATGGGTCAGCAGGTGGTCGGATATGGTCAGCACCGCAAGCGCCCGCGCACGGTGACGGGCGGCGACAGTGTAGAGTTCGGCGGCTTCCATCTCGACGCAGAGCACGCCATGGCGCTGCATGGTCTCGTTCAGATCGGGCCGCTCGTCATAGAAAACATCCGAGGAATAGATATTGCCGACATGCACGCGCACCCCCTGCCCTGTCGCAGCGCGATGCGCGGCAGATAACAGGCCATAATCCGCACAGGGCGCGAAATTCACATCGCGGAAAAACCCGCGCGATGGGGTCGTAATCGTCGTGCAGCATTGCGCCAGCACGATGTCGCGCAGACCGATTTCCGGCTGCATCGCCCCGGCCGAGCCGACCCGGATCAGGGTTCTTGCGCCGTAATCACGGATCAGCTCATTGGCATAGATCGACAGCGATGCCATCCCCATGCCAGAGCCGTGGATTGTGACCCTCGCGCCGCGAAAAGTTCCGGTATAGCCCAGCATCCCGCGTACCTGATTGACGCAGACCGCATCTTCCAGAAATTTCTCCGCCGCCCATTTCGCCCGCAACGGATCACCCGGCATCAGCACGGTTTCGGCAATCTCGCCGGGTTTTGCCCCGATATGTATCGTCATGTCCTGCCCTTGACCCGTTTCTTGCCCAAGATTGCCCCCTTCCCCCGCGCGACGCAAGCGCCTATAGATCTGCGCGCAACGCAAAAAGGAAGACTGCCCCATGCGCAAGGCCAGTATCACCCACAAGACCGCCGAAACAGATATTTCGCTTCAGGTGAACCTCGATGGGTCCGGGGTCTATGCCTGCCATACGGGGGTCGGTTTTTTCGATCATATGCTTGATCAGCTTGCGCGTCATTCGTTGATCGACATCGAGATCCGCGCCACGGGCGATCTGCATATCGATGATCACCACACCGTCGAGGATTGCGGCATTGCGCTTGGTCAGGCGCTGGTGCAGGCGCTTGGCGACAAGCGCGGGATCCGGCGCTACGGGGCCTGCCATCTGCCCATGGATGACGCGCAGATCCGCTGCGCGCTCGATCTGTCGGGGCGGCCCTATCTGGTCTGGAATGTCGATTTTCCAACCGCCAAGATCGGCAATTTCGACACAGAGCTGGTGCGCGAGTTTTTTCAGGCGCTGGCCAGCCATGGCGGCATCACGCTGCATATCGATCAGATCCACGGGATCAACAGTCACCATATCGCCGAAGCGGTCTTCAAGGCCGTGGCGCGGGCCCTGCGCGAGGCGGTGGAGCAGGATGCGCGCAAGGCCGATGCCATCCCGTCCACCAAGGGGGCGCTCTGACGTGCTGACGGTTCTGGTCGATTACGACAGCGGCAATCTGCATTCTGCGGAAAAAGCCTTTCAGCGCATGGCCAACGAGGTGGGCGGCGGCACAGTGCGGGTCACGACCTGCCCTGATGATGTGGCGCGCGCAGATCGCATCGTGCTGCCCGGTGACGGCGCTTTTCCCGCCTGCCGGCGGGCGCTCGACGCAGTGGATGACATGCGCGCAGCGCTCGATGACGCCGTGCTGCACCGCGCCGTGCCGTTCATGGGGATCTGTGTCGGGATGCAGATGCTGGCCACGGTCGGGCGCGAATATGAACAGGTCGCGGGGCTGGACTGGATCGGCGGATCGGTGGAGCGTATCGCGCCTGCTGACCCGGGCCTGAAAGTGCCGCATATGGGGTGGAATGATCTGGTGATTGACCGCACCCATCCGGTGCTTGACGGGGTCAAGAGCGGGGACCATGCCTATTTTGTCCACTCCTATCAGATGCATGTCGCAGACCCGGCGCATTTGCTGGCCCATGTCGATTACGCAGGCCCGGTCACGGCGATCGTGGCACGCGACACGATCATCGGCACACAGTTTCACCCCGAAAAGTCGCAGGCCACCGGATTGCGGATCATCGCCAATTTCCTGCGCTGGCGGCCCTGAACCCCGAGTGGAGCCATAGGCTCAAGCCCCAGACCGTGACCCCAAGGAGCAAAGCCCCATGACCGAGACAGCCCCGGAGAGCGCACGGATTGCCAAGGTTCTGGCCCGCGCGGGCGTTGCGTCGCGGCGCGAGGCAGAGGCGATGATCCTTGCGGGCCGCGTCAGTGTCAACGGGCGCAGGATCGACAGCCCTGCGCTGAATGTAACCGTGCGCGACCGCATCAGCGTGGATGGCAAACCCCTGCCTCAGGCCGAGCCTGCCCGGCTCTGGCTTTATCACAAGCCGCTGGGGCTGGTCACAACCACGAAGGATGAGGAAGGCCGCCCGACCGTCTTCGACAACCTGCCGGAGGATCTGCCGCGCGTGATGTCGGTTGGCCGGCTGGATCTGAATTCCGAAGGGCTGCTTTTGCTGACAAATGACGGCGAACTGAAGCGCAAGCTGGAATTGCCGAGCACAGGCTGGTTGCGAAAATACCGCGTCCGGGTCAATGGCGCGCCGACAGATGACATGCTCGCGCCCTTGCGCGCGGGGGTTATCGTCGAAGGCGAGCGGTTTCAGCCGATGATCGTCAATATTGATCGCCAGCAAGGCGCCAATGCCTGGCTGACCATCGGCATCCGCGAGGGGCGCAACCGCGAGATCCGGCGCGCCCTGGGGCATGTGGGCCTGAGCGTCAACCGGCTGATCCGCGTCAGTTATGGTCCGTTTCAGCTGGGCAGTCTTGCGCGCGGCGCCGTCGAGGAGATCAAGGCGCGGGTCTTGCGCGATCAACTCGGTGCGGGCCCCGAGGAGATGCAGCCAACGGCCCCGCGCAAAGGCGCAGGCAAACCGCCTGTGCGCACGAAGCCGGGCCTGAAACCTGCCAAACCCAGCGCTGCCTCTGGGTAGAGACCGCGCAAACCCGACACAAGAGCGTGATCGCAAGCGCACAGGCGCAGAGTTTCCCCGGCAGGGAGCCATATGGGCACCTGCTGCGTTAACGCTGTGTCTTTCAAAGCAGGACGTCCTGTCCTATAGTCGGGCCAGTAAGTGTGTTGGAGTGTCGGGCATGTCTGCAACCGGATTACAGAAAATCTCCTATGCCTTGCTGCTGGCCTTGATGGTCTATGTCGCGTTTGTCGGAGGCTGACACCATGAGCCAGCGTTTTGGCGGGCGCTACAGCCCGAATGCAGACCCACAGGCGCGCCCGGTCGCGCCAGCAAAGCCGCATCCGGTCGGCGCAAGGGTCAATCTGCTCTTCGCCGTGCCCTTCCTGTTTGCGATTGGCGCATTCTTCAAATCCCCCACCGGGCTTGCGCTGAACCTGACGGCTTTCGGCGTCCTGATGCTGGCAGCATGGCTGACGCGTGAAGGCGTTCTGGCGCAGGCGGCCTATGACGCCCGCCGCGTCGCGCGTCGCCCGGCCATTCCGCGCAAGATCTTCGCGTCGGTCTTGACCGGCCTGGGGCTTGGGGTTGCAGCTCTGCCTGCAGGGCTTGGTGCGGCGCTGACGCTGGGGGGCATTGGGGCGGTGTTGCATTTCGGGGCATTCGGGCCCGATCCGCTGGCCGACAAGGGCATAGAGGGCGTGGATGATTTCGCCACTGACCGCGCGGCCCGCGCGCTCAGCGAGGCAGAAAGCTATCTGCGCGATATGGCCGATGCGATCAAACGCAGCGGCGACCGCGAATTGATGCGCAGGATCGACAGGTTCAGCGCCAATATCCGCGCCTTCTTTCAGGTCATCGAAGACGATCCCCGCCGGATGACCGCCGCCCGCCGCTATCTGGGCGTCTATCTGATGGGCGCGCGCGACGCGACGGTGAAATTCGCAGATATGCAGCATCCGGCGCGCGATGCCTCTGTTCGGGCCGATTATACAGCGCTGCTGGATGATCTGGAGGAGCGGTTTGCGCAGCGTCGCGACGCCTTGCTGGCGGATGACCGGACCCAACTGGATATCGAGATCGAAGTTCTGCGCGAGCGTCTGGCGCGTGAGGGACTGCGCGCAAATGATTGAAACACTGATAAAATACAGAAAATGATAGAGAGGGACTGCCATGACTGACGTGATCCGCAAACAGGCCGAAGAACTGACGCAAGAAATCGATGCGCTGGTGCAGACCCCGCTTGCCCAGCCCTCTGATGTGCCCATCCCGCTTGACGACGCGCAGGGCGCGGACGCGGATGTGATCCGCGCGCGGATGGCCGAGATCGATATGGCTCAGACCAGCACCATCATCGGGTTTGGCGCGCGGGCACAGGCCGATTTACAGCAGATCAGCCAGTCGATGTTGGCCGATGTCAAGAACAAGGATCTGGGCCCTGCCGGGGATGGTTTGCGCGAGATGGTCACGACCCTGCGCGGATTTTCCGTGACCGAACTCGATGCCCGCCGCAAGCGCAGCTGGTGGGAGCGCCTGACCGGCAAGGCTGCGCCGATCGTGCGGTTTCAGGAACGGTTCAACACTGTGCAGGGGCAGATCGACCGGATCACGGGCAACCTGCTCAATCACGAGACCGCTTTGCTGAAGGATATCAAGGCGCTCGACAAACTTTACGAGAAAACACTCGAATTCTATCATGAACTGGCGCTCTACATTTCCGCCGGTGAGGCGAAGCTGCGCAGCCTTGATGCGACGGATATCCCTGCGAAACAGGCCGAAGTGGATGCGGCACCGGAAAATGACAAGGTACTCAAGGCACAGGAATTGCGTGACCTGCGCGCGGCCCGGGATGATCTGGAGCGCCGGGTCCATGACTTGCGGCTCACGCGGCAGGTAACGATGCAATCGTTGCCCTCGATCCGGCTGGTGCAGGAAAACGACAAGTCGCTGGTCACGAAGA
>REBU01000081.1 GCA_007692585.1 Paracoccaceae bacterium | reverse complement strand
TCCACCGGCCGGGTCGCCACGAAGACCTTCACCGGTCCGCCATGACCGAACATCACGATGCTGCAGCCCGTGCCGCGCGGATCACCCGTGTCAGTTGCTCCTCATCGGCACCAGCGCCAGCACGGATCACGATATCGCCGACAACGATCTCGAGATCGGACCCTGCGGACGCCACCGGTGCCGCAGTCGCGCTGTCATCGACCACCAGCTCCGCGAAGACCGGCAAGGATGCCACGCTCTCGGGCACCACCAGGTTGCCTTTGCGTATCTGCTTGCGCCAATCGTAGATCTGCCAGCGGGTCGTGCCGTGCTTGCGCGCAACATCGGCCACCGTCACGCCGGGCATCATGCTTTCCGCCGCGATCCGCGCCCGCTCCGCCTTCGTGCGCCGCCGCCGACCACTCGGCCCCTCAATCACCTCAAGCCGGGAAACCCCAACACACCTTGAGCCGTCCAAATGGACGCCCATTTTGCCGTCTACTTCCAAAATCCAAACCCTCCGTCACGCGCATGCGCACAGAATGGCCGGATCAAGTCAGAAATGGCAGAAGGGGATCGGCGTCGCGCTTACGTCGAATGGCTGCTTTGGCAAGATGCTGCTGGCGCGGCGTTGCACCCGCATCAGTCGGCTTTCCGGCCCATTGCATTGCGTGCGCGGTCTTCACTGACGGCGTTAGACGAGGAGGCGATTATCCGCGGGCATCATCCAGCGTGGCGCGATGGTGAAGTGATGTGCAAGCGCCAGGTCGTCGATGACCTCGCGGTCGCGCAGGCCCCAGGCTGGGTTTCGCAGGCGCAGATCGGCATCAAAAGCGGCATTACCGGGGCCAGTGTAGCTGCCACCCTCGTTGAACGGGCCGTAGATCAGCAGCAGCCCGCCCTGCCCCAGCCGTGCGACCGCGCCCGCGATCAGGCCGAGGGTCGCTTCCCATGGCGCGATATGGGTCAGGTTCGCGGTGAATACTGCGTCGACCGGAGAGCCGGGCCAAGGTGGGCGGGCGGCATTTATCTGCACAGGCGGCAAGACCCGGTTGGCAATATCCGGACAAAGCGCGCGCCAGGCTTCTATCGCGGCCACACCCTCTGGTGTCGCCTCGCTAGGCTGCCATGTTACTTGCGACAAGTTGCGCGCCATCCAGAGCGCATGCTCGCCCGTGCCGGAGGCAACCTCCAGCACCTTGCAAGGCGCGGTGGGCAGCAAATCCGCCAACGCCCGACAGATGGGCGCACGATTTCGGGCGGTTGCGGGCGCGTGCGACAGGCCGGGATAGCGCGCAACAGTTGCAGCAGGATCTGCGAGGGGGTCGAATGGATCGGGCATTCAGGGTCTTTCGAGCATGTGCAGGCTTCTATCGATCCACAAGCGACCAGAAGCCGTATTTGCGGCCGTGCTTCTGGCGCAATGCCTCGACGAACCCTGCATGGGTGAGAGATACGCCATAGTCCATGATCTGCGCGTCTGACGCCCCACATTCCGCCAGATGCCGCGCCGCATGGCGGTAGCGCGACGATTTCGCACCGTCCAGCGTGTCTTCGATCATCGCACGCCGGAGAAGCGTCGCTGCCAGTGGGTGACGCGCATCCAGCGCCTCTGCGGCATGGGTCAAGGTCATGTAGTCGTTGCCGTCCAGATCATCGGCCCGCGCTATGACCAGCTTTGCGGCGCGATCCAGCGCGGGCCAGTCGATCAGGAAGCTCAGCGCCGCGCTCAGCCGGGGATGGTCGCCAACCATGTCAAGTGCCTTCTCTTCAGCCTCGATATCGTCGAAATCCGGCAACAGCTTGAGATATTTGAGTAAAGCGCGTGCACTCAGACTTTTCTCGAATGTCGCCCACAGATGCGCCTTCAACGCGTCCGTCTTGCCAAGCCCCTCAAGGCAATCCTCATACACCTCATCAAGGTTGGAATTGAACATCCGGAAGGTGCTGTCAGCCTCGCGCGCCATGGAACGGCGGGTAATGTCATAGGCCTCCTGCACGCGCCCCGCTGCCAGCAACCGCCGCGCAACACCGGGCGCGATCGTGCCATAGGTCAGCTGCTCGGCAGAATAGCGCGCCATATAAGCATCCACGTCGCCCTGCGCGTCCGCCACATCGGCCAGAATGATGGAAGATGTCGATTCCTTCGCGCGGCGGACAGCATCGGCGGGTGAAGTATGCAGGCCAAAGCGCTGATAGGCGTCGATCTCGGCAGGCGTCGGGGGCGTTTCAGCCCAAGCCTTGGTGACCTGTTTCAGGTGTTCCAGCCCCTCCGTGCCAAGCGCAACAGCCGTCGCCGGAATGATCCTGTCAAATTCACCGTAACCGGCATCGGCCACGGCATCGAGAATGCGCGCGGCCAGTGTCTTTGCATCCATCGACACACGCGGCGACACCTCTGCAATCATATCTACCGCGCGCCGAAACACATCGCCGACGGCACCATTGCTGTCATCCGTGCGCTCATGGATCGAGGGGGCGATCTGCAGAAACGACCACAACAACTCGAACGCCGTATTCGCGTCCTGCGGCATGATG
>REBU01000053.1 GCA_007692585.1 Paracoccaceae bacterium | reverse complement strand
CCAGCACCAGCGCGATGGCCAGCGTCTGCGCCCAGATCCGGCGCAGGTCGCGCAGCATCTTGCGGTCCAGCGCCCTCACCAGCTGACCTCGCCGGGCAGGACGCGCGCGGGGTTCATCTCGTCGCGGATGATGCGCCCGTCTGCCAGTACCACGACCCGATGCGCAATGCGCTGAATGCTGGCATTATGCGTGATCAGAACCGTTGCCGTGCCCAGATCGCGATTGACCTCGTGCAGGACGTCGAGAACCTGCACGCCGGTCTTGCTGTCCAGCGCGCCGGTCGGCTCATCGCACAAAAGCACATCGGGCCGCTTGGCGATGGCGCGGGCGATGGCGACGCGCTGCTGCTCACCGCCCGAGAGTTCTGCCGGGAAATGATCCATCCGGTGGCCCAGCCCGACCCGATCCAGCGCGTCTTCCGGGGTCATCGGATCCTGCGCAATTTCGGTCACAAGCGCCACATTCTCGCGCGCGGTCAGGCTGGGGACAAGATTGTAGAACTGGAACACGAAGCCCACATGATCGCGCCGGAATGCCGTCAATTGCCGATCGCTCGCGCGGCTCAACTCCTGATCGCGGAAGAACACCCGCCCAGCCGATGGCAGATCCAGCCCGCCAAGGATATTGACCAGCGTGGATTTTCCCGACCCCGATGCGCCCAGCAGGACCACCATTTCGCCCTCTGCCAAGGCCAGATCGACGCCGCGCAGGGCCCAGACCTCCACCGTCCCGGTGCGATACACCCGGGTGACGCCCTCTGCTCTGAAGACTGGTCGCGTGTGGTTTTCCTGCGGCATGGGCGCAGCATAGCACCGCGCGCGATGGGCGAAGAATGATCCAGATCAGAAACAGCGCCGCCGTCATGGCATGGGGTGCTGCGATCTTCCGGCGCCGGGGGCAGATCAACCTCGCCTGTGGCCTGATCCGACGCCCGCGCGGTCAGCCGGGGCTGTGCTCCAGCGGCATCTCGGTCGTGAACTTGATTTCTTCCATCGACAACAGCGCCGTGACATTGTGGATACTGACTTCGGCGATCAACGCCTGATAAAAGCGGTCATAGGCGCGGGCATTGGGCACGCGGACTTTCAGGATATAGTCGATATCGCCCGCCAGCCGGTGCGCCTCCATGACCTCAGGGCGCGCGCGCACGGCGTGCAGAAAACGCGCCTGCCAGTCAGCTTCATGCGCAGAGGTGCGCACCAGCACGAAGAAACACGCCTCCAGCCCCAGCGCTTCGGGGTCCAGCAGCACCGTATCGCGTGTGATCACGCCCGCCTTGCGCAGCTTGCGGATGCGGTTCCAGACAGGTGTCTTGCTGGAATTGACCTTGGTGGCGATGTCATCGAGCGACTGGCTGGCATCTTGCTGCAATTCCGCGAGTATGCGCTTGTCGAGGTCGTCCAGTCCTGCGGCCATCTGTCCTGCCCCTATGATATTCGCCGCTGCAATAGGATGATTTTCTGAATAATTCAATCCAGCATCTCCCTTTGCGGAAAAAATTCCAAATTTTTGCGCGAAAATCGCCGGAACGGGTTGAGTTGACCTTGGTCAAGGCGTATGTGGCCGGGCAAGGACATATTGCGTTTAACGCCACAGCTGCGCCCAAAAGCCCCAAGGACCGATCCTTTCATGCCCGAAGATACCCTGACCCCGCCGAAACCCACACCGACCTTGCCTGATGCGCAGACCGTGACCTCGGTGCGCCATTATACCGACCGCCTGTTTGCCTTTCGGTGCACCCGGCCCAGATCACTGCGCTTCCGGTCGGGCGAATTCGTCATGATCGGCCTGATGGGCGAGAAGGGCAAGCCGCTGTTGCGGGCCTATTCCATCGCGTCGCCTGCCTGGGACGAGGAGTTGGAATTCTATTCGATCAAGGTGCCTGACGGGCCGCTGACCTCGCGCCTGCAACATATCCAGCCGGGCGAGGAGATCATCCTGCGCCCCAAGCCCGTCGGAACGCTGGTGCTTGATGCGCTTTTGCCAGGCAAGCGGCTGTGGATGCTGGCGACCGGCACGGGGATCGCGCCCTTTGCGTCGCTTCTGCGCGAGCCAGAGACCTGGGAGAAATACGAACAGGTCGTCGTCATGCATACCTGCCGCGAGGTGGCAGAGTTGACCTATGGGCGCGAGCTGATCGAAGCGCTGCCCGACGACCCGCTGATTGGGGAATTGGTGGGCGACAAGCTGCTCTATTATCCGACCACCACGCGCGAGGACGGTGCGCGCATGGGGCGTGTGACTGATAATCTAAGCTCCGGCCGGGTTTTCGCGGATCTGGGCATCCCACCGCTCGACCCGACGCACGACCGTGCGATGGTCTGCGGATCGCTGGACTTCAACCTCGATGTGAAGAAAATCCTCGAGGATGCAGGACTGCGCGAAGGGGCAAATTCCAACCCTGCGGAATATGTGGTCGAAAAGGCGTTCGTGGACTGACTTCGCACCCCGCGCGGGCGCTCGCCGCCCGCGTCCGCCGATACAGACAGACGATTTTGCCAGCCTTGATGGCTGTTCCCGGTCTTTGGCCTGCCGTGTCGACAGGCGTGGCGCGCGATGGGAATGGTGGTGCCCCAAGACGGACTCGAACCGCCGACCACCTATTTACGAAACAGGTGCTC
>REBU01000073.1 GCA_007692585.1 Paracoccaceae bacterium | reverse complement strand
GCAATCACATGGCCGATCCCGGCCAGCGGGTCGGGCTTGCCCGACGGTTTGGGCGGTGCGGCAGGGGCAGGGCCACGGTCCGAGGTCAGCACGACGAAGACCGAACTGATGCCGGGCAGGGCCTGCAAGCGCTGCTCGACGGCGCGGCGCAGGGCTGCGAAATCCTGCGCCTCGTGGGGTTCGATGCGGATGGCCAGGCTGATCCGCCCGCTCATGACATTCAACCCGCTCAGACGATCCGATGCGCCGAGGCTTTGCCCGTCGGGCAGCCGGATCGCGTCGAGGGCTGCGCGGATATCGTCAGTCATCTGCGTCATGTCGGGGTAAATCCTGCGGGGTGTCTGCCCCTGTCATTGCGCATCGCCCCCGGTGCGAACCGGGAGCGTGCTGGTCCTGATCTGCGCGCGAGGCGCAGGCTATTCCGCCGGGGTCGTCGCAGCAGAGGGCTTTGCCGTCGCCGACTGGCCCTTCACCTCCTCCACCCAGAGTGAATGGTGTTCCTTGGCCCAGTTTTCGTCGACTTCGCCCGACCCCATCGCGTCAAACGCCCCTTCCATGCCGACCGAGCCGATATAGATATGCGCGATCACAATGGCCGACATGGCTGCAGCGACCAGCGCATGGACGGTCTGATAGAATTGCCAGTCGGCAAAGGTTCCGGCGTCGGCAGGGAAGAGCAACATGACGCCAGTATAAGACAGCGCAGCGCCACCGAGCACCACAGTCCAGAAAATCACCTTCTGGCCTGCATTGAACTTCTTGGCAGGTGGGTGCACCCCCTTCTTCAAAAGCCCGCCGCCCTGCTTGATCCATTCCAGATCGACCTTGTTGGGCAGGTTATGTACCACCCATAGAAGGAAGATCAGCAAAACCGAGATCATGAAGGGCCAGGCCAGATAGTTATGCGCAATCTTGCCGGCAGTCGACAGGCTGCCAAAGGCCGCTTCCCCGATCAGCGGCATGATCACGGTCTTGCCGATGATCAGGTTAAGCCCGGTCAGCGCCAGAATGATGAAGGTCGTGGCCAGCGTCCAATGCGCGAATCGCTCGATGGCATTAAAACGCAGGATCGTGCGGCCTGACAGCCCGGCATCGACGCGGATCTTGCCCCGCAGCAGATAGAACAGCGTCAGCAGTGCAAGCATGCCAACGACGGCGACAATCGACAGCGTGTGCAAGGTCTGGCCCTGAAGTGCCGCCCAGGCCTTGTTTTCAGGCTTGATCAGGTAGCCTGCATTGCCATCCGGAATCGTCGTCCGCCCCGCCACTGGCCCTGTGCCAAGCGCCTGGAACAAGGCATCCTCGGTCACCGAACTCTGGGTCGGGTTGACCTGAGCCGACGCCATGGGGGCGGTCAGGGACAGCGCTAGGACAAGCGCGAAGCTTGCAAGCAATCGGGTGAGAAATGTCATCTGCCTTGCTCCTTACACTGTCACGGTTTCGCCGTAAGCGGTGCGCCAGCCCCAGGCCCCGGAACCATAGCCCCGCGTCACGACACGCTCGCGGTAGATCTCGGCGATGATATCCCCGTCGCCCGCGAGCAGCGCCTTGGTCGAACACATCTCGGCGCAGATCGGCAGCTTGCCTTCGGCCAGACGGTTCGCACCGTATTTGACGTATTCGGCCTGAGACATGTCCGGCTCCGGGCCACCCGAGCAATAGGTGCATTTGTCCATCTTGCCGCGCGTGCCGAAATTGGCCGTTTGCGGATATTGCGGTGCGCCAAAAGGACAGGCGTAGCTGCAATAGCCGCAGCCGATGCAGGTGTCCTTGTTGTGCAGGACCACCGCATCTGCCGTGGTGTAGAAACACTTGACCGGGCAGACGGCCGCGCAGGGCGCGTCGGTGCAATGCATGCAGGCCATGGACACTGACCGCTCGCCGGGCAGGCCGTCATTGAGCGTGACAACCCGCCGCCGGTTGATGCCCCAGGGCACCTCATGCTCGTTCTTGCAAGCCGTCACACAGGCCTGACATTCGATGCAGCGATCCGCATCGCAGAGGAATTTCATCCGTGCCATATCTCAAATCCTCCCTTATGCCGCTGCGATCTGGCAAAGCGTGACCTTGCCTTCATGCATCCCGGTCACTGGGTCATAGCCATAGGTGGTGATCACATTGACCGATTCGCCCAACACGATCGGGTCGGTGCCCGCCGGATAATTGCCGCGCTGATCTTCGCCCTGGAACCAGCCCGCGAAATGGAACGGCATGAAGGCCAGTCCCTGATTCACGCGCTCGGTCACCAGTGCCTTGACCCGCGCTTTCGACGCACCTTCGGCACCGGTCACCCAGACCCAGCCGCCATCGACGATACCGCGCGCGGCGGCGTCCACAGGGTTGATCTCGACGAACATGTCCTGCTTGAGCTCGGCCAGCCACGGGTTCGAGCGGGTTTCCTCGCCGCCGCCCTCATATTCGACCAGACGGCCAGAGGTGAGGATGATCGGGAAGTCATTCGCCACGCCGCGATCGACGACATCCTGCTGCACCACCGCGCCGATATTGGGCATGCGCTGCTGGCGACGATCCGCATTGGTCGGATATTCGGCAACCAGATCAGGCCGCGACGTGTAGATCGGTTCGCGGTGTACCGGGATCGGGTCGGGCAGGTTCCACGCCACCGCGCGGGCCTTGCCATTGCCGAAGGGCACGCAGCCGTGCTCCAGCGCCACGCGCTGGATGCCACCCGACAGATCAAGCGACCAGCTCACGCCGCCGATATTCTCGCCCCCGATGCGCTCGATCACCGCCATTTCCTGCGCGGTCAGATCGGTTTCCCAGCCAAGCTGCTCCAGAAGCGCATAGGTGAATTCAGGATAGCCGTCCTGAATCTCGGACCCTTGCGGCCAGCTGCCTTCGGCCAGCAGCGTCTCGCCATCGCGCTCCAGACCGAAGCGCGGACGGAACGCGCCGCCGCCCTCCATCGGGTGCAGGTTGGTGTTATACAAGATATGCGTGCCGGGATGGCGCAGCTCTGGCGTGCCCCAGCAAGGCCAGGGCAGACCGTAGAAATCGCCCGCGATCTCGGCCGGCGCGTCGGCTTTGGCGCGCAGCGTGATCAGGTCGAACTTGTCCTGATGCGCCATGTGCAGTTTCAGCCGCTCGGGGCTTTGTCCGGTATAGCCTGTCGACCAGCCCCCGCGATTGATCTCGCGCAGGATCGATTCCGGGGTGGGTTCCATCCCGAACTTGCCCTGCACCATCTCGTAATTCTTGAACATCTCGTCCGCGAAGCCCAGGCGCTCCGACAACCCGTAGATCACGGCATAGTCATTATCCGATTCAAAGATCGGATCGACCACTTTCTCGCCCCACTGGATCGAACGGTTGGACGCGGTGCGCGAGCCCGAACATTCGAACTGCGTGCAGATCGGCAGCAGGTAGGTGTTATCCGTCCGCGAATGGAGCGCCGCGAAGGTCGTCGGATGGGGATCGGCGACCACCAGCAGGTCAAGCGCGTTCATGCCGCGCTGAGCGTCCTGCATCCGCGGCACCGTGTTGCCGCCATGGCCGAAGACAATCATCGCCTTGATGTTGTCCTGTTGGTCGACTTCATCCGCGTCGAGGGTCACAGCGTCGAACCAGCGGGTCGAGGTGATGCCCGGCACTTCCATGTTCTGCTCAGGCGTGCGCGCGTCGCGCCCGCCCTTGGCCGGGACCGCGTCGAAGCGCGATACGAAATAGTCGTAGGGCACATCCCAGACGCGGCTCCAATGCCGCCACGCGCCGGCACCCAAGCCATAATAGCAAGGCAGGTTGCCCACATCGAGGCCGAAATCCGTCGCGCCCTGCACGTTGCAATGGCCCCGGAAGATATTCGCGCCATTGCCTTCGCCGCCGACATTACCCGTGGCCAGCAGGAGGATATTGTAAGCGCGCACATTGGCCGTGCCGACCGTGTGCTGTGTGCCGCCCATGCACCAGATAAAGGTCGAGGGGCGTTCCTGCGCGAATTTCTGCGCCACGCGCTTGAGCGTCTCGCCATCGATGCCCGAGATATTCTCGACCACATCGGGGGTGTAATCCTTCACCACCTCGCGGACCTGATCCATCCCCCAGACACGTTGGGCGATGTAATCCTTGTCCTCCCAGCCGTTCTCGAAGATGTGGTAGAGCATGCCGTGAATGACCGCGATATCCGTGCCCGGACGGAAGCGGACATATTCGGTCGCATGCGCCGCCGTGCGCGTGAAGCGCGGGTCGAGCACGATGACATTCGCGCGCTGCGTTTCCTTGCCTTCCAGAATATGCTGCAGCGAGACCGGGTGCGCTTCGGCCGCATTCGAGCCCATGAAGATCACAGTCTTGGAGTTGCGGATGTCATTGTAGCTGTTGGTCATCGCGCCGTAGCCCCAGGTGTTCGCAACACCGGCCACTGTGGTCGAGTGACAGATCCGCGCCTGATGGTCGACATTGTTCGTGCCCCAGAAGGCCGCGAATTTGCGGAACAGATACGCGCCCTCGTTGCTGAACTTCGCCGAGCCCAGCAGGTAGATCGCATCCGCCCCCGAGCGGCCCCGGATTTCGGTCATCTTCTCCGAAATCTCGTCCAGCGCCTGATCCCAGCTGATGCGCTGCCACTCGCCGCCGACTTTCTTCATCGGATACTTGATCCGCCGGTCGCCATGGACCAGCTCGCGCACGGACGCGCCCTTCGCGCAATGGGTGCCGCGATTGATCGGGCTGTCCCAGGCGGGTTCCTGCCCGACCCAGACGCCGTTTTGCACTTCGGCCTTCACTGTGCAGCCCACAGAGCAATGCGTGCAGATGTTGGTCTTGATCTCGATGGGTTGGCGCATGTCGGTGAAGCCTGCGGCTTCGACACGGCGGGTCATGCCTGCACCGACGGCCGACAGCGCGGCCAGCCCGCCGACCGTCAGCCCCGAGGCCCGCAGGAAGCTGCGTCGGTCAAGCGGTTTTGCCGCCACCCCGGCGGCCATCTGCGACAGGCGACCTGTGGCTGCGGCCTCGCGTGATCTGCGTTTGACGAGCATCAGTTTTCCCCCCGTGGATAGTAACGATTGGTCCGGTAGAAATGTTCGACATGTTCGGTCTTGCTGTAGCGCGCGCGGGTGCGTTCATCGCCCACTTGCTGTGCAAAGCTCGGTTGCGCGCCGCCCATGGTCATGGCCCCCGCAGATGCCGCCCCGGTCGCTGCCACACCGAAAAAGGCGCGGCGGCTGATTGGCGTGTGCTTGTCCTGTCCCATTCGATACCTCCCGTATGGCCGGATCAGGCAGGCCCAAGGCCGCGCGATCCCTGTGTCTGTGGTCATGGTTCTCAAGCCGCGAGCGCAAAGGCCCGCGATTCGATCTCGATCAGAAGCTGGCCGATTTCAGCCAGCGGTCGGTAAAACTGCGCACTGGGCGCAACGGCCAGATCGTCAAAGAACTGCCCCGCCCATGGGGCAAGATGACGATTGAAAAATTGTGACTGCACATCGAGCGGCAGCGCGATCTGCCCTGCGGCGATATCGGCCATGACCTCGAACAGAAGCGCGATGTGGTCCTCGGGCTCATGCCGTCCTGCGGCGCGCGCGACACCCAGCGCCCGAAGATCCTCGCGCAGTTCCGCAAGGGGGCGCTCGTTCAGGAACCCGGTCTGGTAGAAACTGCCATAGGGCAGCAATTCACCGCGCCCCACACCGACGAAAAGCTCGAAATACTCGCGCGTGATGGCCTGAGGGTCGGCCGCATCAGCGAACCGGGCAAGCGCTGCGAAGGCGCACCCCATGGGCGTCTGATCGCCCTGCAGCTGCGCGATCTGGCGCAGAAGCCCGGCATCCGGCGCGTGCGCAAGCAGTCTTGCCACAAAGCGATAATGTTCGCTGCGCGCCTGGTCTGTCGGATCGATTGCTGGCCCGGTGTCGGGCTGGCTATCTGTCATCTGCTGATGTCCTGTTCGCGTCGGCTGCAATTATATGCAACAGTATGCAATCTACACGAGCGGGGCGAATTCTGTCCAGCCTTTTCGGCCCCTGTCAGCCAGGCCAGAGACTACGACCAAAGTCTAAGACGGCGCGGCCCCGCCATGCCCCCGGCGCGGCGGAGTGGTGGGTTTAGTTGACTGATTTGATTTGCCTTTATCGCGATCACTGCCGACCACGCCTTGCTGCGATGCGGCATGCAAATCAGCGGATTCGGGCTGGGCTTCCGGCGCGTTCTGCGGTGCAGCAGCTACCGTATCCGCAGGGGCCTCGGCAGGGTGTGGATCGATATTTTCCAACGGTTTTTCGGGTTCTGCATCGCGGCGCGGTGCCGTCAGATCGCGCAGCATCTGCGCGGCCTTTTCGGCCGGCAGCGCGGCCCCGTCCCCAGGCACGCCGCCGGGGGTGTTCCAGTCCCAGGCGTAATCCACAGCCGGGTCGCTATGGTCGCGGATGGCCGGCGTCAGCATCCACATCTTGCGCAGGGCGGCATTGCGCAGCCCACTGGGCACGCCCTTTTGCATGAAGGCGCGAATGTCACTGCCCACTGTCAGGTCATCCAGCGAGGGCAGCGCCGCCAGCTCTTCGGGAGACAGTGATTCGTCTTGCGGCGCGACCGGTGCGGCGGCAGGCAGGGCCTGCGGTTCGGGCGCGGGCAGATCCTCCGCGCCGGCGACGCGCTTGCGCCGCGACCAGCGGCTGAAAAACGGTTCATCTTCGGGCGGTTGTGCCATGGCTTACCTCCGGCGCGGGGCGTTCGTCCATTTGTCGGCCTCTTGCAGCACCCGGGGCGCGCGCGCGGTCATGGCATTGGGGTCAACCGGCAGACGCTTGCGCTTCTTGAACGGCATATCGACGTGATAGCGGTCGACGAAATCCGCGACCTGCGCGCGGATGCTGTCGGGCATCGGCACGGCCTCGACGATCAGATCGAGATCGGCGGCATAGCCCTCGCCCTCATAGGGGTCAGCGGTGACCAGCACGATCTCGGCGCGTTCCGGGTTCTGGCCGCGCAGCGCGACCCAGATCTTGGGAGAGCCCGAGGACAGATTATCGCGGTGATGGCTTGTATCGCCGGAATAGAGCGTCAGATCACGCCCACCAAGATACCATGTCTCGACCCCATCTTCGACCGAAAGCCGCGTATGCGGCGCGGCCTGCGGTTCCTGGGGCAGCAGCGCACAGGGGCGCAATTCGCCCCCGCCCCAGCGCGTGACAGGCGGCCTGCGAAGGGCCAGAACCGCGACGCGCAGCACCTCTTGCGGCATGATCACATCCTTTCAGTTCAGCACTGGTTCAGCCAGCGGCAGGCCAGTCAGCAGGTTTTGCGGTTTCATGCGGATCACCCCATCCGCATCGAGGCCGAGGATCAGCCAGACCGGATGGCCCTGCAGCTCGGTGCGCAGCCGCGCCGTGTCATTGATCTCCAGCCGGAAGAGGCCCACCAGCTTGGCGGGCATGGCTTTGCCGTGCCAGAGCGCATTGCCGATGGCCGTCCCCGCCTGATCCAGCCCCACGAACCAGCGCAGATCGACATCCTGGGCCTCGCTCTGGGCGGTCACGCTGCACTCCAGCCCCAGCATATGGCGCAGGAAAGCCGCAATCGCCTGCGCCATTCCGGCGCGTGCCTCCGGGTCACCGCCGAAATTCAGCACCATCGTATGCGCATCCGAACGCGACCAGTAGGTCCAGTCATTGCCCCCGCCCAGCACATCAAGACTGTCCGCCCCGCCCGCAAACATCGCCGTCAGCGGCGAAGCGTGCATTTCCTGATCATAGAGCTGCATCAATTCATCATCGACCAGATGCAGCTTGTCATCCGTGATATGGCTGCGCTGGGGGCGGAAGAAACATTCGGCCGCGCGCAGGGTCTGGGCATCATCGCAGCCGTCCAGTGCGTTGCGCAGGATCAGCTGGACAAGCTGGCTCATGAACACCGAAGGCAGCCGCAGCCCTTGCGCCACGATCTGCGCATAGCCCTGCTCGATCGTGCCGGCCGCCAGCAACGTGTCGCGCAAGCGCAGCAGAAAACGCCAGTTTTCCTGCGCATCCGGGTCTTGCAAGGCGGCCAGTTCCAGCTCGGTGACGAACACGCGCGGGCTGGCCATCAGCCGCTGATGCAAGCCGCGCTCGGCGGCGCAAGCCTCGGCAGGGGGCAGGATTTCAGGCCGCGCCAGCCAGGCCAGGATCAGCTCATCGGTGACCAGCATCCGGCCTTGCGGGTCCAGCCGCGTCAGATGATGACCCGAGGCCACCCAGAATTCCGGCATCAGTCGCCCCCCCTCAGGCTGAACAGATCCACATGATCGTCGTGATCTTCCTCGATGATATGAAAGGCGCGGTCATGGCCCTGCAGGTGACTGCCGGAAAACGCCGTCTCATCGCGCGGCCTGAGCGTGCGGAACTGCTCGCGGATCGCAGTGCCATCATGGGCGCGGTGCAGCGCGATCAGCGTGTTCAACGGATGCTGCGCGCACAGGCTTTCAGCCAGCGCCACTTCTTCTTCCGCCGCCGGGCGCGCGATCTCCAGCGAAGGCGCGCCCAGATGCGTGACCAGATGCTGCGCGAGCGTCTCGACCATGGCGGCGCGCTCATCCGCGCGGGCTTCTTGCACGGCGACGAGCGTCGAAAAGCCGAAGCTGTCCACCCCCAGAAACCCCGAGCGGAAGGCGATTCTCTCCTTGCGCGACAAGCTGTCTGGCGCGCGGCCCCAGAACAGGAAGGTGCCCGTGACCGCCCATTCCCCCGGCACGGCGGCCTGCGCGAACACGACCTTGTCGGACGGGTCCAGCCGGATCGTGCGCGGCAGTCGGGTCACAGGACCGGCCCTTGCGTGTCGCGCCAACCTGTGTGGCCCAGCGCTTCCAGCAGTGGCGCAGAGCGTTTGCCCCCGCCCGAAGGGGTGATTTCCACCAGCCGGTCGCCCTCGATCCGCCGCACGCCGCGCAACAGCGGCGGGTCGATGCGCATCAGCACGCGGTTGGTCACGGCCTCGATCCCGTCATGCGCCCAGCGGTCGAAATAAAGCATCATGTAGCTGGCAAAGGACGAGATGATGTCTTCGGCGGGGTCAAACCCTTCCTCTTTCAGCGAGGTCGAGTCGGGGAAATGGCCCGGCGCGTCGAGATGGTCGCGATCCGCGATCAGCTCGGCCCCGAACACCAGCCAGTCGGGCACATCCTGCGGCCCGGTGCCGGGGGGCATGGCAAAGCGCCCACCGCCCAACCGCGCCTTGTCAAACCGGATTTCGTCAGGCCAGACCAGCCGCACCGCCCGGTCGGGCGGGCAATGGGCGGCCAGTGCATCGCCCAGCGCGGCCATGCCCAGCGGGAAGGCCAGTTGCGACAGGCTGAGCGGGTGTTCCGGCTCCAGAACCACCGCGAAGGACAAAAGCCCCGGCGATTGATCCACGACCAGCGTGCCCGCCCCGTCGCGCGGGGCAAGGCGCATGGCCTCGCGCAGCGTATCGCGGCTGTCGCAGCGATGAAGCGTGTAGGGCGGCGGCAAGGGGATGTCGCGCGCCGTCGCGGTGATGCTGTCCATGATCTCCCCCCTCGAACTTCCTGCCGTTGAACGCTACCCTTCGGCGCGCCAGCGGTTTATATCAAGCAAACCTAGTCCTGCCAGAGGTCAGAGAAAAGCCCCATGTCAGATGCCAAGACCCGCCTGATCTGCAATTGCGAGGGGACAATGACCCTCGATGCGCCCCGTCTGGGCCACGAGGATCGCCCCGCCAGCCAGCTCTGTCGCGCGCAGCTCGACCATTTCCGCGCGGCGCTGGGGGAATTTGCAGAGATCACGGTCGCCTGCACGCAGGAAGCGCCGCTTTTCACCGAACTGGCCGAGGCCGAAGGCTATGCGGGCACGCTGCGCTTCGCCAATATTCGCGAAACCGCGGGCTGGTCGGAGGATGGCGCGCGCGCGGCACCGAAAATGGCCGCCCTGCTGGCGATGGCCGAAACCGAAGCCACGCCCTTCGAGGTCGTGAGCATGGACAGCACCGGGGTCGCGCTGATCCTGGGGCGTGATCAGGTCGCGCTGGACGTGGCCGAGACATTGTCCGAGACGCTCGATATCACGGTGCTGATGCTGCCCGGTGCCGAGTGTCAGCCCCCCCGCCAGACGACATGGCCTGTCTTGCAAGGGCGCATCCGCAAGGGTCACGGTCATCTGGGCGCGTTTGAGCTGACCGTGGACGCCTATGCGGCCCCTGCGCCCTCTTCGCGCGCGCGGCTGGAATTTGACGCGGGCCGCGACGGGGCTGTGTCGCGCTGCGATCTGGTCGTGGATCTGACGGGCGCGGCCCCGCTTTTCCATGAGACCTGCCCCGGCTATCTGCGCGCCGATCCGCGCGATGCTGTGGCCGTGGCGCGGCTGATCACCCAAGCCAGCCAGATGAGCGGCACTTTCGATAAGCCGAAATTCATCGATTTCACGCCAGAGCTGTGCGCCCATTCGCGCAACACGCTGACCGGCTGCACGCGCTGCCTGAACCTGTGCCCGACCGGGGCGATCACCCCGGCGGGCGATACGGTCGCCATCGACCCGCATATCTGCGCAGGCTGCGGGCAATGCGCGGCGGCCTGCCCGACGGGGGCGGCGTCCTATGCGCTGCCGGTGGTCGGCAATATCGCAGCGCGGCTGCGCACTGGGCTGCGCGCCTGGTTCGCAGCAGGCGCGAAGGACGCCCCGATGATCCTGTTCCATGACGGCACGCATGGGGCCGCGCTGATCGACGCCAGCGCGCGGTTTTCTCGCGGGCTGCCCGCGCATGTGATCCCGGTGCAGGTGAATGAACCCAGCCAGATCGGCCCCGAGATCATGGCCGCAGCGCTCGCCTATGGCGCCAGCGATGTGCGGGTGCTGACCAAAGCGCGGCCCGCGCATGATCTCGACGGGCTGGCCGCCAGCCTTGATCTGATCGGGGCGATCTGTCAGGCGACAGGGTATGGCGCGGCCTGCGCTCTGATCCAGACCGATGACCCGGACGCCCTGGAGGCAGCACTCTGGCGGCCTGCCGCAAAGCCCCGCGCCACCCGCGCCGGGTTCCTGCCGCCCGAAGACAAGCGCGGGCTGCTTTTGCTGGCGCTGGAAGAAATGATCCGCACCGCCCCGACCCCGGTCGAGCGGTTGCCCCTGCCCCAGGGCGCACCTCTGGGCACAGTGCATCTCGATACGCAAGCCTGCACGACCTGTCTGGCCTGTGTCGGGGCCTGCCCGTCCGGGGCCTTGTCCGACAACCCCGACAAGCCGATGGTGCGTTTCACCGAAAGCGCCTGTGTGCAATGCGGGATCTGCGTCGCGACCTGCCCGGAATCGGCGCTGACAATTGCCCCTCAGATCGATCTTGCCGCCTGGGCTGCGCCCAAGCGCATCCTGAAGGAAGAAGAGCCCTGCGCCTGCACCAGTTGCGGCAAGCTTTTCGGCACGAAATCCGGGGTTGTGCGGGTCATGCAGCGCCTTGAGGGGCATTGGATGTTCAGTGGCGCAGACGGGGCGGCGCGGCTTGCGCTGCTGACACTGTGCGACGATTGCCGTACGCAGGAAGTCGTCAAGGCGGGCTTTGACCCGCATGAGAAGGTCTGACAGCTGCGCGCCCCGCTGCATCGTGCAAGGGCGCGCGTCAGACCCGCTCAGCCCGCGCGGAGGCGCTGCTCGGCCAGTTCGACCCAGTAGCTGCAGCCTGCGGGGATGATGGCATCGTTGAAGTTATAGGCGGGGTGATGCACATCGGCACTGTCGCCATTGCCGACCAGAATATACGCGCCGGGCCGCTCGTTGAGCATATAGGCGAAATCCTCGCCGCCCATGACCAGAGGGGCATGCGCGCACTCCCCGGCGACAGCGCGCGCGGCGGCGATGGCGTGCTCCGTCTCCAGCGCCGCATTCACCATGACCGGATAGCCGCGCCGGTAATCGACCCGTGCCGCCCCGCCAAAGGCCGCCGCGCTCTGCTCAGTCAGCGCGGTCAGGCGGATTTCAGCCAGCGCGCGCATCTCGTCGCTGAGCGTGCGCACGGTGCCGCGCAGGGTGACATGCTGCGGGATCACGTTGAAAGCCTGGCTTTCGGTGACGAAGGACGTGACCGAGACGACAACCTCCTGCGTCGGATCGGCATTGCGGCTGACGATGCTTTGAAGCGCCACGACGATATGCGCGGCGATCAGCGTCGTGTCGATGCAGTGATGGGGTTTGGCCGCATGGCCGCCACGCCCTTCGACGGTAATCTCGAACTGGTCGGTGGCCGCGAAAAACGGCCCCGGACGGATCGCAAATGTGCCTGCAGGCGTGCCGGGCCAGTTATGCATGCCGTAGACTTCCTGCAGCCCGAACCGCGCCATCAACCCGTCGCGGCACATCGCATCGCCGCCGCCGCCGCCTTCTTCGGCGGGCTGGAAGATCACGACCACTGTGCCGTCGAAATTGCGCGTCTCGGCCAGATATTTCGCCGCCCCCAGCAGCATCGCCGTATGCCCGTCATGGCCGCAGGCATGCATCTTGCCCGGCTCGCGCGAGGCATAGTCTAGCCCCGTCGCCTCGTGGATCGGCAGCGCGTCCATATCCGCGCGCAGACCCACCACGCGGCCCGACCCCGTCGATTTGCCCCGGATCACGCCCACAACGCCGGTGCGCCCGATCCCTTCGACGACATCATCGCAGCCGAAGTCGCGCAGCTTTTCGGCCACGATCCCGGCCGTGCGGTGGCAGTCATAGAGGATTTCAGGATGCGCGTGGAAATCCTGCCGCCAGGCGGTGATCTCGGGCAGCATCTCGGAAAATCTGTTCTTGATCGGCATGGGTCATCCTCGGGTTTCGCTCTGGTCACACGATGGCACAGCGCTTGACGCAGGGCCAGCCAAGGGCCACGAAAAACCGCGCTGGCTCAGGTCGCGGTGGAAAATTCATCCACGCTGTAGCCCTGCAGATAGAGCAGCGCGGTCAGATCGCCATGGTTGACACGCAGATCACATTGCGCCGCGACGGAAGGCTTGGCATGCAGCGCCACGCCCGCGCCCGCACGCCCCAGCATGCCCAGATCATTCGCGCCGTCGCCCACGGCCATAACATCGGCGGGTGTTATCCCCAGCCGCGCGGTGATCTCATCCAGCGCGGTGACCTTGGCCGCGCGGCCCAGAATCGGCTCGGCCACTGTGCCGGTAAGCGCGCCATCTGCGACATGCAGCGTATTGGCGCGGTGCTCGTCAAAGCCCAAAGCCGTCGCGACATGGCCCGTAAAGGCCGTGAACCCGCCCGAAACCAGCGCGGCATGGCCGCCATGGGCTTTCATCGTGGCGATCAATTCGCGCCCGCCGGGGGTATAGGTGATCCGCGTGGCCAGCACATGGGCGATCACGCTTGCGTCCAGACCTTTCAGCAAAGCCACGCGCTCGCGCAGCGCGTCCTCGAACTCCAGCTCGCCATTCATCGCGCGGGCGGTGATACCCGCGACATAGGCCCCGACCCCGGCTTCATCGGCCAGTTCATCGATACATTCCTGAGCGATCATCGTGCTGTCCATATCCGCCAGCAACATGTGCTTGCGCCGCCCTTCGCCGGGCTGCACGGCCAGATCGAGCCCGCGCGCCTGCAGGTCTTCCCAGACCTGCCAGCGGTTATCCGGCATCTGCGCCAGATCAAATTCAGCGGCGATACCGGGATTGAGCCAGCGCGCCTCGCCCCCGCCCCAGGCATTGCGCAGCGCTTCGACAGTTGCGGCATCGAGCGTGGGCGTGGCGGGGTTGGTGAGCAAGGTGGCGACAAACATGGCGGCGCGCTCCGGGCAGCTTGGATCAGCGGGCTGCGTCGTTTTTGCGCGCCCAAGCGGCGCTCTAGTGCAATTTTCCATCTTGCGCCAGAGCGGATCGCAGCGTAAGCGCGTCCTTGGGACACCCTTCCCCAACGAAGGGCAAATATCTGGAAGGATACCATGACTGGACCTGCTCAACCGGCCAAGCGCCCGGCCAATCCGCGCTTTTCTTCTGGCCCCTGCGCCAAGATCCCCACATTCTCACTTGATCTGTTGGCTGACGCGCCTCTGGGGCGCTCGCACCGTGCGGCTGTGGGCAAGACCAAGCTGAAAGCCGCGATTGACGAGACGCGCGCGATCCTCGGCGTGCCCGAAGACTACCGCATCGGGATCGTTCCCGCATCGGACACGGGCGCTGTGGAAATGGCGATGTGGTCGCTCCTGGGCGCGCGTCCGGTCACGATGGTCGCTTGGGAAAGCTTCGGCGCGGGCTGGGTCACGGATGCCGTCAAGCAGTTGAAGCTCGACGCGGATGTGCGCACCGCCGATTACGGGCAGATCGTCGATATGGCGGCGATCGACTACGACACGGATGTGGTCTTCACCTGGAACGGCACGACCTCGGGCGTGCGCATGCCGCATGGCGACATGATCCCGGGGGATCGCGCGGGGCTGACGATCTGTGATGCGACCTCGGCGGCGTTTGCGATGGACCTGCCCTGGGACAAGCTCGATGTGGTGACATTTTCGTGGCAGAAGGTCATGGGCGGTGAGGCCGCGCATGGCATGCTGATCCTGTCGCCGCGCGCCGTTGAGCGGTTGGAAAGCTACACGCCACCATGGCCCATGCCGAAGATTTTCCGCATGACCAAAGGCGGCAAGCTGATCGAGGGCATTTTCAAGGGCGAGACGATCAACACGCCCTCCATGCTCGCGGTCGAAGATTATCTGGTGGCGCTGGACTGGGCGCGCTCGATTGGCGGCCTGCCTGCGCTGATCGCGCGCTGCGAAGCGAATGCGGGCGTGATCGCGGAGTTCTGCGCGTCGCGTGACTGGATCGCCAATCTGGCCGAAGATCCGGCAACGGCTTCGACCACGTCGGTCTGTCTGAAATTCACCGATCCGGCCATCACCGACGGCGCGGCTTTCGCCAAGGCCGTCGCCAAACGGCTGGAAGCCGAAGGCGTGGCGCTGGACATTGGCGCTTACCGCGACGCGCCTGCGGGCCTGCGTATCTGGTGTGGCGCGACGGTCGAGACATCGGATGTGGCCGCGCTGATGGGCTGGCTCGACTGGGCCTATCACACCGAGCGCGCCGCGCTCTGAGCACCTCTGCGCAGCAGGGCGCGGCCCTGCTGCCCTAATATTTCCCAACCATATCAAGGAGCCACAACCATGGCACCCAAAGTTCTCGTCTCCGACGCGCTGTCGGAAACCGCTGTCCAGATCTTCCGCGATCGCGGCATTGATGTCACATTCGAGCCGAAACTCGGCAAGGACAAGGAGCGGCTGCTCGAAGTCATCGGCCAGTATGACGGCCTGGCGATCCGCTCGGCCACCAAGGTCACCGAGAAGATCCTCGCCGCCGCCCCCAACCTGAAGGTCATTGGCCGCGCTGGCATCGGGGTCGATAATGTCGATATTCCGGCCGCGTCGAAAAAAGGCGTGATCGTGATGAACACGCCTTTCGGCAATTCGGTCACCACCGCCGAACATGCCATCTCGCTGATGATGGCGGTCGCGCGCCAGATCCCCGAGGCCAATGCCTCCACCCATGCGGGCAAATGGGAGAAGTCGCGCTTCATGGGCGTGGAACTGACCGGCAAGACGCTCGGCGTGATCGGCGCGGGCAATATCGGCGGCATCGTCTGCGACCGCGCGCTGGGGCTGCGCATGAAGGTCGTGGCCTATGATCCGTTCCTGTCGGAAGAACGCGCCGTCAAGCTGGGCGTCACCAAGGTCGAACTGGACGAGCTGCTCGCACGCGCCGATTTCATCACGCTGCATGTGCCGCTGACCGACAAGACGCGCAATATCCTGTCGGCGGAAAACATCGCCAAGACGAAAAAGGGCGTGCGCATCGTCAATTGCGCGCGGGGCGGGCTGATCGACGAAGCCGCACTCGCCGAGGCACTGAAATCGGGCCATGTCGCAGGTGCGGGGCTGGATGTGTTCGAAGTCGAACCCGCCACCGAGAACCCGCTTTTCGGTCTGCCGAATGTCGTCTGCACGCCCCATCTGGGCGCATCCACCACCGAAGCGCAGGAAAACGTCGCGCTGCAAGTGGCCGAACAGATGGCCGATTACCTCGTCTCGGGCGCAGTGCAGAACGCGCTGAACATGCCGTCGGTCACCGCCGAGGAAGCCAAGGTCATGGGGCCGTGGTTGCATCTGGCGCGTCATCTGGGCGCGTTTGCAGGCCAGCTGACCGATGAGCCGATCAAGGCGATCAATGTCCTTTATGACGGCAAGGTCGCAGAGATGAACCTCGAGGCGCTGAGCTGCGGGGCGATTGCGGGCATCATGGCGGCCACCAACCCGGATGTGAACATGGTCTCTGCGCCTGTGGTCGCGCGCGAGCGTGGGGTCAAGATCTCGACCACGACGCAGGCGAAATCGGGCGTGTTCGATGCCTATATCAAGCTCACCGTGGTTACGGACAGCCGCGAGCGCTCGATTGCGGGCACGGTGTTCTCCGATGGCAAGCCGCGTTTCATTCAGATCAAGGGCATCAATATCGACGCGGAAGTGGGGGCGCATATGCTCTACACGACGAACCGCGATATGCCCGGTATCATCGGCACGCTGGGGCAAACGCTGGGCAATGGCGGTGTGAATATCGCGAACTTCACTTTGGGTCGGTCGACAGCGGGCGCGGATGCGATTGCGCTTCTCTATCTCGATGCGCAACCGCCCGAGCCGGTGCTCGACCAGCTGCGTGAAACCGGGCTCTTCCAGCAGGTGCGCCCGCTGGCCTTTGACGTGGCCTGAGGCTAAGAAGATCGGGGCATGGTGGCGCGCGCCACCATGCCCCGACGGCAACAGTCGGAAGGAAGCAGCACCATGCGCAGCTATGCCATCGGCGATATCCACGGCCAGCTTGCGCTTTTGCAAGAAGCACATCGCTGGATCGAGGCAGATCGCCGCCGGACAGGCGACGCGGAGGCGCCCGTGGTGCATCTGGGCGATCTGGTGGATCGCGGCCCCGACAGCGCAGGCGTGATCCGCTTCTTGCGCGAAGGTGTCGAAGGCGGCGCGCCCTGGGTGGTGCTGAAGGGCAATCACGACCGGCTGTTCGAGCGCTTCCTGACAGCGCCTGACTGGACCGATCCGCATTTGCGCGACGGGCTGAGCTATTTGCATCCGGCGATTGGCGGGGCGGAAACGCTGATGTCCTACGGGCTGTATCGCCCGACCAGTTTCCACATCAAGACAGCACGCAAGCAGGCGCTCGACGCAGTGCCGCCGGAGGATATCGCCTTTTTGCAGGCGCGCCCGACACGCTACATGCGTGGCGCGCTTTTGCTGGTGCATGCAGGCATTCGCCCCGGCGTGCCGCTCGACGCGCAGGAGGTTCAGGATCTTCTGTGGATACGCGAGCCCTTCCTGACGGACAGCCGCGATCACGGGCCGTTGGTCGTGCATGGTCATACGGCCATCCAGCGCCCGATCCATTACCGCAACCGGGTCAATATCGACAGCCGCGCAGGCTATGGCGGCCCGCTGACAGCTGTGGTGATCGAGGATCGGCGCGTCTGGGTGCTCAGCGCAGAAGGTCGCGCGGCCTTGGAGCCGGAGTGATGTGAGGCGAGGTGCGTGCCGAGCGCGCACCCTACCTGTTTCTCAGCCCCAGGGATTCTGCCGTCCGACAGGCACTGCTGTCGCAGCCCTCTCCTCGCCTGCCAGTTTCACCAATGCCGCGATGCGGTTTTCCGTATTCGGATGGGTCGAAAACAACTTGTCGCGCTTATGGACATGCAGCGGGTTGATGATGAACATATGCGCGGTCTGCGGGTTGGCTTCGGCCCGGTCATAATCGATGCGCGAGGCAAAGCCCTGAATTTTCTCCAGCGCCGAGGCCAGCCAGAGCGGGTTGCCGCAGATCGCCGCGCCCACGCGGTCGGCCTCATATTCGCGCGAGCGTGAGATCGCCATCTGCACCACGGCGGCAGCCATGGGCGCGAGGATCATCACCAGCAGCGTGACGACGAAATTACCCCCGCGCTCTCGATTGCCACCAAAGAACATCGCGAAATTCGCCAGCATCGAAATCGCCCCTGCGAAGGTCGCGGTCACGGTCATGATCAGCGTGTCGTAATTCTTGATATGGGCCAGTTCATGCGCCATCACCGCCGCCACTTCTTCCTCTGACATCCGTCGCAACAAACCCGTGGTCGCGGCCACTGCTGCATTCTCGGGGTTGCGACCCGTGGCGAAGGCATTGGGCTGGTCCTCATTGATCACATAGACCTTGGGATGAGGCATGCCCGCGTCATCTGCCAGCCGGTGCACCATGCGCTGAAGGCCGGGATGGATCTGCGAATTGCATTCCTGCGCATTGTGCATCCTGAGCACGGCCTTGTCGGAATTCCAGTAGGCATAGGCGTTCATGCCCGCAGCAACGGCAAAAGCCAGCAGCAACCCGGCCCCGCCGCCCAGCAGATACCCGATCCCCATGAACAGCGCTGTCATTGCGGCCATCAGAATGGCGGTCTTGGTATATCCCATTGTCACTCTATCCCTGTGAAGACGACCCCGATATGGGTGCGCTGTCGCGCCCTTGCAAGAGATGCGCTGCGCCGCCTCAGTTGCCGAAATTCTCCAACCCGCGCAGGTCCATGGCCTCAAGGAAAGGGACCATGACCTCGGCGGGCATGCCCTCGGCCTGCACCAGAACGCGGTTGCCGATGATGGCTTTCAGGCTCTCGTCTTCGCGCAGGAAACGCGCACGGTTGATGCGCTCGATCTCGCCACCCATCTGCGAGATCATCGCCGCATTGCCCAGCATCATGCCCAGTTGCGCGACCATCGGATTGTCGGCCATCAGCGAGATCTCGAAGCTGTCGCCCCCGCGCGTATAGGCCGCTTTCGCCATTGTGCCGCCGCCCATGAAACCCAGAAATTGCGCCGCCTCCGTGTCGATCTCGCGCGTCCAGCCCTCGGGCGCATCGGGCAGGAAGGACGCAAGCCCTGCGGCCTTCATCTCGCCCAGCAGGCGCTGCGCGCGCGCCAGCTCATCCTCGGCATATTGGAAATCCCCGTCCTCATAGGCCTCGATCGCGGTTTCCAGCGCGGTCACGAAGGGATCTGCGCCAGCAGGCAGCGCGAGCAGCAGGGCAAAAGGCAAGGATAAAATGGCGTTTTTCATGATAAGCTCCGACAGATAATACCTGCCCGAATGTGCCCCAGCCCTGCGCGCAGGGCAAGCGCCAGATGTCAGATCAGCCCTGCCCCCCGGAAGGCCGCCAAAAGGTCGGATTTGGGCCGCGCACCGATATGGCCGATCACCTCGCGCGCGGCCAACACGCCCATGCGCCCTGCCGTCGCCATATCGCGCCCGGTCGCCAGACCATAGAGGAAGCCCGCTGCGAACTGATCACCCGCGCCTGTCGCATCGACCGGGACAGTGGCCGCGACGGGGATTTCCACGCGCATGCCCTTCTCCACGATCCAGACCGGATCGCCCGAGCGCGTGCACACCACCAGATCGCAGTCGCGCGCGGCCTGTGCCAGCGCCTCATCGAGATCATTGGCCTGATAGAGCGAGACCCATTCCTGTTCGTTGCCGATGACGTAATCCATGTCCTGCACGACGAGCTGGCGGAAATCGGCGCGGTGGCGGTCCACGCAGAACGGGTCTGACAGCGCGATACCTGCGCGTCCGCCCGCCCCGCGACAGGCCCGCGCGGCTTTCAGAAACGCCTGCTTGCCCTTGTCCTTGTCAAACAGATAGCCCTCCAGAAAGACGATCTCGCTTGCCGCCATCACGGCCGCATCCACATCCTCGGGGCCAAGTTCGGCGGACATGCCCAGATAGGTGTTCATCGAGCGCTCGCCATCCGGGGTGACAAAGATCATCGAGCGCGACGTCGGCAAGTCGCCCCCGGCAACCGGGGCATTGACGAAATCCATCCCGACCCGCGCGGCGTCCTGCGCATAAAAGCGGCCCAGCGCATCGTCGGTGACCCGCCCGACAAAGGCCGCGCGCAGGCCCAGCGCAGATGCCCCCGCCAGCGTATTGGCGACGGAGCCCCCCGACGCCTCGGCACGCTCAGACATGGCCGCGTAAAGCGCTTCGGCGCGGTCGCGCTCGATCAGCTGCATGATCGCCTTGTGGATGTCCAACCGTTCCAGAAAACGATCCTCGACAGTGGTGATCACATCGACAATCGCATTGCCAATTCCGGCGATCTGATAGCTCTTCATTGGGTTTTTTCCTCGAATTGACAAAGGTCGCGGATCAGGCAGGTGCCACAGGCCGGTTTGCGGGCCTTGCAGGTGTAGCGGCCATGCAGGATCAGCCAGTGATGGGCGTGGAGCTGGTATTCAGCGGGGATATGGTCCTCGATGGCGCGTTCGACCGCATCCACATCGCGCCCCGGACAGATGCCGGTGCGGTTGCCGACGCGAAAGATATGCGTGTCCACGGCCTGCGCGGGCATGCGCCACCACATGTTCAGCACCACATTCGCCGTCTTGCGCCCGACACCGGGCAAGGATTGCAGCGCCGCGCGCGATGACGGCACTTCGCCGCCATACTGCTCGACCAATATGCGGCTGAGCTTGATGACATTCTTCGCCTTGTTGCGAAACAGCCCGATGGTCTTGATATGCTGGGTGACACCTTCTTCGCCCAGAGCGAGCATCTTTTCAGGCGTGTCCGCCACGGCAAACAGCCCGCGCGTGGCGCGATTGACGCCGACATCCGTCGCTTGTGCAGATAACGCCACAGCGACGACCAGCGTATAGGCGTTGACATGCTCCAGCTCGCCCTCGGGTTCAGGGTCAGCCGCGTGGAAGCGGCGGAAGATCTCGCGGAGGGTTGCGTAATCGAGTTGGCGGGCCATCGGCAGCTCTATGCCCTGTCATGCGCGGCGCGGCAAGAGCTCAGACCCGTGCCATGGCCGCGAGATCGAGCGCACCCGCGTCACGCATGAGCACGCGAACCGCTTCGGTGAAAAATTCGCCATCACCGGGATGGCTGTCGCCCTGATGGATGACCAGCGGCGGCAGGAGCACCATGGGCGCGCGCCCGCCCTTGCGCGCCTGCACGATGACGCGCCGCGCCGGACGCCCGGCCCGCGCGGCGAGCGGCAGCACCATGCAGGACGCGCGCGGCGCAAGCCCTGCCAGCAGGTCGGGCAGCCGCTCGGCCAGATGGATGATGCTGACATGGCCGCCATCGCGACAGCGGCGCAGCGCCACGTCCAGCCAGATCGCGAGCGGTGTGGCCTCGCGCAGCGCGCGGTCGCGGCCGGCATCCTGCGCAGGCGGCGTGGCGGTCGCGTAATAGGGCGGATTGGCGACCACATGATCGAAACGCCGGGCACGCAGATCAGCGGGCAGCGCGGCGAGATCGGCCTCGATCACCGTCAGCGCGGCGCGGTTTGTCTGCGCATTCAGGCGTGCAAGTGCGGCGTAATCGGGCTGCACTTCGACACCTGTCAGATCCAGCCCCGGCACGCGCGCAGCAAGGCAGAGCGCGGCCACACCCACGCCGCAGCCCAGTTCCAGAACATGCGCGCCGGGACGCGCCGGGACCGAGGCCGCCAGAAACACCGGGTCGGTCGCCGCGCGGTAGCCCTTGCGCGGCTGGCGGATCACCACGCGCCCGTCCAGAAAGGCATCGGTCGTGACTTCCTCAGTCATGCAGCGGAATGCCGTTTTCGCGCAGGATCGACACGGCAAGGAAATGATCCTCGCGCCGCACCATCAGGCGCCGCGGCATCATGCCCAAGGTCGATTCGATGGTGTGCATATGGACGTCGATATCAAACACCTCTATACCTTCTCCCTGAAGCAGGGCTGTGGCGTAGGGTATGATTGTCACATTTGTGGTGCGCAGCAGTTCCTTCATGATCAGCAAGCTACTTCGTAGAACGACAGTTTGTCGAGACAGGACGCGATGAACCGGATGACCCCATCACATGAGGCCCATGCCCCGCATGACCGCCTTGCTGCCTTTCTGAAGGATGATCTGGCGCAGGTCGATGGGCTGATCCGCGCGCGGATGGCGTCGGAACATGCGCCGCGCATCCCCGAAGTCACCGCCCATCTGATTGAGGCCGGGGGCAAGCGCATCCGCCCGATGCTGGTGCTGGCCGCATCGCATTTGTGCAACTATCAGGGCGGTTTTCACTATCATCTGGCGGCTACGGTTGAATTTATCCATACGGCAACCCTGTTGCATGATGATGTGGTCGATGAAAGCCACGAGCGGCGTGGGCGCGCGACGGCGAATCTGCTCTGGGATAACAAGTCCTCCGTGCTGGTAGGCGATTACCTGTTTGCGCGGGCGTTTCAGTTGATGGTGGAATGTGGCTCGCTCAGGGTTCTGGACATCCTGTCCAATGCCTCGGCCACGATTGCCGAAGGCGAGGTGCTGCAACTGAGCACGGCGCAGAATATCGACACGAGCGAAGACCAGTATCTGCGCGTGATCCGTGGCAAGACGGCGGCGCTGTTTTCCGCCGCGACCGAAGCAGGCGCGGTGCTCGCAGGCGCGCCGGAAGCGCAGGTGAAGGCGCTTTTCGACTATGGCGACGCGCTGGGTGTCAGCTTCCAGATGGTCGATGACTATCTCGATTACGGCGCAGGCGGGGCGGATATCGGCAAGACCATCGGGGATGATTTCCGCGAAGGCAAGCCAACCCTGCCGGTGATCCGCGCGATTGCGGCGGCAGATGCGACCGAGCGCGCGTTCTGGGAGCGGGTGATTTCGCGCAAGGACCAGAAGGCGGGCGATCTGGAGCATGCGCTGGAACTGATGACCCGACACGGCACGCTGGACAGCACCCGCGCGGCGGCTCTGGACTGGGCCAATCACGCCAAAGACGCGCTTTCGGTGCTGCCCGAACATCCGCTGCGCGAGATGCTCAGCGATCTGGCGGATTACGTCGTGGCCCGGCTTTACTGATCGGGCGCGGCCAGAAGGCCGGTCGCCACGCACCACCAGTGCGGATGCTCGGCGGCAATATCGCGCGCAGCCCTCTGCGCGGCCGCTTCACGCGCAAACAGCCCGAAACAGGTCGCCCCAGACCCTGACATCCGCGCCAAGGCGCAATCCTGCGCGGCGCTGAGCGCATCGAGCACTGTGGCGATGACCGGGGTGATGGCGATGGCGGGGGCTTGCAAATCGTTGCGTTGCGCAGCCAGCCAGTCGAGGAAGGCGGACGCATCGGGCCAATCCGGCAAGACGTCCGGCATGGGCGGATTATCGGGGGAGCCGAGCGCCTTGAAAACCTGCGGGGTCGGCACCTCGACGCGCGGATTGACCAGCACCATCCAGAGCGGCGGCAGGGGCGGCACGGGGTCGACACGCTCGCCAATCCCGCGCATCCGCGCCGGGCGCGGGTCCAGACAGACGGGCACATCCGCGCCCAGAGCAAGAATCGCCGCCAGGCCGGGACAGGGTGCGCCCGTTTCGCGCATCAGCAGCCGCAGACAAGCCGCTGCATCGGACGAACCGCCCCCTATGCCAGAGGCCAGCGGCAACCGCTTGTCGAGCGTCAGCGCGTAATCGCTGGCGCTCATCAGCCGCGCCGCACGCAGCACGAGATTGTCGCTGTCCGCCGTCAGACCTGCAGCTTCCGGCCCGGTAATCGACAGTGACAGGCCGCCAAGCGGGCGGAGCGACAAGAGATCGCCCATCTCGGTAAACACCACCAGCGAATCGAGCAGATGATAGCCATCCGCGCGGCGTCCCGTAACATGCAGGCACAGATTGACCTTGGCCGGCGCGGCTTCGATCAGCGTCATTGCGTGACGCCGAATTCTTCCATCGCCGCGTCCTTGCCCACTTCCAGCTTGCGCCGCACAAGGTCCATATCAAGGTCGGGATGCGGCCCAAGGGACAGCGCCCGCCGCCACTGGAACCGCGCCTCGCGGGACCGGCCGACAGCGTAATAGACATCGCCCAGATGGTCGTTCAGAATTGGATCGCGGGGCAGAAGTTCAACGGCGCGTTCCATGACCGGCACGGCCTCGTCAAAGCGACCGAGCCGGTAATAGGCCCAGCCCAGCGAATCCGTGATATAGCCGCTATCGGGCTCACCTTCGACAGCGCGTTCGATCATGTCGAGCGCTTCATCCAGATCGCGACGCTTTTCGATCAGCGAGTATCCAAGATAATTCAGCACCTGCGGTTCATCTGGCACGAAGTCCAGCACCCGGCGGAATTCAGGCTCGGCGCGCTCCCAGTCGCTCACCCGCTCCAGGGCTATGGCGCGGGTATAGAGCAGCACCCAATGGCGCTCCTCGATCTCATCGATCAGCGCGATGGCGCGGTCATAGGCTTCGACAGCCTCAGCGAAACGCTCCTCGCGACGTAGCATGTCGCCCAGCGCACTGGCAGCAAGAACCGATGTGCTGCGTTCCGCGCTCAGCGCCTCAAGCCGCGCAATCGCCTCTTCGGTCGCGCCTGACTGGTAGAGCGCATTGGCACGGCCCAGCTCAGCGGCCAGCGCCTGCGGGTGATCTGCAGGCATCATCGCGTAAACCTGGTCGGCCAGCGCAAATTGATCCGCGCGTTCCATAAGCTGCCCGGTCAACAGGATCGCGTCCCCATGTGCAGGATTCAGCGCTAGCGCAAGCTGGCCGTAGATGATCGGCTGCCAATCCCCGCGCTCGCCAATCAGTGCCCCGGCCAGCGTAAAATAGGCTTCTGCCATCCCGTCCTGCGCCGAACGGACCGTCGTGAAAGGCACCGCGCGCCCGGCTTCCAGTTCGGTCACCAGTTTGGCAACATCATCATCGGGCACATTGCCGAACATCGCGGATGAGAGGGCAATTGCTTCGTCAAACAGGCCAAGCTGCGACAGGATCGTCATCTGTGCGAGGATGCCGCGCCGCGACAGGTTCACCGGGCCCTGCGACTCGCCGCGCAGAATATCGGCAGCCTGCTCCATATCGCCTGCGAAGGCCAGCGCCATCGCCTTGTGGAACAGCGCAAAGGGGGCCAGTTCAGCGCGCTCTGCGATGGTGCTGTCAAAGGCTTCGAGCGCGTCGGACATGCGGCCCTTTCCAACCTGCGCCCAGGCGACCGCCATCGCATCGCTGAGCGGTCCCGTGCGCCGTCCGTCGCTGATCGCGGCACTGGCGGCCTCATAGGCCCCGCGCCGGAATTCATCCGCTTGCAGGATCACCGCCGCGACCTGACTGCCCATGCCCTGGGCCGTCGAGCGGGCCGCGAGCTCCGCCGCGCGCTCGAAATTGCCGCTCAGGAGATGGCCCTGCATCGCAAGTTCCAGAAACCCCGGATTCTGGGGATCGCTGCGCAGCGCGGTGTCGTAGCTTTGCGCTATCTGCCCGAAATCATTGGCCCCCACAGCCACGCGCCCTGACAGGAAGGCTGCGGAAAAGCCCGGTTCAAGCTCTGCCACAGTGTCCTGTTCCACGTCCTGGCCCGCAAGCGGGGCAAGCGGGCCGATGGCCAGCAAGGCCGCGAGCGCTACTGTGGAAACGAGGCGATGGGGAGATGACACGGGACAGGCGCTCCGATTGAATTGCGTGGGGTAACACTAGGCCGTGATGCGCAGGGTGGCAATCACCCTGCATCACAAACCTGCGCGAGCCTGCCTGTCACATATTGGGATAGTTCGGCCCGTCCCCCCCCTGCGGCGTGACCCAGTGGATATTCTGGCTGGGATCCTTGATGTCGCAGGTCTTGCAATGCACGCAGTTCTGGAAGTTGATCACGAAGCGCGGATCCTTGCCCTCTTCCTCGACCACCTCATAGACGCCCGCCGGGCAATAGCGCTGCGCGGGTTCGGCGTATTTGGGCAGGTTAACGCTGATCGGGATCGCCGGGTCTTTCAGCGTCAGATGCGCGGGCTGGCTTTCTTCGTGATTGGTGAAGGAATAGGCCACGTTGGTCAGCCGGTCGAAGCTGAGCTTGCCATCGGGCTTGGGGTAGTCGATGGGCTTGTGCTTTCTGGCCTCGCCGGTCGCGGCCGCGTCCGTCTTGCCATGTGCCATGGTGCCGAAAACCGACAGGCCGATCGTATTGGTCCACATGTCGAGCCCGCCCAGCGCAAGCGATGGCATCATGCCGTATTTCGACCACATCGGTTTGACATTGCGTACTTTTTTCAGGTCACGCCCGACCGGGCCATTGCGCAAGTCCTGCTCATAGGCGGTCAGCTCATCGCCCGCGCGCCCGTCCTTGATCGCAGCAAACGCAGCCTCGGCCGCAGCCTTGCCCGACAGCATGGCGTTGTGGTTGCCCTTGATGCGCGGCACATTCACCAGCCCTGCCGAACAGCCCAAAAGCGCGCCGCCGGGGAAGACCACTTTCGGGATCGACTGATAGCCCCCTTCCGAGATCGCGCGCGCCCCGTAGGCCACGCGCTTCGCGCCCTTGAGCAGCTCGACCACCATCGGGTGATGCTTGAATCGCTGGAATTCCTGATAGGGCGAAAGATACGGGTTCTCGTAATTCAGATGCACCACGAAACCGAGATAGACCTGATTGTTCTCGGCGTGGTAGATGAAGCTGCCGCCGCCTGCATTGCCGCCCAGCGGCCAGCCCATCGTGTGGGTCACTGTGCCTTCGCGGTGCTTTTCAGGGTCGATTTCCCAGATTTCCTTCATGCCCAGGCCGAATTTCTGCGGCGCATGGCCTTTGGACAGGTCGTATTTCGCCATCACCTCTTTCGACAGTGACCCGCGCACGCCTTCAGAGAGCAGCACATATTTGCCATGCAGCTCCATCCCCGGCTCATAGCCCTCGCCGGGCGTCCCATCGGGATTCTTGCCGAATTCGCCTGCCACGACGCCCTTCACCCGGTCACCGTCATAGACCAGCTCCGAGCAGGACATGCCGGGGAAGATTTCCACGCCCAGCGCTTCGGCCTGTTCGGCCATCCAGCGGCAGACATTGCCCATCGACACGATGTAATTGCCGTGATTGTTCATCAGGGGCGGCATCGGCCAGTTGGGGATACGCAACTGCCCCGCTTCGCCCAGCATGTAGAAATCGTCGCGCTTGACCTTGACCTTGATCGGTGCGCCGCGCTCTTTCCAGTCAGGCATCAGCGCATCGAGCCCGCAAGGGTCCAGCACTGCGCCTGACAGGATATGCGCGCCCACCTCTGACCCTTTTTCCAGCACCACGACACTCAGATCGGCGTCAAGCTGCTTGAGGCGGATCGCGGCTGACAGACCAGCGGGACCGGCGCCAACGATCACGACATCATATTCCATGGCTTCGCGTTCAATTACGGACATTGCGGCTCCTGTTGTTGCGCCTGCGACAGGTGTCGCGACATAAAATTGCGCCCCACAAATACGCAGCACGACCCATATGGTCAATGCAAACGCGGCGTCGCAGCATGGACACGCGACATCGCGCCACGTTTGGGTGCAGGCGTCATTCCTCTTGCAATCCCTCAGCACCTGCGCTCAGATGCTGCGGACACCCGAAGACAGCCCCGGCCCGGCCGCGGGCGGTTTTTTTCATCTGTAGGGACGAGACATGGAAAAGCTACCCCTGACACGCGCTGGTCAGCAACGGCTGGACGCAGAGCTCAAGACTCTCAAGAGCGTCGAGCGCCCTGCGATCATCCGCGCCATTGCCGAGGCGCGCGAACATGGTGACCTGTCGGAAAACGCCGAATACCACGCCGCGCGCGAGAAACAGAGCTTTATCGAGGGCCGCATCAAAGAGCTCGAATCGATCCTGTCGCGCGCCGAGGTGATTGACACGTCGAAACTGACGGGCACGGTGAAATTCGGCGCAAAAGTGACGCTGGTGGATGAAGACACGGACGAGGAGCGCACCTATCAGATCGTGGGTGAGCCCGAAGCGGATCTGGAAAAGGGACTGTTGAACCTGAAATCCCCGCTGGCCCGCGCCCTGATCGGCAAGGATGAAGGCGACAGTGTCGAAGTCAGAAGCCCCGGCGGGTCACGCAGCTACGAGATCCTGTCAATCCGCTATTCCTGACATGCCCCATCCCCGCTCAAGCCCGTCCAGCCAGCCGCGCGGTCTCGACCCGCATATCGGGCGGATGATGGCGCTTGTGGTCTGGATCGTGGCAGGTCTGACCTTTGCCGGTCTGACCCGCGGCGAAATGAGTGAGACCGCGCACCTGATGATTGTCGGGCTGGCTTGCTTCACCCCCGCTGCCCTGATCACGCTGGGGCTGATGATCGCGACCGCGACACGGACGCTGAGCGTCGAAACACGCATGCTGGCCGCATCAATCGAGGCGCTGCATGAGAGCGTGGCGCAGACGCCCCACGCCGCGTCCCCACCGCTGCGCCAAGCGCCGGAGACGCCGGACAGCGCGCCGGTGGCCTCGTCAGGGCTGTTGTTTCTGTCCCAGCGCCATCGCGTGTCGCAGGATCCAACGGATGCCGCGCAGTCGAGCCTGCATTTCGCGCCGCAGCCCACAAGCCCCGACGCAATGCCCCCCGCGCAGGATCTGATCCGCGCGCTGCACTTCCCGCGCGACGAGCATGACACAGCCGGTTTCGAGACGACGCGCCGCGCGCTGGCCAATCCCCGGCTTGCGCCGCTGATCGAGGCGGCACAGGATGTGCTCAGCCAGTTGTCGCAGGATGGGATCTATATGGATGACCTGCAGCCCGATCACGCCCGCCCCGAAATCTGGCGCGCTTTCGCCGAAGGCGCGCGCGGCGCGGCCATTTCTGCGCTTGGTGGGGTGCATGACCGCTCCTGTCTCGCGCTGACGCTGGCGCGGATGCGCGCCGATCCGGATTTCCGCGCCGCCGCGCATCAGTTCCTGCGTGAATTCGACCGGGTTTTCGCACAATTCGCCCAGACCGCTGATGACAGCCAGATAACCGCACTGGCTCAGACCCGCTCCGCCCGGGCCTTCATGCTGCTTGGCCGGGTGACAGGCGTCTTTTCCCGATAAGCGTTGCCCTTGCGGGCCATGCAGCCTGCCGTTACACATCTGTTACGTGAACCGAGGCGGTGCCCGTCAGCGTCTACACTCCGCCCCTTGCCTTGAGCGAAAGGCCCGCGCCTATGTCCCAGACCCCGGCCTTTTGGCAAGGTTTCCGCGCAGCATTGCCGCATGTTCTGGTGATCATTCCCTTCGGCGCGGTCTTTGGCGTGGTTGCAACCGAAGCGGGGCTGAACCTCGCGCAAGTCATGGGCTTTTCGGTCATGGTCATCGCGGGCGCTGCGCAATTCGTGGCCGTTCAGATGATGCTCGAAAACGCGCCGGTGCTGATCGTGCTGACGGCCGCATTGGCGGTCAATCTGCGCATGGCGATGTATTCGGCGTCACTCGCGCCGCATCTGGGACCGATTTCATGGTGGAAACGCGCCTTTGTGTCCTATTTCATGGTCGATCAGGCATATGCCGTCTCGATCCTGAAATACGACCAGACCCCGGCGATGACGCCCGGGCAGAAGATGGCCTTCTACATGGGCGTGGTGACCCCGCTTGCGCCCTTGTGGTATCTGGCGACATGGGGCGGTGCCGTGCTGGGGACCGCGATCCCGGTCGGATTGCCTATCGATTTTGCAGTGCCGATCACGTTTCTGGCGCTGATCGTGCCGATGCTGCGTACCCTCGCCCATGTCACGGCGGCGATGGTCTCAATTCTCGGCGTGCTGGTCTTTGCCTTTCTGCCCTATAACACGGGCCTTCTCGTCGCGGCGGTGCTTGCGATGATGGCCGGGGCCGAGGTCGAGCGGCGCATGGGAGCACGCGCATGAGCTTCACGGACGCGCAGATCTGGATCATCATCTTCGGGCTGGGGCTTGGCTCCTACGCGCTGCGGCTGTCCTTTCTGGGCATCATCGGCAACCGGGAATTGCCCGAATGGGTGCTGCGTCATCTGCGCTACACGGCTGTCGCGGTCATGCCCGGCATGATCACCCCGCTGATCCTGTTCCCGCAAGCGACCGGCGGCACGCTCGACCCGGTGCGGCTGGGGGCGGCTGTGGCGACGCTGGCGATCAGTTTCTGGACGAAAAATGCGACGCTGACGATCTTCGGCGGCGCGGCCGTGCTATTCGGGCTGCATTTCACCATCGGTTAAGACCGCACCGGGGTTCAGGATGCCCTGCGGATCGAGCGCCTGCTTGATGGCCCGCATCGCGGCCAGCTTCACCGGATCGCCGTAGCGCAGCAGATCCCCGGTTTTCAACCGCCCGATCCCGTGTTCGGCACTGACCGAGCCGCCCCGCGCATGGACCAGATCATGCACGCAGGTCTTGATCGCATCGCGCTCCGCCTCATGCGCGGCGCGACTCTGGCCCGGCAGCGGGAAGACATTGTAATGCAGGTTGCCATCGCCCAGATGTCCGAAACAGTTGATCCGGTAGCGGTTGATGCGTGCCAGCGCCGGACCGGCTGCAGCGATGAACCCCGCGATTTCCGAAAGCGGCAGCGAGATGTCATGGCTGGAGATCGCGCCGATCTTGCGATTGGCTTCGGGGATGGATTCGCGCAAGGCCCAGAATTCCAGCCGCTGCGCTTCGCTGGACGCGATCACACCGTCTTGCACCAGCCCTGCCCCGGCGGCCTCGGCGAAAAGCGCTTCCAGCGCGGCGTCCGGGGCCAAGGCGTCTGGCAGGCCCAGCTCGATCAGGACCATCCAGCCCGGCACCTGGGCAAAGGGCTGGCGGATCTGCGGCATCGTCTCGGCCAGAAAGGCCAGCCCCATGCCGCTGATCAGCTCGAAGGCCGAGATCATCTCACCGAAGCGGCCCTGCGCGAGCGCGAGCAACTCCAGCGCGGCGGCGGGGCTTTCGACCACCATCAGCGCCGTCCCCTGCCGCGCAGGGCGTGGGCTCAACCGCAGGCTGGCGGCAGTGATCACGCCGAGCGTGCCCTCCGAGCCGAGCATCAGATGGCGCAGATCATAGCCGGTATTGTCCTTGCGCAAGCGCTTCAGCCCATGCCAGATGCGCCCATCCGCCAGCACCACCTCCAACCCCAGCACCAGATCGCGCGCATTGCCGTAGCGCAGCACATTGACGCCGCCTGCATTGGTGGCAAGCAAGCCGCCGATCCGCGCCGAGCCCTCGGAGGCCAGCGACAAGGGAAAGAGCCGCCCCACGTCTTCCGCCGCGCGCTGCACATCGGCCAGGATCGCGCCCGCCTCTGCGATCAGCACATTCTCGCGGCGATGCAGGCTTCGGATCGCCGCCATCTTCTCCAGCGAGACGACCAGCGGCACTGCGCCACCCGACGCGATCTGCCCGCCCACAAGCCCCGTGCCGCCGCCATATGGCACGACCCCCACGCGCGCGGCATGACAGGCGCGCAGGATCGCGGCCACTTCATCGGTGCTCTGCGGACAGGCGACGGCGCCCGCCTGGCCCTGCCAGCGCCCGCGCGGTTCCTGCAGATAGTGCGGTGCCGCGGGCTTCACGCGCCCCGGCGGCAGCACGCCCGACAGCGCGTCCAGAAATGCGCTGTCGCAATCGGCTAACATGACGCGCAGCGCTGGCGGGCGCGGCAGAGCGCACGGGTGGTTGGGTGGGGTGCGCTCTGCCGCGCTTTACACCCCGGCATCGGTGCGCCCCCGTCGGTCATGGCGCAAACTCGCATAGAGCACATGATTGCGCCACCGCCCGTTAATCTGCAGATAGCTCTGCGCCACGCCCTCATATTTGAACCCTGCCCGCTCCAGCACCCCGCGCGACGCCTCGTTCTCGGGCAGACAGGCGGCCTCGATGCGCGACAGATCCATCTCGGTAAAGGCATGACGGACCACAGCCCCGATCGCTTCGCGCATATAGCCCTGCCGCGCGAAAGGCGCACCGACCCAATAGCCCAGCGTCCCGGCCTGCGCCGGGCCGCGCCGGATATTGTCGAGCGTGATCGCCCCCAGCAGCGCCTGATCTTTACGCCGCAGGATAAACAGCGGCAGCGCCGTGTCCGACCGGAAACAGCGCGCGGCCCAGCTGACGCGATTGGTGAAGGCGCGGCGCGTCAGGTGATCGTCCGACCAGGTCGGCTCCCAGGGCGTCAGAAACCCCACCGAGGCGCGGCGCAGCTCGGACCATTGCCGGAAATCAGCATGCTGCGGCAGTCGGAGCATCAGACGCTCGGACTGCAACAACAGCTTGCCGCGCAGCCCCAGCATCAGGCCGCCAGCCGCTCGCTTAGTTGCAGCAGGCGCGGGGCGCGGCGGATCGGTCCATAAAGCGCGAGCGCCATGCGGCTGCGCGTCAGCAGATCACGCCCATGCGCGCGGGTCGCGGCCACGGTCACCGCGTCGATCCGCGAAATTGCTTCGGACAGATCAGGCACGCGGCCCCAGATCGACAGCAGTTTCGCCAGCCGCTCGGCCCGCGCCGAGGGGCTTTCCAGCCCCATCAACAGCCCCGCTTTCATCTGCGCGCGCGCGCGGGCGACCTCGGCTTCGCTCAGATCCTCCGCCGCGCGCTTCAGCTCATCCATCGTCAGATGCGCGAGATCCCCGATCTCATCGGCGCCCGTGCCCGCATAGATCGTGATCATTCCGGTATCGGCATAGGCGCCTGATTGCGCAAAGACCGTGTAGCACAGCCCGCGATCCTCGCGCAGCCGTTGGAACAGGCGCGAGGACATGCCGCCCCCCAACGCGCCTGAAAACACCTGCGAGGCGTAGAAATCGTCGGCGCAGTAATCCGGGGCCTCGATGGCCAGCGCGAAATGCGCCTGCTCAAGCATCCGGTCTTCGCGCCGTTCGCCATTATGGAACCGTGCGGACGGAATCTCACCTGCCGGTTTGGGCGCAAGATGGCCGAACAGCGCTTCTGCCAGACGCACCAGTGCGTCGTGATCGACCGCGCCCGCCGCCGAGAGGATCATCTGCCCCGGCCCGTAATGCGCGCCCACGAACTGGCGCAGATCAGCCTCTTTGAACCCCGCGACGCCTGCGGAGGGGCCGAGAATCGAGCGCCCGATAGGCTGGCCGGGATAGGCCGCTTCCTGCAGCCAGTCGAAGATGATGTCATCGGGCGTGTCGAGCGTCTGGCCGATTTCCTGCAGGATCACGCCGCGCTCGATCTCGATCTCGCGCGGCTCGAACGCCTGATTGAGCACGATATCGGCCAGCACATCCAGCGCCAGCGCCACATCCGCCTTGAGCACACGCGCATAATAGGCCGTCATCTCGCGCGAGGTATAGGCGTTGATATAGCCGCCTACATCCTCGATTTCCTCGGCGATCTGCAGCGCCGAACGCCGCGCGGTGCCCTTGAAGGCCATATGCTCCAGAAAATGCGCGATGCCGTTCTGCGCTTCCGTTTCATGGCGCGCACCGGCTTCGATCCAGATGCCGACAGCGGCCGATTCCAGCGCTGGCATGTATTCGGTGACGATGCGAAAGCCATTGGACAAAGTGGTGATCTGAACGCTCATGCGCGGATGGCCCTCCGGATATGGTTTTCAACTGCGCTCAGGTCATTGGACAGGCGCGTCACGCGTTCTTCACGCGCGAAGAGATCGGCCATACGCTCCGGCAGGGCCGGGCGCGCGCCCGTCGCGGCTTCGACCGCATCGGGGAATTTCGCCGGATGCGCGGTGGCAAGTGTCACCATCGGCGTCGCCGAAAGGAAGGTTTCGGCGACATGCACGCCTACGGCCGAATGCGGGCAGAGCACTTCGCCTGTGGTCTGCGCAATGCGGGTGATCGTGGCCGCGGTCTCGAGCTCCGACGCACGGCCCGACGCAAAAGCCTCGCGCAGGAATTCCAGCGCGCCCTGGCTGATCGTAAATCCGCCTGTGGCTTTCAGCGCGTCCATCGATTGCGTCACCGCGCCCCCGTCGCGCCCGTAAGCGTCAAACAGCGCACGTTCGAAATTCGAGCTGACCTGAATATCCATCGACGGGCTGATCGAGGGCTTCACCCCGTCCGTGACATAGCCGCCCGAACTGAGCGCGCGATGCAGGATGTCATTATGGTTGGTTGCCACGATCAGCTTCTCGATGGGCAGGCCCATCGCGCGGGCGATGTAGCCTGCGAAAATATCGCCGAAATTGCCCGTCGGCACGCAAAAGCTGACCGGACGGTGTGGCGCGCCCAGGCTGACAGCGGCCGAGAAGTAATAGACGACCTGCGCCAGAACCCGCGCCCAGTTGATCGAATTGACGCCTGCCAGCCGCACCTCGTCACGGAAGGTGAAATCGTTGAACATGTCCTTGACCAGCGCCTGACAGGTGTCGAAATCGCCATCGACCGCGAGTGCGTGGACATTGGCATCGGTGGGCGTGGTCATCTGGCGGCGCTGCACGTCTGACACACGGCCATGCGGGTAGAGGATGAAGACATCCACATTATCAAGCCCGCGAAACGCTTCAATCGCAGCAGAGCCAGTATCGCCCGAAGTCGCGCCGACAATTGTCACGCGCTCGCCGGAGCGCGCCAGCGCAGCTTGAAAGAGCTGCCCGATCAGCTGCATGGCGAAATCCTTGAAGGCAAGCGTCGGCCCGTGGAACAGCTCCAGCAGGAAGTGATTGGGCGCAAGCTGCTTGAGCGGCGCGCGCGCGGGATGGCCGAAATCGCGATAGGCATTGGCGATTAGCGTGCGGAAGGTTTCGTCGTCAAATGTGCTGCCAATGAAAGGGCGCATGACGATATAGGCCTGATCTTCATAGCTGAGCCCCGCAAGCGCCGCGATTTCCTGTTGGGTCAGCGGCGGGATGTGGTCGGGCAGATACAGCCCGCCGTCGCGGGCCAGCCCCGTCAGCATCGTCGCTTCAAATTCCAGCACCGGGGCGGTGCCGCGCGTTGAAATATACTGCATCTTGCGCCTGATCCTTAATCGCGTGGCGCTCTGATACGCCACAGAAAGAAAACTGTCATCCCCGCCCAGGCCAAAGCCATCAAAAACCATTGCACTGCATAGCCCAGATGCGGGTCAGGGATCGAGACCTGAAAGACCGGGACCGGGGTGATCTGCGGTGCGGGCGGCTCGGAGGCGCGCAGAACCACGAGCACCTCCTCGGTCGACAGGCGCCGCGCCATCTCCGGCACGTCGCGGCCAAAGGCCAGGTTGCGGGTGGTGTCGAATTCCGGCGTATGGCGGTTGATGTCGCGCGGCCAGTGCAGATTCCCGGCAAGCTGGACAGGCGCGGAGGCTTCGACCACCAGTTGCGCGCGGATCGCCTCGGCCAGAAAGCCGCGCTCGACAAGGATGCGGCGCCCATCCAGTGTCTCGAAAGCCTGCACCAGATGAAACCCCGGCCCCTGCGCGCGTTGTGCTGACAGGACGAACAGATGCTCGGACAGAAACCGGCCCTCGGTCTGGACCGGCAGATAGCGATGCGCGTCAGGGTCCGGCGCGGCGGGCAGAGGCACAGGCGCATCGAAGATGCGGGTTTCCATCTCGGCGATCAGCGCGGCTTTCTGGTCGGCCCGGTCCAGTTGCCATAGCCCCAGCGACACGAGAATGCCCGTCCCCAACAGGCCAAACAGCGCCGGGATGATCATCTGTCGCAGCATCTTATGTCCGTCCCCTTCCCATGGAAAACGCGCACCCCGTCAGGGATGCGCGCTCTTGTGTGGTCTGCCGACCGGCATCGCGTCCGGGGTTACATGCCCCAGATATAGACTGCGAAGAAGAGGAACAACCAGACCACATCGACGAAATGCCAGTACCAAGCCGCGGCTTCGAAGCCGACATGGCGTTCAGCGGTGAAATGCCCGGCGCGGACCCGGAAGTAGCAGACCGCGAGGAAGATCGTGCCAATAATCACATGCACACCGTGAAAGCCGGTCGCCATGAAGAAATTGGCGTAGAAGACATCGCCTGCGAAACTGTAACCACGCTCGGTGATCAGGTAGACATATTCGTAAGCCTGCAGGAACGTAAACGCGATCCCCAGCAGCACCCCCAGCAGGAGCCCCATCTCGACATTCTTGCGCTGGCCACCATGTACCATCTCGTGATGCGCCCAGGTCACCGCACAGCCCGACAGGAGCAGGACCAAGGTGTTGATCAGCGGCAGATCGAACGCATTGACAGCATAGATCGCAGGTTGGACGTATTCCGTTCCGACGTAGGTATACATCGGATACATGGCATGTTTGAAGAAGCTCCAGAACCACGCCGCGAAGAACATCACTTCGGACATGATAAAGAGGATGAAGCCGTAGCGCAGCCCGATCACAACGACCGGTGTGTGATCGCCTGCATGCGATTCGATCACCATCTCGCGCCACCACTCAAACATGACATAGAGCACGCCGACCAGTCCCATCAGGAACATCCACGGGCCAGAGCCGTGCATCCACAGCACAGCCCCAAAGAGCATGACGAAAGCCGACACAGCCGCCACAAAGGGCCAGATTGACGGGGGAAGAACGTGATAGTCGTGGTTCTTGGCTTGGGCCATGTGGTCGGGTTCCCTCAGGTTCAGGCTCGTGTCTATGCGCGAGTTCAGTTTGTCATTTCTGCGCCCGGCGCGACGTAATCTGCCGGGATGTCAGTGGGATGGAACGTGTAGGAGAGTGTGATCGTGTGTGTGTCACGCGCATCGCGGTTGTTCAGGATGTCGGGGTCAACGAAATAGGTGACCGGCATCAACACCGTCTCACCAGGTTGCAGGACTTGCAATTCAAAGCAGAAACAGTCGATCTTTGTGAAAAAGCGCCCCGCCTCATAGGGCGAGACATTGTAGCTTGCAGTGCCCGCGATCGGCTCATCGGTGGGATTGTGCGCGACATAGAAGGCCAGGCCGACTTCGCCCAGACGGATCTCGCTGGTGCGCTCTTCAGGGCGGAACGACCATGGGAAATCCCGCGCGACAGACGCATCAAAGCGCACCCGCATGGTCTGATCAAGAATTACGCCGCGCGATTCGGAGGCGGTATTCGTCGTGCCCCCGTATCCGGTTACGCGGCAGAAGAGATCATAGAGCGGGACGGCCGCCCAGCCCATGCCGAACATGAAAACCACCACAGCCACGGCCTGAACAGTGGTTTTTCCAATCCCATCAAGTCGTTTCCATGCGGCGATCATCTTTGCTGAAACCTCACATGATCAGGGTCAAGGGACGGGCGATAAGAATGGTCGAACGCCTGCAGCGCCGCGCCGCGCGAGACTTTCGCGATGGTCAGGCCGAAGACCAGCGCAATGAAAACAATCAGGGTCAAGGCGAGGCCGATATTGCGCCCCGAGCGCCGTTTGTGCAGATCATGTTCACGCGTGATCGCCATCAGAACAGCTCCAGTATCTTGAGGGGGGCCGCGAAGTCAGCATAAGCCGGAACTTGCGCCAACCCTTTTTCCAGCAGGATCGCGCTGAAATGCAGGAAGAGATAGGCCAGCGAGAATTTGAAAACCCGTTTTTCGGTCGCGTAATTATCCGCCTCGGCTTGCGCTTCATCGCGCCGCCAGATGGCCCAGGCTCCTTGCAGAAACACCGCATTGAGCACCAGCGCCAGCGCCAGATAGATCGGGCCGCCGATCGAGGTGAAGCCTGCGGCCAGCGCGAAGGGCACCAGCGCGACCGTGTAGACCAGAATATGGTTGCGCGTCGCCTTGCGCCCATGCGTCACAGTCAGCATTGGCACACGCGCCTTGTGGTAATCCGACTTCATGAACAGCGCCAGCGCCCAGAAATGCGGGGGCGTCCACATGAAGATCAGCATGAACATCAGACAGGCTTCAAGGCTGATCGACCCGGTCACCGCCACCCAGCCGATCATCGGGGGAAAGGCACCGGCCGCGCCGCCGATGACGATGTTTTGCGGCGTCGCGCGCTTGAGCCACATCGAGTAGATCACAGCATAGAAAAAGATCGTGAAGGCGAGCAGGAACCCGGCCAGGGCATTGGTCGCAAGCCAGAGCATGACGACCGAAATCCCCGACAACGCGACGCCTATCGCCATCGCGTCCTGCGGCGAGACCTTGCCCGCCGGGATGGGCCGCTTCAAAGTGCGCTTCATCAGCCGGTCGATATCGGCGTCCCACCACATGTTCAGCGCGCCCGACGCCCCGGCCCCGAGCGCGATGAAGATGATCGCGGCCAGCGCTTCAATCGGGTGCAGCTGGCCGGGAGCGACCAGCAGCCCGACCAGCGCGGTGAAGATCACCAGCGACATGACCCGCGGCTTGAGCAGGGCGACAAAATCGCCGAACCGGGCCTCGCCGGGCTCTGCCAATGTCATATCTGCGCGGATGTCACTCATTTCGCTCTCTTTTCAGGCCACCGCCGCAAGCGTTCATTCCGCCGAGGCCAGACGCGAAATCTGCTCGATCCACTCGGGTGCATTCGCAAAATTGGCCCCCTGACGCTCCAGCCAGGCAACATATTCCTCGTCGCTCACCACCTTCACAGTGATGGGCATATAGGCGTGGTTGATCCCGCAAAGCTCCGAGCACTGGCCGAAATAGATGCCCTCTTCTTCGGCATTGAACCACAGCTCCGCCAGGCGACCGGGGATGCCGTCCTGCTTCACGCCGAATGCCGGAATCGTCCAGGAATGGATCACGTCGCCCGCCGTCACCTGCAGCACGATGTCGCGATTGACCGGCACGACCATCGCCGTGTCTGTCGCCAGCAAGTAAAGGTCATCGGTGTAGCCGTAATCGGCCAGCTCGTCGCGCTCGAGCATGAATTGCGAGAATTGCACGCCATGATCGACATATTCATAGTCCCAGTACCACTGCAGGCCGGTCACCTTGATCGTCACTTCGGCCTCCGGCATGATCTGCTGGTGGCGCAGCGCAGGGAACGTAAAGAGCGCGATGAACAGCAAGATCAGGGCCGGAACCACGGTCCAGGCCACTTCGATCGGCGTATTGTGCGTAAAGCGTGCGGGCTCGGGGTTCGCCTTGCGGTTGTGGAACACGATCACCCAGATCATGAGCCCGGTGACGAAAATCGTGATCGGCACGATGATCCAGAGCAGCAGGTTGTCCAGAAACAGGACCTCGCGCGCCAGCGCCGTGAACGGGGTCTGCAGCGACGTGCCATCCGGCACGGGCGCGCCTAGAACAGGCAGGTTTGGCAACAGATCATCGGCAGCGACCTGCGCAGGCAGGGCAGCAGAACTCAGAGCCACAATCGCGGGGAGGGCTTTGGAAAAGTGCATCTTCGGTTCCCGTTTTTGCGCGGCACATCGCCACATTTTACTCGAGAGACCGCGCCAACCGAAACGGCATGCAATGGAATCCCGTTGAGCTTTGCCCTTGTAAAACCATATTATACATCCCAGAACAAGCAAAACTGACGAAAAACGCATCGGATTATTCATATGCATCGAGGCTGGAAGCACGGCCCCATGCGCCCCGGTGCACAGCAGGGAAAGGCCCCCAGCCATGAGCGACACGGATTTCCGCCCCTTCGAGACCCTCTTTGACGAAGGCGCGGCGCTGAACATCCTGCGCGCGGCGACAGAGGGGGCCGATGATGGCGAAATCTTTGCCGAGCGGCTTGTGTCCGAATCGATCCTGCTCGATGATCAACGCATCAAATCGGCAGGCTACAACGCCTCTGAAGGGTTCGGGCTGCGCGCCGTGCGCGGCGAGGTGACCGGCTACGCGCATTCAACCCACATGACAATGGAAGCGCTGCGCCGGTCGGCGGAAACGGCCCGGCTGGCCGTGGGGCAAGGCGGCGGTACATTGGCCGATGCGCCGCGCGCAACGAATCGCAGGCTTTACACCGATGCCGACCCGATCGCCGGTGTGACATTTGCCGCCAAGCTGGATTTGCTACGCGAGATTGACGACTATCTGCGCGGGCTTGATGCGCGTGTGGTACAGGTCTCGGTCTCCATGGGGGCGTCGCTGCAACAAATCGCGATCCTGCGCCCGGACGGAACGCAACTCCACGATACGCGCCCGATGAGCCGACTGAACCTGTCGGTGATCGTCGAAGAGAACGGCAGACGCGAATCCGGCTCTGCGGGCGGCGGCGGGCGCACGGGCCTCGATGGGGTGATGGCGCGCGACACATGGTCGACCATGGCCCGCGAGGCGCTGCGAATCGCATTGGTCAATCTCGGGGCCGAACCCGCCCCTGCCGGGGTCATGGATGTCGTGCTGGGACCAGGCTGGCCGGGAATTTTGCTGCATGAAGCTGTGGGGCATGGTCTGGAAGGGGATTTCAACCGCAAGGGCACCTCGGCCTTTGCCGGGTTGCTGGGCCAGCAGGTCGCGGCCAAGGGCGTGACCGTGCTCGATGACGGCACAATTCCGGACCGGCGCGGATCGATCAGCATTGACGACGAAGGCACGCCCTCGGCGCGCAATGTGCTGATCGAGGATGGAGTTCTGATCGGCTACATGCAGGACCGCCAGAACGCGCGGCTGATGGGGGTTGCACCCACCGGTAACGGGCGGCGCGAATCCTACGCGCATGCGCCGATGCCGCGCATGACCAACACCTATATGCTCGGCGGCGAGACTGCGCCCGAAGATATCGTGGCGGACCTGAAAGACGGGATCCACGCGGTCGGGTTCGGCGGCGGGCAGGTGGATATCACCAACGGCAAATTCGTGTTTTCCTGCACCGAAGCCTACCGGGTGAAGAACGGCAAGGTGGTCGGCCCCGTCAAGGGCGCGACCCTGATCGGTGACGGCGCAACGGCGCTGACAAAGATTCGCGCGCTTGGCAATGACATGGCGCTTGATCCGGGCATGGGGACCTGTGGCAAGGCCGGACAATGGGTTCCGGTCGGGGTTGGCCAGCCCACATTGATGATCGGCGGGCTGACTGTGGGCGGAAGTGCGGCCTGACACAAAATAAATTGTGGGAAGGCTGCATTTTTTGAAGATGTTGCCGGAAAAATTTACTTCCTCTTAACCATCGCTGTGCAATCTCAGGATCAGAATGAGGCGAGGCGGATGGAATGGCGAAAGATTTGTTTTCTTCTCACCCACCCTTCACCCCACCCAAGTCGGAGGAAGACAGGCTATTATGGCTTCGCCTCATTAGCTCGGCCCGTGTTGGGCCAGCCACATTTCACCGCCTGATGGCGGAACATGGGTCTGCAGAAGCGGCCCTGACCGCGTTGCCAGAAATTGCGCGCGGTGCCGGTGTGTCCGATTACGCACCGTATTCGCAGGACGCAGCCGAGCGCGAGATGGATCTCGCCCGCGCCAAAGGCGCGCGGATGCTCTGCTACGGAACGGATGCCTATCCAGCCACACTCGCCAGTATTTCGGACGCGCCACCGGTCCTGTGGTGCATGGGCCAGCGCGCCCCGGTCCTGCGGCCCATGGTGGCACTTGTAGGGGCGCGCAATGCGTCCAGCCTGGGCACGCGGACTGCGCGGGCCTTGGCCGACGGGCTTGGCCACGAAGGTTACACTGTCGTCTCCGGGCTTGCGCGCGGAATTGATGCGGCGGCGCATCACGGCAGCCTGAAGACCGGCACCATCGCCGTCATGGCGGGCGGTGTCGATGTGATCTACCCGGTCGAAAATGCGGTTCTGGCCGCCGCCATCGCCGATCAGGGCCTGCGGTTGTCCGAACAGCGCATGGGGCTGCAACCTGCCGCGCGACATTTTCCGATTCGAAACCGGATCATTTCGGGACTGGCGCTGGCCGTCGTGGTCGTCGAAGCCGCCGAGAAGTCCGGCACGCTGATCACCACCCGTGACGCGCTCGATCAGGGGCGCGAAGTCATGGCCGTGCCCGGCCACCCGATCGACGGTCGCGCGGGAGGCTGCAACCGGCTGATCCGCGATGGCGCAACGCTGGTGCGCCATGTCGAGGACGTGCTGGATGTGCTGCACCGCCTGCAAGACCGGCCCGCGACGCCAGCACCCAAGGCAGCCGATCCTGCCCTGCCGACCAGCCCCGGCCCTGCCGCACTCGATCAGCGCATTCTCGACCTGCTTGGGCCAAGCCCTGTCGCGGAAGACCAGATCATCCGTGACCTGCATCTGTCCGCCGCGAAAATCTCGCCAGCGCTGGTGATGATGGAAATGCAAGGCACGATCCAGCGCCATCCCGGTGGCCTGATCAGCCGCGCCTGACCCCGCATCTGGCGGACGAATTTCAGCAGGCGTCACCGCCCTTGCATGCCGCGTCGCATTGACATTCCCCACCCTGCCAACACATGTAGGCCACCTGCCCTGGTCGCGGGTGGACTATTTATCAGAGGAATTTCATGGCAGTCGTCGTCGTCGAATCGCCCGCCAAGGCCAAGACAATCAACAAGTATCTCGGTCCCGGCTACACGGTTCTGGCCTCTTATGGTCATGTGCGCGACTTGCCGCCCAAGGATGGCTCCGTCGATCCCGAACAGGATTTCGAGATGCTCTGGGAGATCGCCGCCGACTCGCGCAAGCATGTCAAGGCAATCGCAGACGCGCTGAAATCCGATCCCGCCCTGATCCTCGCGACTGACCCTGACCGCGAGGGCGAGGCGATCTCGTGGCATCTGACCGAAGCGCTGGCAAAGTCGAAGGCGCTGAAGAAAGACACCCCCGTGCATCGTGTCGTGTTCAATGCGATCACCAAGACGGCCGTGACCGAAGCCATGAAGAACCCCCGGCAGGTCGATATGCCGCTGGTTCACGCCTATCTCGCGCGCCGCGCGCTGGATTATCTGGTGGGCTTCAACCTGTCGCCCGTGCTCTGGCGCAAGCTGCCCGGCGCGAAATCGGCAGGGCGCGTGCAGTCGGTCTGCCTGCGCCTGATTGTCGAGCGCGAGATGGAGATCGAGGCCTTTCGCGCGCAGGAATACTGGTCGGTCACCGCGGGCCTGACCACCCCGCGCGGGCAGGAATTCAGCGCCAAGCTGGTCAGCCTGGCCGGCAAACGCTTGGACAAATTCGACATTGCGACAGCCGAATCGGCTGAAATCGCTGTGCAAGCCGTGCAGTCGCGGTCACTTTTCGTACAATCGGTCGAAGCCAAGCCTGCCAGCCGTAACCCCTCCGCGCCCTTTATGACCTCGACCCTGCAACAGGAAGCCAGCCGCAAATTCGGCATGGGCGCGAAACACTGTATGAGCACGGCGCAGCGGCTCTATGAAGCGGGCTACATCACCTATATGCGGACCGATGGCATCGACATGGCCCCCGAAGCGGTGATGGCCGCGCGCGATGTGATCAAGGACCGCTATGGCGCGGAATATGTGCCGAAATCGCCGCGCATGTACAAGAACAAGGCCAAGAACGCGCAGGAAGCGCATGAATGTATCCGGCCCACGGAAATGTCGGTCAGCCCAGACAAACTGAAAATCACCGATAGCGACCAGCGCAAGCTTTATGATCTGATCTGGAAACGCACGATTGCCGGGCAGATGGAAGCCGCGCGGCTGGAGCGCACCACCGTCGAGATCGGGTCAAAAGACGGGCAGGTGGGCCTGCGCGCGACAGGTCAGGTGGTGTTGTTCGATGGCTTCCTGAAAGTCTATGAGGAAGGCCGCGATGATGTCGTCGATGATGACGACAAGCGCCTGCCGCAGATGGCCGAGGGCGATGCGCTCGACAAGCGCTCGGTCACACCCGAGCAGCATTTCACCCAGCCGCCGCCGCGTTACACCGAGGCCACGCTCGTCAAGCGCATGGAAGAGCTGGGCATCGGGCGGCCCTCGACCTATGCCAGCATCGTGACCACGATCCAGGATCGCGGCTATGTGACCAAGGACAAGAACCGTCTGATCGCAGCCGACAAGGGGCGGCTGGTCACGATCTTTCTGACTAATTACTTCCGGCGCTATCTGGAATATGATTTCACCGCGGCGCTGGAAGAACAGCTTGATGACGTGTCCGCCGGGGATCGCGACTACAAGGACGTGCTCGACCGTTTCTGGCGCGATTTCTCGGCCGCGATTTCCGAAACCTCGGAATTGCGCATCACCGAAGTGCTGGAAAAGATTGACGAGGTGCTGGCACCGCATCTGTATCCCGCGCGCGAAGATGGCAGCGATCCACGCTCCTGTCCCAAATGCGGCGCGGGGCGTCTGAACCTGAAAACCGCGCGCTCCGGCGGGGCCTTTATCGGGTGCAACAACTATCCCGACTGCCGCTACACCCGCCCCATCTCGGGCGAGGAAGGCGATGCAGAGCTGTCAGGCGATGGCAAGCTTCTGGGCCATGACGCGGGCGATCCGATCAGCCTGCGCACAGGCCGCTTCGGTCCCTATGTGCAGCGCGGCGAGGCCACGAAGGACGATCCCAAACCGCCGCGCGCCTCGCTGCCCAAAGGTTGGGAGGTCGACAGCATTGATCTTGACCGCGCGCTGATGCTCTTGTCCCTGCCCCGCCCGGTCGGCCCGCATCCCGATGATGGCGAGCTGATTGAGGCAGGTATTGGGCGCTATGGGCCTTTCGTTAAACATGGCAAGAAATACGCCAATCTGCCTGATGTCGATGAGGTCTTCACCATCGGCATGAATCGCGCGGTCGAGGTGCTGGCCTCAAAGCCTGAGCGCGGGCGCGCAGCCGCCGCGGAACCCTTGCGCAGCTTGGGCGATCACCCGGATGGCGGCACGCTGGACGTGATGAAAGGGCGCTACGGGCCGTATGTGAAATGGGAAAAGGTCAACGCGACCTTGCCCAAGGACATGACCCCCGAAGATATCACGCTGGAACAGGCGATTGAGCTGGTGAATGCCAAGGCCGGCGCGAAGAAAAAGGCACCTGCGAAAACGGCTGCAGCGAAGAAAGCCCCCGCCAAGAAGGCCACGGCAAAGAAAACTGCAGCAAAGAAGCCGGCGGCCAAAACTGCGAAAAGGGCTGCACAATAGCGCTTTGCAGGCGCAGCGGTTGACTTCGCCGCAGCGCCGCGTCACAAAATCGCAGTCAGGATTTACAGGGGATAGTGAGCATGAAGAAAGTCTACGGCTCGGCACATGAGGCGCTGGAGGGGCTTTTGTTCGATGGCATGACGATTGCGGCGGGGGGATTTGGGCTTTGCGGCATTCCCGAACTTCTGATCGACGCCATCCGCGAAGCCGGCACGAAAGATATCACTGTTGCCTCGAACAATTGCGGGGTGGATGATTTCGGGCTGGGCGTGCTTCTGAAAACGCGTCAGATCAAGAAGATGATGTCGTCCTATGTTGGCGAGAACGCCGAATTCATGCGCCAGTATCTGAGCGGCGAGCTGGAGCTTGAATTCAATCCCCAAGGCACTCTGGCCGAACGCATGCGCGCGGGCGGCGCGGGCATCCCCGGTTTCTATACGAAAACCGGCGTCGGCACCGTGATTGCCGAGGGCAAGGAGCACAAGGAATTCGGCGGCGAGACCTATATCCTGGAGCGCGGCATCTTCGCGGATCTGTCCATCGTCAAGGCGTGGAAGGCCGACACAACCGGCAACGCGATTTTCCGCAAGACCGCGCGCAACTTCAACCCGCCTGCGGCCAAATGCGGCAAGGTCTGTGTGCTGGAGGTCGAAGAAATCGTCGAACCCGGCACGCTGGACCCGGATGCGATCCATCTGCCGGGGATTTATGTGCATCGGCTGATCCAAGGGCAGCACGAGAAACGCATCGAACAGCGCACTGTGCGCGCGGCATAAGGAGGGCTTGAGGATGGCTTGGGACCGCAACCAGATGGCCGCGCGTGCGGCACAGGAATTGCAGGACGGGATGTATGTGAACCTCGGCATCGGGATTCCGACGCTGGTGGCCAATTACATCCCCGAAGGCGTGCAGGTAACGCTGCAATCGGAAAACGGGATGCTGGGCATCGGCCCCTTCCCGACCGAAAACGAGGTCGATGCAGATCTGATCAATGCAGGCAAGCAGACCGTGACAGCGCTGCCCCACACGGCCTATTTCGACAGCGCCGAGAGCTTCGCGATGATTCGCGGTGGCAAGATCAACATGGCGATTTTGGGCGCGATGGAAGTGGCCGAAAATGGCGATATCGCCAACTGGATGATCCCCGGCAAGCTGGTCAAAGGCATGGGCGGCGCGATGGATCTGGTCGCGGGCGTCTCGCGCGTGATTGTGGTGATGGATCACACCAACAAGGCGGGCGAATCGAAGGTGCTCAAGGCCTGCACCCTGCCGCTGACCGCGCAGGGCGTGGTCAAGCGCATCATCTCGAACCTCGGTGTGCTGGATGTGGTCGAGGGCGGCTTGAAGATCGTGGAATGTGCCGATGGCGTCACCGAAGATGACATCCGCACTGCGACTGAAGCGACCATCGTGAGTTGATCCCGCGCGGGCGGGCGTTCAGCCCGCCTGCCCGATCTTGAAGACGCAGCCATCTGTCGGCAATTCGGGAACAGTGGCGCACAGACCGCGCGCCACCAGCCAGGCCGCAAGCACTTTAGGCACATAGTCGCGCGTCTCGGCAAAGGGCGGCACACCATTGTTGCGCCGCACGGCCCCCTCGCCCGCGTTATAGCCTGCCAGCGCCAGCACCACATCATTGTCGAAATGACGTAGCAGCCAGTCCAGATATTTGACGCCGCCGGTGATGTTCTGCCGCGTATCAAAGGCGTCGGTCACACCGAAGCGTTCTGCAGTGGCGGGAATCAGCTGCATCAACCCCTGCGCCCCCGCATGGCTAACGGCCTGTGGCCGCCCCGCTGATTCGACCGAGATCACGGCCAGCGCCAGCGCGGGCGAAATATTCGTGCCGATGGTGGCGCGCAGAATATCGACGCCATGCGCGCTGGCGATGTCCTGCAGCGCCTGCATGCGCGGGGCGCGGACCGTCTGCTGGGCGCTTGGCGGGCTGCCCAGAACCCGAATGGCGGACAGGAAGCGCCCCGCGCTGTCCTCAAGCTTGGGCGAGACATGCTCCCAGAACCACGCATAGCCAGACGCGGGCGCGGGCGCGCGCGGGGTGGCATCCGGCGCGGTCACGGGCGCACGGGGGGCAACCACGGCAAGGCGGCGGGCCTGTTCGGCCGGGTCGATCTGCACAGTGATGCGGGGGCCACTTGCCGGTGGGGCGACAACCACGCGACGGAAGGAAAAATCATCACGCGCGCCCTCGGCTCCGGCTTGCGGGGGGCTGAGGACGGCCAGGCAGGCCAGCAGAGAAATCGCCCTGCGCGGGAATCGGATGGAATCGGTCATGGATTTACTGCTCGTTATATTTTTGCAGCTAGTATGAAGTTACGGGGATTTTGTTTCCAGCTTTTCCGCAGGTCCGCACGCGAAAGACATCCCGCCTGTGGCAGGAATGCAGAGGCGAAATGACAAGAAAACAAGGGGATTTCCCGATTTTCTTGCAGCCGGGCACCAATAGGGCCGCCCCAAAAAGCGCTTGCCAAAAATTTTAAGGATGAACGCAGTTTTCTAAAATCGTACGATTTCTGCCCAATTTTGGACACGATCCAAGGGCTAATTAGGGACAGCCAAACGGTGAGCAGACAAAAACAAGTTGCCGCGATGGCGAGTAGAACCGTTCAAAACTGGAGACATGACATGACATTTTTTGCAAACATCAAGAACTTCGCAGCAGACGAATCCGGCGCAGTGACCGTCGACTGGGTTGTTCTGACCGCTGCCATCGTTGGCCTGGGCATCGCCGTTGTCGCATCGGTGCGCACTGGGACGGAAGACATCGCAGGCAAGATTTCTGACTCGCTGGAGTCTGCTGTAGTCGTCGATCTTGGCACTATTATGGGTGGTACTCCTGACTAAGGCGTTATTGCGTTATCCATCAATGCGCCGCGCCATTTGGCGCGGCGCTTTTCTGTGAGTGTCGACCCACCACAAACAAGGCACAAGGAGCGCTGCTAAATGCATCAGGTCATTCGCTTCGCTTACGACGAAACAGGCGCGGTGACTGTCGATTTCGTCGTGCTTACGGCCGCGATATTCACTCTTGGCGCAACTGTGGTCTTTGCTGTGATCAGTGGTTCGGAAAACTTCGCCAATACTACCTCAGAATCGCTCGAGACGATTTCGGTTCCTGAGATTGGCCCTCTCTGACAATCCAGTGACCGTCATCATCGCGCCGCGCCAGAGGCAAGCTTTTGCCATAATTCGCCAGTATTGTTTCCTGAGTAGAATTAAACCCCCTGCGCGGGATGGTGAAATGACCAAGAAAGAGGAAGTCCAATGCGCCTCGTTTTCGGAGCAGTTCTTATCGCCGGCGTTGGCCTTGCAGGGCTTGCGGCGTATCAGACCCACAGCTATATCTCACAGCTGCAAACACGACTGGCGGTTGCGGAGCGCAATGCAAATACGACCGAGATGGTGAATGTATTCGTCAATGCCAACGCCATGCGCCACGGCCAGCTGCTGCGCCGCGACGATGTGCGCGTTGCGCCCTTCCCGGTCTATGCCGTGCCGCCAGGGGCCTATACGGACCTGGAAGAATTGTTTCCAAATGGCGCAGAATCGCGCGTCGTGCTCCGCGCGATGGACCCCATCGAGCCGATCTTGACAACGAAACTGACCGAGCCGGGCAAGCAGGCCGGCATCACGTCGCATCTCAGCCCCGGCAAGCGCGCCTTCACGATCCCGGTCAATCAGACCACAGGCGTGGCCGGGTTTCTGCGTCCGGGCGATGTCGTGGATATCTTCTGGACCGGTCGGACGCGCGATTCGGGTGAAGTCACCCAGCTCATTCAACCCCAGCTGCGGCTGATTGCCGTGGATCAGAGCGCGGATATGGACCGCACGACCAATGTGACCGCCGCGCGCACCGTCACGGTCGAAGCCTCGCCCGAGCAAGCCGCAGCGCTGGCGCAGGCGCAGAGCTCGGGGCGGCTGTCGCTTGCGCTGGTCGGGATCGGCGATACGGCGGAGGTTGGGGCAATCGAGATGACCCAGGACCGGCTGCTGGGAATTGTCCGCGAGCAGCAGCGCGAGGCCGACCAGAAATGCCACATCCGCACCAGACGCGGTGGCGAACTTGTGGTGATCGAGATCCCGTGCACCAATTAACGCTATCCTGGGCAGCGCCATCGCGTTGCCCGGTCAACACCCAGAGATGTTTTCGGGAAGATCACAGCAACTTCTAAATGCAGGGCAAACCATCGTGCTGACGCGGCAGATATAGTGGCACATAGCCTCAGCGTTGCAAAAAGCACATCAACTTCGCGCCCTAAGCACACGATTCTTGACGTTAATCTGTGTTTACCGCATCATCCTTGCAAAACAAGCAGGCACCAGACCTGTATAAGAGCAGCCCAAATGGCGCTCAAGAAGAACAAGAGCAGAGCAGTCTTAGAAGGCAGGCAACCTATGAAAACGAAATTGATTGCAGCATCGCTGCTCGCCGGAGCGTCGTTTCTTGCGCTCCCCGTCCCTCACGCGCAGGCCGAAAATTTTCGCGTCCTCAACGGCAGCACGGCGTCGACCGTGCGGGTTCCGATGAACCGGGCCGTGGTTGTCGAAACCGATAATCCTTTCGCCGAATTGTCGATCGCCAATCCCGGCATCGCCGATATTTCGACACTCTCAGACCGGTCCATCTATCTTTTGGGCAAGACGCCGGGGCGCACGACGCTGACGATCCTCGGGCCTGATGGCAGCCTGCAATCCAATCTTGAAGTTCAGGTGACCCCCGATATTGCCGAATTCCGCGAGCGGTTGCGTCAGGTTCTGCCCAATGAGCGGATCGAAGTGCGCACCGCCAATGACGGGATCGTGCTGTCGGGAACGGTCTCGACCGCGGCGCGGATGAATGCGGCGCTGGAACTTGCGCAGCGCTACGCGCCCGACCGCATTTCCAATCTGATGAGCGTTGGTGGAACGCAGCAGGTCATGCTGAAAGTGCGCTTCGCGGAAATGCAGCGCGGGATCGGCAAGAACCTTGGCACCAGTTTGTCGATACAGTCCGGGACGCAGGCTAGCTTTGCAGGCGGTATTTTTGCCAATCAGACAGCCGGCTCCGAACAATTGATTACCGACACGCCCCGCGCAGGCGAAGTGGCTTTCCGCCTTGGCGGTGGTCGGCTGACGGCGCAGGTCCTGCTGGAAGCCCTGGAAACGCAAGGCATGGCGCGTACGCTGGCAGAACCGAACCTGACCGCACTCTCAGGGCAGGAAGCCTCGTTTCTGGCGGGCGGCGAATATCCCATACCTGTGCTGCAGGATGGCAATGTCACGGTCGAGTACAAAAATTTCGGGGTTGAGCTTGCGTTCACACCTCGGGTGCTCGATGACAATGTCATCAACCTTCGACTGGATGCGGCGGTCAGCTCGCTTGACGGGGCCAATACCGTGACGGTGGGCGGGACGACTGTCAACGCCTTCCGCCGCCGCGAGACCCAGACCACTGTGGAGCTGCGCGATGGCGAAAGCTTTGCCATCGCCGGGCTGCTGGAGGATGATTTCCGCGCGACATCGCGCAGTGTGCCCTGGCTGTCGGAACTCCCGATCCTCGGCGCGCTGTTTCGCAGTGCCGACTACCAGCGCGAGCAGACCGAGCTCGTGATTGTCATCACCGCCCATCTGGTTACGCCCACCCGTGGCGAAGCCCTGATCCTTCCGACCGACCGGATTCGTCCGCCCAGTGAGCGCGATCTGTTCCTGAGCGGACGGCTCTCGGCCCCAGGGTCCGGGGCGCTGGGTGAAGTGGCGCGGCAGGAATTCGGCGGAAGCTTCGGCTATGTCATGGAATGATCGGCCCTTTTTCGGGCAAAGGACAAAGGAGCCTGTCATGGCTATCAACAGACGTTTCTTTCTGCTGGGCGCTGCCGGTTTCGGGCTGACAGCATGCAGCGACGTGAATTCGAGCTTCAACCGTGAAGCCGGAAGCCAGCTCGACGAAGGGTTTTTCGGCAATCCGACGATGCACAACACCATGCTTCACAGCGGGCAGATCAGCCTCGCCGAGATCATGACCAAACGCTTCCATGCCGAAGTCCCCTCGATGGTGAATTTCGCCTTTGACAGTTCGGTTCTTGATGAAACCGCCCGCTCAAAGCTGGCCATTCAGGCCCGCTGGATGAAGCAATTCCCCGAATTGCGCTACAAGATCTATGGTCATACTGACGCTGTGGGCACGCATGCCTACAATATGGGCCTCGGTCAGCGCCGCGCCGATGCGGTCAAGCGCTATCTGATGTCGCTTGGGGTGCCCAATGCCAGCATCCTAGCGGTCGTCTCGCGCGGCAAGACCCAGCCCTTGATCGTGTCGCAGGGCTACGAGCCGGCGAACCGGCGCACCGTCACCGAAATTTCCGGCGTGATGGGACGGCGTGGGACAGTGATGGACGGGCGCTACGCGCAGATTATCGACCGTCAATATGTCGCCAGCGCCCAGGAAAGACATGTCAGCGAATAACCAAGTCTCGGGCCGTGGCCACCGTCCATGACCGGGCGGCCCCGGCCCCGCGCAACTCCGCCAAACCCGTCGTTTCTCTTTCCGTTCCAGAAACATGTCCTGATCGAGAGCACCAATACACAGCGGAAAAGCGACGGCCTGTACACAGCCGTGTCAGATCGAACAATTTTAACAATTTAGCCTAATTCTTGCCAGATTTAAGGACAATCATTTCTCAATAAAGATCCGATAGACTCCCGAATTGGAGATCCTTGTCGGTGACGCATCAAAAAAACCGAGTCGAATTTGAGGAAGCCAAGATGGCGAGCACTGTTGACAACATCCCTACGAAAATCCGTGCCTGCACGGTGTCGCGCGATGTCCAGAATTTCGACCTTCTGATCGAAGACATGGAGGCGGTGTTCCACGAAGACTGGGGCGATCTCAGCTTTAACGAAGCGACGGCCTTCCTGCGCGACGACAGCTCCTCTGATCTGGAAATTCTGGCCATTGCGCTCGATGATGAAGATGAAGGCAATCTTCCGGCGATTCGCGGTATCATTGAAAAAGCGGCGGAGCGCAAAATCCATGTGTTGCTGATTGCCGAAGCGCTCTCTCCGATCGTGCTGCACCAGTTGTTGCGTGCGGGGGCAAGCGATTTCGTGCCCTATCCGCTGCCGGAAAACGCGCTGGAAGACGCTATCGCGCGGCTCAATCGTGGGTCTGCAAAGGACGGTCTGGCCGCGCAGGCGATGAAGACCCCGACGGGCAAGAACGGGTCGGTCTTTGCCGTGCAATCACTGGCCGGTGGCGCGGGCGGGACGAATTTCGCCGTGAACCTTGCCTGGGAGCTGAGTGGACTTGGTGCGGCCCACGGCCATACCGTCTGCATTCTGGATTTCGATCTGCAGGCGGGGTCCGTCTCCACCTATCTCGATATCGCACGGACCGAAAAGGTCTATGAGTTGCTGTCGCAGACCAGCTCCATGGACCAGGATGCGTTTTTCGCCGCCACGCAGAAGTTCCAGGACCGCTTGCAGGTGCTGACCGCGCCATTCGACATGCTGCCGCTTGATCTGCTGTCGCCCGACGAAATCGAGCGCGTGATTTCCATGGCCCGCGACCAGTTTGATTTCGTCATCATCGATATGCCCCGGACCATCGTGCATTGGACTGAAACAGTGCTGCAGATGTCAGATCTCTATTTCGCCATGCTGGAGCTGGATCTGCGGTCTGCCCAGAACACGCTGCGCATGATCCGCGCGCTCAAGGCGGATGGGATTTCCATGGAAAAGCACCGCTTCATCCTCAATCGCGCGCCTCGCTTCACCGATCTGGGTGGCAAGGCGCGGGCCAAGCGGATGGCAGAAAGCCTCGGGATCAGCATTGCAGCCCAGATCCCCGATGGTGGAACACAGGTGCGCGATGCCAATGATCATGGCCTGCCGCTGGCGGAATACGCGCCGAAAAACCCGGTGACCAAAGAAATGCACAAATTCGCAGCGGCGCTTTACGAGACGTCACAGGCAGCGCGGATTGCGGCTGAATAATAGCAAAGGGTCAGGTTCATGTTCGCAAGATATCGCAAATCCTCCGGCTCGCAGCCCGTAAAGCCTGTGGACTCGGTGCCCCAGCGGCCGGTGCCCAAAAAGCCCGAACCCGAGCGCAGCACAAGTGCACGGCCAAAGCCCAATGTCGCGCTGCCCGCGAAGGCGGAACCAACCGATCGCGTCCAGCAGCGCAAGCAACGTCTGAATTCGATAAAGGCGGAGTTGCACAAACGCTTGCTCGAGAACCTGAATCTCTCAGCGCTGGAACGCGCCAGCGAAGCCGAACTGCGCGCGGAAATCACCACGATCGCGGCGGAAGCGCTGACGGAAATGGATGTGGTCCTCAATAGCGAAGAGCGCGCGGTGCTCAATACCGAGCTTTATTTCGAGGTGATGGGACTTGGCCCGCTGGAGCCGTTGCTGCAGGATGACACCGTCAACGACATCCTTGTAAATGGCCCCAAGCAGATATTCGTCGAGCGCGCGGGCAAGCTGGAACTGACCGACGTCACCTTCCGCGACGAGCGCCATCTGCTGCGCATCATCGACAAGATCGTCTCTGCCGTCGGGCGTCGGGTTGACGAATCCAACCCCTATGTCGACGCCCGCCTGGCCGATGGGTCGCGCTTCAACGCGATGGTGCCGCCGGTCGCGGTCGACGGCTCGCTGGTATCAATCCGGAAGTTCAAGAAGGACAAGCTGGGCATCGCGGATCTGGTGAAATACGGCGCCTTCACCGAAGAAATGGCGCTCTATCTTGAAGCCGCGGTGTCGACGCGGTTGAATATCATCGTCTCTGGCGGGACCGGCTCCGGCAAAACCACGACGCTGAATGCGTTGTCGAGCTTCATCGGCAATGACGAGCGCGTGCTGACCATCGAGGACACGGCCGAATTGCAACTGCAGCAGGTGCATGTCGGGCGGATGGAAAGCCGCCCAGCCAATATGGAGGGCCGCGGCGCGGTCACCCAGCGCGACTGCCTGCGCAATGCGCTGCGGATGCGTCCGGACCGGATCATCGTCGGCGAAACCCGTGGCGAGGAAGTCATCGACATGCTGCAGGCGATGAATACGGGCCATGACGGGTCGATGACCACGATCCACGCCAATTCGGCGCGCGACGGGATCAGCCGACTGGAAAACATGGTCGCGATGGCGGGCATCGACATGCCGCTGCGTGCCGTGCGCAGCCAGATCGGATCGGCGGTGAATGTGATCGTGCAGGTGTCTCGCCTGCAGGACGGGACGCGGCGGATGATGTCGATCACCGAAATCACCGGCATGGAAGGCGATATCATCACCATGCAGGAGATTTTCCGCTTTGAGCGCACCGGGCTTGAGCCTGACGGGACGATCATCGGACATTTTACGGGCACCGGGCTGCGCTCTGCGCATTCGGATCGGTTCAAGCGCTGGGGGTATGAATTGCCAACCAGCATCTATGACGAAGTCGCAGGACGGAGATAACTGATGGAATTGTCGCTCAGCCCACTGGTCTATGTCGCGATCTTCGGCTCGGTGCTGCTGCTGATCAATGGCATCTACCTGCTCGTCTTTGGCCGCAGCATCGAGCATGACTCGAAGCTGAATCGGCGCCTTGTCCTGCTGGAAAAAGGCAAGGGAAAGAAAGATGTGATGGAGCAGCTTCGCAAGGAGCGTTCCATCCATGGCGGCGGGCTGTCCATCCCGATCTACGGCCTGCTCGAGGATCGCGCGCGCAAGGGCAATATCGCGTTTTCGGCGCGCAGCCTGTTGCTGCTGATGGTCGGGCTCAGCGTTTTCAGCTTCGTCATGCTCAGTTTCGCAACCTCCTCGGACATCGCCACGCGCATCGGGGTTGCGGTCGTCTTCGGCTTTGGCGGCGTATTCTTCTGGGTTTCCAGCAAAGCCAAGAAGCGGGTTGCCGCGATTGAAGAACAGCTGCCGGAAGCGATCGATCTGATGGTGCGTTCGTTGCGTGTCGGGCATCCTTTCGGTGCCGCGCTTGGCATCGCTGCCGATGAAGTGGCAGACCCGCTGGGGACAGAGCTGGGGCTGATCGCTGATGAAATTTCCTATGGTCGCGATGCGGGCGAAGCGATTGCCGAATTTGGCGAGCGCGTAGACCTGCAGGATCTGCGCTTTTTTGCTGTCGCAGTCTCAATCCAACAGAAATCGGGCGGCAATCTGGCAGAGATTCTGGATGGTCTTTCGAAAGTGGTGCGCTCACGGTTCAAGCTTTTCCGGCGCGTGCGGGCCATCACGGCCGAGGCCCGCTGGTCTGGCATGTTTCTCTCTGTTTTCCCACTGGCCGCACTGGCGATGATCCAGGCGATCAAGCCCGACTATTACGACAACATTAAAGAAACCCCGCTATACCTCCCCTTGGCAATCGTTGTCGGTCTCTTCCTGATCATCAACGTGCTTTACATGCGCAAGATGACCGATATCAAGGTTTGACCAACGCCCTGACTGGCTGGCAATACACGAAAGGCGAGTTTCATGCTCGATATCTTTAATAGCCCCATGGGGATGATCACGGTCGCTGCCCTCGGCGCGGTGCTCCTGCTTTGTATTGCGCTGATCACCCTGGCCAGAGGCGAGCGGCCTGATCCGATGGCAAAATTCTCGCAAGAGACCAAGGAACGTGGCGCGGCCAGTCGTGCGGCGCAGAACACCCTGCGCCGTGGCACCGGTCGCGAGATCAAGGCACTGAATAATTTCGGTCGCTTTCTGGAGCCAGAGAACGAAAAGGAACTTTCGGCCGCACGCCAAAGAATGATCCAGGCGGGATATCACGGCAAACATGCGGTGCGCGATTTCGCGGCTCTGCAGTTCATTCTTGCCTTCATGGCCCTGATCGTGTCGCTACTGGTGGTCTTTGTCATCATGCCCGAGCATTTTGACAACCCCGCACTTATGGCCGCCGTGCTGGTCCTGCCGATGCTGATTGGCTATTTCGCCCCCCGGCGCTGGATCGAGAAGCGGGTTGCCGAGCGTCAGGACGAGATTCTGTCGGGTTTTCCCGACGCATTGGACATGATGCTGATCTGCGTGGAGGCCGGGCAATCGCTCGACCAGTCCATCCAACGGGTGGCGCGTGAAATCGCCCCGGCCTATCCGGCCCTGAGCGAGGAATTCACCACAGTTGGCGAGCAGGTCAAGGCCGGGCGTGAGCGCGGCGAGGTGCTCAAGGACATGGCCAAGCGCTGCAACATTTCCGACATCACCTCCTTTGTCACTGTGATGGTGCAGGCCTCGACCTATGGGACGTCGATCACTGACGCGCTGCGGGTCTTTGCGTCGGAAATGCGCGACAAACGCATCATGCGCGCCGAGGAAAAGGCCAATATGCTCCCGACGAAAATGACTTTGGGCACGATGATGTTCACGGTTCCTCCGCTTCTGATCATCCTGATTGCGCCCTCTGTTGTCGGCATCATGACTGACCTGAACGGCGGGATAATAGGTGGGATGTAACATTGCGCCTGATTGCCGCATTTTTTCTGTCTTTCTGGGTCATGGGCTGCGCGACCTCGCCGCCCTCCCCCATTGAGGCGATGAAGAACAGCGCCGGACCCGACCAATTAGGGCCCGGCGCGCGCGGTGTAGATGTGCCCGATGCAGTCGACGGGCTGATCGTGGGTCACAGGTTGATGGCCGCAGGGGAATATGACCTGGCATTGCGCGAATACCATCGCGCCGCCGCCAAACATGGCCCCAGCGTCGATGTCTTGTCAGCGATCGGGTCTGCCAATCTGCGACTGGGTCGCGTCCAGCAGGCCGAACAGGATCTCAAGCGCGCGCTCGAACAGGACGGCGCGTTTGTTCCGGCCCATAACAATCTCGGCGCGGCACTCGCAGAGCAGGGCAAATGGGGCGAAGCGCAACTGCATTTCCGCAACGCTTTCATCTTTGATCAGGGCAGATCGCCCGAAATTCTCGAGAATCTGCGTTTAGCCATCGAAATGACCGAGAAAACGCGGTATGATGATATTGAGGATCATCAACTTTTGTTGATGCGACGTGGTACAGGCAGGTTCCTGCTTTTGTCTGCGCCACTATAAAGAGCAGTAAAGGACGCGAAAATGCGCCAACCTATAGTGATTGCACTGCTTTCGGGCAGTGTGTTTCTTGCAGCTTGCGAAGACAGCAGCAAAGCAAGCGTTTCGCGCGCGATCGACAGCGTGACGGCCGTTGATCAGCAAAACATGGCGGAATTGATGCTTGCCGCGGGCGACCCGACTGAGGCGGTGAATTTCTTCGCACTGCAATTGGAAAACGATCCCGACAATCTGACCTCGCTACGCGGACTTGCGCGATCACTTGTGCGCGCTGGACGCGTCTCGGAAGCCTTGCCTGTCTGGCGCAAGACAGTCGCGCATCCGCAAGCTGGGCATGACGACCGCGTGATGCTCGCCGATACTTATATCCGGGCGAATGACTGGGCACAGGCCGAGGCGACCCTGAACGAGATCCCGCCCACGCATGAAAGCTTCGACCGCTACAGGCTTGAAGCCATGATCGCAGACAGCAAGCAACAATGGACGCGCGCGGATCATTTCTATGAAACCGCTGCCGGGCTGACCACACGCCCTTCCACAGTGCTGAACAACTGGGGTTTCTCCAAGCTGACCCGTGGCAATCCGCGCGAGGCCGAGGCGCTGTTCAATCAGGCGCTGCAACATGACCCGAACATGTTCACGGCCAAGAACAACCTCGCGCTGGCGCGCGCGGGTCAGCGCAATTACAGTCTGCCGCTGGTGCAGATGTCGCAGGAAGAACGCGCGAAATTGCTCTACACCATGGCGATTGCCGCCATCCGGCAGGGCGACACAACGATCGGCCGGACATTGCTGGCCGAGGCGATCGATACGCATCCGCGCCATTACGAAGAAGCCGTCCGCGCCATGCGCGCGCTTGAAGGTCAGGGGTAGCGGCGATGCACCTCCACGCCACGACCGCCCTCTGGCTCTTGCCCTTCGTGGCGCCAATTGCGCTCTGGGTTGCCTGGACAGACATGAAGTGGATGAAAATTCACAACAAGACGGTGTTGGCACTGGTCGCGGTCTATCTGGTCATCGGCTTTTTTGCGCTGCCCTTGCAGGCATGGGCCTGGGGATGGGTCAGCCTCGCTGTCGTTCTGGTGCTGGGCTTCGTGCTCAGTTCGGTCGGCTTGATGGGCGGCGGAGATGCGAAATTCGCCGCCGCCATGGCCCCTTTCATCGCGCTGGGGGATCTGAGCCTGTTTCTGATGCTGCTGGCGGGCGTGACCATCGTCAGTTTCATTTCGCACCGCGTCGCACGGTCCATCCCGGCCACGCAAAAGCTCGCCCCCGACTGGGAAAGCTGGCACCGCCGCGAATTTCCGATGGGCCTCGCGCTCGGTCCGAGCCTGCTGTTCTACCTCATCCTTGCCACAGTTTTCGGCAACACTGCCGCCTGAAGATTTAACGAATCACCACCACAGTTTCACGCCAGACAAAAGGGTGTGCCGCAATGAATATCGAAGTCGAACATATTATCGCCCCCCCCGTGCCCAAGAGCCTTGATGCAACGGGGCTGAGCGTTGTGCTGATGAAGGATGTGCTGCTCAAGACCATGTTCCGCATGTCCCTGACCAAGGTGACCGAACTGGCGCGCACCATCTGCCTGCCGATCCCGCAGACCATCGAGCTGATCGATCTGGCGCGCGGCGAGAGACTGATCGAAGCGATGGCGACCCTGGCCGCCGGGGCCTCGTCGGAAGCCTGTTTCCAGCTGACAGAAGCAGGCAAGGCACGCGCGCTCGATGCGCTGAGCCAGTCGGAATATTACGGGGCAATGCCGGTCCCGATGGAGCTTTACGAAAAGCAGATCGCCCGGCAGTCCATCCGCAATATCCAGATCACGAGACGCCAGCTGAAAATCGCGATGGGTGATCTGGTCCTGCCGCCCTCCTTGCTCGACAATCTTGGCCCGGCCGTCAGTTCGGGGCGCTCGATCCTGCTCTATGGACCGCCCGGCAACGGGAAATCCTCGATCTCGAACGGCATTCGCGCGGCGATGGGCGACCGCATCTATGTGCCGCGCGCTGTTGTCCATGCCGGGCAGATCATCAGCGTTTATGACCCGATCGTTCACACCGTCGCGATCACCTCGGAAGACAACCCATCCCTGCTGCGCCAGACCGGCAATCGCTTCGACAATCGTTATGTCTATTGCGAGCGTCCGACCGTGATCACCGGGGGCGAATTGACGCTGGACATGCTCGACCTGAAATTCAATCCCGTGTCACGCACCTATCAGGCACCGCTGCAGTTCAAAGCCACTGGCGGCGTGTTCATCATCGACGACCTTGGCCGTCAGGAAGAGCCCCCTCAGGCCATTGTCAACCGCTGGATCGTGCCGATGGAGATGAATTACGACATTCTCGCCTTGCAATCCGGCGAAAAATTCATCGTGCCCTTTGACACGCTGGTGATCTTTTCGACGAACTTTCACCCCAATGACATCTTTGATCAGGCCGCGCTTCGGCGGATTTTCTACAAGATCAAGATTGACGGGCCTGACCAGGCGGATTTCCTGAAAATCTTTGCCCTCGTGGCGAAAAAGCGCAAGATTCCGCTGGATGAGGAAACGATCATCTATCTCATCAAGCAGAAATACCCCGAGATCAGAAATGTGTTTTCCAATTATCAGCCTGTCTTCCTGATTGACCAGATGATTGCGATCTGCGAGTTCGAGGGCAAGCCCTATCACATGACGCCGGCTCTGATTGACCGCGCCTGGAGCAACATGTTTGTGCGCAGTGAGGAAATTCTGCGATAAGCCTGCTTGCGCTGCGCGCGACTCAATCGATCTCGGCCGTGCGGGCTTCCAGCACATCAAAAGGCACGCCCGGCTCGGACTTGGCGCAGCGGATGACCAGCGACGTTTTGACAGTGATCACATTCTCCGCGGCCAACAGTTCCTCGGTCAGGAAGGACTGAAAACTGGACAGGTCGGGCGCCACGCATTTCAGAATGAAGTCGATCTCGCCATTGAGCATGTGACATTCGCGCACCAGCGGCCAGTTCACGCAGCGCTTCTCAAATCGTGACAGATCCGCTTCGGCCTGCGAATTCAGCCCGACCATCGCGAAAACCTGCACCTCAAAGCCCAGATCTCGGGCATTGACCTGCGCGTGATAGCCCCGGATGAAGCCCGCCTCTTCCAGCGTTCGGACCCGGCGCAGGCAGGGCGGCGCGGAAATTCCCACGCGCTTGGCCAGCTCCACATTGGTCATTCGCCCGTCAGCCTGCAATTCAGCGAGGATTCTGCGATCTATGAGATCAAGCTTGCCGCCCGACATTCCTCAGCACTCCCGTTTTTTCACTTCTTTACGCTCAGGGCGCGGGCTGCGCAATAATATTTCAAGAAAGCGCAATTTCTTTTCGCTGCCTGAACTGCGGATCGCGCCTCTTGTGCTTGCCGCGCCAGTGTTTAGATTGCGCGCGATACAGGTTTCAAGGGGTCTTCATGTCTGAACAGCGCCACACCAAGCTTCTGATCATCGGGTCTGGCCCGGCAGGATATACGGCCGGGGTCTATGGCGCGCGTGCCATGCTGTCGCCGCTGATCGTGCAGGGCATCCAGCCCGGTGGGCAGCTGACCATCACCACCGAGGTCGAGAACTGGCCCGGCGATACAATGGTGACCGGGCCGGAGCTGATGGTGCGGATGGAAGCCCATGCGCGCGAGATGGGGGCAGAGGTCATCACCGACCATATCAGCGCGCTGGATCTGTCCGCGCGGCCCTTCACGGCGACGGGCGACAGCGGCGCGACCTACACAGCCGATGCGGTGATCCTGGCGACAGGCGCACAGGCGCGCTGGCTGGGTCTGCCCTCGGAGGAGAAATACAAGGGCATGGGGGTTTCGGCCTGTGCAACCTGCGACGGGTTCTTCTATCGCGGCAAGGAAGTCGTGGTGGTGGGCGGCGGCAATACCGCCGTCGAGGAAGCGCTGTTTCTGACCAATTTCGCCTCCAGAGTGACCTTGGTGCATCGCCGGGACAGTCTGCGCGCCGAGAAGATCCTGCAGCACCGCCTGCTGAACCACCCCAAGATCGCAGTGATCTGGGATCACGCACTGGACGAGGTTCTCGGCGACAGTGGCGCGCCCGGTGTCGAAGGGGTGCGACTGCGCCATGTCAGCACTGGCACCACGCAGGACATCGCGGCCGCAGGTGTCTTCATCGCCATCGGCCACAGCCCGGCTAGCGATCTGGTCAAGGACCAGCTGAAGATGCAGGACGGCGGCTATGTCTGGGTCGAACCCGGCAGCACCCGCACCTCCATCCCCGGCGTGTTTGCTGCGGGCGATCTGACCGACCATATCTACCGGCAAGCGGTGACCAGCGCTGGCATGGGCTGCATGGCGGCACTGGATGCGGAGAAATTCCTCGCCGGGCATGATTAACGGATGATTGGCTCCAGCGGATCATAAAGCGCGCCGCCCGCGCCGGCGGCGGCGCCCCAGGCGAGTTGTGGCAGAAGATCCGGCTTGAACCGCATCTGGCGCAACTCCGGCTCGGTCACGAAACGGCGCGTGGTGACGATGCCTTCAGGGTCGCGCCATGTTGGGTCGAGCGCGCCTGCGACAATCTCGGCGTGGAAATAGATGTCCACCTGATGAAACGTACCTGCCGGGTCATGAAACTCATTGACCAGACAAGGTGCGCCGACCGCGATGATCAGCCCGCATTCTTCCTGCACCTCGCGCTGCAGGTTTTCGGGCAAGGATGTGCCCGCCTCTACACCCCCGCCGGGGGCGCACCACAGATCGCTCTTGCCCTCCGGCCAGGCGTTCACCATCAGCAGACGATTATTCTGCAAAATTATCGCACGCACGGCCAATCGCGGTTTTGTCATGTCGTCGATTTACCCTATAGTGGTTTCCCGAAATCGACCCTATATCAACACCATGAGAGTGATTTTGACAGCCCTGTTTCTGACCCCCGCCCCAGCGCTTGCGGATTGCGTCGTGCTGCTGCACGGGCTGGCACGCTCGGAAAACTCCATGCGCGTGATGGAAGAAGCGCTCAGCCTGCACGGCTATTCGGTCGTCAATCACGGCTATCCGTCCCGCGCCGCGCCGATTGCAGAACTGATGGACCATGTCGGGATTGCCGTCGAACAATGCGCTGAAGGCACTGTGCATTTCGTGACGCATTCGATGGGCGGGATACTGGCACGCGGCTGGCTTGCGCGGAACCGTCCCGAAAATATGGGCCGCGTGGTCATGCTCGCGCCCCCCAATCACGGCTCGGAACTGGTCGATTTCTTCTCCGACATCGAAGCTTTTTCGTGGATGAATGGCCCTGCCGGGCTGGAGCTGGGCACAAGTCACGATGCCACCCCCAACACGCTGCCCGAATTCGCCAGTTACGAATTGGGCATCATCGCGGGCGATATGTCGCTGAATCCGCTGACTTCGGCGCTGATCGAAGGCGATGATGATGGCAAGGTCTCGGTCGAGAGCACCAAGCTGGCGGGCATGAGCGATCACATCACGCTTCCGGTCACGCATACTTTCATGATGAACAACCCGATGGTGATCGCGGAAGTGCTGGAATTTCTGCGCAACGGCGTGTTCGACCATGGCATGACGCTGCCCAATGCGCTGCGCAAGATCGCCAATCCCTGAGCGTATCTCAGCGGAGGATGCGGTTGATATGTCCCATCTTCCGTCCTGCCCGCGTCTCGGACTTGCCATAAAGATGCACGGCCACATCCTTGGTCTTCCATAGCTCCGGCAGTTGCTCCACATCGTCGCCGATCAGGTTTTCCATCACCACATCGGCATGGCGGCCCCCATCGCCAAGCGGCAGACCGGCTACTGCGCGGATATGCTGCTCGAATTGATCCACCGCGCAGGCATTCTGCGTCCAATGGCCGGAATTATGCACACGCGGGGCGATCTCATTGACCAGAAGCCCGCTATTCGTCACGAACAGCTCCACCCCCAAAACGCCGACATAATCCAGCGCATTCAGGATCTTGGCGGCCATCAAGACAGCATCGCTGCGTTGCGTCCCGGTCATGGTCGCGGGCACACGGGTTTCTCGCAGGATGCCGTCCTTGTGCAGGTTTTCGCCCGGATCAAACACCGCGACCTCACCGCTCAGGCCGCGCGCTGCAATCACCGAGACTTCGCGGGTGAAATCGATGAACCCTTCCAGGATCGCTTCCTCGCCGCCCATCGCGGCCCAGGCCGCGCCCTGATCCTCTGGCGCGCTCAGCCGCGCCTGGCCCTTGCCGTCATAGCCCATGCGTCGGGTTTTCAGGATCGCGGGGGTGCCGATCCGCGCCATGGCGTCGCCCAGATCGTCGATAGTGCTCACTGCAGCGAAGGGCGCGGTCAGAAGCCCCAGATCGCGCAGAAAAGCTTTTTCGTGCAAGCGATCCTGCGACACCGCCAACGCCCTGCGCCCGGGCCTGATCGGGCGTAGCGCTTCCAGAATATCCAGCGTTTCAGTGGGGATGTTCTCGAACTCGAATGTGATCACATCGACCTGCGCCGCAAACGCCGCGAGAGCCGCCCGATCGTGCCAAGGCGCAGTGGTCAGCGCTGCGGCCACATCCCCTGCGGGCGGCGCAACACCGGGATCGTAGACATGGCAGCGATAGCCCAGGCGCGCCGCGGCCATGGACAGCATGCGCCCCAATTGCCCGCCGCCGAGGATTCCGATCACTGCGCCCGGTGCAAGTGGTTCAGTCATTGCTCGGCACCTCGGGTATCGACGCGGAAAGCTGCGACCGCCACGCATCCAGCCGCGTCGCAAGTCCGGCATCCTGCAAGGCCAATATCCCTGCTGCCATCAGCCCGGCATTGGCGGCACCGGCGGCACCGATGGCCATGGTCGCAACCGGGTAGCCGCGCGGCATCTGCACGATGGAATACAGGCTGTCGACCCCTGACAGCGCCTTGGTCTGCACAGGCACGCCGATCACAGGAACACGCGTCTTCGACGCCATCATTCCCGGCAGATGCGCCGCCCCGCCTGCCCCGGCGATGATCACCTGCAGCCCGCGCGCGACCGCAGTCGCACCATAGTCCCACAGCCGGTCCGGCGTGCGATGCGCCGAAACGATGCGCGTTTCATACCCGATGCCCAGCGCGTCCAGGATATCAGCGCCTTCGCGCATGGTCGGCCAATCTGACTGGCTGCCCATGATGATACCAACCTGTATGTCCGACATCTCGCCCCTCTTGGCTCGTTTCGCGCCACTATAGCGATGCGTTGCGCGGGCGCAATTGGCTCAGGCGATGATGTCGGGGGTCAGCTCATCCTCAATTCGTGCAATCTGGTCCTTGAGCTGCAATTTCTGCTTCTTCAGCCGCTGCACTGTCAGCTGTGCCATGGCCCCCTGTGCCTGCAGCGCCGAGATCGCCTCATCCAGATCGCGATGCTGCTGACGCAACACTGCGAGTTTCACGCGCAACTGTTCTTCACGGCTCAGTTCATTCGTCGAATTCATGGCAATGATTCCGCTGCGCTGGAGAGTCTGCCCACGTTAACCGGAAAACCGAGACGGCAAAAGCACTTGATCCAGCTTAGGGCACAGTTTGTGACCCTTGCGATTGCGCTTTCGCACCCCATATGCTGTTTTGGGTCGCCGAAACGGGGCCCGCAGCAAAGTCGCTTATGTGAAAGGGCAAGGCTGATGACGAAAATTCACTTTCCCTCCCACCCCATGCTCCTGGGCTTTGACCGGCTGGAACGGCTGGTGGAACAGACGGCGCGGGCCGGGACAGATGGTTACCCGCCGTTCGATATCGAGGCAACCGGACAAAACCGCTTCCGGATTACCCTGGCTCTCGCCGGGTTTCGCGAGGAAGACCTGAGCATCACGATCGAGAAGCGCCAGCTTCTGGTGCGCGGGCAGCAGCGCGAATGCGACAAGGAGAACCGCATCTTCCTGCATCGCGGCATCGCCGCGCGCCAGTTCCAGCGCGCCTTTGCCCTCGCCGAAGGTGTCGATGTCGCCTCTGCGACGCTGGAAAACGGGCTGCTGCATATCGATCTGATGCGCAACGAACCCGAAGACACTGTGCAAACCATCCCCATCACCCGCAGCTGAAACGAGGCAAGGACATGTATGAGAAATTCCCCATCGCCAAACCTGCGCGGCCTTTCGCTTATGTGCGTGAAGTCAAGACCAGCGATTTGCCGGAAGAAATTCGCGCCGAATTGCCGCAGGTCTCGGAGATCTACGCCATCCACCACGAAGAAGGCGAGCGCCTTGCACTGGTCACCGACCGCACCACGGCCTTCGTGATGGCGCGACAGAATGACTACACGCCGGTGAGTGTGCATTAACCTACGCCACGCAGCATGTCGTGAGCATGGAAAAGGCCGGGGCGATTTGCCCCGGCCTTCGTTTTTCCAGCAAGCAGCGGCGTGCTTACATCATGCCGCCCATGCCGCCCATGCCACCCATGTCGCCCATGCCGCCGCCAGCAGATGCGCCTTTCGGCTCAGGCTTGTCGGCGATCATCGCTTCCGTGGTGATCAGCAGACCCGCGACCGAAGCCGCGTCCTGCAGTGCGGTGCGCACGACCTTGGCGGGGTCGATCACGCCGAACTTGAACATGTCGCCATATTCACCAGTCTGTGCGTTGAACCCAAAGGTCTTGTCTTCGGATTCGCGGATCTTGCCAGCAACCACCGAGCCATCAAACCCGGCATTGTCAGCAATCTGGCGCAGCGGCGCTTCAATCGCGCGGCGTATGATGGAAATACCAACGTTCTGGTCGCTGTTGTCGCCCTGAAGACCTTCCAGCGTTTTCGCCGCCTGGATCAGCGCCACACCGCCGCCGACAACAATGCCTTCCTGCACAGCTGCGCGGGTCGCGTTCAGAGCATCGTCCACACGGTCCTTACGCTCTTTCACTTCGACTTCGGTCATGCCACCGACGCGGATGACGGCAACACCACCGGCGAGCTTCGCCAGACGCTCTTGCAGCTTTTCGCGGTCGTAATCGCTGGTGGTTTCCTCGATCTGCTGACGGATCTGGGTCACGCGGGCCTCGATTTCGGCCTTTTCGCCTGCGCCGTCAACGATGGTGGTGTTGTCTTTGTTGATCGAGACCTTCTTGGCGCGGCCAAGCATGTCCATCGTGACGTTTTCCAGCTTCATGCCCAGATCTTCGCTGATCACCTGACCGCCGGTCAAAATCGCGATGTCCTGCAGCATCGCTTTGCGACGATCGCCGAAGCCGGGTGCCTTGACAGCCGCGATCTTCAGACCGCCGCGCAGCTTGTTCACGACCAGAGTAGCAAGGGCTTCGCCTTCAACATCTTCCGCAATGATCAGCAGCGGCTTTTGCGACTGGATCACGGCTTCGAGCAGCGGCACCATCGGCTGCAGCGAGGACAGCTTCTTCTCGTGGATCAGGATGATCGCATCGTCAAGCTCTGCAATCATCTTCTCGGGGTTGGTCACGAAATAGGGCGACAGGTACCCGCGGTCGAACTGCATGCCTTCGACAACATCGGTCTCGGTTTCCAGACCCTTGTTCTCTTCAACAGTGATCACGCCTTCGTTGCCGACTTTCTGCATCGCATCAGCAATCTGGCGACCGATTTCCGCTTCGCCATTGGCCGAGATCGTGCCGACCTGTGCGACTTCGGCCGTGTCACTGACCGGACGCGCAGCGGCGCGGATCGCTTCGACGACAGTGGTGGTGGCCAGATCGATCCCGCGCTTGAGATCCATCGGGTTCATGCCAGCTGCAACCGACTTCAGACCTTCGCGCACGATCGCCTGTGCCAGAACGGTCGCAGTGGTGGTCCCATCGCCCGCTTCGTCATTGGTGCGCGATGCGACTTCCTTGACCATCTGAGCGCCCATGTTTTCGAACTTGTCTTCAAGTTCGATTTCCTTGGCGACCGTGACACCGTCTTTGGTGATTCGAGGCGCGCCGAAGCTTTTGTCGATCACCACGTTGCGGCCTTTGGGGCCGAGTGTGACCTTGACAGCATCCGCGAGGATATTGACGCCGCGCAGCATACGGTCGCGAGCGTTGGTGTTGAATTTGACGTCCTTAGCAGCCATTTTGGTGCCTCCTGGTTGTCTTGATAAATCTGGGTTGGAAAACGATCAGGCGATAACGCCGAGGATGTCGCTTTCTTTCATGATCAGCAGCTCTTCGCCGTCAATGGTCACTTCCGTGCCCGACCACTTGCCGAACAGCACGCGGTCGCCTGCCTTGACAGCGGGCGCGATCAATTCGCCCGAATCCTTGCGGGCACCTTCGCCCACGGAAATGATCTCGCCCTCTGCGGGCTTTTCTTTTGCGGAGTCTGGAATGATCAGACCGCCTTTGGTTTTCTCGTCACCCTCGACGCGACGCACTAAAACACGATCGTGCAGCGGTTTAAAAGCCATCTGAGAACGCTCCTCTGGTTCCAGGTTGAATTTCTGTTAGCACTCAGGCGCATCGAGTGCCAACACCGCTTAGATAGGTAAGCTGCGACGGTCTGTCAACACCCGCAAAGCGGGCGTCAGCCGGCTTTTCATTCAGCTGCGTTAACGGCGGAGGATCGGCGGTGAAGGGCGGATGCTGTCCCTGCCGCGCTGGCGTCATCCGCCTCTGAATAAATCCAGGGCCCAAGACCCAGCGCCGCGAGGCTATGCTCCAGTTTCTTCTTCGAAATCGGCTTGGCCACGACATCCACGAAGCCTGCCGCCTGATAAAGCGCGAGCTGTTCGGGCGCGACATTTGCGGTCACCGCCACTGCAGGTGGCACGCGCTTGTGCCTTGCAACATAGTCGCGCGTGATCGCGCACAGCGCCGACGAGCCGTCCATTTCCGGCATCATCGAGTCGAACAGAAACAGGTCGAAATCTTCGTTCTGTGTCAGATCGAAGGCCAGCCGGCCATTATCGACAATGGTGAGACTCACGCGCATGCCGCGCATCAGCGCGGCGATAACTTTCTGATTGACCTTGTTATCCTCGGCGATCAGCACACGAAGGGGTATATCCGGGTCAGGCAGCAGATCCGCGCCCGCGCTGGCTTCCGGCCTTGCAGGCGCCACCGGATGGTCGGGGACAGGCCCAGTCGTGGGGACTTGGGACGGCTCTGCAGCGCCGCAAGGCAGCAATGGTAGAAGCAGCATGACCTGTGTCCCCTGCCCGAACACCGATGTCACCGACAACTTACCCCCCATGGATTGCGTCAGCTCACGCGCGATAGGCATGCCGAGACCCGTCCCGCCGAATCGTCGGGTCGTGCTGGAATCGGCTTGAACGAACTCGTCAAAGATCTGGCTTTGCTGCGCCTCGGTCATGCCAATGCCCGTATCTTCGATGATGAAACAGACGTCGCCCCCCAGCTCCCCGATTTCGACACGGATCGCCCCCACTTCCGTGAACTTGACCGCGTTGCTGAGGATGTTGCCAAGGATCTGGCGCAGGCGGCGGTCGTCCCCGTTGCGCAGATCCGCGTCATCGAGCTCGATCCGGATTTCAAACGCGACCCCCTTGGCTTCTGCCGAGGCGGCGAAAGTTTGCCCGATTTCAAGCACAAGCGCGCGCAGGTTGAACGGACGCGGCTGGATCTGCAACTGACCGCTCTGCACCTGCGAGAGATCGAGAATATCGGTGAGGATCGCCAGAAGGCCTTTGCCGCTGTCGCGGATCGTTTCGAGCATGCGTCTGTGATCGCGCTCGGTAACCTGCACTTCCAGCGCTTCGGTCATGCCCAGAATACCGTTCAGAGGCGTGCGCAATTCATGGCTCATATTCGCGAGAAAGCGGGACTTCAGGCGGCTGGATTCCTCGGCCTGATCGCGCGCCTGTTCCAGCGACCGGTTCAGCCGCGCGGCCCGGAAGGCGATCAGCGCAAAACCCCATTGCAGCGCGGAAAAAGCAACAAGAAACGTAATCGCCAGGGTGATAACCGTCACGACAAATGCGCTGACGTTCAGGAAAACCATGGTCAGGCGCACCAGATAAGCGATCCCGATGGCGGTGAAGGGTGCGCAGGCAAGCGTGGCAAGTTCGATCCCGAAAGGCCGGGCTTTCTGCCACAATTCGCGCGCAATAAAGAGCCCCAGGACCCCGTTGATGAAGGACGAGCTGATCACCAGCGACCCCAGGTCCTTCGCGGTCGCCGCAAGCACCCCTTGGGCCATCACACATGCCAGCGCCACGGCGAGATACCGCCCGGCGGGGGGCTTTTCGCCAAGCCCGATCAGCAGGGCGATATAGCCCATCATGATCCCGGACAGCATGCCCAGGATGACCATGGACGCGCTCATCCAGAAGGGCAGCAATTGCCCCAGCATCAGCCCCACCGCGCCAAGCAGGAAGGCGATATTCGTGGCACCAAGCCATCTGAAGGCCACAGCTTCCCGTTTGGCATGGCGCCGTGCGCCCGCAAAACTGGTTAACATAAGCGAGGCGATGACCATCACCGCCGCGATGGCAATCACGACCCAGATTTCGATAAATTCGACCATTCGCGCCCGGACACTGATACCTGCGCACAGCTTGCCAGACAGAAATGACCATCTTGTTAATCCGGCACCGCTGACGGCGCGGGGCGGGTGACATCGCCGCGGATCGTCGCTATACACCGGCGCGCAACATCTTCTTCCACAGCTCGGACATATGTGATGATCAAAGTATTCGGACATTTCTCGCCTGACACGGACTCCACCGGCTCACCCCTGATCTGGGCGTGGTATCTCCATGAGATCGAGGGCCGCCCGGCGCAGGCCGTGTTGTTGGGCCAGCCCAATACCGAAGCCGCATTTGCCCTGCACCATTGGGGATTTGATCAGCCCGAAATCTTGACAGATCTGCCTGCAGGCACGCCAGTCGTGATCGTGGACACCAACAACCCTGCCGAACTGCCCGAAGGGATCAATGGTGCCGATATTCTGGGCATCATCGATCATCACAAGCTGGTCGGCGGGCTGGAAACCAAAGGCCCGATCGACATCACCATCCGCCCGCTGGCCTGCACGGCGACGATCATGCATGACCTGATCGGCGCGCAGATGGCCGAGGCCCCGCGCGGGATCAAGGGGATGATGCTGTCCTGCATCCTGTCGGACACGCTCGAATTCCGCTCGCCCACGACCACAGCGCATGACCGCGCGGTGGCCGAAGCGCTGGCCGCTGACCTCGGGGTGGACATCAGCGATCTGGCCGCGCAGATGTTTGCCGCGAAATCGGATGTGTCGGCGTTCTCGGACGCGGAATTGCTGAAAATGGACGCCAAGAAATACGCCGTTGGCGACAAGACCTTCCGCATCTCGGTGCTGGAGACCACCGCGCCGCAGCAGATCCTGTCGCGCAAGGACGCGCTGGTGGCCGCCATGCCGGGTGTCGCGCGCGAGGACGGGGCTGATGAGGTCATGCTCTTCGTGATCGATATTCTGAATGAAGAAGCGACCCTGCTCGTGCCCAATGACCTGATCAAGGCCGTGGCGGAGAAGTCCTTCAATGTAACGGTCAGTGGCGACACTGTGGTTCTGCCCGGCGTGATGAGCCGCAAGAAACAGATCATCCCGGTGCTCAGCCTGTGACCCGGATCATCCAGGATTTCGCTTCAGTTTCCGACAATTACGAACTTGCGCTGGTCGATCTCTGGGGCTGCGTGCACAACGGACAGGCGGTCTATCCGACCGCAGAGGCTGCGCTGGTCGCGTTTCGCGCGCAGGGCGGGCGCGTGGTGCTGGTGACCAACGCGCCGCGCACGCGCGCGACCGTAGCGGCGCGGCTGGACCAGATGGGCCTGTCGCGCGACGCCTATGACGGAATCGCGACCTCGGGGGATGCGACGCAGGCTGCGATGCTTATGGGCGCGGTCGGGCAGCGGATCTGGCATCTGGGCCCGCAGAAGGATGACGATTTCTTCACCGATCTGCCGGACTGGGCGCGCGACCGCCCCGACATCACCCGCGTGGGCTTTGATGAGGCCGAGGGGATCGTCTGCACTGGCCTGATCGACGAATTGTCCGAAACCCCCGAGACCTATCGGGGCCGCCTGCTTTCGGCCAAGGTGCGCGGCTTGAAGCTGCTCTGCGCCAATCCAGATCTGATCGTGGATTACGGCGACCAGCGCATTTTCTGCGCCGGGGCCATCGCGCAGCTTTACGCGGAGATGGGCGGCGAGAGCCTTTATTTCGGCAAGCCGCATCCGCCGATTTACGATCTGGCGCGGCGTGTGGCCTCTGAAGGCGGCTGGCGCGTGTCCGAGGAGCGCATCATCGCTATCGGAGACGGGATCAGGACGGATGTTCAGGGCGGGCTGGGTGAAGGGATTGATACGCTCTTCATCACCGGCGGCCTTGCCGCGGCGGAATTCGGCCCGGATGTCGAAAACCCCGATGCCGACATGCTTAGCGCGTGGCTTCAGGCGCAAGAAATGCACCCGACCTTCGCGATGGGCCGGCTGCGCTGACGCGGGATGCGGGGCGCGCGCGGGACCGATGGCACTCCCGCGCCCGCCCCGTGATGCGACAAAGCGTCACGCAATATAATTACTACACCAAGCATCCTTTCGAAGCTTTATTTCACAAGCCTGTTGCGCACGCGGTGCGTTTCGGGTAATGCTGCAGTGCAACAGAAACAGGATTCGTCTGGTCGAAAGGATCGATGCAATGTTGGATAACGGTATGAATGACAATCTTCCGCGCGGGACCATCTGCATCGAAGACCTTGAAATCGGGATGTCCCGGCACCTGCGCAAGGAAGTCACCGACCGCGATATCGAACTCTTTGCCGAAGTCTCGACCGACCGCAACCCTGTGCATCTCGATGATGATTACGCGCAGGACACGATTTTCGAGGGCCGGATCGCGCATGGCATGCTGACCGCCGGGCTGATTTCAGCGGTCATCGGGGAACAACTGCCCGGTCATGGCACAATCTACATGGGCCAGACGCTGAAATTCATGGCCCCTGTGCGCCCCGGCGATGTCGTGCTGGCCGAAGTGACGGTTCTGACCATCGATTACGCCAAGCGCCGCGTCACTCTTGAATGTCGCTGCTCGGTAGGGAATACGGTGGTGCTGAAAGGTGAGGCGACCGTACTCGCGCCAAGCCGTAAATTCGACTGAGATCAGGGGCTCCGCAGGCAAACGCGCACGCGCCCCGCATGAGGGCAGATGCAGATCTACCACCACTGGCGCGACCTCCCCCCCCAAGCCAAAGGCGCGTCCATCGCCCTGGGCAATTTCGATGGTGTCCATCGCGGCCATCAGCATGTGATCGATCTGGCACGCCGCCCGGATGCGCCTCTGGGCATCCTGACATTCGAGCCGCATCCGCGCGAATTCTTCGCCCCTGATGCACCGCCCTTCCGGCTGATGAATGCCAGCACCCGCGCCCATCGCCTCGACTGGTTAGGGGTGGAGCATCTGTTTCAGTTTCCCTTCGACGCCGAACTGGCCGCGCTGAGTGCGGGCGCTTTCGTCGATGAGGTGCTCGTGGCAGGGCTTGGCTTGCGCCATGTGGTCATCGGCGCGGATTTCTGCTTTGGCAAGGGCCGCGCGGGCACTGCCGAAGACCTGCGCCGTCATGGCGCGCGGCAGGGTTTCGATGTCACCATCGCCCCCCTGCAAGCCGCCGGGGATCAGGTCTTGTCCTCGACTGCGATCCGTGCGGCGCTCAGCGACGGCCAGCCCGAGAAAGCCGCTGCGATGCTGGGCCATTGGCACCGCATCGACGGCGCAGTTCTGCACGGCGAAAAGCGCGGGCGCGAGCTGGGCTATCCGACAGCGAACATGTCCATCGCCGGGCTGCACCCGCCGCGTTTCGGGGTCTATGCGGTGCTGGTCGATGTCCTGACCGGGCCGCATCAAGGCGCGTATCATGGGGTGGCCTCGCTGGGCGTGCGACCCATGTTTGGCGAGAACCTGCCCAATCTCGAAACCCATATCTTTGACTTCAAAGGGGATCTCTACGGGGCAGAGCTGTCCGTCGCGCTGGTCGCCCATCTGCGCGACGAGATGCGGTTTGACGGTCTGCCCGCGCTGATCACGCAGATGGATGCCGATAGCGACGCCGCCCGCGCGATTTTGCGCAAGCTCTGAGTCGCGCGAGGCGGTCGTCGGAAAAACTTTGCGCCGGTCAGGGAACCGATAGCGCGTCGCAATCGTTCGCGAAGCATGGATGATATTGCGCTGATGTCTCAGGCTGTGTGCGGGCCTGCCCCGAGCCCTCAAGATTTGCTGGGGGCCTGGAACCTCGACCCTGTTCTGATCATCTTTCTGGCCAGTTGCGCAGCGGCGGGCTTCTGGACGCTGCGCCATGCGAGCGCGCTGCGCCAACGCGCCTTCGGGGTGGCCACGCTGTTCTCGGTCATCGGCTTCATCTCGCCGCTCTGCGCGCTGACAGTCGCGCTGTTTGCGGCGCGCAGTGCCCATCATCTGATCCTGCTCTCGGTGATCGCGCCCGCCCTCGCGCTGGCCTTGCCACTGCTGCGCGTGCCGGTCGCGGCCAGTTTCATCGCGCTATCCGCCGCGCTCTGGCTCTGGCATCTGCCTGCGCTTTACAGCGCGATCTGGGATTCGGTCTTGTGGTACTGGGTCATGCAGGTGGCGCTCCTCCTCCCGGCCTGGGCGTTCTGGTCGGTCATCCTGTCAGGGCGCAGGCTGCTGGACGTGGTCTGGCTGATCCCGCTTGTTGGCCAGATGGGGTTTCTGGGCGCGATCCTCACTTTCGCCAATCGTCCCTTCTACCTTGAACATCTGGCGCTGGCCGAGCGGTTCGGGATCACGGCGCTGCAGGATCAGCAACTGGCCGGGCTGATCATGTGGGTGCCGGGCATGCTGCCGATTGCCGCGCTCGCGGCCACTCTGGCCTGGGGTCAGCTTGCCGCCACGATGAGGCAGGCATGATCGCGCTGCTCAAGACCTTGCATATCATCGGTCTGTCGATCTGGATGGCCGGGCTGATCGCGCTGCCCGTGATCATGCAGGTCTATGGCCGCCGCGCCGAAATGCAGACCCAGCCGGGCTTTGATGAGTTCCGCTGGCTGACCCACTACGCCTACACGCGCGCCGTCACCCCTGCGGCGATCATAGCCATAGCCGCAGGCACGGTCCTGATTTTCGCCCATCATGTTCTGGCCCCCTGGATGCTGGCCAAACTGGCCGCCGTGTCAGGGATGGTCCTGCTCCATGCCTGGCTGGGACATGTGATCGTGCAGGCCGGAGAGCAGCGCGGCAGTTACCGCATGCCCCCGGTCGGGCTGGCGCTGCTGCCAGCGTTCGGGCTGATCGCGCTCGTGCTGTGGCTGGTGCTGGCCAAGCCCGATCTCGATACGCTGGTCCTTGCCCTGCCGGACATCCTGCGCGAGCCGCGCGGCAACGCCATTCCGGCGCGGTTTGATCCGCTATGAGATCTGTGCTCTTTCTTGCAGTGGTGCTGACAGCAGGCTGCGCAGGGCCCTTGTCCACCCTTGATCCCGCCGGGCCGGTCGCAGGGCAGATCGCTTGGCTGTGGTGGGCGATGCTGGCGGGCGCGGGGGTGCTGACGCTGCTGGTGCTCGTGCTGGTCGCCATGGGTTTTGGCGGCCTGCGCCCGGTCGCGGCGCGGGTCTGGACACATCGGCTGGGGCTGTGGTTCTCGCTTGGGGTGCTCAGCGTCACTCTGGGTGCAGGGCTCTGGGTCGGGGAGCGCATCCTGCCGCGCGGCGATGCGGTCGAAGTCACGGCCCATTCCTTCCAATGGGGCTGGCGCTTCGGTCACCCTGACGGCATGGGCGGCTGGATCGCGGCAGAGGGCGTGCTGCACATCCCGGCCGGCGAGCCGGTTGACGTGGTGGTGACCTCTGCCGATGTGATCCACGCCTTCTGGGTGCCGCGACTGGCGGGCAAGATCGACGCTATCCCCGGACGCGAAAACCGGCTGCGGCTGCAAGCCGATGCACCGGGCATCTATGCCGGGCGCAGTGCCGAATTTTCCGGCGTCGGATATGCCGGGATGACCTTCACCGTCATCGCCCATGCCCCGGATGACTGGCCCGCCGCGATTGCGGCCCTGCGCGATGAGGCCCCTGATGACTGACATCCCCTCCCCCGGACAGACCGCGCCTGCGGATACGCGCGCCGCGACCGTGCACATCCCCGCCAGCCCGGCGCAACGCGCGCTGCCGCTCCATCGCCTCCTGTCGCAGGTCTGGGCCAATGATGACGGGCTTTGGGGGCAGATCACCGCAGTCAGCCATACGACGCTGGGCCTGCGCTTCATGGCCACGGCGTTTGTGTTCTTCGCCATTGGCGGCATCCTGTCGATGCTGATCCGCGCCCAGCTTGCGACGCCTGACGGCGCGTTTCTGGACACCGAACTCTATAACCAGATCTTCACGATGCATGGCAGCATCATGATGTTTCTCTTTGCCATTCCAATGCTCGAAGGGCTGGGGATCTGGCTCTTGCCGAAAATGCTCGGCACGCGCGACATGGCCTTTCCGCGCCTGACGGCGCTGGGCTACTGGTGCTATCTTTTCGGCGGGCTGATCATGTTGACCGCGCTTTTGTTCGGCGTCGCGCCGCATGATGGCTGGTTCATGTACACACCACTGTCGAGCGCCGAATTTTCGCCGGGTATCAACGCTGATGTCTGGCTTCTCGGCGTCACCTTCGTCGAGATCTCGGCGGTCGCTGCCGCTGTCGAGATCACAGTGACGATCCTGCGCCAGCGCGCGCCGGGCATGCGGCTGATGGAAATGCCGCTTTTCGCGTGGTACATGCTCGGCACCAGCGCGATGATGCTGGTGGGTTTTCCGCCGCTGATCGCAGGCTCGGTGCTGCTGGAAATCGAGCGCGCCTTCGACTGGCCCTTCTTCGACCCCGCGCGCGGCGGTGATCCGCTTCTGTGGCAGCACCTGTTCTGGCTCTTTGGCCACCCGGAGGTCTATATCATCTTCCTGCCCGCCGCTGGTGTCATGTCGATGATGATCCCGGTCCTGTGCCGCACCACGATCCTCGGCTATGGCGCAATCGTCGCCGCGATCCTTGCGCTGGTCTTCCTGAGCTTCGGGCTCTGGGTGCATCACATGTTCACGGTCGGCATCCCGCATATGGCGCTGGCTTTCTTCTCGGCGGCCTCCGTGCTGGTGGCTGTGCCGACAGCCGTGCAGGTTTTCGCCTGGATCGGCACGATGTGGAAGGGCCATCCGCAGCTGCACCTGCCGATGTATCACATTCTGGGCTTCTTCCTGACCTTCGTGATGGGGGGGCTGACCGGGGTGATGCTCGCCATCGTGCCCTTCAACTGGCAGGCGCATGACACGGCCTTTGTCACCGCGCATCTGCATTATGTGCTGATCGGTGGCTTTGTCTTTCCGATGATGGCGGCGGCGACCTACTGGATGCCGCTGATGACCGGCAAGCGACGGATCAAGGGCCTGGGCGAGGCCGCGTTCTGGGTCATCCTGATCGGGTTTCACGGCACATTCTTCATCATGCACCTGACCGGGCTGATGGGCATGCCGCGCCGGATCGATGTCTATCCCGACAATCCCGAATGGATCTGGCTGAACCTCACCTCGTCGATCTTCAGCTTCGTGCTGACCATCGGGTTCGCGCTCTATGCGCTCGATCTGATCCTGCAGGCGACACTGGGCAAACGCGAAAGCCGCGATCCCTGGGGCGCGCCGACGCTCGACTGGGCGATGCCGATCCCCTCGCCCAATTACAACTTCGCCTCCCTGCCCACAGCGCGCCATCTGGGGCGCGATGCAGGTGACATCATCGTGCCGCTCGCACGCGGCGAAGGCATGCTGCCCGGTGCCCCGCGGGGGCGGCGCGAAATCCTTGTGACATCGGTGGGCGACGCGACGCCCGATCATGTCGCCATGCTGCCGGGCAACACCGCGCTGCCGCTGGTGCTGTCCTCGGCCATCTGTGTCTTCGTGCTCCTGATGCTGGCAAGCCTCTATGCGCTGGCAGGGCTCGCGCTTCTGCCTGTAGCCGCCCTGATCTGGGTCTGGGTGCGCGGCATGGCCCCGCAGGGTGCCATGACCCCGGTCGAGGCCGCGCCCGGCCTGCACCTGCCCATCCACCACCGGGCCACGACCACGCTGGGCCAAAGCGGTCTGATGGCTTTTCTCGTGGCCAATGGAACACTGTTTTCGTCGCTGCTCTTTGGACTGGCCTTCCTGTCGGTCGTCACACCCGGCCCCGCAGCGCCGCCCAGCGCCGTCAGCGCAGCGCAGGTTCTGCCCGCCTTCGCGCTTCTCGCTGCCGCGCTGGTGCTTGCGCTGGGCGCGATGGGCTGGCGGCGCGCGGGGGCCGCCTGGGCCGGTACGGCGCTCAACCTCGCAGCGCTCGGGGCCGTGCTATGGCTCGCGGTGCAACTTGAAAATCCGACCGCACATACGCGCGACGCGCTGCGCGCGGTGCTTACGGGCTACATCGGGCTGCATGTGCTGGTCGCGGCGGGCATGAGCGCCTTTGTTGCCGACCAGTACCGGCGCGGTGAGATTTCGCCGGAAGTGCCCGGTGCATGGCCTTCCTGCAACCTGTGGCAACGCTATACGACCGCAGTGACGCTGATTACGCTGGCGGTGGTGATCGCGCAGGGGGTGATCACATGAAATGGCTGGGCGCAGTGCTGATCGGGCCGAGCCTGTGGTTTGCGGTGTTTCTCGGCGTCTATGGCTTGCATGGGCTGATCTGCGGGCAATGGGGCGCTGTGGATACGGGCGGGCGCGCAGCGCTCATCGCGGCCTGGGGGCTGGGGATCGCAGCTTTCCTGCCCGTTCTGCGGCTCTTGCCCGCAGCGCCGGAGCACAGCATCGACCTGCCTCGCGCGGGGCTATGGATCGGGCTGGGGGCGACGGTCTTCACCCTGTTTCCCGTCACCATCACCAGCAGTTGCGGATGAAAAAGCCCGCCATGTCATTAGGACATGGCGGGCACGAGGGAGAAGCGAGACGATGGGTTAGGCGTCTCGTCAGAGGAACACTGGTTAAACACGCCGCCCCGCTGTCGGTTCCGCAGCTTTGGCGAAAAAGGACATACCCGATGCCTGAGACGTCACCGCCCCCCGCCCTACGGCCCAGAGAGCAACCTGATGCGGCGTTCCCGGCCAATCCCATGGTGATCTACTGGAAGGTCTTCGCCTGGGCGGGCTTGCTGATCCTGGCCGGGGGGCTGATCTGGCTTCTGTCGCCGGTGCTTCTGCCCTTCATCATCGCCTTTGTCCTGGCCTATTTCCTCGACCCAGTGGTGGGCAGGCTGGTCGATTGGGGGCTGAAACGGGTCTGGGCGGGGCTGTTGGTTGCGACTGTCACTTTCGGCACGATCATCGTGATGATCGGACTGGCCGTGCCCTTTGTCGTCTCGGAAGCCACGGCGCTGCTCGATACCCTGCCTGACAGTCACGAAGACGCCGAAGACGCAGCCCGCGACCATCTGCCCGACGTCGTGACCGAACAATTCGACGACATCGAAGGCATGGCACAGGACGGTTTTGAGCGCTTGCGCGACAATCTGCAAAATGCCGTTGGTGGGCTGGCCATGGGCGTGAGCGGGATCATCTCGGTGGTCAAGTTCTGGGTCGTGATGCCTGTGGTCACGGTCTATCTGCTGATCGACTGGCCGCGCCTGATCGCGCAGGTCGACCGCCACTTGCCCCGCCCCTCCGCCCCCGCGCTGCGCGATCTGGCGCGCGAGATCGACGCCACGCTATCGGGCTACATCCGGGGGCAGTCTGTGGTCTGCGCGATCCTGATGGGATACTATGCCACCGCCCTGACGCTCGTGGGCCTGCCCTTCGCGATTGCGGTCGGGGTGCTGACCGGGGCCGTGTCCTTTATCCCCTATGTCGGCATGTTCATCGGCACCGGCCTCGGCATCGGGGTGGCGATCTGGCAATTCTGGGGCGATCCGGTCTGGATCAGCGCCGTCGCTGCGATCTATGCGGTCGGCCTGATTGTTGAAAGCGAGGTCCTGGTGCCGCGTCTGGTGGGCGAGGCCGTCAATCTGCACCCGGTCTGGCTGATCTTCGCTGTGCTGGCCTTCGGCACGATCTTCGGCTTTGTGGGCGCCTTGCTGGCTGTGCCTCTGGCCGCTGTCGCAGGCGTTGTCGCCCGCGCCCTCTTGGCACGCTACCGCGACAGTGCACTCTACAAGGGCAGGATCAGAACAGAATAAGGCCCCCTGATCGCAACGGATCAGAGGGCCTTGGTATCGGTGATGTGGCGGCTGGTTATTCAACCGGTTCTGGCGGTGTATCATCCACTTGCGGCGCGCCCGTATCTGTCGGGCCTGAGACAGTGCCCTCTGCGGGCACCCCAATTGTTTCTTCCACTGCAGGCGGCGGGGCATCCTGTGTTTCAGGCGTATCAGCCGCAGTGCGGAACAACAGCCACAACAACAGTATTAGCGCGATACCGACCGCGACGGCCATGCCCACAAGCGGGCCTTTGTGCCGCTTGGTCTGTTTCTTCACATTGGTGTCGGGAGCAGTCATGCATCCTCCTTTCCGGGCTTGCGGAAACACTCCTGCAGACAAGCTGCAGGGTATCCGCTTCACAGACCCAACGAACATCGGCGTTAATCAGTTCCGTATGTGCCCGAAATGCCGCTGACACCCCCCTGTAGCGCGGATGCAACAGCGCGCGGGAATGGCGGCGCGGGCGGGAACCGATAGGGCAGGGTCGCGATTGACTGCCCATATGTGCGCGCCGGGCAAAAAGCGCCACAGACAAGACGGATGAGGCCAGAATGCGCAGAACCATGGATCAGACCACGATAGACCTGCCGCTGCGGCGGTGTTTCGCCGTGCAGACGCGCGGCCAATTACCCGACCGGCTGGCAGGACTGGTCGCCGCACTGGAAGGGCGAGAGCAGGCTAGAGATGCGGACGCAAGAGGCTCATCACCATCCCCTGAAGCTGATCCCACCAGCTCATGCGGCGCAGATCGGACTGCGTCACCACCCGCGCGCGGACGCAATCTGCTTCAAAGATTATGGCCTGCTCCTCGGCGAAAGCCGTCGAATAGACGTTGAGATTGGCCTCGTCATTCAGCCGGAACGATCTCTCGTCGAAATTCGCCGACCCGATGGAGGTCCACAGATCGTCGATGATGATCATCTTGGCATGCAGGAACGTGGGCTGATACTCCAGAATGCGCACTCCGGCTGCGAGCAATTCCTCCCAGCAGCGGCGCGACACATGCCGCACCATGCGCGAATCCGTTTTTGCGCCTGCGACAAGCAAGGTGATCTCCACGCCCCGCGCCCGCGCCGCCAGAAGCTGGTCGATCGCAACCCGGTCGGGCACGAAATACGGGGTCGAAATGCGGATGCTGCGCGTGGCGGCGGCAAGCGCGGTCATCAGCATCAGATGCACCTCGTTGCGGCTGCCGGTATTGCTCTTGATCATCTGCACATCAAGCGTGCCGACCGGGTCGAGCACCGGGTAGAAATCCGCACCGCGCAGCACTTCGCCGCTGGCCTCGACCCAGTTATTGGCAAAGGCGTTTTGCAGCATGGCCACGACCGGACCCTGCACGCGGTAATGCGTGTCGCGCCATTCCTCGGGACTGCGGGCATCCCCTAGCCAGGTATCGGCAATCCCCACGCCGCCGGTATAGCCGATACGCCCATCGACCACGAGCACCTTGCGATGCGTGCGGTTGTTGAGCCGCGTCAGCGTGCGCGGGCGCATGGGCCGGAACATCCGCACCATCACGCCGCCCTCATGCATCCGGTCGATCAGGTCGTCATGCATCGGCAGACCGCCGACCCAGTCGATCAGCACCTTGACCGCGACCCCGGCCTGCGCCCGCGCCACCAGCGCGTCGCAAAATGCCTCTGCGGTCTGGCCGCTCCAATAGATATAGGTCTCGAAGGTGATCGAGCGCTGGGCCTTGGCGATATCGCGCAGCATCGCAGGGAAAATTGCATCGCCGTTCAGCAGGCTGGTGATCTGATTGCCGCCGATGATCGGACTGCCATAAAGCCCGGCCATGTCGCGGGCAAATTGCGGATCACGGGCGCGCGTCATATGCGGCACATCGCGGCGCAACTCGCGGCGGTACGGCAGCAACGCCAGCATGACCGCCCAGAACAGGACCGCGATCAACAGACCTGCAACGGCCGCGCGTATCTTGCGCCGCACCCGATGCGGCAGTCGAGGGAAAGCGGTCATTGCAGGCTCCATACAAGGTGCGTCCTTAACCCCTTTATGCGCCGGCGGTTCCCCGCCATCGCGGCCAAGGGAACCAAACACGACAGCAAGCGTTGATCTGATCAGTAATCCCTGAAGTGAAGCCAATGCGTCCGGACGCCCGCCCGACCCCAGAGACGTCCAGCCCGCAGGATGGCGCAAGCCACGGAGCGCCTGCTGCGGTTCAGGGCATTTTCTTGTTGATGCTGTTGGGGTTCATCCATCTCGCGCGCGAATTCCTGTTGCCGGTCATCCTGTCATTGCTGCTGTTCTTCGTCTTCGTGCCGCTTCAGCGCAGGTTGCAGAATGCAGGCCTGCACGGCACCTCGGTCGCGGCAGTGCTGGTGCTGGGGCTGCTGGTCGTGATGGTATCAATCTTTGTCGTGCTCAGTGGCCCAGTGTTCCAGATCATCGAAAACCTGCCTGAAATCGTGCAGGACATCAGTGGTCGACTGGACAGCGCCCGCGAGGCGCTGATGACGATTGCAGAAGGCGTGCGTTCTGGCGGGCCAGCCGATGTGCCGCAACTGCGCCCGACGATTGCCAGTGACGAGAACGAAGACTCCGATGGTGACCTGCTGTTTTCCACCGCAAGTGGTGCCTTGGTGTATCTGACCGAAGCGCCGCTGGTCGTGGGGCAATTCCTGCTCATCCTTCTGCTGCTGTTCTTCATGCTGTCCTCATCGGATCTGCTCTATCTCAAGGTCATCCAGAGCTTTGACGCCTTCGGCGACAAACGCATGGCCTTGGCCACCCTGCGCCAGGTCGAGGAGAAGCTCGGCGGCTATCTGGGCACCATTACGCTGATCAATCTCGGCCTTGGCATCTGCATCGGCCTCGCCCTCTGGGCGCTGGGGATGCCAGTGCCATTGATGTTCGGGGTGCTGGCCTTTCTGCTGAATTTCATCCCCTTCGCCGGCGCGTTGATCGGCGTGGTGCTGGCCACAGCCGTCGCGCTGTTGTGGTTCGACACGCTGGGCAGCGTCGTGCTGGTGGGACTGGTCTATCTGTCGCTCACATCGCTCGAAGGCAATCTGGTGACGCCCTCCATCCTTGCGCGACGCTTGCGGATGAACACGGTTCTGGTCGTGCTGTCGATTGCCTTCTGGGCCTGGATCTGGTCCTTCATGGGCATGATCATCGCCGTGCCGATGCTGGTCGCGCTGCGCGTGATCACCGAACAGGTGCCGCGCTGGCAGAAAATCGCGAATGTCCTGTCGGGCGACAAGGCCGCCCTGCATTTCGATCCGATGAAAGACACGAAGCCCTTGTAAGCGCGGGCGCCCCCTTGCGGCTCACGCTTCGTCCAGCAAATCGCTGACGATCGCGCGCAGCTCCGCCTTCTCGCTGTCCAGCGTGAGGGCGGCCTCGGCGCGGGCCAGAACCTCGCGGGCCTGCGCGCGGGCAGGTGCCGTGAAAACATCAGGCTGGCCCAGCGCCAGATCGCGCAATACCGCGAGCAAGACATGCTGCACCTCGACAATCCCGGCCCCGTCGCGGGCAATAGGGCGGATCAGATCCTGCAGGAAATCGCCCGGCCCCAGCCCCGGCATATAGATACGGTCATGCAGCCGCTCTGGATCCGCGCGCTCTTGCCAGCGCAGCAGGATGCCCATGGCGCGACGCAGCACATCAATCGCCGTGCCGGGATCATTCACCGCCGGAGACAGCGCCCGCGACGCTGTTTCCGCAAAGACGATCATCCCGAATTGCGGATCTTGCGCGAAAGTGCGCATTGGCCCCAGCGTGAAACACCGACGCAATTTTCCGGCCAGATCCTCGGACATTTCCGAGATCTGCAGATAGGCCAGCGGTCGCACGGAACAGGCATAGCGCCCCGGCGCGCGATTGATCCAGATCCACATGTCATGCGCCTCGGCCAGCGCCTGCAGCTCATGGATGTCGATATGCTGGACAAACCCGCTTCTGGCCGCGCAAATCGGCAGCAGCTGCGCTGTATCGGGCAATTCCTTCAGCGGGTGGCAATCGAGATAGGGATGCGCAAGGCGGCGCTCCAACGCATCTTCCACCGCCTGCTCGATACGTCCCAGAGTGTCGGGGATCCGCCCGAACGTGCGCAAGGCATTGATCCACCGGATGAAGGCCACGAAAATCAGCAGGATCACCAGAAGGGTCATCGCAAACAGGATCACCCGCCCGCCATCCTCATAGACCCCGACTTTCAGACCGATGATCCCGACCAGCGAGAACAGAAACGCCCCCAGAAAGGTCGCCAGCACATTCTGTGAGGTCCGGTCCTCCAGCAGGATCGGCGTCGCGCGCGGGGTCGCGCTGTCAGCGGCCCCGGCAATCGCATTGGCCATGATCCCGAGCGAAAACGTCGCAACAGTCAGCATCGAGGTCGCGACGATGTTCAGGATCGCCTCGGCCGCGTCCGCGCCGATGCGAAAGGCCAGATCCGAGGGGATGAAAGGCCCCAGCCAGATCGCTGCCAGCGCCGTGACCACCGAAAGCAGGGAATAAGCGGTCACCTTCGCCCAGATCTGCGACATCATGCGCCGCAGCCGGAAGATCAGGGACGACTGAAAAAGCGCCGCCATCTTGCCAAACATCGACCGTCCCCCGCCCGTCCGTTGCACGCGTCAGCGATCAACCCGTCGGGCCTGCCGCGATCATCGCCTCTGCGAGCCTGCGGTAGCCCGCGACATTCGCCGCACGCCGGTAATCAGTCCCACCGCCCTGAGTGCAGCAACTTTGGCGCTCAGATGTCAAGCGGTCATGGATGTCGCACATGATCTCGCGCAGGCACTCGTCGACCCTGCCCGCGCTCCAGCGCGTGAAACCTGCATTCTGCTGCATTTCCAGCCCTGAAACCGCTACGCCCCCCGCATTTGCCGCTTTCCCCGGTGCCTGCACGACGCCCGCCGCGCTCAGATGCTCTGCGGCGTCGCGCGTGACGGGCATATTCGCGCCTTCGGCCAGAAAGCGGCACCCGTTATCCGTCAGCGCCCTGGCATCGTCCAGACCGATCTCGTTTTGCGTGGCGCAGGGCAGCGCGATGTCGCAGTCGCTGGCCCAGGGGCTGGCGCCTTCCTCAAAACGCAGCCCCAGCGCTTTGGGCGGGCTGTAGGCCGCATCGCCCTCGGCCACGAGCAGCCAGTCGAGCGCGTCATGGGTGAAGCCGTCAGGCGCGGACCACAGCCCGTCGCGCCCCGACATCGTGACGACCCGCGCGCCCTGCACGATGGCCTTGCGCGCCGCGTGACGCGAAACATTCCCACGCCCGGATACGGCAACGCGCTTGCCCTCCAGCGTGTCACCTGCGGCCTGCACCATGGCGGCGCTGAAATAGATCAAGCCGTATCCCGTCGCCTCGGCCCGTAGGGCGCTGCCGCCCAAGGCGACCGGCTTGCCGGTCAGCACACCGCCCCAACGGCCCGAATGCTGCATCCAGACGCGGGTCATCAGGCCCAGCTCCTGTTCGCCCACGCCAATGTCACCGGCAGGCACATCGGTTTCCGGCCCGATATGGCGGGCAAGCGCGGTCATGAAAGCCGTGGCGAAACGGGCAATCTCGGCGGCAGAGCGTCCCGACGGGTCGAAATCCGCGCCGCCTTTGCCCGCGCCAAGGGGCAGCCCCGTCAACGCGTTCTTGAAGGCCTGCTCGAAGGCCAGGAACTTGACCACAGACGGCGACAGATCCGGCACCCAACGCAAACCGCCCTTGTAGGGGCCAAGCAGGCTTGACTGCTGCACGCGCCAGCCGCGATTGATCTGCACCTCGCCCGCGTCATCTTCCCAGATGACCGAGAAACTGATCACCCGCTCGGCCTCGCTCAGCCGCTCCAGCACCCGCGCGCGCGTATAGGCATGGCTCGCCTTCTCGATGGTGAGCACATCCTGCGCCACTTCCTGCACGGCTTGCAGATACTCGCTCTCGCCTTCATGCCGGGCGGTCACCTGCTCCATGAAACTGCTCAGCAAACTGTCAACGCGGTCTTTCATCATGTCTCCGTCATGTCAGGGAAAAGGCAAAATGCGCCGCCAGCGCCACGGCAAGAAGTGTCAGCGCAAAGGCGAAAATCAGAGCAAGTCTGGGCCGCATGTCACACCATCTCGAAGATTTCGTAATCTATATGGCGCATCGGCACGCCCATCGCGCGCAATTCGGGGCGCAGCGCATCAAGCATCGGACCCGGTCCACACATCAGATGCGGCCAGTGCCGCGTCCCGGCAGGCAGATGCGCGCGCAGGAGATCACCATCCACCTTGCCGCGCGCACCGCTCCAGTCCTCGGGCGGGCTGTCGATCACATGCACCAGCGTCAGGTTCAGCCGCGTCTTCATATCGGCCAGTTCCTCGCGGAATGACGCTTCGTCCAAGGTCGGGCTGCCATAGATCACGATCACTGGCCGCGGGTCGCCGCGCGCTTCAAGCGCGTGCAGATTGGACAGGATCGGCGTGATCCCCACCCCGCCTGCGATCATCACAAAGCCCTCTGCCCCGGCCATCCGGTCGACCGAGAACGCCCCATAGGGCCCGTCGACATACGCCACCGCCCCGACAGGCGTTTGCGCCAGCGCGTCGGAATGATCGCCCAGCGGCTTGATCGAGAAGGACAGGTTTGGCCCTTTTTCAGGTGCCGTCGAAATGGTGAACGGATGCTCGGTCAGCGAAAACGGGCTGCGCGCTACTTTCAGCCAAGCGAACTGCCCCGGCTTCCAGCGCGTCAGCGCGCGGCCCTGCGGCGCCAGCTCCAGCGTATGGACGCCGCCGCGCTCAGGCGTGTTGGCCACCACCCGCCAGGGATTGCGGCGCTGCAGCCAAGGCCGCATCCCATGCGTGAAGGCCAGCACCGCCATGAAGCCCAGCACCGCCCCCAGCCAGAGCGCGCGCTTCTGTGGCGTGTCGGTCAGCGCGCCCACCCCCAGCACATGCGCAATCGCCGCGATCATGCCCACGATTGCGAGCGTCAGATGCAGCCCGCGCCACAGCTCATAGCGCAGGCGCAACAGCTTGCGAAATTGCGAGGTCACGATCAGCCCGAGGAAGCAGACCAGCGCGACGCGGCCCGCAGTCAGCTCCCAGCGCGCCTCAAATGGGTTCAGGACACCCAGCGCGGGCTCGTGAAACACATAGAGCAGCCCGAAATGCGCCAGCATCAGCGCGACAGCCCCATAGCTGAGATAGCGATGCGTCAGATAGACAATGTCGGCCCCGAAAGGATGCGTGACCCAGCGCAGGCGGCCCGTCAGGACGAATTGCAACACCGCCAGCCCCAGCGCACCAAAGCCCAGCCCCATGCTGAAATCCCATGTCAGCCCGCCGGTCGCGACCGGGCCGGACAGGCGGATGACCACGAAAGGCGCAGCCACAGCCAGAAGGCCGAGCGCGATGATCGCGGTCGCATGCAGCCAGACAGCCGAAGGTCGGTCATGCAAAGGTTGATGAGTATCCGCGACAGAAGGCTGGCGGTCGGACAGATGAGACGAAACCATGCCGACAAACGCAGCCCAGCCCGTCAGGGTTCCCGGCCTGCAGGGGCTTCGATGCTTTTTGTGCCAATCTGATAGTCAAAGACCAGCTTGCCGCCATGCCATCCCGTCACCGCGGTCAGCCCGGCAGCAAGGCAAGACATCAACAGACCCAGCGGCAGCACGGCGTCCACATGATCGCCCACCCGGATCCCCCAATTCGCACCCAGAATTGACAGCAGCATCACCGCCAGGATGAAATGCGTCCAGCTTGCCGAGCGGTTGCGAATACCCTTCACGACCAAGAGTTCGACCGTTCCCGTGATGCCCGCGATCACCCCCATCAGAAATGCCCCGAAACTGGCCCAGCCTGCAGCCCGCGCCCAAAACGGGTCGGCCGTCCACCAGAACAGCAGATCGGCCCCCAGAACTGACATGGTCAGCGCAATCGGAAAGGCCACAAGCATCGCATGCAGCGGATGCCCGGCAATCGCGATCAGGCTTTCCTTGCCATGCAGGGCGCGATGTTCCTCGACCGGGTCATTAAGTTCGGGCGTGGTTTGGGTCATGGGGCCTCCGGCGGCGGACAGCCGCGCCTGTCTCGGCTCTGCAACAGGCGCAGAGGATATCGCGGGAAAGCCGGTGCAGCGCGAGCACTGCCCATGCTGCGCAACAGCGCGCGGCACAGAGCGGACGGTATGGAACAAGGAGCAGGGCTGGCCATCAGATCACCGGGGTTTGCCTCAGATGTACCGCCCCAACGAGATTTATCAAGAACAGCCGCCGGCGCGCGGTCGTCGAAAGGCCGAAATGCCGGGTGACGGCGGGGCCGGTGATGGGATCAATGCGGCCTCCGCGCCGGGGTGAAGGGCGCGTCTGCCGGTCGACACATGTGCACGCTGCTCATGGGCAGGGCGATCCTGGCGGCTCCGATCAGCGGGACATCGATCCACGCACCTCTTGCACACGCATTGGCGACCGCTCAGGTCAGGCCGCGAAACGCCCTCTCGTGCGGTTCGCAATCAAGACCAGCGTCAGCATCACGGGCACCTCGGTCAACTCGCAGGCCACAGTCACCAGAGCCGCGCCGGGGCTTGGACCAAACAGCCCGATTGCAACCGCCACGACCAGCTCGAAGAAATGCGCCATGCCGATAAGCGCACAAGGCGCGGCGACGTTATCTGGGACGTTCCACCGTCAGGGCCAGACATATGCAAGTGCAAACATCCCGCAGGACTGGATCGGAACCGGCATGGCCAGCATCACGGTCAGGATCGGTTTGCCACGAAGGACATGTCCCTGAAACCCGAAGAAACGCACCCCTGTCAGCAAAAGCCCAGGCATCCGGGCGTGCTTTATGCGCGCCTGTAGTTCGGCGTGACTGATAACGTGTTCTTCTTTTCAGTGGGTGGTCTTCAGCATGTAGCCTAAGCCGCGGAGGGTTTGGATTGCGATGCCTTGGCCGTTGAG
>REBU01000030.1 GCA_007692585.1 Paracoccaceae bacterium | reverse complement strand
CTTTCTTGTCCTTGATCAGGTTCACATCGCAATCGCGATCATAATAGACGCGCATTTGCCGTCCTCCTTGCTGAGTTGCTCACGCGCCGCAGTATAGATAAAAACGCTGGTTTATGATTTCATTCTCGTAGTTTTCCGCGCTATAACTCCAATAATCATTCGCTTAATTCCAAAAATGGAGAAAAATAATTCGGCTCGATGATAGTGATCGCAGACTGTTGCGCCAGCTGATCGCCACCCCCGAGGCCAGCACGGCCGACCTCGCCAGCCGCGCCGGTGTGACTGAAGCCACGTGCTGGCGCAGACTGGAGCGGCTGCGCAATGCGGGTATCCTGCGTGGCCAACGCGCGGTCATCAACTGGCGCGCGCTCGGCTATGAGGTCGAGGTCAGCCTGCGCGTCACGCTTGACAAGACCAACCCGCGCGCCTTTGACGAATTCACGGCCGCGGCCCGGCTGGTGCCTGAAGTGCTTGAAATCCAGAGCTTTCTTGGCCGCGTCGACATGCGCCTCAATGTCGTCGCGCGCGATATGGCCCATTACCGCGACCTCTACCGCGACCGGATACTCGCCTTGCCACATATCGCCGATCTCGAAGCGCTGATGCATCTGTCTGAGATCAAATCCGAAGAAAGCCTGCCCTTGTGATCATTTTCTTATTCCAAATACTCAAAATGACGTGGCTGAGATGATCGCGCTTGATGATCTGGACCGACTGCTTCTGCGCGCTCTGACCGAAGACGCCACTCAAAGCGCTGGCGCGTTGGGGCGCAAACTCGGGCTCAGCCAGCCTGCGACATGGCGGCGCGTGAAACGCCTGCGCGACGCGGGCGTGATTGCGCGAAGCCGCGTCGATCTGGACCTTGAAGCGCTGGGTTTTGGCGTGACGGTGTTTCTCGGCATAAGTCTTGCCGCAAAAGGGCGCGTTGCGCTGGCCGAATTCGAGCGCGCGGTTGCCGCCATCCCCGAGGTCCAGAGCGTGCAGCATGTCCTTGGGCTTTATGATTACCGCTTGCGGGTCGTAGCCCGCGATCTGGCCGATTTCGAGCGCGTGTTGCGCCGCCGGATCATGACCTTGCCTGGTGTGGGCGCGGTCGATGCAAATGTACTCTTGAGCGAAGAACGCCGGCCGGGTCCGCTATGAGCCGTTGACCTTCGCGCGCGCATTGGGCAGAAGTCTGGCCATGTTGATCTACAAGATTTTCCGCCGCGCTGAATGGGATGATCTGGTGGCCCAGGGGGAAACTCTGGGCGCGCCCATTGATCTGTCAGACGGCTATATCCACTTCTCGACCGCGCAGCAGGTGATGGAGACCGCAGCGCGCCATTTTGCGCGCGAAAGCAATCTTGTCCTTGTTGCGGTCGCTGCGGATGCTCTGGGCGCTGATCTGAGATGGGAAACCTCGCGCGGCGGTGCGCTTTTTCCTCATCTCTATCGCCCGTTGCGCCTGAAAGATGTGACTTGGGACAAGGCGCTGCCACTTGGGGCCAGTGGCCATATCTTCCCCGAGGGTTTGATATGAGCTTTCTGGAGCGCGCGGGCATTGCACTTTTGCACCGTCTTGATCCCGAACGCGCCCATGGGATGGCACTGGCCGCGCTGAAAGCTGGACTTGTGCCAATGCCTGAGATGGTCAGGTCACCGCGGCTTGCTGTTCAGCTTGCCGGGCTGGAGTGTTCCAATCCGGTGGGGCTTGCTGCGGGGTTTGACAAGAACGCGACAGCACTGGACGGGCTGGCGCGTGTCGGTTTTGGCTTTGTCGAAGTCGGGGCCGCAACGCCGCGTCCGCAACCGGGCAATCCGCGCCCACGGCTTTTCCGGCTGTACGAAGACCGCGCTGTGATCAACCGTTTCGGCTTCAACAATGACGGCGCATCTAATATTGCCGCACGATTGGAAAAGCGCCCCAAGGGTATGATTTTGGGGCTCAATCTTGGCGCCAACAAGGACAGTGCGGACCGTGCCCAGGATTTTGCATCCGTGCTTGCCACCTGCGGCGCGCATCTCGATTTCGCCACGGTCAACGTCTCTTCTCCCAACACGGAATCGCTGCGCGACCTGCAAGGCGCGGAAGCGCTTGCGGCTCTGATCGCGGGGGTGATGCAGGCGCGGACGTCCCTTGAGCACCGGATACCGATCTTCCTGAAAATCGCCCCTGATCTCAATGACCAGGAACTCAGCGAAATCGCAAAAGTCGCTATCGAGGGTGGTATAGACGCAATCATCGCCACGAATACAACCCTGTCGCGCGAAGGCCTGAGCAGTATCCATGCGAATGAGAAGGGCGGTCTTTCGGGCGCGCCGCTTTTCGAGCAGTCAACACGCATCCTGGCGCGGCTGTCACAGCTGACGGAGGGCAAGATGCCGCTGATCGGGGTTGGCGGGATTTCCACGGCCGAACAGGCTTATGCGAAAATTCGCGCCGGGGCGTGCGTGGTGCAGCTTTACAGCGCGCTGAGCTTTCAGGGCCTGTCGCTGATCGCCGACATCAATCGCGGCCTGCTGGCCTTGCTCGATCGCGACGGCTTCGCGACGATCACAGATGCTGTCGGCACCGGGCGGGCGGATTGGCTCTGATCTTTCATCCTTGTCCAAATATCCCGGGGTGAATGCGGCCACTGGCCGCAGAGGGGCAGCGCCCCTAAACCCCGGTGCTCACGCGCGCTTCCAGTCGCGGGTATAGGAGCCCCAGCAACACGCCACGCAGAAGATTTAACACGATCAGGGCCGACCAGAGCGCGGGATTGCCCCAGATCGGGACGGTGAGCCACACAATCACAGCATAAATCGCAACTGCCAGGGCGACTGTGTTGCGCATCTCGCGCGTGCCGGTCGCGCCAATGAAAATCCCGTCGAGCATATAGGCCCCGACACCCAGGACAGAGAGCACGACGACAAACGGCAGGAAAGCGCGCGCTGCGCTGCGCACCTCCGGGGCGGTGGTCATAAGATCAATCGCCCATGGTCCCAGCCCCCAGAAACCAAGCGCCATGACAGCCGAAGCCATCAGCGCCATGCGCGCGGCCCGCAAGCTCGCGCGGCGCATCATCGCGACGGCGCGTGCGCCTGCAGCCTGTCCTACCAGCGCCTCCGCCGCAAAGGCGAAGCCGTCGAGCGCATAGGCGGTGATCAGCAGGAACTGCCACAGGATCTGATTGGCTGCGAGCTGGACATCGCCAAACCCGGCCGAGATGAAAAGAAATCCGGTCATGGCACCCTGCAAGGCGATGGTGCGCAGCATGATGTCGGAATTGACGGCCCACATGCGCCGTAGCCTTATCCGGTCAAAGACCCGTGCCCAGTCGCGCCATTGTGCGCCTGCGAACGCCGCGCGGCACAGCCAAAGCCCCAGCCCCAACGCACTCAACTCGGCGATCAGCGTGGCAATCGCCACGCCCTGCACGCCCCAGCCCAAGCCCAGCACGAACCACAGATCCAGCGCGATATTCAGCCCATTCATCCACAGCTGCAACACCAGCACTCCGCGCGTACGCTCGGTCGCGATCAACCAGCCATTGACGGCGTAAAGCGCAATCGTAGCTGGCGCGCCCCAGATGCGGATCGCGAGATACTCGCGGGTCAGCGCCTCGACCTCGGCACTCGCAGGTGCGATGCGAAACGCGCCCCAGATGATCAGCGCCTGTCCTGCCACCATGACAGCCCCGGCGGCAAGCCCGATCATCACGCCGCGGGTCAGGATCGCACCGCTTTCCGCCAGATCCCCCGCGCCGGTCGCCTGCGCGACAAGCCCGGTCGTGCCCATCCGAAGAAAACCGAAAATCCAGTAGATGGACGCCAGAATAATCGCACCAAGCCCCACAGCGCCAATCGGGGCCGCTTCGCCCATCTGCCCGACAACGCCCGTATCGACCGCGCCCAGAAGTGGCACGGACAGATTTGCCAGCATGATGGGCACGGCAATCTTCAGGATACGCCGGTCGCTGAGCTCTGCCTCAGCCATCCGCGCGTTGCGGCATCAGGAAGTGCCCTGTGGCCTGCGCGAACAGCCGCGCGCGGTTGTCCTGCCAGGCCTCGACATGCACGCTCGCATAGCGCCGCCCGGAACGATTGACGCGCGCGCGGGCATAGGCGTCGCGCGGCAGACCTGTGCGCAGATAATCCACAGTGAAATCAATCGTCTTGGGCAGGCGCGGCAGATCCTGCGCCATGCTTTCAGGGGTCAGCCGGCCCGTTTCCAGATCGCTCCAGAGCATTGCCCAGCTCAGCTCGATGATGGCAGTCACTTCCAGAAAGGACGCGATCACACCGCCATGGATCGCAGGCAATACGGGATTGCCGATCAGCTTGTCGTCATAGGGCAGCACGGCGGTCAGCTCGTCCCCATGGCGTTCGAACTGAATGCCGAGAAAGCCCGCATAGGGCACTGCACCGACCAGTGTCGCGAGGGCTGAGTCGCGGCGATGCTTGACCTGTTGGACAGGTTCGGGGCTTTTCATGTCGCAGTCTCCAACCGGTCGAAGGTGAAGGCCCCGGTGGCGGTGGCCACGGGATTGTCCGGGTCTTCGTCATGTGCGGTCGCGCGTACGAAGGCCACGCGGCGGGTAACATGGTAGCACTCGGCGCGCGCCGTGATGCGCTGGCCGGGTGTCGCCGCACGCATGTAGTCGATGCGCAGGTCAATCGTCGCGGTGCTCAGCGCGCCAGGATAGGAGAGTACCGCCGCGCCCCCGCAGGTGTCCATCAACGCCGACACCGCGCCGCCATGGATCACGCCCGTCGCTGGATCGCCTACGAAACGCGCGTCCCAGTCCATCGATATTTCCGCACGCCCCGCGCCGATCTGGTCCAGCCGCATCCCGAGCGCGCGCGCGAAGGGCAGGGCGTTGATGAAATCCTGCGGGCTGTTTTCGGTCATCTGGCGGGCCCTTTGCTTGGCTATGGCCCTATCTGTGCCGGATTCGAGGCTGAAGACAAGAGTGTGCGAGATAATTGCATCTGGGCAGGACACGCACTAGCATGGGATGGCCGCGACAGAGAAAGCAGGCCAGAAATGTCCGACACCCGCCTGAGTTTCAAGGAAATGTGCGCTAGGTTTGACGTGACACCGCGCACCCTGCGGTATTACGAATATATCGAGCTGCTCAGCCCTGAGAAGGAAGGCCGCAACCGCTTCTACACCCCGCGCGAGGTGGCGCGGATGACGCTGATCATGCGCGGGCGCCGCTTTGGCTTCAGCCTTGAGGAGATCCGCCAATGGCTGGAGATCTACCAGAAGGAAGGCACTGAGCCGCAATTGCGGGCGTGGCTGGCCATGGCCGACCGCCAGCTTCTGGCTCTGCGCGAGCAAGCACGCGAACTCGACGAGAGTATTGCCGAGCTTGAAGCTCTGCGCGCCGAGACCACGGCGATGTTGCCCGACGCCTGAACGGCCCGCCGCCTGAACTGCGCTACGCCTGAGCCACTCGGCCGTAGCCACGCGAATTTGACGCAGCGTTTAACTTTACGTTTACGTCAAGTGTCGTATCTCTCGTGTCAAGGCTGCGGGAAGACGTTCCGCACGCGACAGGGGAGAGATTGAGGTCATGTCTGACGATCACAAGACCATCCGTGAGATGTGCGCCGAGTTTGGCGTCACACCGCGCACCTTGCGCTTCTATGAGGCCAAGGAACTGCTTTCACCTGCGCGCGACGGCCAGCACCGACTGTTCACACGCCGCGATCAGGCTCGGCTGAAGCTGATCCTGCGTGGCAAGCGGTTCGGCTTCAGTCTGGAGGAAATCCGACAGCTTCTGGAGATGTATGATCGCGATGACAGCCAGCTGAAACAGTTGCGCAAGACCTATGACATCGCACGTGCTCGCCTGGCCGATATGGAACACCAACGCGATGAACTGACCGATGCGATTGCGGATCTGAAAGAAGAACTCGCTTGGGGTGAAGAAGTCCTGCGCAATGCTGACCACCCTAAAGCTGCCGAATGACCAACGCCCCCGTTGCGTTGCCAAATGACTGGGAGAGATACGATGCCAAGCTACCACGCCCCAACCAAAGACCTGCAATTCGTGCTGCATGACCTGCTGCAGATCAGCGGATCGGATGTGCCGGGATATGCAGACCTCGACACGGCGTTCACCGCGGCCATCATCGAGGAAGCAGCGAAACTCAGCGAAGGCGTTCTCGCGCCGCTGAATGCGTCGGGCGATGTCGAGGGCTGCCGATTGGAAAACGGGGTCGTCTACACACCGCAGGGTTTCAAGGCCGCGTTTGACGAAGTCAAGGCAGGTGGCTGGAACGGGCTGGACATCCCCGAGGAATTCGGCGGCCAGAACCTGCCTTATGTGATGGGCTCGGCGGTGGGCGAGATCTTCGTCTCGGCAAATATGGCGCTAAACATGTATCAGGGCCTGACGCATGGTGCGATCTCGGCCATTCTCGCGCATGGCTCGGAGGCGCAGAAAGCGACCTATCTGCCGAAGATGGTTTCGCTCGACTGGACAGGGACGATGAACCTGACCGAACCGCATTGCGGCACTGATCTGGGCATGATGCGCACCAAGGCCGAACCGCAGGACGATGGCAGCTACAAGATCACCGGGCAGAAGATCTTCATCTCCGCAGGCGATCACGATCTGGCCGAGAACATCATTCATCTGGTGCTGGCCAAGGCACCGGGGGGCGGCGAAGGCACCAAGGGCATCTCGCTCTTTATCGTGCCGAAAGTCATGGTCAATGATGATGGCAGTCTTGGCGCGCGCAATGCAGTGTCTGTGGGCAAGATCGAAGAGAAGATGGGCATCCACGGCAATGCGACCTGTGTGATGAATTACGACGGTGCGACCGGCTACTTGATCGGCGACCTGCACAAAGGCATGCGGGCCATGTTCACCATGATGAACGAGGCGCGCATCGGTGTGGGCTTGCAAGGCTACGCGCAGGCGGCGGTCGCCTATGAAAACGCGCTGGCTTATGCTCTGGATCGGTTGCAGGGGCGCGATGTGACGGGGGCCAAGAACCCTGACGGCCCAGCTGACCCGCTGATCGTGCATCCGGACGTGCGCCGAATGCTGATGGACCAGAAAAGCTTTGTCGAAGGCGCGCGCGCCTTGACGCTCTGGGGGGCGAGCCTGATCGATCGCGCACACCGCACAGGTGACAAGGATGCCGATGGCCTGATCTCGCTGATGACGCCGGTGATCAAGGGTTTTCTGACCGACAAGGGCTTTGAAATGTGTGTTCAGGCTCAGCAAGTTTACGGTGGGCACGGCTATATCGAAGAATGGGGCATGTCGCAGTTTGCGCGCGACGCGCGGATCGCCATGATCTACGAGGGCGCGAATGGCGTGCAGGCGCTGGATCTTGTGGGCCGCAAGCTGGCGGCGGAATCGGGCAAGCCGATCATGGCCTTTTTCGCCATGGTGAAGGATTTCTTGAAAGAAAGCGAAGACGACCCCCGGCTTGAGGGGTTTCTGGAACCGCTCAAGACAGCGTCCAAGGATCTTCAGTCAGCTGCCATGTTCTTCATGGAACGCGGTATGAAATCTCCCAATGACGCGCTGGCGGGATCGACGGACTTCCTGCATCTTTTTGGCCATGTCTGTCTCGGTCTGATGTGGGCGCGTATGGCCAAGGCAGCCTATGCAAGCCTCGATGACGGCGAAAGCGACCGCGACTTTCTAGACGCAAAGATCGCGACCGGGCGCTACTATATGGCGCGCCAATTGCCCGCGACGTCCATGCATCTGTCCCGCATCAAGAGCGGCGCCGATACAGTGATGGCGCTGGGCGCGGCGCAATTCTGATCCTATGCTGGGGCACCGGGCGCATTGCGTGCCCGTGCCGCCAAAGGAGCCTATCATGCCCAAACGCTTTCGCCTGACACGCAGGTTCAATGTCGGGATGACCGAGGATGGCTATCGCCGCCTGCGCCGTTTTGCGCTCGAAGCCGGACTGGATGAGGGCGAAGCCCTGTCCTTTCTGTTCGAGAATTTCGACTCCGTGACTGATCAGGAAAACCTGGGCCATCGGCTCCGGCTGTTCAATTCGGAACTTGAGGCACGCAAGCAATGAAAAGGGATCGCCTTCGGCGAGAGTGTTTTGAGCAAGAAAATGCATGCTTAGCTTCCCCCGCCTGGCTGATCGCCAATTGGAAGCCCGTTTCCCGGCGCGCGGCAGGCGGGGCATTTCCTTGCACGGTTATCGGCTCGCCAGCCTGGACCGAAGTTTAACCATATAGCTCGGCGCTTAACAGAGAATGAACCTCGATCATTTTCTTGCCAGAACCACGCAAATACCCCGGCTGCGTTTGTTCGTGACGCAACCTGCGGGGCATAGACAGACTGAACGCAAATGGGAGGGAACGAGATGACCGACGCCTATATATTTGACGCGATCCGCACACCGCGCGGCAAAGGACGGGCTGACGGCAGCCTGCACGAAGTCACATCCGTCCGACTTTCAGCATGTGTTCTCGACGCGTTGAAAGCGCGCAATGAACTGGACACGCGCGCGGTCGAGGATGTTATCTGGGGCAATGCGACGCAAGTGGGCGAGCAGGGAGGGTGCCTTGCGCGGACTGCTGTGATGGCGTCCGAGTTTGACGAACAGGTTCCCGGGCTGTCGATCAACCGGTTTTGCGCCAGTGGCATGGAAGCGGTCAATCTGGCCGCCAATCAGGTTCGGGCGGGCGCGGGCATGGCGTATGTTGCTGGCGGCGTCGAGATGATGAGTCGTGTCGCCATGGGCTCGGACGGCGCGGCAGTCGCAGTGGACCCTTCGGTGGCGATGGAGCGGTATTTTGTGCCTCAGGGGATTGCTGCCGACATTATCGCCACGGAATACGGCTTCAGCCGTGACATGGCAGATTCGTTGGCGGTCGACAGTCAGCGCCGCGCGGCGAAGGCCTGGGACGAGGGGCGGTTCGAACGTTCGGTCGTGCCGGTTACGGATATCAACGGGCTGACCATCCTCGCTCAGGACGAATACATGCGGCCTGAGACGGACATGCAAAGCCTCGGTGCATTGAAACCCGCTTTCAAGGATATGGGCGAGGTCATGCCCGGCTTCGACAAGATCGCATTGATGAAATACCCGCATCTCGAGCGCATTTCGCATATCCATCACGCTGGCAACTCCTCCGGGATCGTCGATGGCGCGGCAGGCGTGCTGATCGGCTCGAAAGCGTTTGGCGAGAAATACGGGCTGACGCCGCGCGCCCGGATCAAGGCGACCGCCAAGATCGGCACGGACCCCACGATCATGCTGACCGGGCCAGTGCCTGTGACCGAAAAGATCCTGCGCGAGAGCGGGATGGCGATCGGAGATATTGATCTCTTCGAGGTCAACGAGGCTTTCGCCGCCGTAGTGCTGCGCTTCATGCAGGCCTTCGGGATCGATAGTGATCGGGTGAATGTGAATGGCGGAGCGATTGCGATGGGCCATCCTCTGGGGGCCACGGGCGCAATCATCATCGGCACGCTGCTTGATGAGTTGGAGCGGACCGGCAAGAGCACGGGGCTGGCGACGCTCTGTGTGGCATCCGGGATGGGTGCGGCTACGATCATCGAGCGCGTGTAAGGGGAGGCAACAACAATGACCGATTTTCACTATTCAGTCGATTCCGATGGCGTGGCAACAATTGCCTGGGACATTCCGAACAAATCCATGAATGTTCTGTCGATGGAGGGGCTTGCTGAGCTGGAGACCCATATCGACACGGCACTGGCTGACGAGGCCGTCAAGGGCGTCATCATCACCAGTGCGAAGCCGGATTTCGCGGGCGGCATGGATCTCAATGTTATCGCCAAGATGAAGGAAATGGCAGGAGATCAGCCCGAGCAAGGGTTGTTTGACGGGATCATGTCGATGCACCGTACCCTGCGCAAGATCGAGCGTGCGGGCATGGACGCGAAGACCCTGAAGGGCGGAAAGCCTGTCGTCGCGGCCCTGCCGGGCACGGCACTTGGCATCGGCCTGGAGATCCCGCTGGCCTGTCACCGCATCATCGCGGCCGACAATCCCAAGGCCAAGATCGGCTTGCCGGAAATCCTCGTCGGCATCTTCCCCGGCGCAGGCGGCACAACGCGGCTTGCGCGCAAGCTCGGGGCGATGGGGGCCGCGCCGTTCCTGCTGGAGGGCAAGCTCTCTGAGCCCAGGAAAGCCAAGGCGGCCGGGCTGATCGATGAGATCGTGCCTGCCGATGAGTTGCTGGCGCGCGCCAAGGACTGGGTCTTGGGGGCCAAGGATGCTGATCTGGTCAAGCCCTGGGATGCCAAGGGCTACAAGATGCCCGGCGGCGCGCCTTACCACCCTGCGGGCTTCATGACCTTTGTCGGTGCCTCAGCGATGATCAACGGCAAGACACAAGGGGTCTACCCTGCCGCGAAGGCGCTTCTGTCCGCGGTCTATGAGGGCGCGATGGTGCCTTTCGACACCGCGCTGAAGATCGAGGCACGCTGGTTTGTCAATGTGCTGATGAACCCCTCGTCGAGTGCCATGATCCGCTCGCTTTTCATCAACAAGGAAGCGTTGGAGAAGGGCGCGAACCGGCCTGCGGTGGATGATGCGAGAGTTGCCAAGCTCGGGGTTCTGGGCGCGGGCATGATGGGGGCGGGCATTGCCTATGTCGCGGCCAATGCCGGGATCGAAGTGGTGCTGATCGACGCGAGCCAGGAAGCGGCGGAGAAAGGCAAGGCCCATGCCGAGGGCATACTCGACAAGGGTATGAAGCGCGGCAAGGTCAGCGAGAACAAGAAAGCCGAGGTGCTGAGCCGTATCGCGGCCACGAGCGAGTATGACGCGCTTGCAGGCTGCGATCTTGTGATCGAGGCCGTGTTCGAAGACCCCAAGGTGAAGGCCGAGGTGACCGCGCGCGCCGAAGCCGTGCTGGGACCAGATGCGATTTTTGCGACCAACACCTCGACTTTGCCGATCTCGGATCTGGCCCGCGCCTCGAAGCGGCCCGAACAGTTCATCGGTATTCATTTCTTCTCGCCCGTCGACAAGATGCTGCTGGTCGAGATCATCAAGGGGCGCGAGACGCGTGACATGGCCGTGGCCAAGGCGCTCGATTTCGTGCGCCAGATCCGCAAGACGCCGATCGTGGTCAATGACGCGCGTTTCTTCTACGCCAATCGCTGTATCATTCCATATGTGAATGAAGGCATGCGCATGGTGCGCGAAGGCGTTGCGCCCGCGCTGGTGGAAAACGCTGCGAAGCTGATGGGCATGCCGTTGGGACCGCTGCAACTGGTCGATGAGACGTCGCTCGATCTGGGCGCGAAAATCGCCAAGGCCACGCGCGCGGCCATGGGAGATCGCTATGCCGATGGCGATGTGGACGAGATCGTTTTCTGGATGGTCGAGCAGGGCCGTCTGGGACGCAAGGCCAAGGCCGGGTTTTACAGTTACGACGACGCAGGCAAGCGGCTGGGGCTGTGGGACGGCATCGCCGCACAGTTTCCGCCTGCCTCTGAGCAGCCGGATCTGATCACAGTACAACATCGGTTGATGTTCGCACAAGCGCTCGAAGCGGTGCGCGCGCTGGAGGAAGGCGTGCTGACCGACATCCGCGAAGGCGATGTCGGTGCGATCCTCGGCTGGGGCTTTGCGCCTTGGTCGGGCGGGCCGTTTTCATGGCTCGACATGCTGGGGGCACATTTTGCGCTCAGCGTGTGCGATGATCTGGAAGCCCGTTTCGGCCCGCGGTTCCGCGCGCCTGCGTTGTTGCGGGACATGGCAAAGGGCGAGGGCGGCTTTTATGCCAGCCGAGCCTCGATCGCGGCATAAGTTTCCTCGACGCTCTGTCCGGCGAAAGCCGGGCGGAGCAGCTGGCGTTTGTGTATTGTCACCATCAGAGCCTGCAATTGTGCTGCAGTCAGTCGTGGATAGCCGCCCCGTGCGGCAAGCTCAGGCGTTGCCAGTCGATCAGCATGGCCCAGACAGAGCAGCCCGCCATTACAGTATAGGATTTCCTCGCGTTCGAATGCCAGCATGGACAGGCTGAAATCGTTTGCCACGGGGCATTTCTGGATATCCTTGAAGCCTTCCAGCATCGCTGCGGGGATCAGGACGAACGGATCGCCAAACAATTCTTCGGCTTCATCGGATTCGACCAGAACTTCCTGATCCGGCATGACATGCAATTCTCTGTTATTTCCAAGCACACCGGCAGGGATGGCCATTGTGTATGCAGTCTGCTCCGTGATTGCATCGCGCTTGATGCGGATCATGTCATGGGCGACAATCTTCTGGCGACCATGATCGAAAGTGATGACCTCATCCCCTTTGAACAAGCCTGCGACGGGTTGCCAGCCAGCGGGGGTGGCAACAAGTGTGCTTGAGACTAGGCCACCTTGGAGGTGGATGCCTTCAGACTTCGCAGAAACGGCCTTGCTCGTGTGGGGCCGGCGCAAGGCCAGGCGTAGATCGAGTTGACTGCGCGTCGTCTCAGCAAGTCGCTGAAGCGCGGAAATCATGTGACGCATTCAAAATCCTCCTGTCAGACAAGAGCTCTGCAATCTGCCCTGAAAAGACATTATTAATTCTTTGTTAAGTCTCGTTAGCGGCGTAAACAGGAAAAAATCTGGACTTTTTTCGGGCAGCACGGTCTTCTGCGGGATCAGGGAGGCCATGCGCGCAAGGCGTGGCGGAAGCGGGTCCGGTGATCAGATCCGGACCTGGTGTGCGTGTCGAAGACCTGGGGAGGTATGCTGTGGGATGGTTGCCAGACGAAACGGGGCTGGAAAAATGTGCGGCCAATCATGTGGCGCTCACCCCGTTGTCGCATTTGCGAAGGGCCGCAGATGTCTTTGCCGCCCGTGAGGCGCTTGTGCATGGTCAGATCCGCCTGAGCTATGCCGAGTATGCCCGGCGCGTGACGCAACTTGCTTCAGCGCTCGCGCGGCTAGGGGTGCGGCCCGGTGATGTGGTCGCCACATTGCTGCCCAATATTCCGGCGCAGGCCGAGGCGCATTTCGGCGTTCCTGCCTGTGGGGCGGTGCTCAATACGATCAACACGCGGCTCGATATCGACACTGTAAGCTATATTCTCGACCATGGCGGCGCGCGTGTCTTGCTGGTCGATACAGCTTTTCTGGAACTGGCCGAAGCGGCCTGCGCCACGCTGCCACACCCGCCCGACATTATCGAGGTCGCCGACGCCGAGAACGGTTTCACGCTGTCGGGGGCCCATAAAAATTATGAAGCGCTTGTGGCTTCGGGCGATCCTGATTTCGAATGGATCCTGCCGGCGGATGAATGGGAAAGCCTTGCGCTGAACTACACATCCGGCACGACCGGGCGGCCCAAGGGCGTCGTCTATCATCATCGCGGGGCGTATCTTTCGACCCTGTCGCAGCCGATCTCGTGGCGCATGACGCTCTTTCCACGCTATCTGACCATCGTGCCGATGTTTCACTGCAATGCCTGGTGTCATCCGTGGATGCTGCCTGCGCTGGGTGGTGCGATGATCTGCCTGCGTGATGTCACAGCGCGGGGTGTCTATCATGCCATCTGCGTCGAGGGGGCCACACATTTCGGCGGCGCGCCGATTGTGCTTCAGACCATCATCAACGCCAAGGACGAGGAGCGAAGCACTTTCGATCACGTGGTCGAGGTCTTCACCGCCGGGGCCCCGCCGCCTGCCGCGACACTGGCCGCGATCGAACCGTTGGGGTTCAATGTCACCCAGGTTTACGGGCTGACCGAGACCTATGGGCCGGATGCCGAGTGTCTCTGGCAGCATGAGTTTGAAACCCTTCAGGGCGATGCCCGTGCCGACGTCAAGGCCCGGACCGGCGTCGCGATGCCCTTCATGGATGGGCTGACTGTGATGGACAGTGCGACGTTGGAGCCTGTCGCGCGTGACGGCTCAAGCCTGGGCGAGATCATGCATCGGGGCAATGGTGTGATGAAAGGGTATTACAAGAACCCCGAGGCCACGCGCGAGGCGTTTCGCGGTGGTTGGTTCCATTCGGGCGACATCGCTTTTCAACATCCTGATGGCTATATCAAGATCGCGGATCGGGCCAAGGATATCATTATTTCAGGCGGTGAGAATGTCTCTTCGGTCGAAGTCGAGGGCGTGTTGATGAAGCATCCCGCTGTAGGGCTTGCGGCTGTTGTCGCGCTGCCGGATGAGAAATGGGGCGAAGTGCCTTGCGCCTGTATCGAGCTCAAGCCCGAGGTGCAGGTCACTGAGGCCGATCTGATCGCGTTCTGTCGCGAAAGACTGGCGGGTTTCAAGACCCCCAAGCGCGTGATTTTTACAGAATTGCCCAAGACATCGACCGGGAAGATACAAAAGTTTGAACTGCGCGAGCGGGTCCGGGCAATGTGATCACTGGTCATGACGCTGCTGCTGAGGTAATGTTGTCCAAAATGGCAGGGGCAGGCAGGCGGGATGACCGCGCTCGACAAGTATCGAAAACTGGAAGGGCCCGGACTCTGGGCTGCGTCGCAGGGTGAGCAACGCCGCGATGTTATTGTCAGTTTCGGCGATGCGACGCTGGTGATTTCCGACAGCCGTAGCATGACGGTTCTCAGCCACTGGTCGCTGCCTGCCGTCGAGCGGATCAATCCCGGCAAGCGCCCCGCCTTGTTTCGTCCCGAAGGTGATTCAGACGAGGTGCTGGAGCTTGATGATGACTGGCTCATCAACGCGCTGCATGTGGTCCAGGGGGCGCTCAGACCTACCGGGTCATGGTTTTCAAGGTCGCGCAAGAAAATCGCTTTGGGCGCCGGAGCTGTGGCACTGCTGCTTGCGTCGTCAATGATGCCTGCAGCGCTGCGTGATCACACAGCCTCGGTCGTGCCGATGGCCAAGCGCGTCGAACTTGGCAATATCGTGCGCGCCGATCTTGCAAGCCTTGGCGCGCGCCATTGCACCAGCCCTAATGGCGAGGCCGCGCTGGCCAGTCTGCAACGGGCACTGTTCCAGACCCCGGCGCAGATTGTCGTCATGCGCGGCCTCCCGCTGGAGGTGGCGCGGATACAGCATGTCATGGGGCGGTATTTTCTGGTCGATGCGCGCCTGCTCGAAGATGCCCAGAGCCCCGAGGCACTTGCAGGTGCGATCCTGATGGCGTTGCAGCGCAGCGCAGATGAAGATCCGCTGCTGCCGCTGTTGCGGCATGCAGGGGTGATCGCAACCTTTCGTTTGCTGACCTCGGCAGAGATGCCAGCCTCGGCGATGCGGGGCTATGGGGCTGCGCTCTTGCGGATACCTTTGGCGGTGCCCAAGCTCGACCCACTTCTAGAACGGTTCGCCCGGGTCAATCTCTCGACCCGGGCGCTGGTGGATCATCCCGTGCGGCTCGACCCGACATTGGGCGTTCTGGCGGAGGCGCTGCGCAATCAGGATCCGCTTGCTGGCGAGCCGGCTGAAACCGCGCTGCTCAGTGATGGGCAATGGGTCAGCTTGCAGAATATTTGCGACAGTTGACTGCGCATGGGAACCGAGGCGGGGCAGCAGACCTATCCGTTGCCCCGCCCACACCCCGATAAAGATGTCACTTTCTCAGTGCAGCGCCATGACCTTGAATTGTACTTTCGGTCTGCGCTTCGGCTTCCCCGACAAGATCGCGTGGCAGGATCAGGTTCAGGATGATCGCAATCGCGGCTGCGGGCAGGATGCCGGACGTTAACAGCACGCGCGGCGTGTCAGACAGATGTTGCAGCGCCGACGGCTCCAGTTGCAGCCCCAGACCAACCGAAAGCGCGATGGCAAAAATGACCATATTGCGCCGGTTCCAGAGCACTTCGGACAGCATCGAGATGCCTGCCGCCGCAACCATGCCGAACATCACGATCACGCCGCCGCCCAGAACCTCGATCGGGATGGTTGAGATGACGGCTCCCACCTTGGGAAATAGCCCTGCACAGATCAGGAAGATGGCACCGATGGTCACGACATGGCGGCTCATGACGCCGGTCATGGCGATCAGACCGACATTCTGGCTGAAACTCGTGTTCGGCAGCGCCCCGAACAGCCCCGACACAGCCGTGCCGAGCCCGTCCGCGTAAGTTGCCCCCTGAATTTCGCGCTCGGTCGCTTCCCGGCCCGCGCCGCCTTTTGTAATGCCGGACACATCGCCCACAGTTTCAACAGCAGAGACAAAAGCCATGGCACAAAAGGCGATGATCGCGGCGGCCGTGAATTCAAGCCCGAAATGCAATGGATTGGGCAGGGCGAATGTCGCCGCGCGCCCGATGCCGGAGAAGTTGACCATGCCCACCATAAAGGCCACCGCATAGCCTGTGCAAAGTCCCAGCAGCACAGCCGAGATCGCCAGCATCCCGCGGGCGTAGAATTTCAGCCCCAGTGTGACGAAGATCACCACCAATGCGACTGACCAGCTTTGCAGATTGCCGAATTGTTCGGTCCCCATCAGCGGAACGCCTCCGGCTGCATACTGAATCCCCACCCGGACGAGCGCGAGGCCGATCATAAGCACCACCAGACCAGTCACCAGCGGCGGCAGCGCAAAGCGGATGCGTCCGATGATCGTGCCAAGCGCGGCATGGAACAGACCGCCTACAAGAATGCCTCCCATGACAGCCGCCATGGCATCGACACCCTTGCCTGCGACCAGCGGGATCATGATCGGGATGAAGGCGAAGGACGTGCCCTGCACGATGGGCAGTTTCGCCCCGACCGGCCCGAATGTGATGGTCTGAAGCAAGGTCGCGACCCCGGCAAAGAACATCGACATCTGGATCATGTAGATCAGGTTGGGAAAATCCGGCGAGCCCGAGCCGAAGCCGAAGCCCGCAGCGCCCGCGACGATGATCGCGGGCGTGACATTGGCCACGAACATCGCCAGCACATGCTGCACGCCAAGCGGGATGGCCTTGTAGAGCGGCGGCATGAAATCAGGGTCGCGCAACTGCTCAGGGGTTCCGAGCGAGGTATCTGCCATGGTCTTCTCCTCCATCAGGCGGGGTATGGATCGAGACCCAGGGACGAGATCGTCCAAGGGCCATGAAGTGTCATGCGGGCAGCGTCCTCCTCACGCTGCGCCGCGCACCTCCCACGGGGTTTCAAACCAGTGTTCTTCGAGGTTCAGGCTGGTCCCGATCCGGTCGATGACCGCGAAACGCCCCGGCTGGCTGAGCGGAGTGAGCACCCCATGCCAGATGTTACGGTGAAAATTGATGCCCTGCGCGCCATTCGTCACAAAAGCGAGAGGTCGACCCGGCACACCGCCATTATCTTGGGCGACGACCACCAGAAATGCCTGCTCATGCATCGGAATGAAAGCCTGACTGCCCTCGGGATGCCGCTCGACCATCTCGAGCAGATAGGGCAGGGCGCGCGGCACGGCATCAAAGAGCGAGATCCCGGCGCGCCCATCAGGGCCGAAATCGAGCCGGGCGCGGTCATGGAAGCGCCCGCAGAGCCCCTGATTGATCAGTTTGTCGGGCGCACCTGTGACGTCGAGCACATCGCCGAAGGGGGCGAATGCGTCGCGCATCAGGGCGGAAGGGGTGAGGATGCGAGTCACATCAGACCTCGGGCTTGGCAGAGGGAGCATGTTGAGTGTTTTCGGCAAGAAAATGCCATCAGAGCAGGATATCCTTCAGGCGCAATTCCGCGATGCGCTCGACCTGCGCGCAGGCGGTTGCGAATTCGGTCTCTGTGTCGCTTTCGATCCGGGCCAGAAACGCCGCGAGGATCGAGGTCTTGGTATTGTCGCGCACGGCAATGATGAAGGGAAACCCGTGCTTGGCGACGTAAGCCGTGTTCAGTTGCTCGAAGCTCGCCCGCTCGGCATCGGTGAGCGCATCGAGCCCTGCACTCGCCTGTTCGCCCGTGGATTCGGGCGTCAGGCGCTTTGCCGCGGCGAGTTTGCCCGCAAGGTCGGGATGGGCGCGTAGCACCTTGAGCCGTTCTGCCTGACTGGCGCTGCGAAACACCCGAGCAAGGGCGCTGGCAAGCCCGGTTGCGCTGTCATGGGCAGGGCCGAGTTCCAGCGCATGGGCGCGTTCGGCGATCCAGGGTGAATGCTCGTAGATCCCGCCAAAGCTCTCAATGAAGCGCTCGCGCAACATGGTGCTGGGGCGGGTGCGGCGTTGATGGGGTCGGGTTGCGGCCCAGTGCTCGGCGATGTCGATGCGGCGCGCGAACCAGACCCCGTCATGGGCTTGCGCATGGTCAAGAAAACGCATCAGCCCTGCGATCTTGCCCGGACGCCCGATCAGACGGCAATGCAAGCCGATCGACAGCATTTTTGGCGCACCATTTTCGCCTTCAGCATAGAGAATGTCGAAAGCATCTTTAAGATACTCCTCGAAATCGCGCCCTGTGACCCAGCCCGGCGCGGTGGCGAAGCGCATGTCATTGGCTTCCAACGTGTAGGGCAGGATCAGTTGATCGCGGCTGCCGAACTCCATCCAATGCGGCAGATCGTCGTCATATGTGTCTGAAATCCAGTCGAACTGCCCCGACTCTGCCGCCAGCCGCACAGTATTGAGCGAGCAGCGGCCCGTATACCAACCGCGCGGCGGCGTGCCGACAACTTCTGTATGAAGGCGGATTGCTTCCGCGATGGCGGCGCGCTCCTCGGCCTCGGGCATGTCGCGATGCTCGACCCATTTCAGACCATGGCTCGCGATCTCCCAATTGGCGGTTTTCATGGCCGCAACCTGTTCGGGATTGCGCGCGAGCGCTGAGGCCACGCCATAGATCGTGACCGGCAGACCGCGCGCCGTGAACAGCCGGTGCAGGCGCCAGAACCCGGCCCGCGCGCCGTAATCATAGATCGATTCCATGTTCCAATGGCGCTGACCGGGCCAGGGCTGGGCGCCGGGAATGTCGGACAGAAACCCTTCGGAGGCGGCATCGCCGTGCAGCAGGCAGTTCTCGCCGCCTTCTTCATAGTTCAGCACCAGCGAAATCGCGATTTTTGCCCCGCCCGGCCAGGCGGCGTTAGGGGGCGTTGCACCATATCCAGTCAGATTGCGGGGATAGCGGTTCACAGAGGGCCTCCGGGTTGGAACGATTATGTGATAATACAGAATAATCAATTTCGGTTTCTGGAATTTTTTGAAAGACCTCTAAGCTGAGTGAGAGGCAAAGAGCTGGATGTTTCCTGCCTCGCGCTGCAAGATCAGGCAAGTGAATGCGACAACGAGGGCGAGATGACCGGATTTCTGACGACGCATGTTCTGGATACCGCGCGGGGCGTCCCGGCCGAAGGGATGGAGATCACGCTGCACCGCATCGATGGTTCCAAGCGTGAGGAGCTTGCGCGGATGCGGACCAACGCAGACGGGCGTACAGACAGCCCGATCCTGCCTGAGGGCGCGTTCGCGACGGGGTGCTATGAGCTGGTCTTTGCGGCCGGTGACTATCTGCGCGCGAGTGGCCAAGCCGGGGCGGAGCCGCTGTTTCTGGATGAAGTGCCGATCCGTTTCGGCATCAGCGACCCTGACAGCCACTATCACGTGCCGCTCTTGATCTCGCCCTTCAGCTTTTCGACCTATCGCGGCAGCTGAGCCAGAGCGGCTTCGGCCTGTGTGAGTGCGGTCTTGATCCGTGCTGCGATGAAATCGGCAAACAACGTAACTTTCCGATCCCGCAGGCGACGATGCGGGGTCAGGGCTGCCAGCGTCACCGGTTGCGGGGGCGTCGCCTCTGCGACCGGGACAAGCGCGCCGCTGAGCAGATGCTCGGCGATTTCGAAAACCGGTTTCATCACGATCCCGCGCCCGTCGAGCGCCCAGGCAGTCAGCACATCGCCATCATCTGATTCGAACGGCCCCTTGATCTTGAAGCGCTGCGGCCCGGTCGGGGTCTGCAGCGTCCACTGAAACTCCCGCGCGCCGGGGAAGCGCAGATTCAGACAATCATGCCCGTCGCGCACAAGCGCCGCGCCATCCGCTGGCCGACCACGTCGCGCGACATAATCAGGCGCTGCACATAGCACGCGCGGACATTGGGCAATTACCCGCATCTTGAGCGCCGAATCTTCCAGCGTTCCCATATGGAAGGCCAGGTCCAGCCCCTCGGCTGTGACGTCGATGCTGCGATCGGACAGGCGCAGGCGCAATTCGATCTCGGGATTGGCATCCTTGAAACCCGGCACATGCGGCGCGATCAGTCGCCGCCCGATCCCAAGCGGCGCGGCAACATAGATCGTGCCGCGCGGCGTGGCCGTGGCGTGGCTGAGCGCGCCCTCGGCCTCCGAGATCGCATCGAGAATCTTCAGCGCCCCTTCGTAGAACAGTTGGCCATTCGACGTCGGCTGCAACGAGCGTGTTGTGCGGTTGAACAGCCGCACGCCAAGGTGCTTTTCCAGCTCCGCCACACGCGCCGAGGCAACGGCAGGCGAGGTGCGCTGATCGCGCGCCGCCGCCGACATGCTGCCCAATTCGTAGACGCGCACAAACATTTGGACATTGTTCAGATAGGCCATGGTGATTTTCAGGCTGCATTTGAAAGTGATAGGTGTTTTCTTGAATTAACAGAAAGCGGCGCGTTGGTATAGGCTGTGATCATGCGCGACAAGAAAGGATGATGCGATGCTGGAACTGGCAGTCTGGGGGGCGTGGGCGGAGTTTGCCGTGCGTTGGTTGCATGTGATCACGGCCATTGCGTGGATTGGATCAAGTTTCTATTTCATCGCCCTCGATCTTGGGCTGCGAAAGTCACCTTCGCTCGCGCCGGGTGCACATGGCGAGGAATGGCAGGTCCATGGCGGTGGGTTTTACCACATCCAGAAGTATCTGGTTGCCCCCGACAAGATGCCCGATCATCTGATCTGGCACAAATGGCAAAGCTATGTCACCTGGTTGTCAGGCTTCGCGCTTTTGGCACTCGTCTATTATGTCGGCGCAGAATTCTACCTTATAGACCGAACGGTTGCGGATCTCGAGGTGTGGCAGGCCATCGCGATCTCGGTCGCCTCGCTGGCTGTCGGCTGGCTGATCTATGACGCGCTGTGCAAGTCGCGCTTTGGCGAGGATAACACGCGGTTGATGGTGCTTTTGTTCGTGCTGCTCGTGATCATGGCCTGGGGCTATACACAGGTGTTTACGGGCCGCGCAGCACTTTTGCACCTTGGTGCCTTTACGGCCACCATCATGAGCGCCAATGTCTTCATGATCATCATTCCCAATCAGAAGATCGTGGTGGCCGATTTGCGTGCGGGCCGGACGCCGGATGCAAAATACGGCAAGATCGCCAAACAGCGCTCGACACACAACAATTACCTGACGCTGCCAGTGCTCTTTCTGATGCTGTCCAACCATTATCCGCTGGCCTTCGCCTCCGAGTATAATTGGCTGATTGCGGGGCTCGTTTTCCTCATGGGCGTCACAATCCGGCATTTCTTCAACACGATGCACATGGGCGGCGGATATAAATGGTGGACCTGGGTGGCTACGACCGCGCTTTTCATCGCAATCATCTGGCTCTCGACACTCGGTCAGCCAGGGGAAGCGCAGGAAGACAGCGCCAGCCTGCCGCCAGCAATCGCCCGCTTCGCCATGGACCCGCATTTTGAGGATGCCTATTGGACTGTGGTCGGGCATTGCTCCATGTGCCATGCCGAGCAACCGCTCTGGCCGGGGTTGCATTGGGCCCCCAAGGGCATCGTTCTTGAAACTGAAGCCCAGATCGCGCGCGCAGCGCAGACCATTTATCTGCAATCAGGTATCAGTCACGCAATGCCACCAGGGAGCACCGTTTTGATGGATGATCTGGCGCGTGAGCAGATCATCACTTGGTTTCGTAGCGCCACAGGATCGTGATTTCATCCTTGTCCAAATATCCCGGGGGAGTCCCGCGCAGCGGGACGGGGGCAACGCCCCCTAAATCCTCCCAGCAAAAAGCCCCATGCCAGCGCATGGGGCTTTTTCGTCTGGTGCTTTTCGCCGCGATCACCCGATCGCGGCCTGCTTGACCTCGTCATCGATGAAGGGCGCGTATTGCGCAAAATTCTCGGCGAACATGCTGACCAGTTTGGCAGCCTGAGCGTCATAAGCCGCCGGATCTTCCCATGTCCGGCGCGGGTCGAGCAGAACATCAGGAACACCGGGAACAGAAACTGGCACCTCAAAGCCGAAATTCGGATCGCGGCGGAAGGTTGCAGTCTTCAGCGACCCTTCGAGCGCTGCACTCAGCAGTGCGCGCGTCGCCTTGATCGGCATCCGCGAGCCTGTCCCATAGGCGCCACCGGTCCAGCCTGTATTCACCAGCCAGCATTCCGCACCAAATTCGGCGATCTTCTGCTGTAACAACTTGCCGTAAATTTCTGGTCTGCGTGGCATGAACGGCGCCCCGAAACAGGTCGAGAACGTGGGTTGCGGCTCTGTCACCCCCTGTTCGGTTCCGGCCACTTTCGAGGTGAAGCCTGACAGGAAATGATACATTGCCTGCGCTGGTGTCAGCCGCGCGATCGGCGGCAGAACACCGAACGCATCGCAGGTCAGCATGATGATGTTCTTTGGCACGCCGCCAAGCGAGGTCGGCGAGGCGTTTGAGATCGCGTCGAGCGGATAGGCAACGCGGGTATTTGCGGTCAGGCTCGCATCGGCGAAATCCAACTCGAGCGTGTCTGGGTCAAACACCATGTTTTCGACCACGCTGCCAAACCGATGGGTCGTCGCATAGATCTCTGGTTCGGCTTCTGCATCGAGATTGATGGTCTTGGCGTAGCATCCCCCTTCGAAATTGAAGATCCCACTATTGGACCAGCCATGTTCGTCATCGCCGATCAACAGACGCGACGGATCAGCCGAAAGCGTTGTCTTGCCGGTCCCGGACAATCCGAAAAACACGGCGGCATCGTCAGGATTGTCCAACGCATGATTGGCCGAGCAATGCATCGGCATGATGCCCTTCTCTGGCAGCAGATAATTGAGCAAAGTGAATACGGATTTCTTGTTCTCGCCAGCATAGGCCGTGTTGGCGATCAGGATGATCTTGCGCGTCAGGTTCAGCGCGATCACGGTTTCCGAACGGCAGCCATGGCGCGCGGGATCAGCCTTGAAGCTCGGGCAATTGATGATCGTGAATTCCGGGTCGAAATGTTGAAGCTCATTTGCTTCTGGACGACGCAGCATGTGACGAATGAACAAGCCATGCCATGCCAGTTCTGTGACAACGCGCACATCGAGGCGATGCTCCGGGTCTGCGCCACCAAAAAGATCCTGCACAAAAACTTCACCGCCCTTAAGATGGGCCAGCATATCGGCGTGCAACTGATCGAAGGCCGCTTCGGTCATTGGCGCATTGTTTTCCCACCAGATGGTGTTCTCCACCTCAGGCGTGCGCACCACGAACTTGTCTTTCGGGGACCGCCCGGTATGCGTCCCGGTCGCGACCAGAAACGCGCCGCCCAATCCCAGACGACCTTCGCCGCGCTTTAACGCCGCTTCGATCAGCGCGGGCTCGAGCAGATTGTAATGCACATTCGAAACGCCGATAATGCCCTGATCTTCAAGGCGCTTATTGGGGTTCACACGGGGTGTTGTCATCGTGACTGCTCCATCTGGCGCGTATTCGGGGTGTTGGGTTTGATCGCCTGTGCGGGCGTTGCGGACTGCGACCGACATTCTGCCGTTAAGATATCTGCGCCGTATAGCATCACGGCTGCAAGAAATCCTAGGCTGGTTTTTGCAAGTTAGCGCAACCAAGCGGACGTTAGCGCAACATAAAGGAATAGTTGTGCAATGTGACTGTTGCCATTTGGCACGCACGACACTGCAGAATCATCTGCTGCCGAGCAAGGACGGTGTTATTTTGTTGCGGAGGGGTACAGTTTGGGTAATTCTATGTCAAAATTAAGGCAAAAAAAATGCCATGTAGAGCAGTAATCGGAAGGGCAGGCAGATGTCACTAATCGCTTTGGTCGATGACGACCGTAATATTCTTACATCCGTATCAATTTGTCTTGAGGCAGAGGGATTTGACGTCGAGACCTATAATGATGGTCAGGCGGCACTGGACGCATTCAACCGGAAAATGCCCGATATGGCGGTTCTGGACATGAAAATGCCGCGGATGGACGGGATGGAACTGCTGCAGCGCCTGCGCCAGAAAACGCAGATGCCAATCATTTTTCTGACCTCGAAGGATGACGAGATCGACGAAGTGCTCGGTCTGCGCATGGGGGCCGATGATTATGTCAAGAAGCCATTCTCGCAGCGTCTGCTGGTGGAACGCATTCGTGCGCTGTTGCGGCGCAAACAGGCGCTTGATGCAGGTCCGGACGCGTCGGAAGAATCCAAGGTCTTGGTGCGGGGGCAGCTCGAAATGGACCCTCTGCGCCATCAGGTGAAATGGAAAGGGCAAGACGTCACCCTGACAGTGACGGAGTTCCTTCTTCTGCAGGCGCTAGCGCAGCGTCCCGGCGTGGTAAAATCGCGTGACCAGTTGATGGACGTGGCCTATGAGGATCAGGTCTATGTCGATGACAGGACGATTGACAGCCATATCAAGCGCCTGCGCAAGAAGATGCGCAGCGTTGACGAGGAATTTTCATCAATCGAAACGCTTTATGGGATCGGCTACAAATATAACGAAGCGTAAGTTACGCGCGATGTGGGCGGGCCCCATCGAGATCGAGCGGGTGTGAGGGTGCGCACGGAGTCAGTAGCGTCAAGGACGGATATCGTTCTGGGGGATGACTGGGTCGGGCCGGGGGATGCGGTCGAAAACGAAGTGCGCGCTTCGCGCGCAAGGCGTGGCTTCCGCAGTATCTCGAACTCCCCTCTCGCCCGCAAGATCGCCTTGTTCAATCTCGTGGCGCTGGTACTGCTCATTGTTGGCATCCTGTTCACCAATCCGGTTCGCGATTCTTTTCTACGCCAGCAAGAAGAAACCCTTGGCGCCAATGTGCAAATTCTGGCGGCGTTGGCGGGCAACGGTCAATCCGAAAACCTGCACCGCGTGCTCTCGGTCGATGTCGCGATCAATGAACGTTTTGAAATCATGCTGCTGGACCAGACGGGTGTGCCCGTGCAGCAATTTCGCGGCTCTGCCCCTGATACATCGCAACTTGTCAAACAGCGCGGTACGCCCATCAGCAACGTTCTGACGGCGATCTGGACGGCGATGACCTCGATGATCCCGATTGACCGCGGCGAGGAAGTCGGGCGCAGTTTCGAAGATATCGCGCAAGAGATGTTTGTTCGCAATCAGCTGGGCTCGACAGCGAGTTATACTTTTGGCGCAGGCACGGACGAGATGTGGCTGGCCGCGAGTGCGCCCGTGATGACAGGGGATCAGTTCGCAGGCGCTGTGTTTTTGCGACGGGCGTCAAATGACACGGCTGTGTTGATGCGGCAGGAGCGCGAGCAGATCTATCAATTCTTTCTGATCGCGGTGCTGGTTTCGCTGGGGCTGAGTTTCGTGCTGGCTTCGACCATTGCAAACCCACTGGCCGATCTAGCGATGGCCGCCGAACTTGGCAAGAGGCGCGACGCGCGCAAGAATCAACCAGGGGCGCGGGTTCGTATCCCGGACCTTTCGGGGCGGCCAGATGAAATCGGCGATCTGTCGCGCGCCATGCGTGGTATTGTCAGCGCGCTTTATGATCGCGTCGAAGCCAATGAACAATTTGCGGCCGATGTAGCGCATGAAATCAAAAACCCGCTGGCCTCTTTGCGATCGGCGGTCGGTAGCTTGCGCATGGCCAAGCGCGAGGATCAGATACAACGCCTGCTTGAAGTGATCGAACATGATGTCCGCAGGCTTGACAGACTGGTGTCGGACACCTCGAATGCATCGCGACTTGATGCGGAGTTGGTCAAGGAGGAACAGGAGGATTTCGATCTCGTCTTGCTGCTCAATAATCTGTGCCAGCACCTGTCGCAGGAAGCGCGCGAGAAAGGCGTCGAATTCATCAAGATTCTGCCTGAAGACAAGATTATCGTCACCGGGCTGGAAGGGCGTCTGGCGCAGGTTTTTGTAAATCTCATCACCAATGCGATTTCCTTTTGCGAAGACGGCGATGCTGTTCGGGTCTGGGCACGCCAGCGTCATGACCGGGTGTTGGTGGTCGTGGAAGACACCGGGCCGGGTATTCCTGACAATGCGCTCAAGAAGGTTTTCAAGCGCTTTTACTCTGAGCGGCCGGTCCAGCAGTTCGGCAATCATTCCGGCCTGGGTTTGGCCATTTCCAAACAGATCATCGAAGCGCATCAAGGTGTGATCTGGGCCGAAAACATACGCCCCAACGATACCGATCCTGACAGCCCGCCGCTCGGGGCGCGCTTTGTCGTGGGCCTGCCCTTATGAGCCATGCGCCCGATGCGGAGCTGGTGCACGGCTCTGCGGTCGCTTTCGACACAGGCGAAGACTGGGTGGGGGTGCTGATCCTCGGCCCATCTGGGTCGGGCAAGTCGGAACTGGCACTCGAACTCATCGCTTTGGGCGCGCGACTGGTCGCTGATGACCAGACCGAGATTTATACGCATAGAGCGGGGCTGCGGTTGCGCGCGCCCGCCCGGTTGCGTGGACTTATCGAGCTGCGCGGGCTCGGACTGTTGCGCGCCGCGCCGATTACGGATGTGGACCTGGTGCTCGTCGTCGATCTGGCCGAGCAGGAAACCGAGCGGCTGCCATATCGACATCAGGCCCAGTTCCTCGGGGTTTTGATCACAAAATTACGTCGCAGCCCCTCGCGCATTTTCGCTTTGGGCCTCAGGCACTATGTCATGGGACGAAACTGGATGCAGGATGAGATGCATGGAGGCAATTAGTCCCGAACATGACCCCGCCGCGCGGTTGGTGTTGCTGACGGGGCCTTCGGGGGCAGGGCGCAGCACCGCGCTCAAGGTTTTCGAGGATCTCGGATTTGAAGCGATCGATAATATGCCGATTTCGCTCGTTGCGCCGCTGATCGCAGCACCTCTAGAACGGCCACTTGCCCTGGTGCTGGATCCACGCAATCGCGATTTCTCTGTCAATGCGCTGCTGACATTGGTGGAAACCCTTTCAGCCTCGCCTCGATTTGATTTTGATCTTGTTTATCTTGACTGTTCTGCAAGCACGCTGATCCGGCGGTATTCGGAGACACGGCGTCGCCATCCGCTCAGCCCTGATGATCAGGCGCGGGTGGGCATTGAGCTCGAAGCGCGTCTGCTGCGGCCGGTCCGGTTGCGCGCCGATATCCTGATCGAGACGGAGGGGATGACGCCGCATGATCTGCGTGACCGGATCAGGGCGCAGTTTGCGACCGAGACCAGCGGTGTGATGCATGTCAACGTTGTCTCGTTTTCTTATCGTCGCGGAATTCCTGTGGGAGTGGATCTGGTTTTCGATTGCCGCTTTCTGAGTAATCCACATTGGTCACCCGAGTTGCGCAAACTTGATGGACGCGACCGCGCGGTTTCCGACCACGTCACTCAAGATCCGCGCTTCACTGAATTTTTCGACCGTGTGTTTGGGTTGGTTGAAATGCTCCTGCCCGAATACGCGCTTGAAGGGAAAGCGCAGCTTTCAATCGGGTTTGGCTGTACCGGGGGGCAACATAGGTCTGTCGCGACGACAGATAAACTGGCAAATGCCCTTGCACAGGCAGGGTGGCAGGTGTCTAAACGACACAGGGAACTGGAACGGATCGCCGCACATGAAGCGGCTCAGAAACACGAATAGGTCAGCTCGTGATCGGGATCGTCATTGTCGCGCATGGAGGCCTCGCCCGCGAGTATCTCGCAGCGATTGAACATGTGATCGGCAAACAGACTGGAATCGCGGCAATCTCGATTGAATATGACCATGACCGACAAGCAAAGACAGCAGAGATCTCGGCCGCCGCAGATGCTGTTGACGCGGGCGACGGTGTGGTGGTGGTTACCGATATGTTCGGTGGATCGCCGTCAAACCTGTCCTTGCCTGCCTGTACAGGCCCGGAACGCTGCATACTTTATGGGGCGAATTTGCCGATGTTGATCAAGCTCGCCAAATCGCGCAATCTCGGGTTGAGCGCCGCTACAGCCGCCGCATTGGAGGCGGGTCGCAAATATATCAATTCCATCGAGATCGGGCGGTGAGAAAGCGTTGCAGAACTGGTTTTGGACATGACGGAAATTGAATTGGAAATCATTAACGAAAAAGGGCTGCATGCGCGGGCCTCAGCGAAATTCGTAGAGGTGGTGGAAGCCCATGACGCGCGTGCAGAGGTGATGAAGGACGGCATGAGCGTGCCGGGCGATTCCATCATGGGTCTGCTGATGCTCGCGGCATCGCGAGGCACGTCCATTCAAGTCAGGACATCGGGGGCGCAACATGCCGAACTCGCGCAGGCGCTGACATCGCTGATTGCCGATCGTTTTGGCGAGGGCATGTGACGACGCGCGCCGCTCGGTGACTTTCCGCCACTTCAACGGATCGTGACATTGCGTGGGGAAGCTTCTTCGCGCTGCATTGTTTATTTGTTTACCAGCGCGCAATCGGAACTTCCGGTCCACTTGCGGGTTGAACAATGCACGACGCGCATTTTGCGGGTCAAAAGCGAAAATAGGAGAAGATCATGACACGTTTCTTGGCCACAGCCTGTGCTGTCGCATGTGTCGCAACAGGCGTATCGGCGGGGGAATTTTCAAAGACAGCACCTCTGACTGAAGCGCCTGTCGCGGTTCCGGCACCGATGCCCGCCGCGGCCCCGCGCTTTAATTGGACTGGCGCTTATGCCGGTGCTTCGGTCGGCTATGGTCGCATGGATATCCGCGGGACTGATTCGGGGTCGGCAGCAGCAGGCGGGGTTTTTGCTGGCTATCGCTGGGACTTTGGCAATTTTGTTGCCGGGGGTGAGGCGATCTTGGCACCTACGCCGTTCGGATCGCCGCGCTTCGCCAATGGGGACCGCATTCGCGGCGGTGCATCCCTGCTCCTGTCCGTGGGCATGCCCGTGACGCAAGATGCGCGCACCTTGGGTTATGTTGCAGCAGGTCCCAGCATGCTGCGTACCAGAGGCGATGATGGCTCCGAGATATCGACCGGTGCCACAGTTGCCGTGGGTCTCGATCACATGTTGACTGATGACATCATGCTGCGTGGTTCTGTGAATTACACTGCAATCAATAATGTCGGTGGTGCAGACTACCGCACACGCACCACGGGTGCCGCAGTCGGTCTGGCGTTCAAGTTCTGAACACCCGATCAGCAGAATGCTGGTCATTTTTCCTCCGCATGGCTCTGTCTGCGGGGGAATTTCTGTTATTGGGGTGCGATGTCAGTCGTCTTGGCCTAGCGCGGGTGCCGGGCGGGAAGGGGGCACGGGGTAACGCGAAAAGCGACAGGGGCCGCGCACGCCCTTGATTCCATCCATATCCAGCGCAAGCTCGCGCGACTGGACCTGAGGATCGGCAAACACCGCCTGCATGTCATTTATCGGCCCAGCTGGCACGCCTTGGGCTTCGCAGGCGCGCAACAGGTCTGCCGAGGTCCAGTTGCGGGTCTGCGCACAGATCTGTTCAGACAGCTCAGTCTGCCGCGCCACCCGGTCTGCATTGTTGGCATAGTGAGCATGATCTGCGAGCGCATCGAGCCCCAGCACAGCACAGAGCCGTCGATACTGGGCATCGTTCCCAGTGGCGATAATGATGTGCCCATCACGGCAAGGGACAGTCTGATAAGGGGCGAGATTGGGATGGAAATTCCCCAGGCGTGACGGAGCCGCGCCGGTTGCCAGATAGTTCATCGCCTGATTGGCCATCAGGGCCACTGCGCAATCCATCAGGGCCATGTCGATATGCTGACCAAGCCCAGTGCGCGCGCGTTCATGCAGCGCAGCAAGAATCGCCGAACTGGCATAGATTCCCGTCACGATATCGGTGACCGCGACACCGACCTTATGGGGCGCTCCATTTGCTGGCCCTGTGACGGACATCAGCCCCGACATGCCCTGAATGATGTAATCATAGCCCGCGCGATGCGCATAAGGGCCTGTCTGGCCAAAGCCGGTGATCGAGCAATAGATCAGTCGCGGATTAAGTCGCGAGACATGCGCGTAATCCAATCCGTATTTCGCAAGTCCTCCGACCTTGAAATTCTCGATCAGAATATCGGCTGTCTCAATCAGGGCGCGCAGTTTATGCTGACCCTCAGCCGTGCTGAAATCCGCAGTCACCGAGGTCTTGTTGCGGTTGGTCGCATGGAAATAGGCCGCGTCGCGGGTTCCATCGGGGCGTGTGACAAATGGGGGCCCCCAGCGGCGAGTGTCATCGCCCTGCGGGGCCTCGACCTTGATCACCTCAGCCCCCATATCCGCGAGGGTCTGGCCGGCCCAGGGCCCCGCCAGAATGCGCGCCAGCTCAATGACGCGAATACCCTCCAGAGGCCCCGACACTGCGCTCAGCGCCCGAGTTTTTCGTTCAGGATACGCGTGAAATCGGCCGCAGCCATGTTGGAGTAGCGTTGTCCGTCGATCACGAAACTGGGCGTCGAGTTGATCCCGTATGTCTCGGCATTGACGCGGTAGAACTCGGTCAGCTCAAGGGCTTTTTGTTCATCCGCGAGGCAGGCTTCTACTTCTGCTTCATCAAGTCCTGCCTGACGGCCAAGGCGGCGCAGATTTGTCGCGACGACCGATGGATCACTGGAACCAGCCCATGTGCTCTGGGTCTGATAGATCAGATCCACAATCCCGTGATAGCGCTCCGTTCCGCCACAGCGCGCGACAAGCGCCGCCCAGAGGCCAAACCTGTCGAAGAAGACCTCGCGCTTCAGATAGAGGATATCGCCGTTATCTATGAAATCCTGCTTGATCTGCGGGAAGACATTGGCGTGGAACGTCGCGCAATGCGGACATGTGAAGGACGAAAACTCGACCATGACGACAGAAGCGTCAGGATTGCCCAGAGGTATATCCAGCGGATGGATTTCAGTGGCGGGCACCGATTGCGCGACGGACAGAGACTGATCCGTGCCCGCTGGGCTTCCTTGTGTCAGATACCACCCGGCCCCGACGGCTGCGACAGCGGCGAGGATGATCGCCGGAAGATACTTTTTCATCTATGGTTTCCTTTAGATCTCTGCGCTTTCGTTAGAACATTGCAGGCCAGTTTTTCAAGGGCTGCGCGCAGGGATGTGTTCTCGATTCCGGCCGCGCAGGCGCTGGCGGCCTGCACGATTTCGCGAGAAGGCGCAGGGGCAGACCATTTGGGAGCCGGGCTGAACTGCGCCTGGCCCTCGGCAAAACCCAAGGGCGCTGTCTGGGTCAGAATGATCCGCGCGATTGCATTATAGCCGTAACACGCATTTACCTTCTCGCGCAGCGCGGGCAGTTGCATCTGCAGCATTGGCCCCGCAGCTCCTGTAGTCAGCAAGGTCAGCGTGCCGCCCAGCCCGCCCTTGCCATAACCGATCTTTACAGGACGGCATTGCGCCGCGATATCCGCACCAGCTATTTCAACCCAATGCGTCAGCAGGCGCGAAACCGCAAAGCCGCGCGCCTCACCGGCGGCGCGAATCTGGCGCTCCATCAATTTCGATGCCGCCTCAAACCCGCGCGTGCGTCGGGTCGGCAGCGGGGCCACGGTATTTTTTGCCATCTGGGGCGGGTTCATCCTTGCAGCTTGCGTCGCGCAGTTTACCCTCTGACGCGTAATTGACCAGAGGGGGACGTGAATTTTGGCGAAGGGGCCTCTGACACATGCGTGACGCCGCCGCCACTTCGATCGCGCCTGCGTTGCTGGACTGGTATGACAAGCACGCCCGTCAGCTGCCATGGCGGATGCCGCCGGGCAGCAGGGAACGGCCCGATCCCTATCGGATCTGGCTCTCGGAAGTGATGCTGCAGCAGACGACGGTCGCGGCGGTCAAGTCGTATTTCCATCGGTTCACGACGCGCTGGCCGTCGGTCGATGACTTGGCGGCAGCAAATGATAGCGATGTCATGGCCGAATGGGCGGGGCTAGGCTATTACGCACGCGCACGCAACCTGTTGAAATGCGCCCGTGTGGTCGTCGCGCACGGGGGCTTCCCACAGGACCGCGCGGCGCTTCAGGACTTGCCGGGAATAGGGCCATATACCTCTGCCGCAATTGCCGCGATTGCCTTTGACCAGCCTGAAACTGTGGTCGATGGCAATGTCGAGCGGGTGATGGCGCGGCTTTTTGATGAGCACATGCCCCTTCCGGCAGCCAAGCCGCTGTTGACAGACCTTGCTGCCCGCCTCACGCCCTGTTCGCGACCTGGTGATTATGCCCAAGCCGTAATGGATCTCGGCGCAACCATCTGCACGCCGCGAAACCCCGCTTGCGGGATTTGCCCGCTAATGGGGGACTGCGCGGCGCGTGCGGCAGGCACCGCCGCGATGCTGCCGCGCAAGACGCGCAAACCGGCCAAGCCTGTGCGGTTCGGCGTCGCCTATGTCGCGCGCCGCGCGGATGGGGCGTGGTTGCTCGAACAGCGGCCCGATCACGGCTTGCTGGGCGGAATGCTGGGCTGGCCCGGCAGCGAGTGGCGCGAAGATCCCACGGTCGCCGACGCGCCCCCATGCCCGGCTGACTGGTGCAGAGTGCCCGGCGAGGTGCGCCACACCTTCACACATTTCCATCTGCGCCTGTCGCTGCGTGCGGCGCATCTGCCGATGGATGCGCCGGGAACCTTCGTGGCGGCGGCAGAGTTCGATCCACGCGGCCTTGCAACAGTCATGCGCAAGGCGCATGCGCTGGCAGCCGATTTTCTAGTCCAGACGGAGCCCATATGAGTGATGACCTGAACGCGACCGATCAATTCGTGCTGACCCATACCATGTTGCGCATCAAGGAGCCGGGACGCGCGTTGAATTTCTATTGTGAAGTCCTGGGATTCCGGTTGGTCACACAACTGGACTTCGCAGAAGCGCAGTTTTCGTTGTATTTCCTGCAACCACGCGGGCAGGGCAGGGCCGAACATGTCACGCTGGAGCAGGCCTTTGGCATGCCGGGCCTGCTGGAGCTGACCCATAACTGGGGTAGCGAGGACAGCGAAACGGAGATGCATTCGGGCAATTCCGACCCCAAGGGCTTTGGGCATATCTGCATCGCTGTCCCCGATATCGAGGCAGCCTGCGCACGGTTTGACGCACTGGGCGTCAGCTTCCAGAAACGCCTTGGTGAAGGGGGCATGAAGCAGATTGCTTTCATCCGGGACCCGGATGGCTACTGGATCGAGATTGTGCAGCCATCGATGATGGACGCGCTTGTGGGCGGCAATCGCGTCTAAACTGTCGCAGCGCGCAGGGGCTGTCAGCGCGTTGAAACTGCGCTATCGTCTGCTCCGCCTATAGCATGAGTGATGTACCGTGAGCCCTGAGCAATTCCGCAAGTTGAGCGCCGCGATCCCCTTCTGGGTGTCATTGGGATTTGTGCCATTGGTCTGGCTATCAGCGCTCTGGGGGGGCTGGTGGTTCATGCTTGCCGTGGCCTATGGCTGGTGGGCCTTCACTGTCATCGATTTCATCACCGGGTTGAATGTCCATAACCCAGATGTCGAAACCCCCGTGACAGATCTCTTTTGGTACCGCTTGATCACTCTGATCTGGTTTCCGATCCAGTTTGTCACGATTTTCGGCGTCATTTGGCTGCTGGCCTCGGGCGATCTGCCTTGGTGGGAACAGATCGGTGCGGTGTTTGCACTCGGCGTCATGACGGGTGTGATCGGCATCGTCTATAGCCATGAACTGCTTCACCAGAAAACCCCGCTGGAGCGCTGGCTTGCCGACCTGCTGTTAGCCTCGGTCCTCTATTCGCATTTCCGCTCTGAACATCTGCTGGTCCATCACCGCTATGTCGGCACGCCGCGCGACCCGGTCACAGCGCGCTACAACGAAGGTTTCATCGCCTATTTTGGCCGCGTCCTTCGTGACTGTCCGCCGTCTGCCTTCCGGGCAGAAGCGGCGATGCTGGCGCGCAAAGGGTTGCCGTGGTGGCACCGGTCCAATCCGTTCTGGCGGTTTGCTGCCCTGCAAGGGGGGATGCTGGGGCTCGCCCTGGCCCTTGGTGGGGGCTGGGGCGTGTTGCTGTTCGTGGTGCAAGCCTGTGTTGCCTTCTGGCATCTGGAACTGACCAATTACATCGAACATTACGGGCTGACGCGGCGCTACCTTGGCGATGGCAAATATGAACCCGTGCGACCGCATCACAGTTGGAACGCCTCGCATGCAGCGTCGAATTGGCTGATGATCAATCTGCAGCGCCATTCCGATCATCATTACAAGCCCGAACGGCGCTTCCCGCTCTTGCAGACCTATGACGACACCGCGGCCCCGCAATTGCCCTTCGGCTATCCGGCGCTGACCACATTGGCGATGGTGCCACCCTTGTTCCGCCGCTACATGAACCCGAAGGTGCGCGCTTGGCGGCGGCAGTTCTATCCTGATATCGAGGATTGGACGGATTACACGAACCATACCACACCAATTCCCAAGGGAGCGTCTTGAGATAGTCGCCAGGCCCGCTAAATCTGGTTCATGGAACAGACAGAAATTCTTTACAATGGACGCTGCCCCATTTGTTCGGCAGAGATCGCGCAATACCGCAAACAGGCTGAACGCTCTGGGGTGGCACTGCGCTTCACTGATCTGCACGACGCCGACCTGAGCACATGGAAGCTGGATGCAGATCAGGCCACACGGCGGTTGCATGCACGCCGGGGCGACCGGATTATTTCCGGTTTTCCGGCGTTTCTGATGCTCTGGCGTGAACTGCCCCGCTGGCGCTGGCTGGCACGGCTTCTGTCGCTTCCCGTGCTGCGCCAGATTGCGGATGTCGGATATAACCGCATCGCTGCGCCTGCCCTTTACCGGCTGCATCTGCGCCGAGAGGCGCGTCGCGTAGCCTGATCAGACGAATTGTTCGCGGATCAACCGCTCCTCCAGACCATGCCCGGGATCGAACATCAGCTTATGAGCGATATCGCGCGCCGACGTGATATCGACCCGCACAACGTTGCGCACGGAGCCGCTATCAGCATCGGCCATCACCGGGCGGCGCTCGGGGTCAATCACTTCAAATCGCACATGCGAGGATTTGGGCAGCAGCGCCCCGCGCCAGCGCCGGGGCCGGAAGGCGGCGACTGGCGTCAGGGCCAGAACGTCGGACCCAATCGGCAGGATCGGGCCATGCGCAGAATAATTATAAGCCGTGGATCCCGCGGGCGTGCTGAGCATCGCCCCATCCGCGACCAGCTCATCAAGCCGCTGTTTACCATCAACGATGATCCGCAGCTTCGCCGCCTGCGCGCCTTGGCGCAAGAGCGAAACCTCATTGATCGCAAGCGCTTCGCTGACGGTGCCATCGATCCGGGTGGCCTTCATCCGAAGTGGATTGAGCACGGCCATTTCCGCCGCCTGTAGTCGATCCATCAAGCCGGTCGGCTCCCACGCATTCATCAGAAATCCGACCGTGCCGCGATTCATCCCATAAACCGGGGCGCTCAGGTGCTGGGTGGCATGCAAGGTCTGCAGCATGAACCCGTCCCCCCCAAGGGCAATGATGACATCCGCCTGCTCGACTGTGACATGCCTATGGCGTGCCGTTAGGATTTCAAGCGCGGCTTGCGCGTCCGGCGCCTGACTTGCCAATAGCGCGAGTTTAAGCGGCATCCGGTGTCTCCTGCTTGGGAACGCCTCTTTCTGGCCTGCCGATCGCAGCTTGGCAAGCGCGAACCTGTCGTGAGGGAAGCCGCTGCAATTCATGTGGCTTGTCGCAGTCAGTCAGGGATGCGGCGCAATGAAGCCTTTGCCTGTCGCCATGGTTAGGGTAGAAAGCGCTCATCCTAGATACGCGACACCCCCGGAGGCTTTATGGACCAGACAGCACGCGACACAGGTTTCTTCACTGACACAGTTGCCGAACGCGACCCGGAACTTTTTGCAGCGATGCGTTCGGAGCTTGGGCGGCAACGCGACGAGATCGAGTTGATCGCATCCGAAAATATTGTTTCGAAGGCCGTGATGGAGGCGCAGGGCTCTGTCCTGACAAACAAATATGCCGAAGGCTATCCGGGGCGGCGCTACTATGGTGGCTGCCAATTTGTAGATGTTGCCGAAAACCTCGCGATCAGCCGGGCCTGCGAGCTGTTCGGGTGTGACTTTGCGAATGTTCAGCCCAATTCGGGGAGTCAGGCCAATCAGGGCGTGTTCACAGCGCTCTTGCAGCCGGGGGATACGATCCTCGGGATGTCACTCGATGCTGGCGGGCACCTGACCCACGGGGCCAAGCCCAACCAGTCCGGCAAATGGTTCAACGCAGTGCAGTACGGCGTGCGCCAATCTGATCTGCAGGTTGATTACGATCAGATCGCCGCACTCGCTGCCGAGCATAAACCGAAAATGCTGATCGCAGGGGGCTCTGCGATTCCGCGCATCATCGACTTCAAGCGCATGCGCGAGATCGCGGATGCCGTGGGTGCCTATCTGCTGGTCGATATGGCGCATTTCGCGGGGTTGGTTGCGGCCGGGCTGTACCCTTCGCCCTTCCCGCATGCGCATGTCGCAACGACCACGACGCATAAAACCCTGCGCGGCCCACGCGGTGGCATGATCCTGACGAATGACGAGGCGCTGGCCAAGAAATTCAACTCGGCCATCTTCCCGGGCATCCAAGGCGGCCCATTGATGCATGTAATCGCCGCCAAGGCTGTGGCTTTTGGCGAAGCACTGCGCCCTGGCTTCCGTGACTACCAGAAACAGGTCATCGCCAATGCCAAGGCGCTGGCGGATCAGCTCGAAAAAGGCGGTCTGGGCACAGTGACAGGCGGTACGGATACGCATCTGTTGCTGGTCGATCTGCGCCCCAAGGGGGTGAAGGGCAACGCAACAGAGAAGGCGCTCGGTCGGGCACATATCACATGCAACAAGAACGGCATTCCCTTCGATACCGAAAGCCCGATGATCACCAGCGGCATCCGCCTCGGCACGCCAGCCGGCACAACGCGCGGCTTCACCGAGACCGAGTTCCGCCAGGTTGCCAATTGGATCATCCGTGTCGTGGATGGGCTGGCCGCGCATGGTGAAGCAGGGAACGCCGCTATCGAGGCGCAGGTCAAGGCAGAGGTCGCTGAGCTCTGTGCGCGGTTTCCGATCTATCCCGAACTCTGAGGCGTCAGGAACAAAACGGCAGCAGATGAAGGCATGAAGCTCAATATCTTGCGCAATGGCAGCCCGACGGGGCTGCCAAAACTCCTGATCGTGCATGGTCTTTTCGGCTCGGCGCGCAATTGGGGCGCAATTGCCAAGCGCCTTTCCGACAGTCGTGAAGTTCTGAGCGTCGATCTGCGCAATCATGGGGAAAGCCCTTGGTCAGCAACTCATACCTATGCCGATCTCGCGTGTGATCTGGCCGACCTCATCCGCGCGGAAGGGGGCGATTTCGATGTGCTGGGACATTCGATGGGGGGAAAAGCTGCGATGGTGCTGGCGCTCAGCGCGCCTGATCTGGTAAAGCGACTTCTCGTGGCAGATATCGCCCCGGTCGGCTACACGCATAGTCAGACCCCGCTGATTGATGCGATGCTTAGCCTCGATCTGCGCGCGATCGCTACACGCGGTCAGGCAGATTCGGCGCTGGCGAGCAGGGTAGACGACCCCTCTGTTCGTGCGTTTTTGTTGCAATCCCTCGACCTGCGCGCGGACCCGCCGCGTTGGCGGTTGAACCTGCATGTGCTGGCGCAAGAAATGGCGCAGATCACTGGCTGGCCCAAACCGGCGGGAAGCTACACGGGGCCAACGCTTTTTTTGAGCGGTGCGCGGTCGGACTACATGTTACCCGAGCATCGCCCTGTGATCAAAGCGCTCTTTCCCAACGCGCGGTTTTCGAAAATTCCCAAGGCAGGGCATTGGCTACATGCCGAAGCCCCTCGCGCGTTTGAAGAAACGTTGCGCGTCTGGTTCGACTGACTGCTTTCGTTGGTCCTAACTAAGGTCAGCGCCGGGCTCGGTTTTCAGTCGTAACCAACCGCCTCGCAGAACCAGAGGCGGGACAAGATCGCGCGCCTGTCCTGCTGCCGGTTCCAACGCCGCAGCGACGGCCTGCTTCTGGAAACCATCAGACCATCGGCGTCGCTCACCGACAGGCGCACCATCAGCCGCTCCGTCACCGCTTCGATCAGCTTTACACTACCAGTCGTAGAGATAGGCATGGAACGACTTGCAGACGCAGAACCTTGGCGTCAGACCAGCGCCACCAACCTATCACAAACTGGCCATACCGCTGATTTACTGTGTATCCTTTACGTTTACCGTCCTAGGCTCCAGACTCATTGATATTCAAAGCCAGAACAGCACTGTCGCTGCGAGCGCGACGGCAGAGAAGAACACTTTCGGGCATCGGTCATAGCGCGTGGCGATCCGTCGCCAGTCCTTGAGCCTGCCGAACATGATCTCGATCCGGTTGCGGCGCTTGTAGCGCCGCTTGTCGTATTTCACCGAGACCTTGCGCTGCTTCCGACCGGGAATGCAGGGCTTTATCTCCTTGTCTTTCAACGCATCTCTGAACCAGTCTGCGTCGTAACCGCGATCCGCGATCAGCCAGTCAGCTTCTGGCAACTCCCTCAGCAAGGCCGCCGCGCCGGTGTAGTCGCTGACCTGTCCGGCTGACATGAAGAAGGTGATCGGGCGGCCAATCGCATCCGTGACAGCATGCAGCTTGGCGTTCATGCCACCCTTGGTTCGTCCGATCAGCCGTCCAGGCCCCCCTTTTTTACCCGCAGGCTCGATGCCGTGCGATGTGCCTTCAGATATGTCGCGTCGATCATGATCGTCTTGGTCTCGGTCCCCTCTGCCGCCAGACCCGCCATGATCCGCGCAAACACGCCCATATCGCTCCACCGCTTCCAACGGTTGTACAAGGTCTTGTGCGGGCCATATTCCCTGGGCGCATCGCACCACCGCAAGCCATTGCGATTGATGAAGATAATGCCGCTCAGCACACGCCGATCATCGACGCGCGGCTTGCCATGGCTCTTGGGGAAGAAGGGTTTCAGACGCTCCATTTGCGCGTCAGTCAGCCAGAAAAGATTGCTCATTGATCGGTCTCCTTGCGGAGCGTGAATCACGCCGCAAGGCTGAAATCAATAGGTCCTGAGCCTAGTGCTTCGGCGTCCGTTGGTCAAAGCGGTGCGGTTGGCTATGTGGGCGCCATTGGGTTCAAGACAACATTCTGACAAATAGGCAGCGGCACCAGCCAACATCGGCTCGGCCCGCCGCTCGCTGAACACGGTTTGAATTATGAGCGGTTGGGATTGAGCCGGTTGTCAAAACACCACTATCTGCTCACCTCTATCAACCGAGGCTGGCCTAGCGACAAGTAATGTTGGCCATATACTGCGGTTGTAATGCCGCAACCTCAAAGGCCGCTTCCCGCCCGGTGCGAAGGTGACGTCGTGATCGACGAGCCCGACCCCTTGCTGACGGTCAGCCTGTCGGGCAGGGTTCGCCGAAGCGGTCGCTCAGGAATGGCGCAGCACGCGACAGCAGCCAGCCTCTGAGCGGACATGGTGCGGAACGACGAGGTAGGCAAAAGCGGAGACACGCGGCTAAGGAGAAGGGGAACCCGCCATGACCACCACAAAACACTGTGCTGTCGCTTTCGCTTTCGGCAAAAGCAAAGGCCGATGAATGCGACGCGACGGTTCAGCGAGGGTCCTTCGGAATGGCGAGGATCGGCATCACCAAGTCTGACGCTTTTTCTTTCAAGTGTTTCTCTTGATGCTGAACCGCCAGCGACAAGCCGATGATCGCTGATCGAGCCAAGCGCAACATGCGCAGAGCTTGGCTTTCCAGGTCAGAGGCGCTCAGTGCCAAGCAGGCTCCAATGTCATCGGTGTGCAACAACATCTCATGTACGGACACAAACCGGTGTTCTGCCGCATTGCGGACGTCGCAAGCCCGATGTGCCAAAGGTGACGCAGTCTCTCGGAAGTCATTTTCGTATAAGTCCAATGGGCGTTGTTGCGCCACTCGAGCCTGAGGCGTGATGCCCCCTTTCCCCTTCAGCCTCAGGCCACGCGAACGATCTCGGCCGTTCCAAGGGCCGAGAAGCGGTTCATGAATGAGCAAGCGAACGCCATGTGTTCGAGAGAGCCTGCGAATGATGCGGATGTGGATTTCGGCGGTTTGGCGGTCGGGGTCTCT
>REBU01000060.1 GCA_007692585.1 Paracoccaceae bacterium | reverse complement strand
GTCCCTTCCATCAGTTTCAGCAGCGCCTGCTGAACCCCTTCGCCCGACACATCGCGGGTGATCGACGGGTTGTCGGATTTGCGCGTGATCTTGTCGACCTCGTCAATGTAGACAATGCCGCGTTGTGCGCGTTCGACATTATATTCGGAAGCCTGCAACAGCTTGAGGATGATATTCTCGACATCCTCGCCGACATACCCGGCTTCGGTCAATGTGGTCGCATCGGCCATGGTGAAGGGCACATCGAGGATGCGCGCCAGCGTCTGCGCAAGCAGTGTCTTGCCGCAGCCCGTCGGGCCAATCAGCAGGATGTTCGATTTCGACAGCTCCACCTCGCCGGATTTTCCGGAATGGTTCAGCCGCTTGTAATGGTTGTGCACCGCCACAGAGAGCACGCGCTTTGCCTGTTCCTGTCCGATCACATAGTCATCAAGTACATTGCAGATCTCGCGCGGCGTGGGCACGCCATCGGTGGTTTTCAACCCGCCCGATTTCGTTTCCTCGCGGATGATATCCATACAAAGTTCAACGCATTCATCACAGATGAAGACGGTCGGACCCGCGATCAGCTTGCGCACCTCATGCTGACTTTTGCCGCAGAAAGAGCAGTAAAGCGTGTTTTTGCTGTCTGAATCGGATGTCGGCATTTCAAACCTCTGTAGACTTCACTGCGATAGGCGCGTGTTTGGTGCGAAGCGTCCTACCCACACCCCTTAGCGTAGGCGACTGTCTGGGTAGGGACAATGCAAAACTGCATTGCCCGCTGCATTTGATCGTGATCCCGGCCCTTGCGCCGCTCATGCGCCACTCGTTTCGGCGCGAGATTTCACGATGTCGTCGATCAGACCCCAATCCTTGGCCATTTCGGCGGTCATGAAGTTGTCGCGCTCCAGCGCGTCCTCGACTTTTTTCAGCGTCTGCCCGGTGTGGTGGACATAGATCTTGTTCAGCCGCTCCTTCAGTTCCAGAATCTCGCGCGCGTGGATCGAGATGTCGGTCGCCTGACCCTGAAAACCGCCCGATGGCTGATGGACCATGATGCGGGAATTGGGCAGCGAGAAACGCATGCCTTTTTCGCCCGCACAGAGCAGAAGCGATCCCATGGAGGCCGCCTGACCCACCACCAGGGTGGACACTTTCGGCTTGATATACTGCATCGTGTCATAGATCGACAGGCCGGAGGTCACGACACCACCGGGGCTGTTGATATACATCGAGATTTCCTTCGACGGATTCTCGGCTTCGAGATGCAAGAGCTGTGCCACGATCAGGCTGGCCATGCCGTCATGCACAGGGCCGGTGACGAAGATGATGCGTTCCTTGAGCAGGCGCGAGAAGATGTCATAAGCCCGTTCACCACGGCTGGTCTGTTCCACAACCATGGGGACAAGGTTCATGTAGGTTTCGATCGGATCGCGCATATGCCTGCCTTTTGTAACTGTGACCGCTCTGGTTGGTCTGTTGATATCGGAACTGTGTTGAGAGAATCTTAGTGCTGCGCTTGCTCAGCCGCAAGGGGCGGCGGGGAATTTGTGCCGCTCATGGTGAAGCCAATGCCTTGCCCAGCCGTGGCAGCTTTGCGCGGCGCAAAAGTGGACGCAAGGGTTGTTCGCGGCCCGAGAATTTTTCCGTGCGGGCTTGAACCTCTGCGACCACGGCTTCGACCAGCTCAGTGTCCGCAAGCCAGCATGCCATGAGAAAGTCGTCGGGGCTTTGGGCTGTGATCGCTTCCGGGGCGAGTGCGCGCATGGGGAAATCACGCAAGTTCAGGGTGATGATCACGTCGGCCCCGCCAGTGATCGCGGTCGCAAGCACATGAATGTCTGCCGGGTCGGGCAAATGCAGCCGCGCCTCCAGCGCAGGGTCAGCGGCGCATTCGGCATGCGGAAATCCCGCCCGCAGCAGGGCGATCTCGCCGGCGGCAATGGCCGCGCCTTCGGGCCCCAGCCGAGCGGCGGCATGTTCCCATTCGCCAAGGATCCGCGGCGACCAGAGCGGGGTAAACCCATCGCGCGCGGCAAGCCCTGTCAGGATCTCGCGCAGGACTGTCGGATAGAGCACGCAGGCATCGAGAACTGCCTTCATGCCTCCAGCCGGAAAAACACGGCCTTCAGATAGCCGCTTTCGGCCAGTTGCGGCAATTGCGGATGATCCGGCCCGGCAAAGCCCGTGTGGATCAACTGCCCGCGCCGTCCGCCGCGCCCGATGCCGCGCGCGCAGGCATTGCGAAAAGCGCTCAGATCGGCGGCATGCGAGCAGGAACACAGCCCCAGATAGCCGCCCGGTGCAACCAGCGGCGCGGCAAGGCGCGCGACGCGCTCATAGGCGCGCAGTCCGGCGGCGAGCGCGTCCTTGTTGGGCGCGAAGGCGGGCGGGTCGCAGACGACCAGATCGAAACGCGCGCCTTCCTGCGCCAGCGCTTCAAGCGTTGCGAAGGCGTCGCCCTGGCGCGTGCTGAACCGCGCAAGGCTGCCGGACGCCTCCGCCCCTTGCCGGGCGAGCTCCAGCGCCGGGGCGGAACTGTCCACGGCCAGCGCGCTCTCTGCCCCCGCAGCGAGCGCTGCAAGCGAGAAGCCGCCGACATGGCTGAACATGTCGAGCACGCGGGCCCCGCGCGCCAGCTGCGCGGCAAAGGCGTGATTGGGCCGCTGGTCAAAAAACAGCCCTGTTTTCTGCCCGCCCAACAGATCCGCCATGTATGCCGCGCCATTCATCGGCACAGGCACCGGGCCATCGAGCGTGCCGCGATAAAGAAGCGTTTCCTCGGCCAGCCCTTCGAGCACGCGCGCGCGCCCTGATCCGTTCTTGACGATGGTCGCGACGCCTGTGACGGCTTGCAGCGCATCGGCGATCATCTCCAGATGCGTCTCGGCCCATGCGGCATTGGGCTGGATCACGGCGGCATCGCCGAAGCGGTCGATGACGACACCGGGCAGGCCATCGGCCTCGGCATGGATCAGGCGGTAATAGGGGGCGTCATGCAGCCGGTCGCGATGGGCGAGCGCGTGGCGCAGCCGGGTCGCGGTCCAGCCCTGATCGATCACCGTCGCCGGGTCGCGGTCGAGCATGCGCGCGATGATCTTGGAGCCGGGATTGACTGTCACAACGCCCATGGGACGCCGCTCGGCATCTTCGAGCTGCGCGATTGTGCCGGGGACAAGCGCGCGGGTGCGCCGGTCGGTGACCAGTTCATTGGCAAACACCCAAGGGAAGCCGTGGCGGATGGCACGGGCTTCGGCCTTGGGCATCAGGCGGATGACGGGAAGATCGGTCATGGGCGGCGGTCCTTTGTCGCGGGCATGTGTGTCGCTTATGCGACGCGCTGCGATTTGGAAAGCCCTCCTCCGAAGCCCGTCATACCCCGGTCAGAACCGGGAGAGGCGATCAGCTCTGGTGTTTGGCCAGCGGTTGGGGCGCGAATTTCGCACTGATCGCGGCGCGCAGGGCCTTGAAGCCTTGCGCGAAGAATTCCGCGCGCATCCGGCGCGCTTCTGCTTCGACCTGCAACGTGTCAACCACGACAAGCGGGGTCTCGATGGGGAATTGGGTCTTGTTGGTCATTCTCATGGGCCTTGTTAACACTACAGCGGGCATATATTTGCCGCGATGCAGCATTGCGAGGTCCATTGCTGCAGTCCTGCCATGCGCTCGCTGCATGGCGGCCCGTGGGCATTGAAACGTTAGCGCTAACGGATTATATCCCGTCTCAGACGATTCCTGCCTGTTTGCTGATGGAGACGATCATGCCCCTCAATCCCCGACTGGAAGCTGTGACCGAGCGCATCCGCAACCGCTCTGAGGCGCGGCGGGCAGCCTATCTCGACCAGATGCGCCGGGCAGCGGAAGCGGGGCCTGCGCGCGCGCATCTGTCTTGCGGCAATCAGGCGCATGCCTATGCGGCGATGGGCGCGGACAAGGACGCTTTGGCCGAAGGGCGCGCGCCCAATCTGGGGATTGTGACGGCCTATAATGACATGCTCTCCGCGCATCAGCCCTTCGAGCATTATCCAGAGATCATCCGCCGCGCGGCACGCCGGGCCGGGGGCACGGCGCAGGTCGCAGGCGGGGTGCCTGCGATGTGTGATGGGGTGACGCAGGGCCAGCCGGGGATGGAGCTGTCGCTGTTCTCGCGCGATGTGATCGCGCTCTCGGCCGGTGTGGCAATGTCGCATAACTGCTTTGACGCGGCAGTGTGGCTGGGGGTCTGCGACAAGATCGTGCCGGGGCTGGTGATGGCCGCCGCGACCTTCGGGCATGTGCCATCGATCTTCATTCCGGCAGGGCCGATGACCAGCGGCTTGCCCAATGACGAGAAGGCCAAGGTGCGCCAACAGTTCGCCAAGGGCGAAATCGGACGCGAGGAGCTGATGGCCGCCGAGATGGCCAGCTACCACGGCCCCGGCACCTGCACCTTTTACGGCACCGCGAATACCAACCAGATGCTGATGGAATTCATGGGGCTGCACATGCCGGGCGCGGCTTTCGTTAATCCCGGCACACCGCTGCGCGAGGCGCTGACCGTGGCGGCTACCGAACGCGCGCTGGCGATCACGGCGTCGGGCAATGACTACCGACCCGCAGGACAGGTGCTCGATGAGCGCGCTTTCGTCAACGGGATTGTCGGGTTGATGGCGACGGGCGGCTCAACCAATCTGGTGCTGCACCTGCCCGCCATGGCCCGCGCCGCGGGGATCGAACTGACGCTGGAAGATTTCGCCGATATCTCGGCCATGGTCCCGCTGATGGCTAAGGTCTATCCCAACGGTCTGGCCGATGTGAATCATTTCCACGCCGCAGGCGGCCTTGGCTACATGATCGGCGAATTGCTGGAGGCAGGGCTTCTGCATGATGATGTCTCCACCATCGCAGGCGACGGCTTGCGCCGCTACGCGCAGGAGCCGAAACTGCGCGACGGGGTGCTGGTCTGGGAAGATGGTGCTGGCACAAGCCTGAACGATCGCATCCTGCGCCCGGCCACAGATGCGTTCCAGTCGACGGGCGGGTTGCGCCAACTTTCAGGCAATCTGGGGCAGGGGGTGATCAAGACCTCGGCTGTGGACCCGTCGCGCCACGTGATCGAAGCGCCCGCGCGGATTTTCCACGACCAGGGCAGCGTCAAGGCCGCGTTTCAAGCCGGCGAGATCACCGAAGACACGATCGTTGTCGTGCGTTTTCAGGGGCCTGCCGCGAACGGCATGCCGGAGCTGCACTCGTTGACGCCCATCCTTGGCGTCCTGCAGGAACGCGGGCTGAAAGTGGCGCTGGTGACCGATGGGCGGATGTCGGGGGCTTCGGGCAAGGTGCCCGCGGCGATCCATGTTGCGCCCGAAGCGGCCAAGGGCGGGCCACTGGCTAAACTGCGCGACGGCGATCTGGTACGGCTCGATGCCGTGGCGGGGCGGATCGATGTGATCGCCGATGACTTCGACGCCCGCACGCCTGTCACGGTCGATCTGAGCGCCAATGGATTTGGTATCGGGCGCGAACTTTTCGCCAATTTCCGCGCGCATGTGGGCGATTCGACCGAAGGTGCCAGCGTCGTCGTGTGACCGGACGGGGCAGGGCGCACGCGCGCCATGTCCATGGCATGATTTCGCAATAAATCCTTGATTGCGTGGCGCTAATCCCTATGCTGCGCCGCAGCCGAGGGGGCGCTTGATCATGCCGAAATATCTCACACTCACCGATTATGCCCAGATCACCGGATCTGCCCCAATCAAGCGCGAAACCCATGGATGGCGCGCCAAATGCCTGCAACGGCTAGTGCGGCTGGATATGCCGGTGCCGCTGACCATCGCGCTCTCTTTCGCTGTGGTGCGCGAAATCTCCACCGGCGCGCAGATGAATCTGCGCCATCTTCTCAGCCATTTCCCCGCCGGCCAGCTTCTGTCCGTGCGCCCCAGTTCCCAACATCCCGAATGGGGCGGGCCGGCGGCGATCCTCAATATCGGCATGAATGACGAAAAACACGCCGAGATCTCTGCGAAATATGGCGAGCCCGCAGCCACCGCACTCTATCTGCGTTTCGTGCAATCCTATAGCGAGCATGTCGCGCATCTCGACCCCGATATGTTTGCCTTCGACAAGCCTTCGCTGCCCGCGCTGCAGGCCGCTCTGCGTGATTACGAGACCGAGGTGGAAGAGCCTTTTCCCCAGTCGCCCGCCCAACAGCTGGCCGATGTCTTGCGGTCGATGGCGCGTGCCTGGGAAGGCACATCGGCGCGGCTGTTGCGGCAGGTCAAAGGGGCGCCGGTTGATGCCGGTCTGGGGCTTGTGGTGCAGGCCATGGCAGGCGGTGTCGGCGCGGGCGTCAGTGGTGCAGGGCTGATCCGCTTCATCGACGCTGAAACCGGCGCGCCCAAGGTCGAGGGCCGCTTCAAGTCGCGCGGTGTCGATGGTCTGGAGGCGATGAGCGGGGGTGAGGATGTGCTCTATCTCACGAAAGACGCGCGCGGGCCGTCGCTTGAAGACTGCTGCCCCGAGGCTTTTCGCGATCTGCTGCGCCACGGCGCCTATGCGCGCAAGCGATTGCGCGAGGAAATGGAGATCGAGTTCACGCTCGACGACGGCAAGCTCTGGGTGCTTGACGCTGTGACCGTGCCGCGCTCGTCGCGCGCTGCGGTGCGCGTCGCGGTCGATCTGGCCAATGACGATATCATCGAGCGCGACGAGGCGCTGATGCGTATCGCGCCCAAGGCGCTCAGCGAGCTGTTGCACCGTCAGGTCGATCCGCGCGCGCGGCCCGAAGTTTTCGTGCGCGGGATTGCGGCCAGTCCCGGCGCGGCTATAGGGCGGATCGTGTTTTCCTCGACTGCCGCACAGGCCTGCGGGGCGCGCGATGAGCCCTGTATCCTGGTGCGACGTGAAACCACGCCCGAAGATATTCGCGGGATGCATTCTGCGCAGGCCGTGCTGACCGAACGCGGCGGCATGACCAGCCACGCAGCTGTGATCGGGCGCGGTCTGGGCGTGCCCTGCATCGTGGGCGCGTCGGGAATGCAGATCGACGAGCGGCGCAAGACATTGCGCGCAGGTGGCCATGAGCTGAACGAAGGCGATATGCTCACAGTGGACGGGACCAAAGGCGAAGTGCTGCTGGGCGAAGTGGCGCTGCAGGAGCCCGCTCTGGACGAGCGGTTCACCACGCTTCTGGAATGGGCCGATGCGCGGCGCGATATCGGCGTGCGGGCCAATGCCGACACGCCCGTTGACGCGCGGCTGGCGCGCAGCTTTCAGGCGCAGGGGATCGGGCTGTGCCGCACGGAGCATATGTTCTTCGAAGATGACCGCCTGACGCTGATGCGCGAGATGATCTTCGCGGACACGTCTTCGGATCGCTCGGATGCGTTGGACCGACTGCTGCCCATGCAGCGCGCCGATTTTCTGGAGCTTTTCGAGATCATGGAGGGCCAGCCGGTCTGCATCCGGCTGTTCGATCCGCCCTTGCACGAATTCCTGCCCCATTCGCGCGACGGGTTGCGCTTTCTGGCCGATGCGCTGGGCAAGCCCCTGTCGGAGATCACCCGCCGCGCCGAAGCGCTGGCCGAGTTCAACCCGATGCTGGGCATGCGCGGCGTGCGGCTGGGGGTCACGATCCCGGAAATCTACGAGATGCAGGCGCGCGCAATTTTTGAGGCCACGGCAGAGCTTGCGCATCGCAACACGCCTGTCGTGCCCGAGATCATGATCCCGCTGGTTTCGGCCATGCGCGAGGTCGAACTGATCAAGGCGCGCATCGATGCCGTGGCCGCACAGGTGCGCACGAAGGAAGGCGTGGAGTTTACCTACCGCATCGGCGTCATGGTCGAAACCCCACGCGCCGCGCTGCGCGCCGGTGAAATCGCGCTGCACGCCTCGTTCCTGTCCTTCGGGACCAATGACCTGACGCAGATGACCTATGGTCTGTCGCGCGATGATGCGGGGCGGTTCATGTCGCATTATGTCCAGCAGGGCGTGTTCCCGGAAGACCCGTTTCATACCCTCGATCTCGATGGGGTGGGCGAATTGCTCGAATTGGGGTCAGCACGCGGTCGAAAGGTGCGAAGTGATTTGACATTGTCGATCTGTGGCGAGCATGGTGGAAGCCCGGAAGCGATTCGGTTTTGCCGCGCGTTGGGCTTCGATTACGTCTCTTGTTCGGCCTATCGGGTGCCGGTAGCACGTCTTTCTGCGGCGCAGATTGTGATCGAAGAGCAACTCTGACTCCCTGTTTCACAAGACAAATTTGGCCCTCCTCCGGGCAGCATCCGGGTGCGACCCCCGGTTTTCTGGACCTTTTGGCGATTTTACGCTATATCCCCTGCGCTGCTATTTGATGAAGGCTGGGGATGCGCGGCGCGTGGCGCTGCGGCAAATGCTATGAAAAAACTTATGACCTCATCGGCAGAAATGCCAGATGACAGGGCGTTTATTGTGCCCAAAACCAGTGACTACGACCGCAGAGGCTGGATGTCGCCGCCGCGCTGGGCACGCAAGACCGCCGCAATGACGGTGATCGTCTCGGCCTCGCTGCTCGTGGCTTTGCCGAGCTTGGGCTCGCGCGTCGAAGATGGCACGCTCTCGACTGAAAAGCGCGCCGAACTGGCCGCCCATGCGGCACAGACCTCCAATCCGAAGCTGCGCAATGACCTCGAGATCGAGGCGCCGGCGGCAATGGAGATGCAGTTCGCCGCGCTGGACCTCACGCCGCGATTATCTGCGCGGGTGCAGTCCAAGGCCCCAACATCCACGCACGCTGCGGACACAGCTGCCCCGTCACTCCCGCAGACTGCGCCCGCCGCGCTGGACACATCTCCGCATCCTCTTGCGCGGGATGCACAAACCCCGGCTGCGCCGCGCATTCATCTGTCGACCCACGGCGCTGTCGTCGCGCCGCCCGCGCTTGGATCGCTGCTCGCGCCGGACGCCTCGATGCGGCCAATGGCACGCCCTGCCGTCCTGGCGCGCAGGTACGTGCAATATAATAGCAACTGGCTGCGCAAGGTGCAGTTGCGCGCGCTCAACGAACAGGAATCCTGCCTGGCCACCGCAATCTATCACGAGGCGCGCGGCGAGAGCATCAAAGGTCAGTTTGCCGTGGCGGAAGTCATCCTGAACCGCGTGGCCTCCAAGCGCTTCCCCAACACGGTTTGCGGCGTCGTCTATCAGGGCGCACGCGGCACGCGCGGGGGCTGTCAGTTCAGTTTCGCCTGCGACGGCCGCTCGGAAGCCATGCCCAACCGCACGGCGGCCAATCGCGCGCGCCGCATCGCGCAAGTGATGATCGACGGCGCGCAAAGCAATGCGACACAGGGCGCGCTCTTCTTCCACACGACGGCCGTGAACCCATCCTGGTCACGTCGTTTCACCCGCACCTCGCAGATCGGCGCGCATCTCTTTTACCGGGGCTGACGCGCGCGGCCCTCAGGCGGAATGTCGCATCTTGTCGCCGCTGCGGCGCTACGGACCTTGCGCGGGGGCGCGCAAGCGGGAATAGAAGCATGAACCCGTTGCTGATCGAAGGCAGGTCTTGCGCATGAATTCCGACATCCATCTGGCTTTCGCCCATCCCGAAGCCCGCGCCGAGGCCTCTGCGAGTGCCGACCCGCGCGACCGCATCAGCCTGCGCGATCACATCGTCGAAGTCGAGATCGGCGCATTTCAGGCCGAACGCGGCGTGCGCCAGCGGCTGCGCTTCAGTGTCGTGGTCGAAATCCGGCCCCATCCCGCACCGCTGGAAGATGATGTCGACCGCATCCTGTCCTATGACCGCATCACCGAAGCCATTGCCGCAGAGCTGTCGGCCGAGCGGCTGAACCTGCTCGAAACTCTGGCCGAGCGCGTCGCCGACCGCGTTCTGACCGAGCCGCAGGCGATGCGCGCCTTTGTCCGTATCGAAAAGCTCGACCGTGGTCCTGGTGCGCTGGGGGTGGAAATCGTGCGCAACCGTGCGGCGCAGCCGCTCCATGCCGTGGATGCCGCCGGGCAGGAGCAGGCCGTGCATCCGCGTGTCGTCTATCTCGACAATGCGATGATTGCTGCGCCTGATCTTGGCGCACGGCTCGACCATGTGCAGAGCCTGGGCGCGCCGGTGATCCTGACTGTGGGCATGCCGCCCGAAACTGTGGCGCAAACCGGACACCGCGCGGTGCAGCGCCGCATCGAGCTTCTGGCCATCGAGCAGAACGCCTGGCGTCTGGCCGCGCTCGACGCGCGCTGCGTGGTTGTCGCCAGCCGCACGGAAATCGACTGGGCGATGAAACAGGGGCAGATGATCGTCTGGGCGCCGTCGAAACTGATCCTCGACAGTCCCGACAGCCCGGATGCGCCTGCGCATGACGGGCTGGCGCTGGCACTTTGGCTGGCCGAGCATGTGGCCGCCTGCGAGTTGTGCCTGCCGCAGGGGCTGCATGTGCCCGCGGGAAGCCATATGCCGCTTTCCCGCCTCGCGCTGTGAGGCTTGCGACTTGCAGCTTGTGCTGCAATGCGGCATGGACAGCGCCATGACCTACCGTATTCCCCAACTTGTTCCTGGTCTGCGCGCGCATGCCGCCTTGCCCCGGCTGCGCGGGCAGGACGCGCTGCGCATCGGCGGGATTATCGATCATTCGCCCGGGGCCGGATCCGGGCGGCTGCGTGCTTTCGATGCGGCGCATGATGGCGATCTGAGCGCGCCGCTTGCGCCGCTTTGCGGGCTGGACTGGGCGCGGCCCCGGATCATGGGCATCGTCAATGTCACCCCCGACAGTTTTTCCGATGGCGGTCGCTTCGACACGCTGGACGCCGCACGCGCGCAGGCCCACAGGCTTGTCGCGGAAGGGGCGGATATCCTCGATATCGGGGGCGAATCCACCCGCCCCGGCGCGGCAGAGGTGCCGGTCGCCGATGAGATCGCGCGCACCGCGCCGCTGATCCGCGCGCTGCGCGCCGATGGACTGGTCTGCCCGATCTCGATCGATACCCGTAAGGCCCGCGTGGCCGATGCCGCGCTGGAGGCCGGGGCCGATATCGTGAATGATGTGTCAGGTCTGACATGGGATCGTGATCTGGCCCGCGTCATCGCTGCGTCCCGCGTGCCGGTCTGTCTGATGCATGCGCAGGGCACGCCCCAGACCATGCAGGACAACCCGCGTTATCATGACGTGATTTCAGAGGTTTATGATTGGCTCGCCGGGGCGATCATCCGCGCGGGTGAAGCCGGCATCCCGTCCGATCGGGTCATCGTCGATCCGGGCATCGGCTTTGGCAAGACCCTTGCGCATAATCTCGCGCTGATCCGCCAGTTGGGGGTATTTCATGGGCTGGGATGTGCTATTCTTCTGGGCGCGTCACGCAAGCGCTTCATCGGAGAACTGAGCGGTGTCACAGAGGCGGGCGCGCGCGTTGCCGGATCGCTCGCGGTGGCAGTGCAGGGGGCAGGGCAGGGCGCGCAGATCCTGCGAGTGCATGATGTCGCACAGACCGCGCAGGCGCTGGCGCTGTGGCGGGCGCTGCAGATGGAAGACGAGACTACAAAAGAGGGACAGAGCCGATGACACGCAAGCTTTTTGGCACGGACGGGGTGCGCGGGACGGCGAACACCTATCCGATGACCGCCGAGATGGCGCTGAAACTGGGCGCGGCGGCGGGGCGGCATTTCCGGCGCGACGGCTCGAACGGGCACCGCGTGGTGATCGGCAAGGACACGCGGCTTTCGGGCTATATGTTCGAGACGGCGCTGACCGCGGGGCTCACCTCGACGGGGATGAATGTGCTGCTGCTCGGGCCTGTGCCGACGCCCGCTGTGGGGTTTCTGACCCGCTCGATGCGCGCGGATCTCGGCATCATGGTCTCCGCCAGCCATAATGCGCATCAGGATAATGGCATCAAGTTCTTCGGCCCCGACGGGTTCAAACTGTCGGATGCCGATGAAGCGGCCATCGAGAAGATCGCCATGGGTGAGATCACACCCGCACAACCCGCCAATATCGGGCGCGCCAAGCGGATCGAGGCGGCGGGCGGGCGTTATGTCGAATATGCCAAGACGACGCTTGCGCGCGGCACCAGTTTCAGCGGCATGAAGGTGGTGCTCGATTGCGCCAACGGGGCCGCGCATCGCGTCGCGCCGCAACTGCTCTGGGAATTGGGCGCCGATGTGATCAATATCGGCAACGCGCCTGACGGCACGAATATCAACCGCGACTGCGGCTCGACCTATCCGCGCATCTGCGCGGCGAAAGTGCTGGAAACAGGGGCCGATCTGGGCATTACGCTCGATGGCGATGCCGATCGCGTGATCCTGATCGACGAGCGCGGCCAGATCGCCGATGGTGACCAGATTATGGCGCTGATGGCGCGGCGCTTTGCCGAAGCCGGCGCGCTGCGCGACGGGGTTCTTGTGGCCACGGTCATGTCCAATCTGGGGCTGGAGCGGTATCTGGAAGGGCAGGGGCTGCGCATGGAGCGCACGGCGGTCGGCGACCGCTATGTGGTCGAACGTATGCGCCAGGGCGGCTGGAATCTGGGCGGTGAACAGTCGGGCCATATCGTGATGACCGATTATGCCACGACGGGCGACGGGATGCTGGCGGCGCTGCAATTTCTGGCGGCGATGGTCGAGAGCGGCAAACCCGCATCGATGCTCTCGCATTCCTTCGAGCCGGTCCCGCAGATGCTGCGCAATCTGCGCACGGCGCCGGGGGTGGACCTGCTGTCGCGAGCCGAGGTCAAGGCGGTCATTGCCGATGCCACCAAACGGCTGGAAGGGCGAGGGCGGCTGCTGATCCGCAAATCGGGCACAGAACCGCTGGTGCGGGTCATGGCCGAATGCGAGGATGAAGCGATGCTCACAGAGATCGTGAACAGCATCATCGCCGAGATGGAGGC
>REBU01000020.1 GCA_007692585.1 Paracoccaceae bacterium | reverse complement strand
CGGTCGGAGTGTAGCTCAGCCTGGTAGAGCACTGTCTTCGGGAGGCAGGGGCCGGAGGTTCGAATCCTCTCACTCCGACCAATTTTCATTACTTACTGGGCATGAAGAAGATGGAACGCTTTGGTTCAGTGAACCTACGAGGGTTCGCGGCGCTAGCACGCGAAGTCGAATTCGAGCGCTGTCGCTGCCTTTTGCACGTGCTCAGGACTATACCTCGCACAGGTATTGCTCGTGATCCTGGTGTCCGAATGCCCAAGGTATTGCGCGATTTCGTCCATGCTGCCCCCTGCTTCGGTCATGTGAACGGCGGCTGTGTGCCGAAGCACATGCGGCGTCAAACCTATAAGCTCAGCACTTGCAACCGCTGCTGCGAAGCCTCTCTTGATCGAGATAACCGGCTTCCTTGCGAGCCGAGTGTCCTTGCGTGGATGTGCCATTTCTGATTCCTGCTTAAGTTGTTGATATTTATGTTATAGAGGTGGCATTCTTGCTGATGCTGACGGTAATGAAGCCGGAACTGATCGCCATAGAAATTGATCTACGACGCGCTAACGCTCACTCAAATGCAGGAAGGTATCGCACGAAAGATTATTTGTGTGGTAATGCACCAAAGCCGTGCTATACCACACGACAATTTATCTGTGTGGTAGAGCATGACGCAGAACACCTTCCAATCTCACACTTTGACCGGGCAGTCGGCCTGGCAGGATCTGCTGCGACTACTGAAGGAAGAGGCGATCTCGACCCTGCGCGGAAAGCCAACCCTACGGGAGAAGAACGGGCGGGGATATTGGTATGACCGGTTTCGGCAGGGCGACAAGATCGTCGAGCGTTATATCGGCGATGACAATGCTGAACTGCGCGCACGTCTGGAACATCACGAGGACCTTCGCACTCAGTCGCGGGCACGACGCCGCGAAACTGCCCGTCTTATCCGCCTTTTGCGCGGTGAAGGGTATCTGACCCCTGACCTTGCCACTGGCCAGCTGCTGACGGCCATGTCGCGCGCTGGCGTGTTCCGGCTCGGAGGCACAGTAGTCGGAACACAAGCATTCCGCCACTACGAGGGGGTTCTGGGGGTTCGCATCAGCGCTGATGCTGCTGCGCAGACCGATGACATCGACATTGCCAGCTTCGAGCGTCTGTCCCTTGCGCTCGGGGACCATGTCGATCCGTCGCTCGCGGACGTGTTCGAAAGCCTTGAGTTTTCGCCATTGCCGGCTGTCGAGAAGAACAAGGTCTGGCGATGGCAGCAGACGCACCGACAGACATTGGTGGAATTCCTGACGCCCTCATTCAACGCGGACGAGGGTTTGCGCGATCTGCCAGCCTTGGGCGTCAGCGCGCAATCGCTGCATTTCCTGAACTATCTGATCGCTGAACCGCTCACGGTTCCTCTGCTCTATCGAGATGGTGCATTGATCCAGATCCCGCGACCCGAGCGCTATGCGGTGCATAAGCTGATCGTTTCGGAGCGACGCAGTGATACTGAGATGGCGTTGAAAGCGCGCAAAGACCGTGCGCAGGCGGCGTTTCTGATCACTGTCCTGGCGCAGGAGGACCACTATGCTCTCGGAGACGCATGGACGGAAGCACGTGACAAAGGGAGCGCGTGGCGTGCAGCGCTCGACGCGTCTCTCGCGAAGATGGAGGATACACGGCGCATCATAGCCAGCTTGGACTAATGGTGAAGCGAGCCGCGAGTGCAATCTGTAGGAGCGCATTCCTTCAACACGCACCCCAAGTGAGATAGTTCCCTTTGATTAATTGAACCTTTCGAACCCGAACTGGCTTTGCGAAGCTGGCAAATATGGCCGCGAAAACAGTGCTCTATTGACAAAAAAAACAATAGCTTGACCAGAGCGCGCGATCTCCGGGAGGCAGGGGCCGGAGGTTCGAATCCTCTCACTCCGACCAGATCAATGAAAATCGTCAGATCGAACGGGCCGCGGGCGCGTGCCGGCATTGTTGCTGACGCAGTGACACTTGTCGGTTTCACGCCCGCACGGCAGCCATCCAAAAAACGCCCCGGACAACCGTCCGGGGCGTTTTTTGTCTGTGGCTGCGTCAGGCGCTCGGCTCTGGCTCCATACCGCTGTCATCCTCGCCGCGCTTGCGTCCGCGCGTCTTGGGGATCGCCGCGACGGAAGGCGTGTTGCTGGTCAGGCCGTCATCATCATCACCACGATTAAGAGCCTCGCCGCGCATGACTTTCTTGATCTCAGGACCGGTGAGGGTCTCATACTCAAGAAGGCCCTGCGCCAGATTTTCCAACTCGTCGCGATGTTCGGTCAAGATCTGCTTGGCGCGCTCATAGCCTTCATTGACCAGGTCACGCACCTTGTCGTCGATCATCTTCTGGGTGATGCCGGAGTGGTTGGACCCACCGCCGTAATTGCCCAGATAGGACTGCTGTTCGTTGGCATAATCGACATAGCCCAATTCCTGATCAAAGCCGAATTGCGTGACCATCGCCCGCGCGATTTTCGTGACCTGCTGGATGTCGCTGGCCGCGCCCGATGTCACGGCATCTTCACCGAAAACCAGTTCTTCCGCGACACGACCGCCCATCGCCATGGCAATCTTGGATTTGTACTTGCGGTAACTCACGGACAGCTGGTCGCGCTCGGGCAAGGACAGCACCAGACCCAACGCACGACCGCGCGGGATGATCGTGGCCTTGTGAATCGGATCATGCTCGGGAACATGCAGCCCAACGACGGCATGACCTGCCTCATGATAGGCTGTCAGTTTCTTCTCATCCTCGGACATGACCATGGAGCGGCGCTCTGCCCCCATCATGACCTTGTCCTTGGCGTTCTCGAAATCTTCCATCGTCACAAAACGACGATTCGACCGCGCTGCCATCAGTGCTGCCTCGTTCACCAGATTCGCGAGATCCGCGCCCGAAAAGCCCGGTGTGCCGCGCGCGATGATGCGCAGATCGACATTCGGTCCCAGCGGCACCTTGCGGGCATGCACGCCCAGAATGCGCTCACGACCCTTGATGTCGGGATTTGGCACCTGCACCTGACGGTCGAAGCGACCGGGACGCAGGAGTGCGGGGTCAAGCACATCGGGCCGGTTCGTGGCCGCAACAATGATAATGCCTTCATTGGCCTCGAACCCGTCCATTTCGACAAGAAGCTGGTTCAGCGTCTGTTCGCGCTCGTCATTGCCGCCGCCATAGCCCACGCCACGCGACCGCCCCACGGCGTCAATCTCGTCAATGAAGACGATGCAAGGCGCGTTCTTCTTCGCCTGCTCGAACATGTCGCGCACGCGACTTGCGCCGACACCCACGAACATTTCCACGAAATCCGAGCCCGAAATGGTGAAGAAGGGCACGCCCGCTTCGCCCGCGATAGCGCGTGCGAGCAGCGTCTTACCTGTCCCCGGAGGCCCGACGAGCAGCGCACCTTTGGGGATCTTGCCGCCCAAGCGCGAGAATTTCTGCGGGTTGCGCAGGAATTCGACGATCTCTTCCAGCTCGTCCTTCGCTTCGTCGATACCCGCGACGTCGTCGAAGGTCACACGGCCATGCTTTTCGGTCAGAAGCTTGGCTTTCGATTTGCCAAAGCCCATCGCGCCGCCTTTGCCGCCGCCCTGCATCCGGTTCATGAAGAAGATCCACACACCGATCAATAGCAGGAAGGGCAGCCACAGCATCAGCGTCGACATGAAACCCGAAGTTTGCTGCGGACGCGCTTCAACCGGGATATTGGCCTGCAGAAGCCGCTCGGTCAGGCCGGGATCGTCCGGGCGGATCGTGGTATATTGCTGCCCGTCACGGCCGGTGAATGTCACCCGCTCTCCGTCGATCGTGACGCGGCTCACATCTCCTTCCGCGATGCGCGTGTTGAATTCGGAATAAGCGACCGAACGCGCTGAAGATGTGGATTGCCCTGTGCTGAACATGTTGAAAAGCATGATCATCAGCAAGAACAGCACGATCCAGAATGCGAAATTTCGTGCGTTACCCAAAGCGGGGCTCCTTTTGAAGTCAGAGGGTCGCGCGTGCATGTATTGCACCGCTTTTGAATGATACATAGCGATTATCGCCCGGCATTCAATGCGAATGCAAGACTTGGGCCAAAACGCCGCGCAATATGAAAGGCCGCATCTGCCAGTCCGGGCCCATCCCGGCCAGCGGCGCGGCGACAAGGTTCTCGTCCAGCCAGACGGCGGGACTGGCCAGCAGCGAGCGGCGGGGCAGTTTCCAGAGGCTGCGATCAGGACATTGCGCCAGCCCCCCCTGCCCCAGCGCGCGGATTTCAAGCGCGGCGGACGCAGGCTGATCTGGCGGCGGGGTTATCTGCCAACGCCCGTCCCAGATGGCGCCACATTGCGCAACTGTCGCCCGCACGGCCTGCGCTTCGCGGGTGATCCGCAGTTCGGTCGCACTTCGGGTGATCAGGCAACCATGCAGCGTCACACAGGATGCCGCCAACGCCGCGCGCAGTCTTGCAAGGCGCGGGCGATACGGCCGCGTGGCGATCTGGCACAACGCAGCAGCCGCAAGCCGGTGACGGGAATCGGCGGGCAATGCGTCGAAGGCGGGCGCGTCAAAGATGATATCGCCTTGCGCATATTGCGCGATGCGGCGGGCTGCCTGGGCCGCGCTCTGGTCCAGAACGCAGGTCGCATCGCGCATGCGCTGCGCTGTCTGGGCAAGCCGGTCTGCGCTCAGGCCCAGCGGCGCAAGCGCCAAGAGCGCCTGACGCGCCTTGATGCGATCGAAGCGCAGATCATCATTGCCGGGATCATCGCACCACCGCACCCCTTGCGCTTGTAGCCAAGCGCGCAATTCGTCCCGTGACATATCCAGCAATGGACGCAACCACAGCAGCCCCGCTTCGCAATGGCGCGCGTCCATCCCGGCCAGTCCGTCCACGCCAGAGCCGCGCGCCAGTCGCATCAGCACCGTCTCGGCCTGATCGTCGCGGGTATGGCCGGTCAGCACAGCACACAACCCCTCGGACTGAGCCCATTCGCGCAAGAGGGTTCGGCGGGCCGTGCGGGCGCGGTCCTGCAGGTTACCCTGCCCATCCCAACCCCGCCAATGCAGCGTGACATGCGCAAGGCCAAGATCGCGCGCCGCCTGCGCCACCATCTGGGCTTCCTGCGCGGCTTCCGGGCGCAGACCATGCTCGACCGTGGCCACGCTGAGATGCGCTTTGCCCCAGCGCTGCGCGAGCGCCATCAGCGCCATCGAATCCCCACCACCCGACACCGCAAGGCCCAGACGCCCCGGTGGCTCCAGTGCTTCCAGCGCCTGCGCAAAGCGCGCTTGCAGCGGCAGGATCGTATCGATCAAGGGCAGTTGAGCGCCGCGCGGGCGCTTTCCGCCTCGGTCGCCTCGGTGGTAAAGCCGAAACGGTCGCGCAATTCGTCAAACATCACGCAAGCTTCTTCGCGCTGGCCCAGCCGTCCCAGGCTGTCGCCCAGCGCAAGCAACGCGCGCGGGGCCGTGTCGCCGTCAGGATCGGCCAGATAGAGATTGAGATAGGCCCGCGCCGCATCTGGTTCTGCCCCGCGTGCACGGTGCATCTCACCAAGCAGCATGCTGGCCTCGGCCCCCAAGGGGCTGCCGGGAAAGAGCGACAGAAACTCTTCCAGCGCCTCCGCGGCGGCGGCGCTGTCGCCGTTTCCGGCCAGCGCGCGCGCGCTGTCAAACGCGGCGCGTTCACCTGCGGCCATCTGCGGACCGCTTGTCTCGGCGCCAGGGCTGGGCTGGGGGGCGAAGCTTTCGCCGCCCAAGGGGCGCGTGGACAGCGACGATGTATCGCCGCCCTCCAACTCGGTCAGCCGGAATTCCAGATCCCCCAGCCGGTTCGACGCTTCGTCGATCACCCGGCGGATGCGGAATTCCAGCTCTTCGGTCCGACCAGTCAGCCGCGCAAGCTCAGTGCGGATCTGTTCGACGCGGTCGATCATGCTGCCATCAAAGCCGGGCTGGCTGGCAGCCCCACCGCCAGACAGTTCGCGCGCAAGATCCGCCACCACACTGCTTAGGGCGTTCAACTCGGCACGGATGTCAGCAACGCTATCTGCCTGAAGCGCACCGAGCGACCCCAGCCAGAACGCCGCGCCAAGGGTGACGGATCTGAGCACGTGCATCGCCATTTATCCTGTCACACCGGCAATAGCCGTGACTGCACGACGGTTCACATCCCAGCAGCGCTGCGCCGCGCAGGCTTCAACCGGGCGGTCTTTGCCGTAGCTGACCACCCGCATGCGATTGGCACTGACGCCTTGGCTGATCAGGTATTGCATCGCCGCATTGGCGCGACGCTCGCCCAGCGCGATGTTATAGTCGCGCGTGCCGCGCTCATCAGCATGGCCTTCCATGACGATGGAGAACTGCGTGTTCTGGTTGAGCCAGCGCGCCTGCGCCTCCAGTGTCGCGCGCCCCTCAGAGGTCAGGCTGGAGCTGTCGGTGGTGAAGAACACCCGGTCGCCGATACGCTGCTGGAAATGCGCCACGGAACGTGGGTCATTGGGGTCGCCCAGATTGCCGGTCATGATTCCAGCATCCTGAAAGCCGCCCGTGTCACCGAAGCCATCCGCTCCGCCGCCGCCGAAAGTGCCACCCGCGCGCGGGTTGTTGCAAGCCGCGAGCGCAAGCCCCGCGAGAATGAGAAGTGCTTTGGAAGTCAGTGTCATGTATCTATCCCTCAGATAGGTTGATCTGTTGTTCGGTTATGGTCGCAGGGGGCCCCAGGACGGGTCGGATGCAGGGCCGGGCGTGGGCACACGGCGCAGATTGCGCCCGGTGATATCGACGGAAAAGAGCGATGGATCGCCGCCTTGCGCCTCGCGGGTGAACATGATGACGCGCCCATTTGGGGCCCATGTCGGGCTTTCGTCAAGGAACGAGGCCGTGAGAAGCCGCTCTTCGGAGCCATCCGTGCGCATGACCCCGATATGGAAGCGGCCCGCGTTTTGCTTGGTGAACGCGATCAGATCCCCGCGCGGTGACCAGACAGGGGTCGAATAGCGCCCCTGCCCGAAGCTGATGCGCCGTGCCTCGCCACCAGAGGCGGGCATGACATACAGCTGGCTGGTGCCCGAGCGATCAGACTCAAATGCGATGAAGCGCCCGTCCGGCGAGAAGCTGGGCGCTGTCGCGATCGAGGGCGACGAGGTCAATTGTTGCATCTGCCCCGACCCAAGCGACATACGATAGAGATCGGTATTCCCACCCCGCGCAGCAGAGAAGACCAGACCGCCCCCATCCGGCGTGAAGCGGGGCGAAAAGACCTGTGCGCCGGGCATATCGCCCACGAATTGACGCTGGCCGGTCTGAGTGTTCATCAGCGCAATGCGCGGCGTGCCAGTCTCGTAGGTCGTATACAGGATGCGCTCCCCGGTCAGCGAGACGCGCGGGCCGATCACCATGGCGCGGCCATCGGTCAGGAATTGCACATTCTCGCCATCCTGATCCATGATCGCCAGACGCCGCGTGCGGTTGGTGCGTGGCCCGGATTCGCTGATGAAAACCACCCGGCTGTCGAAGTAGCCGCCCTCGCCCGTGATGCGGCTATAGACGGCATCCGACACTTTGTGAGCCATGCGCCGCCAGCTGTCGGTCGTACCCGCAAACTGCAGACCGTCCCCGACCTGCTGCCCGCTCAGCACATCGAACAGCCGGAACTTCACCGTCATCCGATTGCCCTGCACGGCCACCGCCCCAGTGATCAGCGCCTGCACATTGACCGCGCGCCACTCGCTGTAGGTGACCGCAGCATCGAAGCTGGTGATCCGCCCGATATGCGCCTGTCGCGGCACTTCGCGAAACAGCCCGGTATTGCTGAGATTGGCCGCGATGACCCGCGCTAGCCCTTCGGAGAATTGCGCGCCTGCACTGTTTTCAGCCACGAAGGCAGGCATGGCGAAGGGCATGGGTTCAATCACGCCTTCTGTGATCTGCAACCGCAAGGGCTGCGCCTGCGCGGGCAGGGCTGCGAACAGACCTGCGAGGCAGATCAGCACCAGCGCGGGGATAGTCAGGAAAAGCCGGGTCATCTGAGCCTCATGCCTTCAGGGTTGAATGTAATCTCGATATCACGCCAAGCGTCGTATTTCTCGGGCGGCAGGCCGTAGCCATCGCCCTCGCAGCGGATAATTGCCCGGCGCGCGGCCTCGAATGCCTGCTGCACGGCGGTTTCCGATCCGCCCGACGCGCTGACCATCCGGATCGAGCCTTGCTCATGGCGTGCCGAGGGCGTCATGGAAAACGCGACCGTCACCGTCACCTGCTGTGCATCGGTCGACAGCACGCCCACATTCCAGCACGCCTGAATCGCCAGTCTCAGCGCATCCGCCTCGGAGGCGCTGAGTGCCGCACCCGCGCTGGGTCCAGGCGTACCACCGCCACCAGTCAACTGCTCCGACAGCGCTGCGGCCAGTGCTTCGGCAATCGCGTCACTGGGCGGCTCTGCCGGTGCCGGCGCGGGCGCTGGTGTCGGCGGTGTAGGTGGCGTGGGCGGTGTGGGCGGCGTTGGCGGAGTGGGCGCCGTCTGGGTCGGCGGCGTAGGCGGGGTCGGCGCAGTGGCCGTCTGGGTCGGGGGCTCCGGGGCCTGTGCGGGGCGGTCCGGGCGCGTGCGCGGACGCTGGCTTAGATTGGGGGCCATGGCCGCGCGCTCCAGCGATCCGTCATCGGTTTCGGTGGCTTCGGTCACGATTTCGGTCGTGGCCTCGGGTGGGGCGGTCTCGGCCTGATCGCGCTCGGGCAGCGGTGTTTCTGCCTCTGGCTGCGCCTGCGCGGCGGGTTGCGCGGCAATATCGATCTGCGCAGTTTCCGGCGGGGCTTCGGTGGGGGTGGGCGCAACGCGCTCGACCGGGCGCGGACGCGGACGCGCGCTGACACCCGGCGCGGGCAGTGGCGAGAAAACGACGCCGGAAGATTGCTCTGCCGGTGCGGGCGTAGGTGCGGGCGTAGGTGCGGGCGCCGCTTCGGGCACAGGCGGCGGGGCCACAGGATCGGGCGCGCGAATTTCCGGCTCGGGCGCTGGCGGTGGCGCTGGCGGTGGCGTGACAGGCGTGGGCGCAGGCTCTGGTGCAGGCGTAGGTTCGGGCGCAGGCGCAGGCTCCGGGGCCGGTGGGGCAGGATCGGGGCGCGGCCCGCTGAGCGCCGCGAATTCCTCGGCCGAGATGATCGACACATCAGAGATCGGAATACTCAGCGACGCATCGCGCGGCTGGAAAATCGTGCCCAGCATGATCCATGCGATCAGGCCAAGATGCGCCACACCCGAGACTCGTTGCCCCGTGTCCATGCGCTCCCAGATGCCCATCATCATGGCCATGCTCTGTGCCTCAGCCTTTCAAGCCGTTCAGTTGCCAGTGCCGTCGAAACGCGGCCCACCCTGCTCGGTCACCAACCCGATATTGTTGAAGCCTCCGGTGTTCAGCGCGCCCATGATCTGCACGACGCGCTCATAGGGAATCGACCCTTCAGCGCGCAGGAACACCTTGTTGTCGCGCCGTTCCTCGGCGATCGCGCGCAGTTGCGGGATCAGTGTCTGGGGGTCCACCTCGGACGCCATGATCATGACCCTGCCATCTGCCAGAAGCGTGATTGCAAGCGGCTCCTCCTGTTCGACCGGCAGCGCGCCCGCGGAGGTGCGCGGCAATTCAACGGGCACGCCCACAGTCAGCATCGGCGCTGCGACCATGAAGATGATCAACAGCACGAGCATGACATCAACGAGCGGCGTGACATTGAGTTCCGACATCTTGCCCGCGCCACCGCGCCGCCTGCGCCGTCCCGTGCCTCCGCCTTTCTTTATGAATTGCGAGCCCATCGTCAGGCGGCGTCCAGCTGGCGTGACAGGATGGTGTTGAATTCGTCGGCAAAGGCTTCATAGCCCGAGATCAGCTCTTCGCTGTCATCGGTCAGCTTGTTGTAGAAGATCGTCGCCGGGATCGCCGCGAGCAGCCCCAGACCTGTCGCCAGAAGCGCCTCGGCAATGCCTGGCGCGACCACGGCGAGATTGCTCGACTCCGCCATGGCAATTTCTTCAAACGCCGTCTTGATCCCCCAGACCGTGCCGAACAGCCCCACAAAAGGCGAGGCCGAGCCCACCGAGGCGAGATAAGTCAGCCCACCCGTCAGCCCGCGCGCTTCCTTGTTGATCGCTACATCCATCGACCGGTCGATCCGCGACACGGCACCCGGGATCAGCCGCCCGTCAGCGCGATGCGAGCGCCGCCACTCGGTCATGCCTGCCGCAAAGACGCGCTGCGGCGAGGTCGCAGGCGCAGGGCCGATATGGTCATAAAGCTCATCCAGCGGCTCGCCCGACCAGAAGGCGGCATCGAAATCTTCAGCCTCTGCCCGCGCGCGGCGGTAGAGGATGTGCTTTTGGATGATGATCGCCCAGGACCAGAAGGAGGCGATGATCAGGCCGACCATAACGGCCTGCACCACAAAGGATGCCCGCAGGAACAAACCTACCAGCGAAAAATCGACGTCATGTGCGGACGCCAGTGTTGTCGGATCCATATCTCTGCCCACTCAAATACGCCGCTCTGAGGGCGGCTTTGTGGCCAAAGCATACACCAAGGCAAGCGGCTTACCAACACAAGCGCGTTATACGTTGCCTTTATACGCCAATTTTTTCCACCAAAGCCCGCGGCAAGGGCTGTGGGCGGCCCGTCTCGGCCAGACAGACCAGCGTCACCTCGGCCTCAAACAGCGTCTTGCCCGCGCGGGTGACGCTCTGCGCCAGCAACAGCCGGGCCGTGCTGTGGCTGAGATAGCCCGTGGTGACATCCAGCAGATCATCGAATTTCGCGGGCGCAAGGTAATCCGCCACCACCCGGCGCACCGCAAAAACACCCTCCCCCGCAGCCTTCATCGCGCGCTGGTCGAGGCCGAGCGCGCGCACCCATTCCGACCGGCCTCGTTCGATGAATTTCAGGTAATTGGCGTAATAGACAATCCCCGCGAGGTCGGTATCCTCGTAATAGACGCGGATGGGGTGGGTATGGGTCATTTGGTGTTATCCGTCTTGATCAGGCCAGAGAAGCCCGCGACGGTGAGCAGGGTGAGGGCCCAGCCCATTGCGATATGGAACCACAGATAGCCACGCGCCAGCATACCCCGGTCGCTGCGGTCATCGGGGATCCAGTAGCTTTGCATTTCCAGCGACACGACCGGGATCAGCGTATCCGCCGAATAGATGAAGGCGTTGAAACGCGGGTAGGAGGCCGCGTCAGGGTGGTTGAGGAAACAGTCCAACTGCCCGCGCTGGTCGGCCGCGCAACTGACCCAGGCCGGGTTAAGCTGGATTTGCGGCAGGTTGGGTTTGATCGCGCCGTGGCGTTCAGCGTTTGCAAAGACAAATGTGCCGACAATCCAAAGCGGGATCAAGCCGCGCCAGACCGCATCAAAAGGCTTGCGCCCATAGCCGACGAAGAAACCCGTGATCCCATCCCAAATCGCTATGAGCGTCAGGTGCAGCCGTAGCCTCAGAAGTTTGCCGGTATCACTTTCTGCGGAGATATTTGTAGAGTTTTCTTCGGGCGAGTTTGTCCACTCCTCCCGCGCTTGCTCCAGATCACGATACAGCCTCTCCTGACGTGCCTTGCGTTGCAGGCGTTCCTTTTCGATCAGGATTTTCGTGGCCTCTGCGCCATGCCCCATCTCGCGCAGCACCTTGGCGCAGTGCTCATAGGGATCGGGCCAGAAGTCTTGGCCGTATTTCTTGGGCTTTTGCAGCGCCAACCATTTCAAGCGCATGTCTGAGTCCATCGGGGCGTCATTTCCCTGAAATGCGCCATAGCGGCAGCGATTGAGGATCAACTCGGGCGGCCAGCAGGCCGGATCATCGCATATAGACCCAAAGGTCGCGTCGGTCAGGTCGATGCATCCGCTGACCGTTGCGCCCCCGCGCAAGAAAAATGCGCCCGCTATCTTGGCCCCGTCACAAATCAGCGCTGTTCCCTTTGCCTGCAACTCCGCGCCGTCGCAGTCCAGATCGCCCCCCAGCCGTGCGCCCAGCAGCCGCACTTCGCCCGTGATTTTGGCCCCCCGCAAAAAGACGCTGCCCTCGACCTGCATCCGGTCACAAATCAGCGCCTCGCCTTTGGCCTGCAACGCCGCGCCGTCGCAGTCCAGATTACTGCCCAGCCGCGCGCCCAGCAGCTGCACCTTGCCCGCGAGTTTGGCCTCGCGCAGAAAGACACCGCCCTCGGCCTGCAAGCGATCTGCCTTGATGGCGGCTTTAACGACAGAGCCATGCAGAAACAGGTTTTTCACCTTGGCCGAGCGCAGGATGATCGGGTCCGGGATATGGCAGAATACCAGCCCCAGATCATGGGGCAGGGTGGCGCCTTCGAAATCGAGCCCTTTGGTGTCTTCGCTGTGTTTCTCATCCCCAAAAATATGTGCCCCCCAAACCAGCAACCCCGTTTCCGGCAGTTGGCAGGCGTCGCAGCCGCCCAGGGCGAGGTAGCGGAGGAATGTGGCGCGCAGGGTGACAGCATCGCTTGGGCCGTCCGGCACGCTGTTTGAGACCCTAAGAACTTGCGATTGCCCGCTTGCAGCCAGTCCACCAGCCGCGCCTCGGCAGGCAGCAACTCAAAATCCGCCAGCACCGTCATTGCAGCCCCCCCATCCGCGCCGCCAACCGCAGCGCGTGGGCGGGGTCGCTCGCCACCGCAGGCAGCACCGGGTCATAGGCCGCGCGGATCAGCGCGCCGATCTCGGGGCGCAGGATGACGCCGTCCTCGACCACCGCCAGGGCAGAGCGGTCGGAGAAGGCCATGTCGGACCACAGCAGGATCACCTGCACCGCCTGGCTCAGCGCGAGGGTTTCGGCCGAGACCGCCTGCA
>REBU01000001.1 GCA_007692585.1 Paracoccaceae bacterium | reverse complement strand
GCGCTTTATGCCGAAGGGCAGGGCATGGACCACTGGATGTACAAGGCCTTTGGCTGGGTCATCCCGCTGGCCGGAAACAGCCTTGATGTGCATATGCTGCACCGGATGGGCATGTGGGCGATAGTCGTCTTCGTGATCGTGCATATCTATGTCGCAGTGCGCGAGGATATCATGTCGCGCCAGTCGATCATCTCGACCATGATCTCGGGGCACCGCACCTTCAAGGATGACCGACCTGACTGATTTGCGGCATGAATCACCGCGCAGGAAACGGCCCTTCGGGGCCGTTTTTCATGCTCAAGCTGCAAACAAAGTGATCGAAAATCGGATTTATGGAAATCCTGTGACCATCATGCCGCAGCGCGGCATGCGATGGAATACCGCTTTTTCTTATATATTTCATATTGCTACAAATTCGTCCGGAAAACCGAAAAACCTGCATCCGCGCCACATGGACAGTTATACTCTGCCTGAGGCGCAAGCTGCAAAGCCTGCGACCAGCCAGCCCGGCAAGATGGAGGAACCCGTGGCCAGCCAGACCCAACCCGCCCAGACTCAACCTGCCCGTATTCTCGTGCTTGGCATCGGCAATGTGCTTTGGGCCGATGAAGGCTTCGGTGTGCGCTGCATCGAACATCTGGCCGAAAACTGGGCCTTGCCCGATCATGTGCACCTGATGGATGGCGGCACGCAGGGGCTGTATCTGCTGCCCTTTCTGGAAGAAGCCGACGCGCTGATCGTCTTTGATGCGGTCGATTACGGGCTGGCCCCCGGCACCATGAAGATCGTCGAGAATGATCAGGTTCCCGCCTTCATGGGCGCGAAGAAGATGAGCCTGCATCAGACCGGCTTTCAGGACGTGATCGCCACGGCGCAACTGATGGGCTATTGCCCGGCCGAGATGCTGCTGATCGGCGTGCAGCCGGTCGAGCTGGAAGATTATGGCGGGGGCCTGCGTCCGCTGACCGCCGCACGGATCGGCCCCGCCGTGCAGATCGCGCTGACCCGCTTGCGCGACTGGGGCGTGGATGTGCAGCCGGGGCGCACGGCAACCGGTGATCTGGCCGACCCTTCGATCACCCGCGATGCCTATGAAGCAGGCCGCCCCTCCGAGGCCGAAGCCTGCCGCACAGGTGATGACCGTTTCTTTCCCGTGAAAGCCTGACCCGCATGTGTGTCGGAACCCCCATGCAGGTCGTGACCGTGGACGGAATCGCCGCCGAGTGCAGTGACGGCACGCGGCGCGAATTGATCGACCTGTCGCTCGTGGGCGATGTGCCCCCCGGCACATGGCTGCTGACCCATCTGGGCTGTGCGCGCGAAATCATCACGCAACCCGAGGCGCGCCAGATCATGGCGGCACTTGACGGGCTGCGCGCGCTCATGGCGGGCGAGGGCCTGGGCGAGGCTTTCGCTGATCTCGAAGCCCGCGCCCCGTCGCTTCCCCCCCATCTTCAGGCCGCGCTTGATGCGGGCCAATCCACTGGCTGAGGAGGTCTCATGTCCCACCCGCTTCTGGCCCGCCTGACCGAAGACTTCGGCTGGCCGCAGCTTGACGCGCCTGAAGCATTGGCCGCGCATCTGGCCCAGCCCGGTCTGCATTGCCTGTTCATCCCCGGCGACGCGGCGCGCAATCTGGAAACCGCCGATGCCGCCGTGATCCTGCCCGAATTGCGGCAGGCATTTCAGGGCCGGTTCGACTGCGCGCTGGTGGGTGATGCATTGGATGCGGGTCTGCGCGAAGAAACCCGCGTCCTGAAAACCCCGTCCTTTCTGTTCTATGACGGGGATCGTTTCCTGGGTGGGATCGCCAAGATCCGCGACTGGGACGATTACATGACCCGTATCCCCCAGATCCTGACTGCAAAGACCGAGGTGTAGCCCATGCAAAGCCCTTTCACGCTTCCCCCCGCTGGTTTCGGCCCCGGTTCGCAATCGACCGACGAGGCGCTCGAATATATCGCGCTGCCCTCGGGCATGCGCACCTATGTCCCCCATATGCCCGAAATCGAGGATCTGGACAGCGCCGCCCCTGCGCTGGCTGTTCTGGACCAGATCGCGCAGGCTTGTGATCTGGTCGCCCGCGAAGGGGGGCGCGCACAGATCGCGCTCGACACACTCGCGCCGCCCGCGCGCAAGCTTCTGGCCGAAACGCTGGGCCATGGCGAAGTCTCTATGAAGCTGCGCGGTGTGCCAGCGGTGGCGGTGCAGGAAAGCGTCTTTACCGGGGTCTGGGTGCTGCAAGGCGTGGGCGTCGATCTGGTGGAAATCGGACCAGTGCCGGAGCTGGCAATCGCGCGCGCCCATCAGCCCCACCGCGCCATGCAGGACGCCCCGCGCGCGCCCGGTGTCGTCAATGCCCCTGCGCTTCTGGCGGAGCTTGGCGACAAATCCGCGAGTTACCGCCCCGGCGCGGAAATCCATGTCGTGAACCTGACGCTTCTGCCGCACACGCCCGAGGATCTGGACCATATGGCCAGCGTGATGGGCGAGGGGGCCGTCACGATCCTCTCGCGTGGCTATGGCAATTGCCGCATCACGGCCTCAGCCATGCCCCATGTCTGGCGGGTGCAGTTCTTCAATTCCTCGGACACGCTGATCCTTGATACATGGGAAGTCACCCAGATGCCCGAAGTCGCAATTGCAGGCCCAGAGGATATGGCCGACAGCGCCGACCGCATCCGCGAAGTGCGGAGGGCGATGGCATGACCACCCC
>REBU01000002.1 GCA_007692585.1 Paracoccaceae bacterium | reverse complement strand
GCGATGTGTCGGGCGAAGGGGTTCAGCAGGCGCTGCTGAAACTGATGGAAGGGACTGTCGCCTCTGTGCCGCCGCAAGGCGGGCGCAAGCATCCGCAGCAGGAATTCCTGCAGGTGGACACGACCAATATCCTGTTCATTTGCGGCGGGGCCTTTGCGGGGCTCGACCGGATCATCAATATGCGCGGCAAAGGCTCGGCCATCGGCTTTGGCGCGGATGTGAAAGACGAGACGCAGATCACCATCGGCCAGTCGCTTAAGCAACTGGAACCCGAAGATCTGCTGAAATTCGGCTTGATCCCGGAATTCGTTGGCCGCCTGCCCGTTGTCGCCACATTGATGGATCTGGACGAGGATGCACTGGTCACGATCCTGACGCAGCCCAAGAACGCCTTGGTGAAGCAGTATCAGAAGCTTTTCGACATCGAAGGCGTAGATCTGACCTTCACCGATGAAGCGTTGCGCGCCATTGCCAAACGCGCGATCGCGCGCAAGACCGGGGCGCGCGGGCTTCGCTCGATCATGGAAGACATTCTGCTTGATACCATGTTCGAATTGCCGGGCATGGAAAATGTCAGCGAAGTCGTGGTGAACGAAGAATCCGCGACGTCGGCAGCGAAACCGCTGATCATCTACACGGATGCGAAGAAAACCGCCGCCAGCGCAGGCTGAGATCGGGCGCGCGCAGCTATGACCTTTGGGGATCATAGCGCGCGCGCCGCATCGCCTTGGGTCCGGGGCAGCGCCACATGAGCGTTGCGCTGGATTTTCTCGCCCTGTTTCTCACGCAGTTACAGAAGCCAACGCTCGCCTTTCTGCTTGGTGGCATGGTGCTCGCAGCACTGGGAAGCCGTCTTGAGATCCCTGATCCGATCTACCAATTTATCGTTCTGGTATTGCTTCTGAAAATCGGGATGGGTGCGGGTATGGCGTTGCGGGCCGCCGATCCGGTCGCGCTGCTGCTGCCCGCGCTCGGTGCTGCGGCCCTCGGGTTAGTGATCGTATTGCTCGGGCGTGTAACTCTCTGCCTTATATCGAGTGTGCGGCGGGAAGACGGGATCGCGACAGCTGGCCTCTTTGGCGCGGTTTCGGTCTCAACGCTTGCCGCAGGCATGGTCATCATGGAAGAAGATGGGCTGGCCTATGAGGCCTGGGCCCCTGCGCTCTATCCGTTCATGGACATTCCTGCCCTGCTCGCCGCGATCGTGCTGGCGCAAAGGGCACGCACCCGCAGCGGTTCCGGGCCGCGCATGCGCCTTCTGAGCCTGATCACCGACAGTTTGCGCGGCGGAGCGCTTTCGGCCTTGCTCCTTGGCATGGCGCTCGGGTTGGTGAGCCGCCCCGACCCCGTTTTCGACAGCTTTTATGAGCCGCTCTTTCGCGGTCTGCTATCGCTGCTGATGCTGGTGATGGGCATGGAAGCCTTTGCACGACTTGCCGAGTTGCGCCGCGTTGCGCATGTCTACGCGGTCTACGGCCTGCTTGCCCCGCTTGTCCATGGCGCGCTCGGCTTCGCGCTTGGATGGGCGATCCATCTTGCTACCGGATTTTCGCCCGGCGGTGTCGTCATGCTTGCCGTGATGGCGGCCTCTAGCTCCGACGTTTCCGGCCCGCCGACCTTGCGCGTGGCCATTCCATCTGCGAATGCGGCAGTCTATATCGGGACGTCGACCAGTATCGGCACCCCGGTCGCTTTGCTGTCGATTCCGTTATGGATGACCCTTGCCGAGATGGTGCTGCAGACATGACCACCCCTGCCGTCAAACTGACAATCATCGTGGAACGCCTGCTCAAGCCGCAGGTGGAAAGGCTTCTGCAGCAAGCCGGGCTCGCAGGATGGTCAATTTTCCCTGGCGGAGGGCGCGGGACGCATGGCATTCACCGCTCTCAGGCCGCACAGCTTGTGCGTGAATTCGCGATCATCAAGTTCGAGGTAGTGCTGCGTGACCGCGCCAAGGCCGAGGCCCTGGCGCAGGAGCTGACGCAAGATGTCATGGCCGAGCAGCCCGGCCTCGTCTGGCTTGAAAACGTCGAAGTGCTGCGCGGCGCCAAGTTCTGAGCCGCGCTCAGGGCCCTGAGCGCTGGCCGATGCTCTAAGGCCCCTGCGCAATCAGCCCCGCGCGCGTCGTCCCCCGCGCCGCCCGCCTGTCCGTGCGCCTGCATCCATTGCTGCGCGGGACGCTTCGGCGAATGTGGCGCCATCCTTCATGTTTTCGAGCACTTTTGCCAGCCCGATCCAGGCACCGCCATTCGGGTCGTGGTTCATCAACAGGTTGGCCGCGCGGATCGCCTCCATCTCGACCGAGCGCACCGGGTTCATGATCGCACTGGTCATCCCCGCCCCGATGGCCATCGGCAGGAAGGCCGCGTTCACCCCATGCCGATTGGGCAGCCCGAAGCTTATATTCGACGCACCGCAGGTGGTGTTCACGCCCAACTCGCAGCGCAGCCGACGCACGAGTTCAAACACCTGTTGGCCTGCCGTCGCCATCGCGCCGATGGGCATGACCAGCGGATCAACCACGATGTCATGCGCCGGAATCCCGAAATCCGCCGCGCGCTCGACGATCTTCTTGGCGACGGCAAAGCGCACATCGGGATCTTCCGAGATCCCGGTATCATCGTTGGAAATCGCGACGACGGGCACGTTGTATTTCTTGACCAGCGGCAGGATCGCTTCCAGCCGCTCTTCTTCGCCAGTCACCGAATTCAGCAAGGGCCGCCCAGTGCAGGCTTCAAGCCCGGCCTTCAGCGCCTCGGGCACCGAGCTGTCGATGCACAGCGGCACATCCACCAGCGCCTGCACCCGCGTGCACAGCTCGCGCATCAAGGGCGGCTCGACGAAATTATTGTCGGCATAGCGCGGGTCTTCGGCCATCTTGTTGGAAAACACCGCGCCCG
>REBU01000003.1 GCA_007692585.1 Paracoccaceae bacterium | reverse complement strand
CTGAATAAGCGGCGCGAGAGGAAGGAGTAAACTATGTCGCTGGTTTTGGAAGGCGTTTCCAAGGTTGTGGAGGGGCAGCATCACATCTACCCCACAGACCTGACGCTGGAGCGCGGCACGATGAATGTGCTGCTTGGCCCCACGCTGTCGGGCAAGACAACCTTGATGCGGATCATGGCCGGGCTGGACGTGCCTGCAACAGGTCGCGTTTTGTGGGAAGGCCGCGATGTCACCGGCATGCGGGTGCAGGACCGCAAGGTGGCGATGGTCTATCAGCAATTCATCAATTACCCTTCGATGACGGTCTATGACAACATTGCCTCGCCGCTGAAGCTGATGGGGGTATCGCGCGCCGAGATCGACCGCCGGGTGCAAGAGACTGCGGCGCTGATGCAGCTCACCCCGATGCTGAAACGCAAGCCGCTGGAACTATCAGGCGGCCAGCAACAGCGCTGCGCGCTGGCGCGCGCGCTGGTCAAGAATGCAGGGCTGGTTCTGCTGGATGAGCCCTTGGCCAATCTTGATTACAAGCTGCGCGAGGAGTTGCGCGCCGAAATCCCCCGCATCTTTGAAGAATCCGGCGCGATTTTCGTCTATGCCACGACCGAGCCGGAAGAGGCGCTATTGCTGGGCGGCAATGTCGCGACCATGTGGAAGGGCGAGGTGACGCAATTCGGCCCGACCCCGCAGGTCTACCGCCAGCCCAAGGACGCCACCACCGCGAGGGTATTCTCGGACCCCCCGATGAATTTCACGCGCATCGTCAAGGCCGGAGTCAGAATCAGCTTTGGCGAAGGCCAGACAGCACAGGCCACCGGAGCGCTCGCCGCGTTGCCCGATGGCAGCTACAAGGCAGGCTTCCGGCCTGATCACCTGCATCTGCAGCCGCAGGGCGATGACGGGTTGCATTTCAGATGCACGCTGAAAGTGACCGAGATCACCGGCTCCGAGACTTTCGTGCATCTCGACCATAGCGGTGACGCGTGGGTGGGGTTGATGCATGGGGTGCACCATCTGGAATTCGGCCAGCCGATCGAGGTCTGGCTGGACGCCGCGCATGTCTATGTCTTTGCCGAGAGCGGGCAGCTTGTTGCGCCTGCCAGCTTCGCGCAAGCGGCCTGAGGGGGGAGCATGGCACAGATCACACTCGACAATCTTGCGCATTCCTATCTGCCCAACGCGAAGGACGAGGACGATTTCGCGCTCAAGCAGCTCGATCATGTCTGGGGCGATGGCGAAGCCTATGCGCTTCTGGGCGCATCGGGCTGCGGCAAGTCCACGCTACTGAACATCATCTCTGGCCTGCTGGTGCCGTCGCGCGGGCGGATCCTGTTCGGGGATCGCGATGTGACGCGCGAGGATACGGTCGCGCGCAACATTGCGCAGGTGTTCCAGTTTCCGGTCGTCTATGACACGATGACTGTGGGCGACAATCTGGCCTTTCCGCTGCGCAATCGCGGCATGGACCCGGCCTATATCGCCGCGCGCGTCCAGAAAATTGCCGCCATGATCGGCATGGAGGACGTGCTGAAGCGCAAAGCGCGCGGGCTGACGGCAGATGCCAAACAGAAGATCTCTCTGGGCCGCGGCATGGTGCGCGAGGATGTGAATGCGATCCTGTTTGACGAGCCGCTGACCGTGATCGACCCGCATATGAAATGGGAGCTGCGCACGCAGCTGAAGGCGCTGCACAACGAGTTCGGTCACACGATGATCTATGTGACCCATGACCAGACCGAAGCGCTGACATTTGCCGACAAGGTGGTGGTCATGCATGACGGGCGCGTGGTCCAGCTTGGCACGCCCGAAGAGCTGTTCAACACCCCTGAGCATACGTTCGTAGGCTATTTCATCGGCTCGCCGGGCATGAACCTGATCGAGGCCGAAGTCGCGGGCAATGTCGCGCATTGTGCGGGTCACGCTGTGCCACTGGGGGGCAGTTACACGCCGCTCAAGGGCCGTGTGCAGATCGGCATCCGCCCGGAATTCGTGACCTTGTCCAGCGGCGACGAGGGGCTGCCGGTGACGATCAAGCGCATCGAGGATGTCGGCCGCCATCAGATCCTGCGCGCGGAATTCGCGGGCAAGCCCGTCAACGCGATCCTGCCCGAAGGGATGGCTGTTCCTGCTGATGCCAATCGCCTGAAATTTCAACCCGAACGCGTCAGCGTCTATGTCGATGACTGGCGCCTGCGCCCGTTGCACGCTGTTGCCACCCCTGCGAAAGAGGCCGTCTGATGAACAAGGTTCAGAACAACAAGGCGTGGTTTCTGGTGCTGCCGGTGCTGGTGCTTGTGGCGTTCTCGGCGGTCATCCCGCTGATGACGGTCGTCAATTATTCGGTCCAGGACACATTCGGCAATAACGTGTTCTTCTGGGAGGGCTTGGGCTGGTTTCAGGAAGTCCTGACCTCGCCTCAGGTGCATTCGGCCTTTGGGCGGCAGTTGTTGTTCTCAGGCATCATTCTGGCCATTCAGATCCCGCTTGGGATTGCGATAGCGCTCTGCATGCCCAAGCGCGGTTTCTGGGCCTCGCTTTGCCTGGTACTGATGGCGCTGCCTCTGCTGATCCCGTGGAATGTGGTGGGCACGATCTGGCAGATCCTGGGCCGCGCCGATATCGGTCTGATCGGTTACACGCTCGATCAGCTCAACATCAGCTGGAATTATGCGCGCAATCCGCTGCATGCCTGGATCATCGTGGTGGTGATGGACGTGTGGCACTGGACGTCGCTAGTGGCGCTCTTGGCCTATGCTGGTCTGCAATCCATCCCGCAGGCCTATTATCAGGCGGCCAAGATCGACCAGGCCAGCCGCTGGAAAGTGTTTCGCTACATCGAGTTGCCGAAGATGCAGGGCGTGCTGCTGATCGCGATCCTGTTGCGCTTCATGGACAGTTTCATGATCTATACCGAGCC
>REBU01000091.1 GCA_007692585.1 Paracoccaceae bacterium | reverse complement strand
GATTGTGGGGCTGTCGAAGGTCACGGCGCTGGAAGCGGCGGGCAAGGGGGTAACCTGCAATGCGATCTGTCCGGGCTATGTGCTGACGCCGATCGTGGAAAAGCAGATCCCCGACCAGATGAAGACCCATGACATGGACCGCGAGACAGTGATCAAGGAGGTGATGCTGTCGCGTCAGCCTTCGGGTGAATTCGCCACGGTCGAGCAGATGGGCGGCACGGCGGTGTTCCTGTGCTCGGACGCGGCGGCGCAGATCACGGGCACGACGATTTCCGTCGATGGCGGCTGGACGGCGCTCTGAGGTGAATGCCTCCGGTCGGGCGGCTTCGCACTCACCCCCGCGGCCGGTCTGCCCCACCCACCCGCCCGCAGCCCGGCCACGGGGGTGAGTGCGAAGCCGGACGGGCCGGGCCGGACCACTGGTGCAACATGAAAGTGACAGGAACACCAAGACGATGAGCAAACGGATCAATCTGGCCCTGCAGGGCGGTGGCGCGCATGGGGCTTTTACCTGGGGGGTGCTGGACCGGCTGTTGCAGGAGCCTGATCTCGAGATCGCGGCGATTTCGGGCACTTCGGCGGGCGCCCTGAATGGCGCGGCGCTGAAGGCGGGCTATGCGCAGGGGGGCGCGCAGGGGGCGCGGGTGATGCTGGACCGGATCTGGCATCAGGTCGGCGCCGTGCATGATCTGCGCCTGACAGGCTGGATCGCGCAGGCGTTGCCGCCAGTGGGCATGATCAATTCCTGGATGGAGCGGGTGATGCCGATCTCGCCTGTCGATGTCGCGGCCCTGGTCACAAGCCCCTATCAATATGGGCCCCTATACCGCAACCCGCTGGAGCCTGTGGTCAAGACGCTGAATTTCGATCAGGTCTGCGCCAAGACCGGCCCGGAATTGCATATCGCGGCGACCAATGTGCGCACGGGCAAGATCCGGGTGTTTTCGGGCGATGAGATTTCGGGCGATGTGATCATGGCCTCGGCCTGTCTGCCGACGATGTTTCAGGCCGTCGAGTTCCGCGATCCGAAAACCGGCGAGATGGAAGCCTTCTGGGATGGCGGCTATACGGGCAATCCGGCGCTGTTCCCGCTCTATCGCAAGCATCTGCCCGATGATGTGGTGATCGTGAACATCAACCCGTTGCGCCGCGAGGATGTGCCGCAGACGCCGCAGGATATTCAGAACCGGATCAACGAGATCAGCTTCAATTCATCGCTGTTGCGGGAGTTGCGCGCGATCCATTTCGTCAAGGATCTGATCGCGGAAGGTCGGATGGAAGCGGGCGTGATGAAGAATGTGCTGGTGCATATGATCGCCGATGATGATCTGATGACCACGCTCTCGGTGACCAGCAAGCTGACGCCCACGCCCTATCTGCTGCACACGCTGAAGGAAGCCGGGCGCAAGGCCTGTGAGGGGTTCCTTGGCCATCACAAGGCTGCGCTTAACGATCAGGCGACACTGGATCTGGAAGCGATGTTCGGCTGATCGCCGGGGCATGGCGGGGCTTGCGTGAGTCCGGGTAGACGAGCCCCGCCGAGATCACCAGCTTGGCGGCGTCTTCCACGCTCATGTCCAGCTCGATCACATCCGCGCGCGGCACAAACAGCAGAAAGCCCGAGGTCGGGTTGGGCGTCGTGGGCAGGAAGACCGAGACCATTTCGCCGTTCTCGCCAAGCCGGTCGCCGATTTCGCCGCGCGTGGTGGTCGAGATGAAGGCCGTGGCCCAGATGCCGGGGCGCGGATATTGCACGAGGCAGGCGCGGTCGAAGCTGGGGCTGGAGCGTGACAGGATCGTGTCGGCGATCTGCTTCACGGCGTTGTAGATCGAGCGGATGACGGGCATGGCCTCGACGATGCGTTCGCCCCAGGCGACCAGCTTGCGCCCGATCAGCCCTTTGGTGAAATAGCCCATCACCAGCGTGAAGATGACGAACAAGATCACGCCCGCGCCGGGGAAATTCAGCCCCAGCGCCGTATCCGGGATCAGGCTTTTGGGGATCAGCGGCAAGACCAGCCCGTCGATCCATGTGATGACGCTCCAGACGAACCAGAGTGTCAGCACGCCCGGCGCGATCACCGCCAGACCGGCCAGAAAATTGCTGCGCAGCGAGGCCATCACGCCACGTTTGCCGGGATCGGAACTCATGTCTGTTCGGTCCTTGCTCTGGAACTGTGACAAAATCTGCGATGTTATGCCAGCGCTGGCCGCGCCAGCGCAATCGCGATTTCAGCGCCGAGACGGGCATTGTTGCGCACAAGTGCGAGATTTGCGTCCAGCGAGGCGCCCTCGGTCAGCTCGAAAATGCGCGCAAGCAGGAAGGGCGTGACGGATTTCGCGGCAATGCCCTGCGCTTCGGCCTCTGCGATGGCTTGTGCGATCAGGGGCGCGAGCGTGGCTGCGGGGATCTCATCGGCCTGCGGGATCGGGTTGGCGACAAGCTGGCCGCCGGGCAGGCCAAGGGCGCGGCGCATGCGGTGGCTGGCGGCGATGTCATGGGCATGGTCAAGCCGCAGCGGGGCTGTCAGCCCGCTGTCGCGCGACCAGAAGGCGGGCAGCGCGTCCTGCCCGAAAGCGATGACCGGCACGCCGAAAGTTTCCAGCACTTCCAGCGTCTTGGGCAGATCGAGGATCGCTTTCGCGCCCGCAGCCACCACGGTGACCGGGGTTTGCGCAAGTTCCTGCAGATCGGCGGAGATGTCGAAACTCGTCTCTGCGCCGCGATGCACCCCGCCGATGCCGCCGGTGGCAAAGACCTCGATCCCGGCCAGCGCCGCGCAGATCATCGTCGCCGCGACCGTCGTGGCCCCGATGCGCCCGGTCGCCAGCGCCACGGCGAGATCCGCGCGGCTGAGTTTCATCACATCGCGCGCCTGCGCCAGATCGCGCAAGTGCGCATCGGTCAGGCCGATCTGGATGCGCCCGCCCATCACGGCAATCGTCGCGGGCACAGCACCTGCGGTGCGGATATCGGCTTCGACCTGTCGGGCCATGTCGTAATTCTGCGGCCAGGGCATGCCATGGGTGATGATCGTCGATTCGAGCGCGACGATGGGCAGGCGGTCGCGGCGTGCGGCCTCGATTTCGGGCGAGAAACTGAGCGGGGGCATGGGGATGGTCCTTCAGGGGCTGGAAATATGGCGCGCGGCCTGTGCAAGCGCGGCGGCGAGCGCTGCATCACGCGGGGCGGCGCGGTGTTCGGCGGCGATATGGGCCGCGATGAAGGCGTCGCCCGCGCCGGTGATGCGCGTCGCGGTGACCGGGGGCGGGGAGCTGCTGATGAGGGCCACGCCATCCGCATCCGTTGCGGGGCGCGCGCCATCTGTGACAAGCGCGCGGGCCGCCCCAGCGGCAACGAGCGCCATGGCGGCGCTGCGGCTGTCGGGGAAATCCTGCGCCAGAAGCGCGCTTGCCTCGGCGCGGTTGAGGTAGAATACGGCGCTCGTGCCAAGGAAGAGGCGCAGTCGCGCGACCTTGGCGGGCGAGGCCGAGGCCAGCCGCAGGGTCAGGCGCGACAGCGCGGCGTCGCGCAAGCGCGCCAGGGCCTGCGCAGGCAGGCCGCAATCGAGCACGACCGTCCCGCGCCAGTCCTTCAGCGCGCCGGTCAGCAAGGGCGCAAGGATTGCCGCGCCGGTCTGTTCCAGCGTCGTGCTGTCGGCAATCGCGGCGATCAGCCCCTGTGTATCTTCGATGGCAAGGTAGCGATCCGTCGGCAGATGAGCGGGGCGGTGCAGGTGGCGGGTCTGCACACCGTCACGCGCAAGCAGGTCGCTGAGCGCGTCGCCGGCTGGATCGGCACCGATGGCTGCGAGAAGCGCTGTGGCGCAGCCCGTCTGCGCCAGCCCGCGTGCGATGTTGAGCGCAACGCCACCAGGGCTTTCGCGCACGCGTCCGGGCACATCATCGCCCGGCGCGACAGCAAGCGTGCTGCGTCCGATGACGTCCCAATGGGCGGCGCCCATGCACAGGATTTCAGGGGTCGGTTCCATGCGCCCCTCGTCGCGCAATTGGCGGGGCTTGGCAAGGCTCTTGCTCGGCTGCTACACTCTTAGAGTTGCACGTTTAGTGCTTGTTTTCGCGTGATTTATCGGGGGGTGTGCGATGTTTTTTGTCGAAATAAGGGGCAGGCCAGAGCATGGATGACCTCTCGGAGCGGCTGTTCGCGCATTATGTGGGCGGGCGCTGGCGCGTGCCGCTCTCGACGCAACAAATGCCGGTGACAGGGCAAGACGGGCGCCAGATTGGCCAGATTGTGATCGCTGGCGCGCGCGATTTTGCCCGCGCGCAGGCCATGATGCGTGGCGCGGATGGGCAGGCGCGCGACCGGCTCGCGCTGGCGTTGAAAAACATCTGCCCTGTGATGGCAGAGGCAGTCGCGCTGGCGCGGCCGGCGGAAATTCCGGTTTTGCTGGCCGCTGAGCCGGACGATCCCGCAGCTTTCGGTGCCGTGCTTGGGGCCAGTCTGGGGGCAGGCGGGCTGTGGTGCCCACGGCCAGAAGTCGCCCCGCTTGCCACACTGATCGCTGTCGCAGTGGATGCGGCCGAGGTGCCACCGGGCGCGTTTGCGCTGCTCAATGCGTTCACTGTGCAGACGTCACCGCTGCTGCGCGCGACCGGCCTTGCGACCTTGGGCGCAGCGCGCGGAGGGACGCCCTTAGGCGCGGCCTACATGCAGCTATAGGGCCCGTAGACCTTGCGCGCGACATCGGCGCGGGTCATGCCAAGGCGCGCGAGTTCTTCATCGGACATGGCGCAATATCGCGAGATCAACCGATATTTTGGCGATTTCAGTGCGATTCGCACCATCAGATTCAGGATCTGCTCACCAAGCTGCAGACGATTGTGCGTGTGCGGTGCCAGAGAGTTCGTGCTCAGGCTTGTCATATGGAAACCCTTTCAAGACAGGTGTTTCCCCCCTTGGCATCAACTTATGTCACGCCCGACCCTGTCACCAGTGCGAATAAAGAGAAGCCGGACTGCGTTTTTTGCATCGCTGATAACACTCCATTTACCATTTTTCGACATTCTGATCCAATGCGAGGCCCTAGAAAGTTCTCGCTTTGTGCCCGACTTTCATCTATGGAACATTAATCGAACAAACCTGCGATTGCCGCGCTAGGCGCGCTGTGGAATAAGGGGCTGGAAAATGGCAACGGCGGACCTGCTGACAATGACCGATAAACGCACGGCGGAAAAACAGAAAGCGCTCGATTCGGCGCTCGCACAGATTGAGCGGCAATTCGGCAAGGGCTCGATCATGCGCCTTGGGGGCGACAACCCTGTGACCGAGATCGAATCGACCTCGACCGGGTCGCTGGGGCTCGACATCGCGCTGGGGATCGGTGGCTTGCCGAAAGGACGTGTGATCGAGATTTATGGCCCCGAATCTTCGGGCAAGACGACGCTGACGCTGCATGTGGTGGCCGAAGAACAGAAGAAAGGCGGGGTCTGCGCCTTTGTCGATGCCGAACATGCGCTTGATCCGCAATATGCGCGCAAACTTGGCGTCAATCTGGATGAATTGCTGATTTCGCAGCCCGATACGGGCGAACAGGGGCTGGAAATCGTCGACACGCTGGTGCGTTCGGGCGCGGTGTCGCTGGTCGTGGTCGATTCGGTTGCGGCGCTCACGCCAAAATCCGAGCTTGAGGGCGATATGGGCGACAGCTCGGTCGGCGTGCATGCACGGCTGATGTCTCAGGCGATGCGCAAGCTGACGAGCTCCATCTCGCGGTCGAATTGCATGGTGATCTTCATCAACCAGATCCGCATGAAGATCGGCGTGATGTTCGGCTCGCCCGAGACGACGACGGGCGGGAACGCCCTGAAATTCTATGCCTCTGTCCGGCTTGATATCCGCCGCATCGGGTCGATCAAGGATCGCGAGGAAGTCGTGGGTAACCAGACGCGCGTGAAGGTGGTCAAGAACAAGGTAGCACCACCCTTCAAGCAGGTGGAATTCGACATCATGTATGGCGAAGGGATTTCCAAGCGCGGCGAATTGCTGGATCTGGGTGTGAAGGCGGGCGTGGTCGAAAAATCGGGTGCCTGGTATTCCTATGGCGACGAGCGGATCGGGCAGGGGCGCGAAAATGCCAAGACCTTCCTGAAGGACAATCCGCAGATGGCGCTGCAGATCGAAGACAAGATCCGCGCGGCCCATGGGCTGGATTTCCAGATGAGCGAAGGCGACGAGACCTTGCTCGAAGACTAGGGCGCGCTCGGATGCGGGACTGCGCAGTGACGGGCCGATGTCGCGATCGCGTGCTGTCTGGTAGCGGCTGCTGGCGGGGGCACTGCTGTCTTCGCGGTGGTTTCGCTTCGCAGCCGCGCGACGGGTGGCAGCGCCGAGTGGTCTGGCCTGCGCGCATCGGTTTGCGGCGCATTGGGGGCATGCAGACCCCCGGGCGGTCACGCGGCGGGTGCCGCGCGCCTGATGGTCGTCACGCGCGGGGGGGTGTGGTCCATGGCGGGTGATCCTCAGCGCCATGTCACGCGGGCCGAGCTTGATGCGGCACTGCCGCTGATCATGGCGGCGCCAAAAGATGGGGGCCGGGTTGAAATGCTGTGCCTGCGCCCGGACTATGGTGCGCGGCGTTTTGTGCCCGAGGTCACTGTGAGCGTTCGGGAGGGAATTCCGGGCGAGCGATGGGCAACGCGGCCCTGGCTGAGGGATGCGGCGGGCAATCCGCATCCGGGCATCCAGATCTGTATCCTGTCGCGCCGGGTGCTCGACGTGGTCTGGCGGGACCGGGACACCACAGTGCATCCGGGCGACACATTCATCACTGATCTGGATCTCTCGCAGGCCAATATGCCAGTGGGTCAGCGGCTTGAGGTCGGCAGCGCGGTGCTGGAAGTGTCCGATATTTTCAACGATGCCTGTGTGAAATGGGCCGCGCGCTACGGGGCGCAATCGCGCGTCTGGATCAATGATCCGGCCCATCGCGCGCTGCGCCTGCGCGGGATCCTGTGCCGCATTGTGCGCGGCGGCGTCATCCGTGCGGGGGACCCGGTGACAAAATCCGCCTCATTTCCAACCCGTGAAGGTGTGGACAGCCCCCCGGCACAGGGCTAAACCAAGCCCAGCCCATTCGCCGCGCCGGAGACCTCATATGGCCAGTCTGAACGATATCCGCTCGACCTTTCTTGATTATTTTGCCCGGCAGGGGCATGCGGTCGTGGACAGCTCGCCCCTGGTGCCGCGCAATGATCCGACGCTGATGTTCACCAATTCCGGCATGGTGCAGTTCAAGAACCTGTTCACCGGGCTGGAGCATCGCGATTACAACCGCGCGACCACCAGTCAGAAATGCGTGCGCGCGGGCGGCAAGCATAACGATCTGGATAATGTGGGCTACACGGCGCGCCATCATACGTTCTTCGAGATGCTGGGAAATTTCAGCTTCGGCGATTATTTCAAAAGCGACGCGATCCCTTTCGCCTGGGAATTGCTGACCCGCGATTTCGACATTCCGAAGGACCGGCTGCTGGTCACGGTCTATCACACGGATGATGAAGCCGCCGAGATCTGGAAGAAAGTCGCGGGCCTGCCGGATGAGCGGATCATTCGCATCGCGACGGATGATAATTTCTGGCGGATGGGGCCGACCGGGCCCTGTGGCCCCTGCACCGAGATTTTCTTCGATCACGGCCCCTCTATCTGGGGCGGCCCGCCCGGCAGCCCGGAGGAAGATGGCGACCGTTTCATCGAGATCTGGAACCTCGTCTTCATGCAAAACGAGCAGCATGAGGATGGCAGCCTGACCGAATTGCCGCGCCAGTCCATCGATACGGGCATGGGGCTGGAGCGCATTGGAGCGCTGTTGCAGGGCAAGCATGACAATTACGACACGGATCTGATGCGCGCGCTGATTGAGGCGTCTGCGCATGCGACCTCAAGCGATCCGGATGGTCCCGGCAAGACCCATCACCGCGTCATTGCCGACCATCTGCGCGCGACTTCGTTCCTGATCGCGGACGGGGTGATGCCCAGCAATGACGGGCGCGGCTATGTGCTGCGCCGCATCATGCGCCGGGCGATGCGGCATGCGCATATGCTGGGGGCGCAGGATCCGTTGATGCACCGGCTGGTGCCGGCGCTGGTCGCGCAGATGGGCGGGCATTATGTCGAACTGCGCGAGGCGCAGGCGTTGATTGCTGAGACTTTGCGCGCCGAGGAAACCCGTTTCCGCCAGACATTGGACCGCGGGCTGAAGCTGCTCGATGCGGAACTGGAAGGCCTTGGCGAGGGCGCTGAGTTGTCCGGCGCTGCGGCGTTCAAGCTCTATGACACATATGGCTTCCCGCTGGATCTCACGCAGGACGCTTTGCGCGAGCGGGGCCGCGCGGTCAATGTGGCAGGCTTTGATGCGGCGATGGCCGCGCAGAAGGCGCGGGCACGGGCCAGCTGGTCGGGATCGGGCGATGCGGCGGATGCGACGATCTGGTTCGATCTTGCGGACCGGTTCGGGGCCACGGAATTCCTCGGCTATGACATGGAAAGCGCCGAAGGCCAGATCGTGGCACTGGTGGCGGAGGGTGCAGAGGTGGCCAGCGCCAAGGCCGAGGTGCAGATCATCACCAACCAGACCCCGTTCTATGCCGAATCCGGGGGGCAGATCGGCGATACCGGGCTGATCCGCTCGGCCACTGGCATGGCCGAAGTGATTGACACCCGCAAGAGCGCGGGCGTTTTCATTCATGTCGCGCGGGTCACCGAAGGCGAGATCACGCGCGGCCAGCCCGTCAAGCTGGAAGTGGCGCATGCCCGCCGCGCGGCGATTCGCGCCAATCACTCCGCGACGCATCTGCTGCATGAGGCGCTGCGCCTCGCGCTCGGGGCGCATGTGGCGCAGAAGGGTTCGCTCAACGCGCCCGATCGGCTGCGGTTCGATTTCAGCCATGGCGCGGCGCTCAGCCCTGCGGAACTCGCGCAGATCGAGGCTGAGGTGAACGCCTATATCCGCCAGAACAGCCGTGTCGAGACGCGCATCATGACCCCCGATGAGGCGCGCGCGCTTGGCGCACAGGCGCTTTTTGGCGAGAAATACGGCGATGAAGTGCGGGTCGTGTCGATGGGGCATCAGCCGGGTTCGGGCAAGGGCACCGAGGGCGCGACCTATTCGCTGGAGCTTTGCGGCGGCACCCATGTCACGCGGACGGGCGATATCGGTGCTTTCGTGGCTCTGGGCGATTCGGCATCTTCCGCAGGCGTGCGCCGGATCGAAGCGCTGACCGGGCAGGCCGCGCTCGACCATCTGCGCGCCCAGGATGCGCGGCTCAGCGGGCTGGCGAGCCTGCTGAAAGCGCCTGCGCAGGACGTGCCCGACCGCGTGCAGGCGCTGGTGGAGGAACGGCGCGCGCTGGCCAATGAAGTGGCCCAGCTCAAACGCCAGATCGCGCTTGGCGGCACGGGCGACAGCGCCGATGAGATCCGCGAGGTGGCCGGTCTGCGCGTCATCGCGCGCCTGATGCAGGGCGTCAGCGGCAAGGATCTGCCCGCGCTGATCGACGCGATGAAGGAAAAGCTCGGCTCGGGCGCGGTGATCCTGATCGCCGATACGGGCGCGAAACCCGCCGTGGCGGCGGGCGTCACACCTGATCTGACCGACCGGCTCTCGGCGGTGGATCTGGTGCGCGCCGCTGTCGTCGCCTTGGGCGGCAAGGGTGGCGGCGGGCGGCCCGACATGGCGCAGGGGGGCGGCGCGGATATCACCGGCGCAGACGCCGCCTTGCAGGCCGCGCTGGCCCATATCGAAGGCGTGGACGCATGAGCGCGCTCTGGATCGCCTCGGTCGAGGTCACGGATCCCGACGCCTACGCGGAATACGCCAAACGCGCGACCCCGGCGATTGCGGCGCATGGCGGGGTCTTTCTGGCCCGGGCAGGCCGCATGATCGTGCTCGAAGGCCGCGCCCGCCCGCGCAATGTCGTGGCGCGTTTCCCGTCGCTGGAAGCGGCGGAAGCTTGCTACAACTCGCCCGAATATCAGGAGGCGCTGAGCTTCGCGCGGGGGGCGTCAGAACGCGACCTGATCGTGGTCGAAGAAGTCGACTGATCCTGCCGCTTTCATCCCCCCATTCATCCTTGTAAAAATATCCCGGGGGTCAGGGGGCAGAGCCCCCTGGGCTCTCAGATCCCGGCGAACGGGTCGCGCGGATAGCCCACCCCGGTCAGATATAGCCCGCCCGGTGGACAGACAGGCCCGCAGGCCGCACGGTCACGCGCATGCAGGGCGCGGCCCACATCCTCGGGCGCCCAGGCCCCTGCACCGACGCGTTCCAGGGTGCCCACAATGCTGCGCACCTGATTGTGCAGGAAGGAGCGCGCGCGCAGTCGGAACTGGATCTCCGGCCCGGACAAGCCATCGACAGCCGTGATGTCCAGCGCATCAAGCGTCTTGACCGGCGAGGCCGCCTGACATTGGCTGGCGCGGAAGGTGGTGAAGTCATGTTGGCCCAGCAGATGCAGAGCCCCCGCTTGCATCGCGGCCAGATCGAGCGGGTGTTTCACATGCCAGACCCGGCCCGCGTCGAAGCTTGGTGGCGCGCGGCGTGCGAGCAGGCGGAAGAGATAGCGCCGCTCGTGCGCGGAAAACCGGGCGTGGAAGCTCTCATCCACCTGCGCGCAGGCCAGCACGGACACAGGCAGCGGGCGCAGATGGGCATTGAGCGCTTCCATCAGCCGGAAAGGTGCCCAGTCGCCGCGCATGTCACAATGCGCGACCTGACCGGTGGCATGCACGCCCGTATCCGTGCGCCCGGCCGCGGCGATGCGCGGCAGATCAGGCTCCAGCCGCGCCAGCGCGCCCTCGATCGCGGTTTGCACCGCGGGCAGCGCATCTTGCGCCTGCCAGCCGCAAAAGGGCCGCCCGTCATATTCGATTTTCAAAGCATAGCGTGGCATGGGGCGCGAGGTAGCGCGCGCGCACGCGCTTTGCAATTACTCTTCGTCGCGCAGGATCGCGGCCAGCCCGCTCTGGTAATCGGGGTGGCGCAGCTTCAGCCCCAGCTCGCGCTTGATGCGGTCATTGCGCACGCGTTTGCTGTCGCCGTAGAAGCTGCGCGCCATGGGCGAGAGTTCGGCCTGATCAAACGGCACTTCGGGCGGTGGCGTGATGCCCAGAAGCCCTGCGGCATGGCGCAGCACATCCTGTGGCGGGGCAGGCGCGTCATCGCAGAGGTTGAAGGCCCGGCTGCCCAGATCGCTTTGCATCGCCAGCCACAGCGCCTGCGCGATATCCTCGCGGTGGATGCGCGAGAAGACCTGACCGGGTTTGATCACCATCTGCGCGCGGCCGTCGCGCAGCTTCTCGAAGGGGCCGCGCCCAGGGCCATAGATGCCCGCCAGCCGGATGATATGCAGCCTGAGCCCGGCCGCGTCGCACAACGCCTGCCACGCATCCTCGGCCTCGATGCGCGCGCGGGCGCGCGCGGAGGCGCCGTCGCGGGCGCTGTCTTCATCGACCCAGCCGCCCTGCCGGTCGCCATAAACCCCCACAGTCGACAGATAGCCGATCCAGGCCAGATGTCGGGCCTGCGCGATCTCCGCGCCATGTGCCGCCAGCACCGGATCACCGTCGCGTGGTGCGATCGAGGTCAGAAGATGCGTTGCGCGGCCCAGTGGCAGGGCGTTGCCCGGCCAGAGCATCGCCTCCAGCCCGCGCGCCTGCATCGCGCGCAGCTTTTCGGGGCTGCGCGTCGTCGCGATGATGGTCCAGCCTGCGGCCAGAAGCTGCGGCTCCAGCGCGGCGGCGCTGTAGCCATGGCCGAGGGAGAGAAGCGTGCCTGTCATGGTGGCACTATCGATCAGCGCGGCGGGCAGCGCAAGCACTGGCGCAGGCGCGCGCGCTTTGGCACAGTGGCGCGTCTTGGCAAGGAGGACGCGCGTGACCCCTGAAACTCTGAAATACGCCACGCTGATGCTGACCGCCGGGATCGGCGTGCCGGTGCTGGCCGCGCTCAATGCCCAGCTTGGAGGGCGGATCGGCTCGCCTGCCGTTGCGGCGGCGGTGATGTTCACGATCGCCGCGCTGGTGGCAGGGCTGGTGGCGGGGCTGATCGGGCAGGGCGCGCGCGTCGCGCTGATCCCGGCACAACCGAAGGCGTTGTTTCTTGCAGGGCTGCTGATTGCCTTTTATTTGCTGTCGATTTCCTGGGTCGCGCCGCATTTCGGCATCGGCAATGCTGTGATCTTCGTGCTTCTGGGACAGGTCATTGCGATCACGGTGATCGACCATTTCGCTCTGTTTGGCGCGCGTCCGCGCCCGCTGGACCTGATGCGGCTGGTGGGGGTGGTGCTGATGGGCGCGGGCATCGTGCTGGCAATCCGTCCGCCATCGTGATCCGCGCTGTGGCGCTGTGACGTTGTGGCGCTGCGGCTGAGGCTTTTTTGCACCGGATTGATCAGTATCAAAGACAGGTTTTTGCTGCGGTGCCATAGCGGGCCATAGCCCATTTATTGCAAGGAGTCTTTCTGATGACCGAAGCCACTGTGACCGCTCTGAAGGTCGAACCCGGCATCGCAGCCCAGCAAGAGGTCGCACCATCTGCGGCGGCGGAGCCGCAGACCGAAGCGCGCGACACAGGCAAGCGCTTGCCCACAGCGCCCAAAGGCCATGAATGGACGCCCGATGCGTCAACCCTGACGACAGAAGAAATCCGGCAGTATTTCGAATCCGACCGCTATCCCTATCGCTACAAGATGGCGCGCGCGCCTTATGAGCAGGAAAAGGCGCGGTTGCAGGCGGAGCTTCTGAAGGTCCAGAAATGGGCGATCGAGACCGGGGAGCGTTTTGTCTTCCTGTTCGAGGGGCGCGATGCAGCGGGCAAGGGCGGCACGATCAAGCGCTTCAACGAACATCTCAACCCGCGTTTCGCGCGGGTCGTGGCGCTGAACAAGCCGTCCGAGAAGGAGCTCGGCCAGTGGTATTTCCAGCGCTATGTCGAACATCTGCCTACCTCGGGCGAAATGGTGTTCTATGATCGCAGCTGGTACAATCGCGCGGGCGTCGAGCGCGTCATGGGGTTCTGCACGCCGACGGATTACCTGGAATTCATGCGTCAGGCCCCGGAATTTGAACGCATGCTGGTGCGCTCGGGCCTGCGGTTTTACAAATACTGGTTTTCGGTCACGCCCGAAGAACAGCGCCGCCGTTTTCTGGCGCGCGAGACTGATCCGCTCAAGCGCTGGAAGCTCTCGCCCATCGACAAGGCATCGCTGGGGCTGTGGGATGAATATACCAAGGCCAAGGAAGCGATGTTCTTCTACACCGATACCGCAGATGCCCCCTGGACCGTGGTCAAATCCAAGGACAAGAAGCGCGCGCGGCTTGAATGCATGAAGCATTTCCTCTCGACTGTCGACTATCCCGACAAAGACCCTGAAATCGCCCGCATGCCCGACCCGCTGATCGTCGGGCGGGCGCAGCATGTGGTGCTGTCGGGGGTCGAACTGGGGCATGTCATGGGCGCGAAAACCCCTGGCTAGATCGCGGAGCGCGCGGAGGGCCGCGCGGTATCCTGGGTCAGAGGCGTTCAGGCGACCTGATGAGATCGCAGACGCCTCTGATCCGTCAGGGTTTGCGGCGCGGGGGGGCGCTTCCGCCCGCGCCACCGGGTTTACCGCCCGGTTTGCCGCCGGGCTTGCCTGTCCGCGGTTTGCCTATACCTGGCTTGCCTACCCCGGGTTTACCTGCGCGCGGTTTGTCGCGCTTGGCGCCGGGGCGTTCCATGCGTTGCGAGACATCCGCCGCGCCTGCGCGGAAGGTTGGTTTTTCGCGCGGGACTGGCGCCTCGCTGCGGGGGGAGGGGCGCTTGGCGCTGTCGGGGCGCGCGGTTTTGGGGCGCTCTAACCTGGCACCGGGCTGGGTATCACGCGGCTTTGCGGCCCCGAAAGCAGGTGCGCGACGCGCGCCATCCGCGGCCTGACGCGGCTTGCGGGGGGCGTCTGCGGCTTTGGTTGCGCGCGGCTCGGGCGTTGCGGCTGCGGCGCGGTAGCTCGGTTCAGGCCGTTTTGCAGCGGGTTTGCG
>REBU01000004.1 GCA_007692585.1 Paracoccaceae bacterium | reverse complement strand
GGTTACCCCCTTGCCCGCCGCTTCCAGCGCCGTGACCTTCGACAGCCCCACAATCCCGTGCTTCGCCGCGACATAGGCCGATTTGTAAGGGCTCGCCGTCAGCCCATGCGCCGAGGCGATATTGATCACCCGCCCCCAGCCCTTCGCATACATCCCCGGCAGCGCCGCCGCCGAGGTATGGAACGCCGAAGACAGGTTGATCGCCAGGATCGCGTCCCATTTCTCGCCGGGAAATTCCTCGATCCGCGCCACATGCTGAATACCGGCATTATTGACCAGAATATCGCAGCCCCCCGCCTGCTCGATAAGCGCGTGGCAGTCCTTGGCCTTGGACATATCCGCGGCGATATAGCGCACCGTCGCGCCGGTCTCGCGTGCCAGTTCTTCGGCCAGGGCGTGGTCCTCTTGCGAATCACTGAAGGAATTGAGCACCACTTCCGCCCCCGCCCGCGCCAATTCGCGTGCGATCCCCAGCCCGATCCCCGAATTCGACCCGGTCACAATCGCGCGTTTGCCTGCAAGCTGCATCTTGACGTCCTCTCTGCCATAATCCTTATGCCCGAGGATAATCGCTGCACCTGCGAAGGCCAGAGCGAAGTGACGTCACCCACGTCTTTCGCCCGCCCCATGCACCAAAAAAAAACGCCCGCACGAAGCGGGCGTCAGTTATTGAGGCAGGTTTCATACAGGCAAGAAACCTATCGAGCAGTAGGCAATATATAACCACTCCGTCCCGCGCTTCCAAGCTAAAAGTTTGAAAACCTTGGCAACGCATTGTAGCGTCCGGCGAAACCCCACCCCAGAATGACCCCGGAGAAGCCTCGATGCTGTCACGATTGCGTCACCTCACAACCGCAATTCTATTCGCGACGATCACGACACACGCACCGGTTGCAGCGCTTGCTGACCCGCAACATGCCATAGCTATGTATGGGGCCCCTGCGCTCCCCCCAGATTTTGCGAATCTGCCTCATGTGAACCCAGACGCCCCCAAAGGCGGACGCATCGTTCAGGGCGAGGTCGGCAGCTTCGACAGCCTCAATCCGCATATCCTGCGCGGCCGCGCGCCCTGGCAATTGCAATACCTCGCCTATGAGGGGCTGATGGGCCGCTCCTGGGACGAACCCTTCACGCAATACGGGCTTCTGGCCGAATCAGTCGAAACCGATGACGCGCGCTCATGGGTCGAATTTACCCTGCGCGAAGAAGCCCGATTCTCCGATGGGAGCCCGGTCACGGTCGAAGATGTGCTCTGGTCCTTCGAGACGCTGGGCACCGTCGGCCATCCCCGCTACCACGGCGCCTGGAGCCTTGTGGCGACTGCCGAAGCCACGGGCCCCCGCTCGGTGCGCTTCACCTTCACGGAAGCTGATCGCGAATTGCCGCTGATCCTCGGCATGCGCCCGATCCTGCAAAAAGCGCAATGGGAGGGCTTGGACTTCGCCCAATCCGGCACCTCCGTCATCCCCATCACCACCGCGCCCTATGTCATCGACCGGTTCGAGGCCGGGCGCTATGTCTATCTGCGACGCAACCCCGATTACTGGGGCCGCGACCTGCCCTTCATGCGCGGCCAGGCCAATCTCGATGAAATCCGCATGGAATTCTTCGGCGATGGCAATGCGATGTTTCAGGCCTTCACCTCGGGCCTTCTGACCACGATGCGCGAAACCAATGCCAATGCATGGAACACGCGCTACAATTTCCCCGCCATTCAGTCCGGCGATGTGGTCAAATCCGAAATCCCGCACCAGCGCCCCTCCGGCATGATCGGTTTCGTGATGAACACCCGCAAGCCGATCTTCGCAGATTGGCGCGTGCGCGAGGCCATGATCCATGCCTTCAACTTCGAATATGTCAGCCAGGTCATCAATGACAGCGAAGATCCGCGCATCACCTCGGTCTTCGGCAATTCCTTCCTCGCGCCCGAACCGGGGCCTGCCACGGGCCGCGTGGCCGAATTGCTCAGCCCCTTTGCCGATGACCTACTGCCCGGCACGCGCGACGGCATCACCCTGCCCGCCTCTGATGGCTCGGTCGCCAATCGCGCCAATATGCGCGCCGCCACCCGCCTGCTGACCGAGGCCGGATGGCAGCCCGACAACGCCGGTGTGCTGCGCAACGCGGCAGGCGAGCCCTTCCGCTTCACGCTCCTGTTGCGTCAGGGCGCGAGCGAGATCCTCTCCATCGCCGATATCTATGCCGAGGCGCTGGGGCGTCTGGGCATGCAGGTCAATGTGACCCAGATCGATTCGGCGCAATATACCGAGCGCATGACGAATTTCGATTTCGACATGACCTATATGCAGCGCGCCATGTCGCTCAGCCCCGGCATAGAACAGCGCAGCTATTGGGGCTCCGAGGCCGCCACCACACCCGGCTCGCGCAATCTGATGGGCGTCGAAAGCCCCGCCATCGATGCAATGATCGACCGGCTGCTAACCTCGAACGACGAGGCCGACTTCGTCGCCGCCGCCCGCGCGCTGGATCGTCTGGTGATGGCAGGGCGCTTCACAGTGCCGTTCTGGTTCACCGACCGCGCCCGCATCGCCCATGCGCGCGAACTCCGCTTCCCCGACCGCCTGCCGATCTATGGCGACTGGATCGGCTTCCAGCCCGATGTCTGGTGGTATGAGGATTAAGGGCGCGCCCGGTGCAAGGTGACGCCACCCGCCTCGGCGTCACCCTCGCCGCGCTTGGCGTGCTGGTGGCTGCGATCGCGCTCACTTTTGATGGGTTGAAGGACGGAAACTGGCTGAAGGCTGCTTTCGGAGTCTGGATTGCTTTTTCAGCAATTGCAGCGCTGGGACTGGGCGACGCGGCCAGCCGCGCGTTCCTCTCCGGCACCCTGCGAAAATCCACCTATACCCAGATCTACACCACCCTCACCCGCCGCCTGCTCACCCCCCTCTGGACCCGCCTCTGCGACCCCGCCCCCGAGAAAGCCCCCTGGCCCACCCAGTTCCGCGCAGCGCTGACATGGCGGCTCTATGACCGCGC
>REBU01000101.1 GCA_007692585.1 Paracoccaceae bacterium | reverse complement strand
TCCAAGGCAGGATTGGCTTTCAGTCGCGCAACATAGTCGATCCCGCGTGCCTCCATCCAACCAGATGCACCGCCAGCTTTCAAATCTCCAAAGCACCAGTTTCAGTCATGACTCATCGGTGAAACGTGATTTGCGCATCGTCTGTTCTCCTTGCTCTGGCGAACGTTACGAGAACGATCTCTTCTTCTAAACAGCCCTGTTTCTGGGGGGCAGGTCATCCCTATCTCAGGCGAACATGTGGTCTAGGTTACATGGAAGCGCGCTTCCAGGGCGCGTATGACCTGATCCAGAAAACGCGCTGCCGCCACTGAAAGGTTTCTGCCACGCAACTGCAGAACGCTGAGTGTGCCGTGGGGCACATCGCGGCTGTCCAGCTTGCGACTGACGATCGCGCCATCGGGATCGGTCGGTGTGCCGATGGGGATCTGCACCATGAGCGCCTGCGACTGCGCGACGATGCTTTTGAGAAACTCGAAGGAATCGGATTCCAGCAACAACCTGTGTGGGACAGAGGAACGCGCCATCGCAAGGTCGAGCATCTGACGTCCGGCGAATGCCTTGGTGGGCAGCGCAAGCGGATAGTGCAGGGCATCACGCAGCCGCACGCAATCCTGTTCCGCGAGCGGATGATCGCGCGCCATGATGACATGCAAGACCTGCTGGGCCTGCAGCACGACTTCGACCTCGGGCAGATGGGTCGCGCCGAAGATCAGCGCGAAATCGGCTGAAAAATCTGCCAGAGCGTGTTCGGCAGCGCCTCGGTCGCTGACGCTGATGTTGAACGTAACATGGGGGTATTGCGCATTGTATTCCATCACCTGCGCGGGCAGGAAATAGGGGGCGAGCGCCTGACTGCAGGCCACTGACACATGCCCGCGGCGCATGCCCGACAGATCGGCGATCTGCGAGCGCAGGCGATCCATCTCGGCGATCTGCTTGCGCGCGCTGAACAGCAGCAATTCGCCTGCCGGATTGAGCCGCACACCCTGCGGCAGCCGCTCGAAGACCTTTTCGCCAAGCTCGGCCTCAAAAGCCTGAATGCGGCGGTTCATTGCAGACGGGGTCAGGGCCAATTCCTCCGCTGCGCGGCGGATCGAACCATAGCGGGCGGCAGCCTCGATATAGTGCAGAATGGTCTGGTAGCGCATGACACCTCGCATCGGGCCGGGAAGGGTGGTGCTTTTTCGGCACCGGGATGTTGATTTCTTAGCAGACGACAGCCTCACTCGTCTATGGCAAGAGAAACCTCGACCGCAGCAGCCGCCTTCGCCGCTGTTCGCAGAGAGGATCAGAATGTCGTCAGCGCGCACCGATTTCTGGACATTGACGCAGCAGGGGCTGGCGGATCTTTCGCGTCGCCGCAAACCAGCCAGGCGCATCGAGATTTCCGCCGCGCCTGACCCTGTTCTGGTCGATCTTGCCCGCTCGGCATTGATCATCGTCGACATGCAGAATGACTTCATCGACGATGCCGGATGGTTTGCGGCCATGCGGGGCGTGTCTTGCGCGCCCCTGCGCGCTGTGGGACCCCGGATCAATGCGCTGAGCCGCGCCTTGCGCGCCCAGGGGGCGGGAATCATCCATCTGAATACGGGCGTCCGGGCGGACCTTGCGAATTTGCCCGCCGGCGCGATTGCCCGCGCTGATGATCTGGGCAGACGCGCGGGGTTCGGTTTTGCGCGCGCCGAGGCGCTGGGGCCGGTGATGGTGGCCGGGCACTGGGGCGCGCAAAGCCATCCCGAAATCGAGCGCGCCGAGAGTGACATCACGGTTCTGAAAACCCGCTATTCTGGGTTTCGCGACAATGAGCTTGATCAGATCTTGCGCCGTCTCGATGTCACGACACTGTTTTTCGCGGGCGTCAATCTGGACCGCTGCGTTTTCGCGACGCTGATCGACGGCGCGTTTCAGGGGTTTGACCCGATCCTCGTTACCGATGCCTGCGCGACCCCTTCGCCACCTGCCACCTGCACTGCGATCCTTGAGCTGGTCGAGATGCTCTATGGCTTCACCACCACCACTGAAAACATCCTTACCGGGCGCACGCCCCCCCATCCCCAAAACGGAGATTGACCATGCAGTTCAACCGTCGTTCCTTTCTTGCGTCCACTGGTGCCGCAGCGTTTGCCGGGGCGCTGGCCCGCCCGGCCTGGTCGCAGACCCTGTCGGCCAACATGATCCTGAACTGGCGCTATCAGGGGCCGCAGGGTTGGTTCTTTCTGGCGCAGGATCGGGGCTATTTCGCCGATGCCGGGGTGGATCTGACGATGGATCAGGGCTCGGGCTCGGGCGCGGCGGTCGTGCAGGTGGCGGGCGGATCCTACGATCTGGGCTTTGGTGACATCAATGCCGCCGTGCAACTCGCCGTCGAGCGCCCGGACGAAGCCCCAATCGGCGTCTACAACATGTATAATCGCCCGCCCTTCACCATCGCGGTGCTCTCGAGCAGCGATATCCATACGCCTGCGGATCTTGAAGGGCGGCTTCTGGGCGGCGCGGCGAATGACGGGGCGCTCAAGCTGTTCCCCGCCTTCGCCAAGATGACCGGAATCGACACCTCCGGTATCGAGATCACCAACATGCAGGCCAATCTGCGCGAGCAGATGTTGCGCACAGGTCAGGTCGAGGGCGTGTTCGGCTTCGTCAATACGATCCGCTTCTCGGCGATCCTGTCGGGCATGAACCCAGACGAGGAGATCCGCTGGATAAACTTCGCTGATTACGGGATGGATCTCTACTCGAACTGCCTGATTGCCTCGCGCAAGCTCGTCAATGAGCAGCCCGACGCGATCCGCGGTATCGTTGCGGCAATCAATCAGGGGCTGAAGGATACGCTGGCCGACCCTGAGGCCGCGATTGACGCTGTGGCGCGGCGCGAACCGCTGATCGATAAGGACGTGGAACTCGCCCGCCTGATGGCCACGCTGGAAGATGAAATGAGCCATCCCGAAGGCGCGAGCATCGGCATCGGCGCGGTCGACCCTGATCGCTTCAAACGCGCCATTGATATCGTCGTGGAGGCCAATGAACTGCCCGCAACGCCTGCGCCCGAGGCGGTCTTTACCGATGCGTTTCTGCCGCCGCTGGAAGATCGCGTCACCTCGCTTGCACGGAGCTGACGCGCCGGGACAGGGCACTGCAACACAAGGGAAAGACAATGGAACTGGGATTGAAGGGGCGGGTCGCGGTGATTACCGGGCCTGCCAAGGGACTGGGCGCGGCCGTTAGCTTGGGATTTGCGCAGGAAGGGGCCGATCTGGCGCTTCTGGGTCGCGACACTGACGCCATCGAGCCTGTCGCGCAAGAGGCCCGCGCCATGGGCGTCCGCGCTCTGGTGATCGGCTGTGACATGACCGACGAGGACGCCTGCACAAAGGCTGTCGCTCAGGTTGACGCGGAATTTGGCGGGCGTATCGATATTCTCGTGAATGTCGCGGGGGGAAGTGGTCCCATCGGCAAGACCGGCGCTGAGACGAGCGCGGATGAGTTCGATGAGATCGTGCTTTTGAACATGCGCGGCCCGTTCAACATGATCCGCGCCGTGACACCCACCATGCAAAGCCAGTCCTATGGGCGCATCGTCAATGTCGGTGGCACCTTCGGGCTGCGCGGCAAGGCCGGGCGTCTGGCTTATTCGGCCAGCAAATGGGGCTTGCGCGGTGTCACCAAGTCCTTCGCGCTGGAGCTTGGCGGCTACGGGATCACGGTCAACAATGTCGCCCCCGGAATGGTCGACGGGCCACGGTTTCGCACCAAGGTCGTGCCGGAAATGGCGGCGCGGCTGGGCATCTCTGAGCATGAAGCGGTCGAGCGGCATGCAGCGGATTACGCGCTGCGCCGCATCAGCACCGATCAGGACGTGGCCGATGCCTGCCTGTTTCTGGCCTCGGATCGGGCAAGACAAATCACCGGGGCCGATCTGGCCGTTGACGGGGGGTGGGCCGCGCTATGATCGCAGATATGATCCTGACAGGCGGCATTGTCGTCGATGACCGCAGCCAGACCCGCGCCGATGTGGCGATCAAGGACGGCCATATCCTGGCGGTTGGCGCCCCCGAAGCGATGCCGGATGCGCGCGAGCGCGTCGACGTCACCGGTCTGCATCTGCTGCCCGGGGCCATCGACGTGCATGTGCATTTTCGCGAACCCGGCTACACGCACAAGGAAGACTGGCAGACCGGCACGGATGCGGCCGCTATGGGGGGTGTCACGACGGTCTTCGAGATGCCGAATACGCATCCGCCGACGCGCTCTGTTGTCGAGCTGCGCCAGAAACAGGAGCTTGCGCGCAAGGCGCGGGTGGATTTCGGGCTCTATGGCCTGATGGCCGAGGACAATATCGGCGAGTTGGAAGCGCTGGCGGAAGCCGGGGCCAATGCCTTCAAGTGTTTCATGGGCAATACGTTCGGCAATCTGCCCTCGCCCTCGACCGGCGCGATGCTGGAAGGGTTCGAGATTGCGGCGAAGCTCGGTCTGCGGGTGTCGCTGCATGCGGAAACCTGGTCGATCATGGCATGGCGCCAGAAGCGGCTGGAAGCGGCGGGGATCCATCATCCGCTGGCCCATATCGCCGCAAGGCCCGAAATCGTGGCGATCGAGGCCGTGGGCCGTGCGGCTGCGCTGGCCGAATGGACCGGCGCGCGCATCCATGTGCTGCATATCTCCTCGGCGGGCGAGTTGGTGCCGCTGGCCGAGGCCAAGCGGCGCGGTGTCGATATCACGGGCGAAACCTGCCCGTGTTATCTGATGCTCGACAGCAGCGACTATGCGCGGCTGGGCTCGGTCATCCGCGTCAACCCGCCAGTGCGCGAAGCCCGCGACAGCGCAGCAATCTGGGAGGCGCTGGCCTCTGGCGTGGTCGACATGATCGCCACGGATCACGCGCCGCACACGCCCGAAGAAAAGCAGCGTGACAATATCTGGCAGGCCGATTGTGGCTTTCCCGGTGTCGAAACGCAGATGCCGTTGATGCTGACGGCGGTCGCGGAAGGGCGCATCACGCTTGAGCAATATGTCCGCATGTCTGCTGTGGCCCCGGCGCGTGCCTTCGGGCTCTGGCCGATGAAAGGGCGCATCGCGCCCGGCGCGCATGCCGATATCGCGGCCGTCGATCTGACCCGGCGCGAGACCATCGCGGCGCAAAACCTGCACTCGCGCGGCAAGATCACGCCCTTTGAGGGGGTCGAGACGACCGGCGCGCCGGTCCATACGCTCGTGCGCGGGCGCTTTGTGCAGCGTGACCGCAAACTCGTCCCCAATATGGCCGGACACGGGCGGCAGGTCACGGACATCCAGCAAATGCCCGCCGCCGCCCCGCGCAATACCGACCAGAGCCTTGCGGCGATCCTTGGTCAGAAAGGCTGAACATGATGCTCTCTCCCCAGACCCTGAAAACCCCACTCATCCAGTTCGAAGGCGTGGCCGTGGATTATGGGCGCGGTCCCGACAGGGTGCGCGCGCTCGAGCCGACCAGTCTGGCGGTGTCCGAGGGCGATTTCGTGGCCCTTGTCGGCCCTTCGGGCTGCGGAAAATCCACGCTGCTGAAACTCGCCGCCGAGCTGTTGCAGCCCTCGGCCGGGTTCATCCTGTTCGGCGGGCGCGAGTTGGGCGCAAAGCCTGTGCGCGTCGGCATGGCGTTCCAGTCCTCGACCCTGCTGCCCTGGATGACGATCCGCGATAATGTCATGCTGCCGCTCAAGATCGTGCCACCATTTCGCCAGCACTACCGCGCCAAGCGCCGCGGTGAGTATCGCGACAAGGTCGACGCGCTGCTGGCGCAGGTGGGCTTGCGCGACTTTGCCGACAGCTATCCCTGGCAGTTGTCGGGCGGGATGATGCAACGCGCCAATCTGTGCCGCGCGCTGATCCATGAGCCGGACCTGCTGCTGCTCGATGAACCTTTCGGCGCGCTGGACCAGTTCACCCGCGAGGAGTTGTGGGGCACGTTGCAGGAGCTGTGGATGGCGACCACCACCACGGTCATCCTCGTGACCCATGACCTGCGCGAGGCGGCGTATCTCGCCAACCGCATCTGCGTGATGAGCCCGCGTCCGGGCCGGATCCTTGAAGATCGCGTTGTGTCCTTTGAGCGGCCCCGCACAGTCGAGATGACCTATGAGCCCGACTTCGTGAGCACCATCCAGCATCTGCGCAGCATGATTGTCCATTCGCCGAAGGAGAGCCCGAAATGATGGCCAGTATCCGCCGCCGCGCCGCCTCGATCAGCCTGATCATCGGCCTGTTCGTGTTCTGGGAAGTTGCAGTCATGGCCTTCGGCATCTCCAGCCTGATCCTGCCGCGCCCCTCCGAGATCCTCTCGACGCTCTACGCACGCGGGCCGGCCATCTGGCCCCATGCCAAGCAAACCCTCTACACCACGCTGATGGGCTTCTCCATCGGAGTTATGATCGGGCTGTCACTGGGCACGCTGATCGGCTCGTCACGTCTGGCCTATGACACGGCCTATCCGCTGCTCGTTGGCATTTCCTCGATCCCGAAAGTCGCCGTCGTGCCGATCTTCGTGCTCTGGTTCGGAGCGGGGACGGTCCCGGCGATCCTGACGGCGATGATCATCTGCATTTTCCCGATTGTCGTAAATGTCGCCACGGGTCTCGCGACCGTCGAGCCGGAACTGGAGGACGTGATGAAATCCATGAAAGCCTCGAAGCTCGACATCCTCTGGAACGTCGCCCTGCCGCGCGCCATGCCGTATTTCTTCGCCTCGCTGAAAGTGTCGGTCACGCTGGCTTTTGTCGGCTCCGTGGTCGCCGAAACTGTCGCGTCAAACCGTGGCGTGGGCAACATGATGATGATCGCCTCGGCGTCCTTTAACGTCCCCCTCGTCTTCGCGGGTCTGTTCGTGCTCGCGACCATGGGCGTGTCGCTCTATGTCATCTTCTCGCTGATCGAACGGCGGGTCGTGGGCTGGGCGATGCGCAAGGACGGTGCTGTGTAAGACCACTGAGTCCCAAATGTCCCCAACCCTCAACCCAAGGAAGATCCATGTTTCGCAAACTCACCTTTTGTCTGGCCATGCTGGCCACACCCGCTGCTGCGACCGATATCCGTTTCACGCTCGACTGGCGCTATCAGGGCATCCATGCCTTTGTGTTCTGGGCGCAGGAGCAGGGCTACTTCGCAGATGAGGGCCTGAATGTCACCATCGACCAGGGCGAAGGCTCGGCCGCGACAGTTACCCGGATCGTGTCGGGTTCCTATGACGCAGGGCTTGGCGATGTGAATGCCATCGTGCAGGTCGCTGCCCGTGGCGAGACCGCGCCAGTGATGACCTACATGCTCTATAATTCGCCACCCTTCGCGCTGATCACCAAGGCTGACAGCGATATCAAGGAGTTGGGCGACATCGCGGGCAAGCGTTTGGGCACACCTGCCGGCGCTGCCGCAGGGATGCTGCTGCCGGCGCTCGCGTCGATCAATGATATCGACATTTCCGGCATCGATGTCATCAACATGACGCCCAACCTGCAGGAGCAGATGCTCATCAACAATGATGTCGATGTGTCGGCCGTGTTCAGTGTGACGAGCTATGCCAATATGAGCTCCATCGGACTTGATCCGACGACGGATCTGCGCTGGTTCATGTATTCCGATTACGGGATGCCGCTTTATTCCAACGGGCTGATGGTATCGCGCAAGATGGTCGACGAAAACCCCGAGGCCGTGGCGGGCCTGACGCGCGCGCTCAACCGTGCGCTGCTGGAAGTGGCGCAGGATATGGATGCCGGGATTGCTGTTCTGTCCGCGGTCGAGCCGCTGATCGATCCTGCGACCGAGAAACTGCGCTTTGATTTCGCCCTGCGGACCCATTTCGTGACCGAGGAAACCGACGCGAACGGCATGGGTGCCATCGACCCGGAGCGGATGGCTGCGGCCATCGATATCCTTGTTGACATCTATGACCTGCCCCGCACGCCCGAGGTGGACGAGATCTTCAACGCAAGCTTCCTTCCGCCGCTTGAAGACCGTCAACTCAGCCTTGACTGACGCATTGAAAAGGGGATCCAGATGACCACGATTGACGCAAGATGGCTGCTACCCGGCCCGGAGGCGCGGGCAAGCGCGCATCAGCGGATCACGCTGACAGGCGGGCAGGTGGGAAGCGTGTCCTCTGGCCCCTCAGGCGCGGGAGGTGGGCTGGTCCTGCCTCCCATCGCTAACGCCCATGACCATGCGCGCCTCGCCCGGCTCAGCCAGGTGGACAGCTATGATGTGCCGCTGGAAGCCTGGCTGCCCTATCTGGCGTTGATCCCGTCGGTGGACCCCTATCTGGCCTCGACCGTCGCGTTTGGCCGCTCCGCGATGGGGGGCGCGGGGGCGGTCATGGCGCATTACACCCGCGTTCAGGGCCTGACCGATTTCCCGACCGAAGCGCGCGAGGTCGCACGGGCAGCGCGCGATGTGGGCCTGCATCTGGGCTTCGCGATCCATTGCCGGGACCGCAATCCGCTGGTCTACGGAGGGCAGGCGCAGCTTTTGGAGGCGCTGGGCGCGGAGCATGCCGAAACGGTAAAGCGCAGGTTCCTCAAGCCCTATCTGCCCGCCGCCGAACAGGTGGCGATGGTCGAAGCCGTTGCCGCCGAGATCGAGGGCGACGGGGTGACGGTTCAATACGGCCCCGCAGGCGTGCAATGGTGCAGCGATGCGTTGTTGGAGATGATCGCGGCCAACTCCGCCAAGCACGGCCGCCGCGTCCATATGCACCTGCTGGAAACCCGCTATCAGCGCGACTGGGCCGACCAGACCTACCCGGAGGGCATTGTCACCCATCTGGACCGGATCGGGTTGCTGAATGACCGGGTGTCCTTCGCGCATTGCATCTACTTGCGGCCAGATGAGATGGAGCTGATCGCCGAACGCGGTGCGACCATCGTGACCAATCCCAGCTCCAACCTGATCGTCAGCTCCGGTGTTGCCCCGGTGGGCGAGATGCTGCGGCGCGGATGCCGTGTGGCGATGGGTCTGGACGGTCTCGCCTTTGACGAGGATGAGGATGCGCTGCGCGAAATGCGTCTGGGCTACGCCCTTCACAAGGCGCGCGGGTTCGAGCGCTTCATGAGCCGTGACCAGCTGATCCGGATGGTCGGCGCAAACGGGTTTTTTGCGATCACCGGGCGCAAGGATGGCGGCGTGATCGCGCCGGGCGGTCCAGCTGATCTGCTGGAACTCGACTGGGACGCGCTCGCCGCCGAGCTGATTGACCCTGATACCGCACCGCTCAGCCTGCTGCTGGCGAAAGGCACCAAGGCGCATGTGCGCAACCTGACGGTGGCCGGGCGTCAGGTCGTGGCCGATGGCAGGCTTGCAGCTTTCGATCTGGCCGAGAACGAAAGCCAGCTGCTCGAGGCGATGCGAAGGGCCTGGCCCCAGACGCATGACATCCGACGCGCCATGCCTGACCTGGTCGCGAATCTTGCGCGCCATCATGTCGAGGGGCTGCACTGCTGCTGCTGAGTGCGGCTCATGTCTCGACCCGCCCTGGCCCGGTCTGACGCGCAAATGTGGCGCGTCCGGGTTTTGGCGACCGATAAACAAGACAGAGAAAGAGAAGGACAGACCAATGGACAAGCTGAAAATCACTGCCGGCGATTTCGTCTTCACCGGCCATTTCGAAACCGCGCTCGCGCCGCAGACCGTGGCGGCCTTTCGCAAGCACATGCCCTATCGCAGCCAGATCGTGCATGTGCGCTGGTCGGGCGAGGGGGTTTGGGTGCCCTTGGGCGAGACCGATTTCGGCGTGGGATACGAAAACCACACCAGCCATCCGGCCCCCGGACATATCATCCTCTATCCCGGCGGGATCAGCGAGACAGAGATTCTGCTCGCCTATGGCGGGGTCGATTTCAGCTCGAAGATGGGGCAACTGGCCGGCAACCATTTCATCACATTGACCGGTGGGTTGGAAAATCTTCCAGCACTTGGGAAATCTGTGCTTTGGGAAGGGGCCAAGTCGATCCTGTTCGAAAACGCCTGACCAGGGCGCGCGCTTGGCGTGCCTCTCGCCCCTCCGGCATGCAGGGACGCGATCGGACAGCTGCGGCTCTCAAACCGTTGCTGAGCTATCATTCCGCGTCAGGATCTGCCTGAGCGAAGATCTCAGGCAGTTTTGCGCAAGTGCCTGACCGCAGTTGCGCAAGGGCTTGACCCGCGCCTTTAAACAACGCATCGAGCGCGCCCGACAACTCCTGTGACAACCCCTGTGCCGGGCGCACTGGCGCGTATGGCCGCCGCAAGGTCGCATCGTCCACGGGGGCTGGCATCGGCCCGTCCGCGCAAGCCTGCCAGTACCGCGTCAAGCAGCCGTGGCAAAAAGACTTTCGGTCAGGGCATATCCCCGGTCTGTCGCGCGGTGCACGGCATGATCCGCGACGAGAACCGCGTCGCGCAGATTGGCGAACCAGATGCTGACATGTCGTCCACGCGTCCCGACCCGCCCCCATTCGCGGACGACCGTATATTCGCCGAACAGATTGTAGCTGATCTCGACCCGGTAGAAATGGGTCAGGGCGTCCCCGGCCTCAGGGGCCTTGCGATGACAGACGAGGGTCAGCATGGGCAATATCCTTGACGTGATTCCCGCAGCCCCACGATAAAGCACTGTGCCGCCTCCACCAATGCCAATTCGGCGCGGATATCGCGTTGCGCGCCGTCGCGCGATTGCGGGGGTATCCGGCGCGACAGGCTGCGTGCAGCGGCAAGCGCAGTTGTTAAACCGGAGCGCCGCCGCGTCTAGTCCCGCGCAATGAGTTTCGTGCCTTCGGTCAATGAACTGGCGGGGAAAAGCACCACCTGCGCGCCTTCCTCTAGGCCGGCCAGAACTTCGACCTGGCCTGCGGCATGCCGGCCGATCTCGACGCGCTGGTGGCGCGCCCTGTCCCCGTCGCGCAGCAAGACGGCCCAGCCATCGCCATCGCGGAACAGGGCGGCTTGCGGGACTTGCAAGAGATCGTCGTCCGCCCAGACGATCAGCCGGACATGGACACGAAATCCGTCGCCCAGACCGGCGCGATCTTCGGGCGGGCTGATCAGGTCCAGACGCAGCCGCACGCGCTGTTCTTCGATCCCCAGCGCCGAGACGCGCGTGAAGGCCGCCGGATCGATACGCCGCAGCCGCGCTTCCAGCGTGCCTGCTCCGCCCCAGCGCTCGACCAGCGCTTGCGCGCCTGCGGGGATCGCGACCGCATCCGGCGACAGGATATCAAGCTCGATTTCCATCTGCGCCAGATCCCCGATGGTCAGAAGCGGGCTTCCGGCCTGCACCAGCCGCGCATTCTGATCACTGATCTGCAGCACAATCCCGCTTTGGGGCGCCCTGATCTGCAGACAGCACGCACCGGGCGGGGCATCAGGGTCGGTCAGGGCCTGCGGGGCCAGCAACTGCGCCTCCGCCCGCGCGAGCGCGGCGCGGGTCAGGTCAAGCTGCGCGCGTGCCGCATCAAGGGTCTGCTGCGCGGAAAGATATGCGGCCTCGATATCTTCAAGCATGCGACGCGGAATTGTGCCGCCTTCGGCCAGGCTGCGGCTGCGCTCCAGCTGGCGTTCGGCATGTACGCGCCCGCTTTCCGCCTGCTGCAGATTGCTTTGCGCCACAGCGACTGCGGCCTGCGCTTCGGTCACGCTGGCCTCGGCCTGGGCGCGGGTGCGCGCGTCCATCAGCACAGGTTCGGCGGGCTGGATCACAGCGACCACGGTCTGACCGGCGATGACATGATCGCCCACGTCAACCGGCGAGCGCGTGGCCGCGCCCGTGATCGGGGCTGTGATCGCATGCGGCGCGCGGACGCGGGTCACACCTTGCGCAAGGATCTCGCCCTGCATCGGGCCGCGTGTCACCGCTGCCAGATCGACCGGCACAGGCTGCGGCATGACGGCCCAGACCACCGCAGCGACCAGCGTGGTGGCGACCAGTCCGAACCCCAGTTTGCGCAGGATACTCATCTCTTGCCCTCTCTCAGTCGCGCGCCTTCAGCGCTGTTGCCAGATCCACATGATCGAGCCTGCGCCGCACCATCAATACGCAGGCCAGTGATGCCAGAAACACCGCGATCGCCGCCAGTGCGAAGGTGCGGCGGGTGATGTGGAACGGGATCTGAAACATGTCCGTCGACATCGCATCGACCAGACCAAGCGCCAGAAAATAGCCCAGCCCCCAGCCCAGCGGGATGGCAAGCAACGTCAGAAGCATGATCTCGCCGACCAGAACATAGCCCGTTTCCGCGCGGCTGAAGCCCAGAACGCGCAGGCTGGCCAGCTCATAGCTGCGTTCGGACAGCTGGATGCGCGCGGCATTATAGACCACCCCGATGGCGATCAGCACCCCGATCAGTGTGTAGATCGCCACCATGGTCAACAGGTTCTCGCTCAGCGTGGCATCGAACTGGCGGCGCACTTCGGCCCAGTCGGTCAGCGCGGATACGGCCGGAATATCCTTGATCGCGAGGTTGAGCGCTGCCATCTGGTCCGGCTGCACGGCGAGGTGGATCATGTTCACCTGTGCCACGCTGTCCATCGCCGCAAACAGCGCATCTGCCGAGATATGCGCCTCTTGCCCCATGCCCTGTGCGATGATCCCCGCGACCGGAAGCGCAAGCGTTGTGCGCGGCGCGGCCAAGAGGTCCAGCCGCAGGATCTCGCCCGCTTCGATCTGCAACGCACGGGCGAGCATTTCGGGCAGGATCACCCCGTCTTGCGGCAGCGCAATCACGCGCCCCGTGTCATCCACCAGCCGCGCCAGCTCGGCCTTGGGGAAATGGCCCTGCAGCGCGGTCAGGCGCGTGCGGTGGCCATGCGCGGCGCGCACCGGCAACACAAAGGCACCTTCCGCCGCCACCACGCCCGGCAGGGTCAGGGCATCAGCGACAGCGCGCTCGGTCCGGGGCTGCGCCAGCATCAGCGTGACTTGCTGGCGGTTGGCCTGCTGAAAAACGCTGTTGGCCAGCTGGTCCACGGCGTCAAAGATGAAATAGCTCATCACCAGCACCCCGACCGAGGCCGCGACCCCGAACAGGGTGATGGCCGCGCGGCCCGGCCAGCGCAGGATCGAGCGCAGGATCATCATCGTGGTCTGGCGCAAGCGCAAGCGGCGCAATACCCGATCCGCACCCCCTCGCGCAAAGCTGGGCGGGGCAGGGGGTTGCATCGCTTCGGCGGCGGGCAGTTTCAGTGCCGACCACACCGCACGCAGCGCGCCAAGCAGGGCGGTCGCCATGCCCAGGGCCGCCGACAGGACAAGCGCTTGCGTGCCCCAGTCATGGAGGATGAACGGAAAGCGGAAGAAATCGCCATAAAGCCCGATCAGCGCCCCCGCGATCCACCAGCCGAAGACCCATCCGCTCAGCACGCCACAGCCCCCGATCAGGACTGCGAGTTTCAGGTAATGGCCCGCGATTTCGCGCCGCCCGTAGCCCAGAGCCTTCAGCAGCCCGATCTGCACGCGTTCCATCGCAAGCAGGCGGCCAAGCACCATATTGACCAGAAACGCCGCCACGATCAGGAAAATCGGCGGCACATAGGCGGCCATCGCCCCGAGCTGTGTCAGCTCGCCGGCAAGAAAGGCATGCGATGCCTGCCGGTCGCGACCGTAAGCGCCGGTGCCGCCGAACGGGTCCAGAAGCTGGTCCAGCGCGGCAATCACGGCGCGTTCGTCGCCGTCGCGGGTCAGACGCAGCGCAATGTCATTGACCGCCCCGCCCATGTCCATCGCAGCCGCAGCGGCGTCTTCGTTCATCCAGATCACCCCGTAGCGGCGGTCATCGGGCATCATCGCGCCAGGGGCCATGGTGTAGATGAATTCCGGGCTCAGCACCCAGCCGGTCACGGTCAGTTCGCGCAACTGGCCATTGAGCACGCCTGCGATACGGCGGCCAGGGGTCAGATCATGGGCCTCGGCGAAAGGCTCGGACAGGGCCACTTCATCGGCGCGCCCAGGGTCCGGCAGGCGGCCAAGGCGCAAGAGCGGCAGGTTCAGGGCGGGTCCAGCCGGGGGCAGGGACAGGATGCGCGCGGTGGCCGGTTCGGTCATGCCGTCAATGTCGAGCACCGCGTGAAAACTGATCCGCCCTTCGGCCTGCGCCACACCGGGGATCAGACTGGCCGCCTGCACGACATCCGCAGGGGCGCGGGTGACCCCGGCAAAGACATCTGCGAAACGGTGGCGCTCGTAATAGGCGGCCTGCGTCTGCAGCAGCGTCGCCTGTGTCGCCTGCGCGCCCACCAGCACCATCACCCCGCAGCCCAGCACCAGCGCGATGGCCAGCGTCTGCGCCCAGATCCGGCGCAGGTCGCGCAG
>REBU01000100.1 GCA_007692585.1 Paracoccaceae bacterium | reverse complement strand
TAGTCGCGCCAGTGCGCAGCGTTCCGACGCGACCCGCATCAGAAAACCTTCACCTGAGCGGACGGTAGGCGACGGAGCGCGTTACCCCTCCAGTGTCTGGATCATGTCCACCCGTGTTGCATGCCGTCCACCTTCGAACTGTGCGGTCAAGAAAGCATCGACGATATCCAGGGCAAGCCCCTCACCGACGACGCGAACACCGAGCGCAAGCATGTTTGCATCGTTGTGCTGACGGATCATTCGAGCAGAAAATGTATCGGCGCATACACCGCAGCGGATGCCCTTTACTTTATTTGCAGCCATCATGATGCCCTGTCCGGTGCCGCAAAGTATGATACCAAAACGGCAATTACCAGAAGCTACACTCCGCGCTGCTTCTTCGCCATGAATGGGATAGTGTGTGCTTTCCGTTGTCATGGGCCCTATGTCGATGGCTTCCCAACCAAGCGCTTCGATATGAAGCGCAATGGTCCTGCGCAACTGAATACCAGCATGGTCGCTTGAGAGAACAATTCGTTTACCAGTTGTCATTGCGAGGGCCCCATGGGTGTGGATATCGAACCTATCGGCACAGCTTATACATTGTAAACCAGCTGGACCACAGGTCCCTGACTGTCCGCTTCGTCCCGCACAGCCGCCGTCCCCTCACCCCGTCACCACCCCATCGCCCACCACGATCTGCCGCCGGCACAGACCCGCGATCTTCTCGTCATGGGTGGAAATCAGGAATGTCGTGCCTTCATCGCGGTTGATTTCCGCGATCAGGTCCATGACCTGCATGGCCGACTCGCGGTCCAGATTGCCGGTTGGTTCGTCCGCGAGCACCAGTTCAGGCCGGTTCATCAGCGCGCGCGCGACGGCGACGCGCTGCTTCTGGCCGCCCGACAGGTTAGCGGAGGGAAAGTCGATCCGCTCGCCCAGCCCCATGCGCGTCAGCAAGTCGCGTCCGCGTGCCCGCGCGGCAGGGGTTTCGCGCCCTTCGCGCACCGCTGTGGGGAACACCACGTTTTCGAGCGCGGTGAAGTCGGGCAGCAGGTTGTGGAACTGAAACACAAAGCCGATATGGCGGTTGCGAAACTCGGTCAGGGCGCGGTCATCGGCGGCGACCAGATTGACGCCCAGCATGACATGGCTGCCCGATGTGGGTTTCATCAGCGTGCCCAGAATGGTCAGGAGCGTACTTTTCCCCGACCCAGACGGGCCCAGCAGCGCCGCCATCGCGCCCGCTTCCAGTGTCAGCGACAGACCGCGCAGGACGCGGGTTGCGGCCTCGCCCTGACCAAAGGTCTTGAACAGATTGTCCACTTCCAACAGCGCGCTCATTGGCCAATTGCCGTCACCGGATCGACCCTTGCGGCAGCCCGCGCAGGCAGGATGGACGCAAGGATCGCGCCGATCACGGTCAGCGTGATGGCCAGACCATACGACCCCTGGGTAATGTCCATCGGCAGCGTGCCCACGCGGAAATCGTCGCGCGCGGGAAAGGGGAGCAGTGCCAGATACCCAAGCGCCGCCCCCGTCAGCCCGCCCATCAGCCCGATCAGCGCCCCTTGGGTGACGAACACAAAGACCACGAACCCCCGTCCCGCCCCCATCGCCCGCATGATCCCGATTTCCGGGCGGCGGCGATAGGTGGACAAAAGCAGCGCCGAGGCCACGCCGATCACAATCGTAATCAGCGCAAAGGATTTCAGGAAATAGCCCGTTTGTGCCTGCGCGTTCAGCGCCTCCATCAATTGTTCGGCCCCGTCAGTCCAGGGCACGGCATCCAGCCCGGTCAGCGCGCGGATGCGCTGCGCAGTGTCGTCAGCCGCGTTCAGGTCGGCCAGCTTGATTTCGATCCGCGTCACCCCTTGGGGCAAAGCGAACAGCGTGCGCGCCGTGGGCAGTGCGACAAAAGCGCTGCTGGCGTCGATCATACCATTGCCGGTCTGGAAAATGCCCGTCAGCGTCAGCACCATCGACACCCCGCCAGAGGATTGCAGCCGCATTGTCTGGCCCAGCCGCAGCGACAGATCATCAACCAGCCGCTGGCCCAGCACGACAGTCCCCGACCCCAGCCGCGCCGTTCCGTCGATGATGTAGCCGTCCAAGTCCAAAATCGCGGATTCGCGTCCCGGCTCCAGTCCGGTCACAGACACTTGCGCCACCTGCGCGCCGCGCATCACGAACCCGGCGCCACTGATCTGCGGGGAAACGGCTGTCACACCGGGCACAGTTTCGATCAGGGGGACAAAGGTGGCCGCTTCGGCCAGCGTGGCTGTCCGCGCGCGCCCGCGTTCGGTCACAGCAAGGACATGGCCATCCGGCGCGATCAGGATGGCCGGGTCACGATCTTCGGCCTTGATCGTCACATGGCTGATATCGCCCACCGTGCGCGACAGGATGAATTCGGCCAGCCCCCCGATCAGGGCCGACATGAAGATGAAAATGAACACCCCCACGGCAACACCCGACACCAGTAAGGCCGTTTGCGCCTTGCTGGCCGTCAGGTAGCGGGCGGCGATCTTGAGCGCATAGAGCATCAGGGTTGCCCCATGCGCACAGCTTGCCCGTGGCTGATACCTGTCGCATCCGTGATCACGCGATCGCCCGGCACAAGCCCGTCCGTCACGACCAGCCGCGCTGCGGGCCAGTCGATCACCTTGACAGCGCGGCTTTGAGGCATGCCGTCAGTCACCACAAAGACCCCGGTGCCTGCGTCCGTCGGCACAAGAGCCGCGCGCGGCACAGTCAGCGCCGCCGCCAGCTGATCAACGATGATATTGGCGGTCACAGTCAGCCCGACAGGGGCTGTGACGGCCTGCGTGAATTCAAGCTGCACGGCCAGCCCGCCTGTCGCGGCATCAACGCGCTGGGATACGAAGCTGACGCGGCCGTTTCGCGTGGTGGCCTCTCCTGCCAGCCGCAGAACTGCGGGAAGGCCCGCGCGGATCTGGGTCGCATAGGCTTCGTCCACGTCCGTTTCGACCACCAGCCCTGTCAGGTCCGCGATCGTCAGAAGCCGCGTTGACGGATCGACCGTCTGGCCAGTTTCCACGTGCAGCGCCAGAACCGTCCCCGAGATCGGGGCGCGCAAGGTGAAGTTGGCCAGCTGGATCTGCGCCTGATCAACCAGCGCCGTTGCCCGCGCCACGTCTTGCGCTGCGGATTGTGCGGAACTGGTGGCGGCGTCAAGCACCGCACGCGACACATTCGCCCCCAACGCCGCAGTCCGCGCCAAAGTCGCCTGTGCCTGCGCCTGCGCCACCAGCGCTGCATCGAGCCCCGCGATTGCCTGTCGCGAGATGGCCAGTTGTGCAGCCGGATCAATCCGCGCCAGTTCATCGCCAGCGCGCAGAATGTCCCCTTCGGCCACAGTCACCGCGATCAGCGGACCGCTGACCTGGGGGCGCAGATCCACCGATTGCAATGCGGCAAGCCGCCCGTTCACGGCCAGAACCCGCGTCACCGGCGCAAGCTGCGCGACTTCGGTCGCAACCGGGACAGGTGTGGAACCCCAGGGTTGCCAATAGACTATCGTTGCCGAGGCGACGAGCAGCGCGACCCCGCCCGCCCACAACCAGCCTTTGTGCCCTGCCGCTTCTTTAGTGACAGGGGGGGCGGGCCGCACAATCGGAAGCTGCATCGCCCCGTCGGGGGACAAGCCCCTTTCGTCCTGCGTGGCAAGGCCAACTGGTTTTTGGGTGTCAATTCCGGCCATTCCATCTCCATGCGCAGACCTGTGCCCAAGGGCGGGGGTCTTGCATGGACGAATATCAAGTCAGAACTGGTGATGCCCTGATCTGGATCAGGGATTACATGGATAAAACAATAAACGCTGGATCTGGTTGGCTGCATCGGCTCTGTTGATGGAATACCGGGCATAGAGAAAGCCCGCAACCAGTCTCAGGGGCGTTGCGGGCGGGCCAACCTCGGACGGAAAGGCCTCGACGAGGCGCGCACGAAACTGAGCATCTTGCCCTTGCATTCGCGGCTTCGTCTTGATCGCCCATCCCGAAATTGCAAGGTTTTCGGTCGGACAGAACCAAAGCTCAGAAATCAAGCGCGGCCGCAAACTCCTGTTTCACACAAAAAATCATAGCATTGCGAGTTGTTGGGCGCGAACCGATCAAGATGCCCAAGGTGCCCGGAAAGTGTGATCTACCCACCGCGCCCGCAACAGCGCCCCCCGGTCACTAACCCGGATCAGTTTTGGCGCGCCCCAGATACGCTAAGGGAGAGGGCTTATTTCAATGTCCGGTCGCCGTTGCAGGCCGTCGGACGCGACCTGCCACCGCGATTGGTCAGGCAGCTTCGTAAGCACAAGGAAAAGCACCATGCCCCTGATCAATCTGATCGTCACACTCATTGTCGTCGGTGTTCTGCTGTGGCTGGTGAACACCTACATCCCGATGGACCGGAAGATCAAATCCATCCTGAATGTCGTCATCGTAATTGCCGTGATCCTGTGGCTGCTCAGCGCCTTCGGCATCATGGGCAACATGACAGGGATACGCGTTGGTGACTGACACCGCCGGACAGATGCCAAAGACAATCACCCTGACCGGGCCTGTTACACTGGCCAACCTGTCCGAAACGCGCGCGCGCCTTTGGGCGGGTCGCGAAGCGGTGTTCATTGATCTTTCAGGCGTAACGGCTCTGGATACGGCGGGGGCTTGGCTGGTGGCCCGCCGCCAGCAAGCCACAGTGCGCACGGGTGACGGGATGGGGGTCATCGGCGCGAACCCGTCACAAACCCTGTTGCTGAAGACCGTGACCGCTGCCTTGCCCAAGGCGCTGTCGGATGTATCGCAGCATGGCCCGCGTCGGCCCATTGCCGTATTTGCTGCAGATATTCTGGCTACGCTTGGGCAGACGCTCAGCGCAAATGCTGCCAATATCGCGGATGCCATAGCCTTCCTTGGCATCGTGATGGCACGGGTGGCGCGCACGGCCCTTCACCCATCGCGCCTGCGGGGCACTGCCCTTGTCCATCACATGCACCAGGCTGGGCTGAACGCGGTGCCCATCGTGGCGTTGATGGGGTTCCTGATCGGGATCGTCCTGGCCTTTCAGGGGGCCGCGCAGCTGCGCCAGTTCGGGGCCGAGGTGTTCGTCGTTGACCTGATCGCCATCTCGATCCTGCGCGAACTGGGCATCCTGTTGACTGCGATCATAGTGGCCGGACGTTCGGCATCGGCCTTTACCGCTGCGATCGGGTCGATGAAGATGCGCGAGGAGATCGACGCCATGCGCGTCCTGGGCCTGGACCCCATCGAACTGCTGGTCCTGCCGCGGGTGCTGGCACTGGTCATCCTGCTGCCGGTGCTGGGCTTCATCGCCAATATGGCCGGTCTGGTTGGCGGCGGGCTGATGGCCTGGACCCAGCTTGGCATCTCGCCGGGGATGTTCCAAACCCAGCTTCTGGCCAACACTGATGTGTCACACCTGCTGATCGGCCTGTCAAAGGCGCCGGTCTTTGCGCTGATCATCGGGGTGGTTGGCTGCCATCAGGGGATGCAGGTCGGCGGCAATGCGGAATCGCTGGGCAACCGCACCTCTCGGTCGGTGGTGGTGGCGATCTTTTTGGTGATCGTCGTCGATGCGCTGTTTTCGATCTTCTTCTCGGTCTGGGGGATCTGATGGCCGGCGCACCCGTCATCACCGTTCGCAACCTGACCACCCGCTTTGGTGCAACGGTCGTGCATGACGGGCTTGACCTGGATGTACTGCGAGGCGAGGTGCTGGGCGTGGTCGGCGGGTCGGGCACCGGCAAGTCGGTCCTGTTGCGCAGCATCGTCGGGCTGAAGCGCCCGAGCGGCGGGCAGATCACGGTTTTGGGAACCGATGTGCTGAACGCGGACCCGGCCGCGCTGCACGCGGTGCAGAACCGCTGGGGCGTGATGTTTCAGGACGGGGCGCTGTTCTCGTCGCTGAGCGTGCGCGAGAATGTCGAGGCCCCGATGCGCGAGCGGCTGGGCATCGACGCCGCCACCCGCACCGCACTGGCCGATCTGCGGATCGCGCTGGTCGGCCTGTCCCCCGCAGCGGGCGATCTGTTCCCGGCCGAGCTATCGGGCGGAATGCGCAAGCGCGCAGGGCTGGCCAGGGCGCTGGCTCTGGACCCCGAGATCCTGTTCCTTGACGAACCTACCGCCGGGCTGGACCCGATCGGCGCGTCGGAATTCGACAGGTTGCTCGTCGCGCTGCAACAGGCGCTGGGGCTGACCGTGTTTCTGGTCACGCATGACCTGGACACGCTGCACGCCACCTGTGACCGCGTCGCTGTGCTGGCCGGGGGCAAGGTGCTGGCCGTCGGGACTATGGCGGATATGCTTCTGGTCGAGGATCCTTGGGTCCATTCCTATTTTCATGGCCCCCGCGCCCATGCCGCGCAGCCTGGCGCAGGGGGGCACTGATGGAAACCCGCGCGCGGTTCATCCTTGTCGGGGTTTTCGCGATCGTCGGCCTGCTGGCAATGCTGGGGTTCATCCTGTGGCTGTCCAAATTACAGCTTGACCGCACCTATGCCCAGTATGACATCGTTTTTGACAGCGTGGCCGGGCTGGGGCAGGCCAGCGCGGTGCAGTATAACGGCGTCAGCGTCGGACAGGTTCTGAGCATCGCCCTGGACCGGGACAACCCCGCGCTGGTGCGCGTGCGGATCGAGATCTATGCCAGCACACCCATCCGCACTGACACCATGGCCAGTCTGGCCACGCAGGTCGTCACCGGGGTGTCTTTTGTGGCGCTTGAGGGGGGCAGCGCCGCCTCGCCGCCCCTGCAGCCTGTCCCGCCGGGCGATGTTGCGGTTATCGGATCCAGACCGTCAGTCATGCAGGGGCTGATCGCCGACGCGCCCGGCCTGCTGGCCGAAGCCATCCTGCTGATGCGCGACATCCGGGCCTTTACCACCCCCGAAAACGGGGCGGCGATCACCGCGATCATGATAAATGTGGAACGCGCCACCGCCAGGGTCGATACCATGGCCGCGCAAGTCGAGTCGGTCATGGCTGCAACCGAGGTGACGCTGACCCGCGTCGATGCCGCCTTGATCGAGGCGCAGGGCACCTTTGCCGGGGCCAACGCGATAATCGGCGCCGACATCCCAGCCATCCTGCGCAGCATTGACACGGTGATCGGTGACTTCGGCCGCGCGGCGTCGGGGCTGGAAGGTTTCACCAGCAAAAGCCTGCCCCAGTTTGGCACCTTCGCCACCGAGGCGCGGGGCCTGGTCGCCAACATCAATGCCCTGACCACCCGGATCGGCAACGATCCGGGGCGCTTCCTTCTGGGTACCCAAACCCCGGACTACCGGAGATGACACAAATGCAGCGATTCCCTTTCGCACCCCTTGCGCTGATCCTGACGCTCTTGGCCGGTTGCGGTGCCCTGACCGCAGTGTCCGACGCCAGTGCGCGCATGGACGCCTATACCCTGATCCCCGTCGCCCGGATCGGGGGCGATGCCGTCATGGGGGAACGACATCTGATTGTCGAACTGCCCTCTTCGGCCGGGGGCTTGGCAACAGACCGGATCATGATCAAGCCGCGCCCGGTCCAGGCCCAGTATCTGCCCGATGGCCGCTGGTCCGAACCCACTCCCGCGCTGGTTCAGACCTTGATGGTGGCGTCGTTCCAGAACCTGGGTGGCTTCCGGCTGGTGGGGCGTACGGCTGCAGGGCTGCAACCCGATTACACGCTCATGACCGACTTGCAGGACTTTCACGCCGAACCCTCGGGGGCGGCCACGACCCCGCTAACCGTCCGGGTTGGCGTCATGGCAACACTGATCCGCGAATCCGACAGGCAGATCGTCTCATCGCGCCGCTTCGCGGCCACGGCCAGTGTCGCTTCTGACGACACGCTGGCGGTGGTCAGAGGATTCGAGACGGCCACGCAGACCCTGCTGAGCGATGTCGTGGTCTGGACCCGCACGCAGGCACGCTGAAAGGGTCAGCGTCAGGTCGTCCCGCAGCGACCCGGCCGACAATCCCTTCGTCAAGACATCTGTCAGGTCCGGGCTTTAACCTCGATCAGGTTCCAGGTCGTGCCTGTCCGCTAGAGCAAGGAAACACCTTGCCAGCGCTCGTCAGGCTGAAACCGAGCGCGCGCGCCGCGCCAAGGTTAGGCGCGGCGCAGGCAGCCGAGAAACTGCTGGAAGCCGCGCAGATCATGCCCCGCGACCCTGGCGCGATGCAGCTGCGCTATCTCAGCTCACTCAACATCATCGCAGCAGAGAAGACCTCGGCCATAATCTTCCCGTTTCCGATGGCACTGGCCGGGTTGATCGCAGGCATCAAACCGGTCGAAGCGAAGGTTTGACGGGTCTGACGCATGGCCCAGCCTTGTCTGTAGCGTAGTGGCCCGGAATCCGGTGCTGAAAGTGCTTGCAGGGCGGTGGCAAAGGGATCTGTCATAACCGACGGCCACATTGCGGGCTTTCATGGTCGTGGCCAAAGGCGCCGTTCATGCTGCCGTGACTGCAACTTCCACTTTCATCCCCACCAGGTCACCGGACTGGCCGTGGAAACTGCCTGTCACGGGTGCGACCTGGCTGATGTGGCGGGCAGCCGCGATCGGGATCAGATTTGCCGAGCCCATGGAACGGTTGGTCGGATCGAAAGCGATCCAGCCGGCGCCTGGCACGAAGACTTCGACCCAGGCATGGGTAGACCCCGCGCCCGTCGATCCAAGCAAATTCGGGGACGTGATCCACAGATAGCCCGAGACGATCCGGGCACCAAAGCCCAGGGTACGGACCGCCTCGGCAAACAGAACCGCAATGTCGCGACACGATCCCCAGCCGCGATCCAGGGTTTCGAGCGGTCCTTGCGTGCCTTCGACCTCGCGGCTTTGGTAGTTGATGCGGGCCGATACGCCAGCGGAAATATCCTTGAGTAGTGAGAGGCTATCAGTTGGTCGCGTCATGACGAACCCTTCGACCCAGTCTGACAGGCGCCCTGCCACATCAACATACTGCGGACGGGCCAGCGCGCCAAGATCGATCCCGTCATCCTTGGAATAGCGAAAAGGGTAGCGCTGTGCTGCAGCCGCGATATCGAAGACCGGCCAAGCTGGCGCAGTCAGATCCACGACCATCTTGCTCTCGACCACCAGAACATCGGCCAGGCCGGAAAAGCCTGCTGTGGCGATGGAATTGCCGGCAACATCGTGCGCCCATGTCACGCGCGCGCTGGGCGAAAGCTCAAGCTCAAAGGACAGAAGGCGCAATTCGTTCGTTTCGCGCGGGCGCAACATCAGGCGATGCGGGCCAAGCGCTACGGGGGCTGCATAGCGGTATTCGGTCCGGTGGCTGACGTTCAAAAGTGGCATGTCCGGCGTGTCTCGACTACTTGGCCGAACGGCGGCTGGACCGTCCAACGGGGGAAAGGGTGGAGGACTTCCAGGCAGACCGCGCCTTGCATTTCTTGCAGATGCGCTCGCCGAAACCGGTGCTCCAGAAGATAGCGTCACAGCGCAGGCAGCGCCGCTGGGCAGGTACGTCGCCAATCGCAGGACGTTGAACAGGCAGTTCTGCTTCGCGATCACTCACTCTTGCGCTCCTCGCGTTTGATCAGCCGTGCGAAATCGCACAGGGCGCGCTGGATCAGTTTCTGTATGCGTTCTTCCTGCCCCTGCGGTGTCTGGGCAAAGCGACCAAGCAGAAAGCGGGCCTTGCTTGCGGCATCTTTCCAATTGTCGGCAGGGCCTTCCTGCAAGGCCGAACGAAGCTCGAGGTCCCGAGCCGGATGATGCATCGGCGCGACATTGCACGCCTTCTGACAAGCTCTGCGCAATTCAGCGGCATTCCGGTCTTCACGGCTCCGTTCGCCATCAAGATTGACAAGGTTTTCAGCCATGGCGCGCATGCCCACGCAAGTCCTCATACAGCCTTTTGGGGACATGCCGTGCCCTCATGTTGCCCGCTCCGGCGATACGTTTTCTGGTCCGATCTTGTCGGTCCAGACCTTGAAATCCGTCATGACATGCAATCCGAAAGTCTGCGTCAGGGGAACATCGGCCGCATCGCGACCGCGCGCAACCAACACCCGACCGATGCGCGGCTTGTTGTTGCGCGGGTCGAACACCCACCACCTGCCCTGAAGATATACCTCCATCCAGGCGGCAAAATCGCCCGGCGGATGGGGCAAGGGCTCGCCAATCTCGCCAAGATACCCGGTGCAATAGCGGGCGGGAAAATTCAGACAGCGGCACAGGGCGATTGCCAGATGTGTGAAGTCGCGACACACACCATGGCCTTCGATCATGGCTTGTGACGCGGTCCGCGTGGACCTTGCATGATGATAGCCGAATTCCAGATGCCCATGCACAAAGTCGCAGACCGCCTGCACGCGCGCCCAACCGGGGCTGGTCTGGCCAAAGCGGCGCCACGCTTCGTCCGACAGAAGATCGGTATCGCAATACCGACTGCCCAGCAGATAGACGAGCGCTTCATCCGGCAGATCCTCCACCGCATATTGGTGCGCGGCAGGTGCCACGGGGTCGGCTTGCCCGGTATCACGGAAGACACCATCCGTGGATAGAACAAACTCTCCCGCCGGGGCAACGAGGCGCGTGCACCAGTTGTCGAACCCGTCCCGGTAAGCTGTGAACGGCACCGACGGTGTTGTCGAAAGATCGTCCGCCTTCATGAGATCGCCATAGCGGCTGTGATGGACACTGAGAATTGCGATAAGCGGCGTCGGCTGCGTCAGGCTGAACTGCAGGCGGCATCCGACGCGGATCAGGATGGGATCATCCCGATTGGTCCGGTTCCGCTCTGGCGAGGTCGGGATGCTTAGCGGGTCAGGACGCATTGGGCGCTCTCCGACATGCCCTCATTCTCCGCGCGCTGCAGGGCCGTGGCATCCTGACGATCAGAGCCCGACAGTTGCGGGCCTGCTGAAATCGGTGCATCCGGCGCGTCAGCAGAACGACTGGTCCTCGCATACAGCTGTCGTATTTCAGCCTCCGAGACACGGTCAGCCCGCATCACCAGCTGGACCATCGGATCGGCCAGCATCTCCTCGACGAAAAAATCCACTATGCCGCTGCCGGTGAGTTTGTCGCGCGCAAGCGCCTGATCGAGCGCCGAAAGCGGCACTGTCAGGCTGCGCGCGAGGCCCGGATGAGATTGGCGCGGATGCAGCCGCACCAGAACCGAAGCCTTCCAGCGTTCCGGGTCCCGATGATCGGGCGGTGCCGATATCTCTGTTTCCAGATCGTATTCGCCTGCCGGCAGGGTATCGGCAAAGCCCGCGATGCTGAAGGGCCTGCCGAATACGGCTGTGGTCTTGATCATCGCATCTTGCATGGGGCGTTTCCTGGTCTTTGACGTATAGACCGTCCTTTGGTCGGGACGGCGGATGTTGGCTGTGCTTACGGCAAACGGCGTGACAGGTTATCGCCGCGCGTTTCGTTTTCAGGCGCTGCATAACCTTGCAACAGCGGCGGCGGCCTCGGCATGTTCGCGCGCGCGATCGTTGCCACGAAACGCCCCATCGACGGTCACCGTCCACGTCCCGTTTCGCGCGCAGACCTGAACGCGGCCCTTCGGCGGGAGTGGGGGAGGACCCCTCGTTGCATCGTTCCGGCCAATGATCCTTGGATGCAAAGGACCGAGCATCGGGCGGCGGCGCAGTTCATGCGCGGTGTTCAGCGCTGTGACGGCGCGGATAAACGCCCCGGAATTATCGGTACTGTCAGTATAGTCTTGCTCATGTTCGACCATGGCCAGCGGGTCGACGAAGGTCTTGCTCAGATAATCAAGAAAACGCGGCTCTCTCAGCGACATGTAGGCGATCAGCGATTGCAGGATCCTTTCATGGGCCAGGACACGACGCTCCAGATCGGTTGTTTCGGACAGTGGGCGCGGCGCTTCCGAGTGTGGAGGTTCCTTGTTTCCCCGCGGCACCATCACACTATGCAGCCTCGAGATCGAGTGCGGTCAGGCAGGCCGATGCCAGAGCGCGGCTGGCCGTGGCATTGCCCGGAATAGTGGCCCAGCCGGTTGCCGCCACGGCATCGCGTTGGCCAGTGCCAGTGGCCTGCCGGATTATCGCAAGTTTGCCCATGCGATCGGAATCAAGACCCGCGCGCTCTACGCAGACGGGGACAAGTGCTGCGATTACCTGTTGATCAGCCATCGCCTGACCTATATGTCCTGCACGGGTTATGGTCGTCCATCCTGCCCAGACAAAGCCTGTCAGTGCGACCAGGACACCCCCGGTCACCGCACCGATCAATCCGGGCTTCAGCCATGCAGGGTTGTTCATTGGGCGCTCCTTTGGTGTCCAGCTTGCGGGCTTGGAGAACGGCCTTCGCCTGAATATGGTATGGGCGTGGACCAGTTCTACAGCACTGCGGCCTTGCACGGACTGATCGATGTTAGCTTCGCAGGAAGCAGGTCCTTCCTCGCTCCGAAACTGATCTGAATCAGCAAGCCGCACTGTAAACCCGGCTACCCTAGCCGTTGGTCAGGAGGAACCTGAGCAATGCTTTCGGAAAGGGGTTGAACCATGCCAACACTGGAAGACATGCGTCAGGGCGGAACACCGTTCGACACGTTTCTTTATGCCACGCTGGGCAAGGACCGGAACGACAATTCTGTCACGGTCCTGTCGGCCTTGGCCAGGGCCGGAATGGAACCCTGGGACGCAGCGTCCGATCTGGCTGGCTTGACGCGCGACGAGGCGCATAGCCGTTTGGACTCCGTGCTGATCCGGTTCACCGATGTCCCCACTTTGAAAGACAATCATGCCGCTGTTTCGCGCAGTTTGATCGACCTCTTGCCACAGGGCGCACGGCAACGGGCCCGCCTGGCGGGCGACACGGCGCTGCAAGGCGGAAAGATGGGAATCGGCCCCATCCTTGGCGTCTTCATGGTCGTGCTCTACCTGATCCATTCGCTGATTGTCGGGTTCGACGGAACCGGAAACTGACCCACCGGAAGTTGAGGGGATTGATGATGGACAGACCGCGCGATCAGGACCTTTGGGAACTTGAGGGCGCATTTTGGACCAGCGGTCGAGACAGCGCGCGGACCAACACGGCTGCGGGCGCGATCGTGGTCTTTCCATACCCGCCCGGGATATTTCAGGGCGACGCGATCTGGACCCACCCCATGGCTGAGACCGGCTGGCGTTTGATCGAGATGTCTGACCGCAGCATCATGCGCCGTGGCGCTGTCGCGATCCTTGCCTACCGCGTCCAGGCGCAAAAGAACGGCAACCCGATCCACGAAGCGCTCTGTGCCTCGACCTGGCTGAACGACGCCGGAAAATGGGTGCGGTTGTCGCATCAGCAAAGCCCCGTGACCTGAACCGCCTGGTTGCGCAGGCCAGCAGAGGTGAACCCGTGAACTTTACTATCAACCGGCTGATCAAGGACACGGATATAGATGCCGTTGAGAAGCGTACACGCACCGCCCTCGCGGCGCATGGTTTCGGTGTGTTGACCGAGATCGACGTGAAGGCGACGATGAAGGCAAAGCTTGGGATCGACATGCCCGGCTATCGGATACTCGGGGCGTGTAATCCCGGTCTTGCATGGCAAGCCATAGGTCACGAGCCCCGCGCCGGAGTCATGCTTCCTTGCAACGTGATCCTACGCGAAACCGATACCGCCGTGGAGGTCAGCGCAGTTGATCCGGTCGCCTCGATGCTTGCGATCGACAACCCCGCGCTCCAGGCGATTGCGTGCGAAGTCCGTAGTCGATTGGGGAAGGTGGTCGACACTATCTGACGACAAGACGGGAACCGCTGCGCGGTCCCCGAAGCCTTTTGTCGGTCAACTCTGCACATACCCGCGATAGAGCAGACCTGCCCCGGCCACGACGCCGCCAATTCCGCCCAGAAGATACCACATCGTATTGCCGGTAAAGCGACCGGTCAGCGCGTCGGACATCTGATCCACCGGCGCCTGCGAGCCGCGCCATGCGAAGAAGAGCAGCACCGCGCCGATGGCAAGCGCAACGAGGCCCACAATGTTTGTCTGTGTCATGAGAACGCCTTTCTGTCCTTTTGCCCTGCGCTGATCGCTGAAGCGCGACACCCAAGGTGAGGCGATCATGACAGTTCCGCAGGACGGCGCACTTACTTCGGTCAGTCAGATACGAGCGCAGATGACTGTGGCATGCCCGTATCTCTACCAGTGGAACAACGGCGATCTGCAACCGGCATGGATCAACGAGGCCAAGCTCATCGAACGCATGTTCCGCGAAGGTCCGGACGGGTTCGAAGGCGGCCGCAGCGCCGAAAACTACATCGCCATCACCGGCACGTCGCGCGCGACGGAAACCCGCGATCTGCAGGATCTGGTCGAGAAAGACGCCCTCAGCCGAACCGGAAATCGACGTCATACGAG
>REBU01000048.1 GCA_007692585.1 Paracoccaceae bacterium | reverse complement strand
TCCCAGCATCCACCCGCTGAACCCCACAACGTCGTGCAAGCTGGCCCAGGAGAAACGCCGTCTGGGCCTCCATGATGCCGCGCGCCACAGCATTGCGCTCTTGATCGCGCCAGAACTGAGCTGTTGCGCCGCCAGCGCCCAGACGCCGGCCCCCACAAAAGCCAGCGCGATGGCGATGACTGACGCGGCGACGGTCGAGACCACCTCGGCGATCACCTGCGATTTGAAGCGCATCCGGCGGGTCAGGCGCACGGTCGGCATAATGGAGAGGGAATGCAGCAGGATGCTGAAACCCATCACCAGCGCAAGGTCGCGCAGTTGCGGCTCATCATAGAGCCAGATCATCAGCGGGATGCCTGCGACGATGAACAGTGCTGTCCAGCCGATCCCGCCACCGAGCAGGAACCAGAAGGCGCTGTCATTGCGTATCAGGCTCTTTGCGTCGCGCTTGCGCTGGATCAGGGCGTTCTGCAAGCCGAAATCGACGAAGATCTTGATCAGCCCCAGCACCACCACGACCATCGCGACAAGGCCGAAATGTTCGGGCACGAGCAGGCGTGCGAGCAGCAGGCGCACAAGGATCGACATGCCCTTGTTGACGACGAGATTGGCCGCATTCCAACTGACGCCCCGGCGGATTTGCCGCCCGAGCGTTGTGCGAGCGCGTTGGGTGTCGATGTCAACCATGCAGGGGGAGCACCATCTTGCCAGGGACGGAACATAGTGGGGCAGCGCATGACCGTTTTTGCAGGCGCAGGCGCGTTTGTATGTCGTGTTTTGACCGGTAATTGAGTATATTCATCCTGGCCTCACGCATCACACTGTTCCACACAGACAGCCAACAGGGTTCTCTGCTACATTGCCAGAAAAGCCTTTAGCAGATGCTTCGACGGCAGGGCAAGCTTGAAGCCGATAAAGACCAAAGTTGCAGCAGTGACGACCGTTTTCCCGCATGTTCTGCACAGCGAAGCGCCGCTCCTGTTGTGTCCCTTCACAGGACGGACCAAGTACGATCCCTTGTTGTTTGATCCAATGGGGTCGTGGGGTCATCCTTTCGCGGGAGAGGGGGGAAGCTTATGGGAGGAGCTTGTCATGCAGCAACCCGATCAGATTCGTCGTTGAACCGATCCACCAGATGCCGGTCCTGAGCAGGGTTGGAGCCTGCGAAAAAAGGCGAATGAGCCATTGTCGCGCCATTGGTCCGAGAGGCAGTGGCGAATGCGGCCAGATCGCATAGACAAAGGGTGGCAGGGTCATCAACCTGCACACTATCACAGATGCGATCGGGCGACCGATCACCTTCGTCCTGTCAGCTGGTCAAGTCAGTGACTACGCTCGCGCAGCGGCCTTGTCGAGTGAGTTGCCGCAGGCTGACCGGTTCATCGCAGATCGCGGCACCGACATCTATCGGGTCAGGAATGCGTTGAGAGACAGGCAGATAAAGCCCCGCATCCCAAATCGCAAGCAACGCACGTCCCTGGTGGAAACCGATAAAGGGCGCCAGAAGCGGCGGAACCGTATTGAGTTCATGTTCGGCCGACAAAAAGATTAACGCAGGATTGCCACGCGCCATGACAGATGCCAGACGGTGTTCCGTCCAGCCATCGGGCGCGCTTCTACCGTGCTGTTCTGGCTTTGAAAGGTCTTCTTGCCACAAGTGAATAAGCCCCGGTGTAAACCGGGGCGTATCCTATCGACGCAATTCGCGCAGGTCAGCGGCAGGGCGCTTCGTAGAACGTGCCGTCGCCGCGCGCGTAAGCGCATTGGCCCGTTGAGCGGTTTTGCGCCAGAAGCGTCCCTGCGGCTGCGCCTGCAACAGTTGTCAGAATCGTCCAGTTGCTGTTGGCGCCCAGCAGGTTTCCGACAGCCAGACCACCCGCAGCGCCGACAACCCCGCCAGCCACGCTGCGTTCGGTTTGCGTCATCTGGCAGCCTGCCACGGCCATAGTCGCGGCCAAGATCGTCACAGAAAGCAATTTTTTCATCTCTTTTCCTTCCAGAGTGCACTCGTCTACACTGGTCAGCTTAGCACAATCTCCTGCGCTGTCATCCTGTTGCGCTGCATTAAGCGTCAGTTCGCCGATACGTCTGGTGCATAAATCGTTGCAGCACCACCCGATTGTCGTGGTGAAGTCGTGCAACCCAACCATCGGGCCGATCAATGAAATGCCGGTCGATTTGCGTCTGCCGGCGCGGCGCGGTGTCAGGTGAAATCTATGCGGATACAGAGCCCAGTAGAGTTCTGGGTCATCGTATACGTCGCTTGCTGCTTTCGGACTTCTGCGCTCGCGAGGCCGAAATGAATCTGGGCCGAGGAGAGTTCGGCAAAATTTACAGGCTGTTCAAATCGCGCCCAGAGTTCATCGTTGATCTTGAAGCGGTCCGAAATTGTTCTCAGCTCCAAGCCGCTGGCAGTATCGCTGATTTCGATCCGCCCACCCCACGGCAACGCAGTCTCAAGGCACATCAACATTAGAAAGACAAGTTTGACCTGCCGGCGCGACAGGTCGAGGGCGCTGTTCCACTGGCATTTCTGTTTCTGGTGTTTTTCCATCGCTGTCAGGATCGACAGGATTTCCGCGCGCCCCATCTTCTGGTCCGCCGAGACACGTCCCATCGCTATGCGATAAAAGCGCAACCGTGAAGTTGCGCTCTCCACGCTCTGGGTGATCAGATCGAATTCCGGCCCCCCCTGTTGCTGGGACAATTGCAGCAATTCCAGTCCGTTGCTTATTGCGCCCATGGGGCTGACAAGATCGTGGCAGATGCGAGAGGCAATAGAGGCAGACAAGTCTAGCGCGTCGTTTGCTATTTGATCTGCAGAGCGTGCAGCGCTATTCATGTTCTTATGAGCCATCTTGTCTTTGCCCCTGGAATGTTCGTTCGTCACCCTGACCACCCAGCTTGGGGCATCGGGCAGGTACAATCGCGCAAGGATGCGCTTGTCACCGTCATGTTCTCCGATGCTGGTAAAAAGGTCATTAATGCCTCACGAATTTCTTTGGTGCTTGTTTCCGATAGTGAACTTTAAGCTCACACAACCGTTGCGTGCGTTCAAGCGCGATTGCAGAAACAAAGTGTTTTGTGGAAACGCGCTGGCTTAACATGTTGCATCGGTCTGAAAAAAAAGGCAAAAATATGGCAGAAATAGGCAAGAAGCCCGTCTGCCAGCCGCAGGGGGGCGCGCTGTCAGTCAGGCTTGCGCGTGACATTTCCGACCTGCGCGCAGCGCAACGTTTGCGCTATCAAGTCTTCGTCGAGGAGCTCGGCGCGCATGGTCCCATGGTGGATCACTTCTTGCAGCTGGAAATGGACGAATTTGATCCGGTTTTCGATCATCTGCTGCTGATTGATGAGCACCGTGAAGCTGCGGATCTGGATCATGTCGTTGGGGTCTACCGATTATTACCCGGCGACAGGGCGACAGCGGCGGGGGGCTTTTACTGCGATGCCGAATTTGACCTGACTCAGCTGCGTGCATGTGGTCGAAATCTGTTGGAATTGGGGCGCTCTTGCATGCACCCTGCTTATCGCGGCGGGCTAGGGCTGTTGCAAATATGGCACGGTCTTGCGGAGTATGTGAATGATAAACATGTAGATCTGCTTTTCGGGGCGGCCAGTTTTCCTGGCACTGACCCTGAATACTGGGGGCAATCGCTGAGTTGCCTGCATCACGATTACCTCGCGCCAGAGGCCTTGCTGGTCCGGTCGCGACAGGCCAATGGCTTCAGCCCTTTGCCGTCCGAGACCGTCGATCGCAAGCTGGCCATGGCGCAGATGCCACCGCTGATTCGTTCTTATCTGCGTCTCGGCGGGCGCGTCGGGCAGGGGGTGTTCATCGATCGCGAGTTCAAGACCATTGATGTCTGCATCATTCTTGACAAGGCCGCGCTCAGCCTGCCGGCCCGCAATCTCGCGCGTGCCGGAAATACCATAGGCCCCGCGATGCGATGACCTGGCAATCGCCCGAGCCACCGCCCTGGCCCAAGATCACGCTGCGCGCGTGGCCCCGCATCCTGTTGCGGTTGGCTGCGCTAAGTGTGGTCATTGGTGTTGGTCTCTTGTTGCATCTGCTGCTGCGTTTGATCGAGCGCCCGATTTTCGGGCTGCGCCGCCCCATCACCCCCGCTGTGACGCAGATCGTGTGCCGGGCTGTGCTGAGGGTGATCGGGTTGCGGGTTCAGATCACGGGCGCGCCTTCGCGCGCGCGCGGCGCGCTTGTGGCCAATCATTCCTCGTGGCTCGATATTTTCGTGCTGAACGCAGCAGCCCGGGTGCATTTCGTGTCAAAGGCGGAGGTTGCAGGTTGGCCAGGTATTGGTTTTCTCGCGCGTACCACTGGCACCATTTTCATCCGTCGCGACCGCAGGGAGGCGGCGCAACAGGCGCGGGTTCTGGAAGAACGGCTGCGCGCAGGGCAACGGCTCTTGTTCTTTCCCGAAGGCACCAGCTCTGATGCGCAGCGCGTGCTGCCCTTCAAGTCGACGCTGTTCGCGGCGTTCTACGCACCTGTTTTGCGTGATTTCATGCAAGTGCAGCCTGTCACACTGGTCTACCACGCCCCTGACAGGACAGACCCGCGGGCTCTGGCTTGGTGGGGGGATATGGAATTCGCGGGGCATCTCGTGCGGGTTCTGGCATTGCCGCGAGCGGGAGCGGTCGCGCTTATCTTTCATCCGCCGCTGCGGATTTCGCAGCATCCCGACCGCAAGGCTCTGGCGCTGGCTTGCGAAACCGCTGTGCGCGCGGGAATGGCGTTGCACCGCGGCCGCGCGGATCGCTAGACGACTTCATAAATCTTGATCTGCACGGAACTGGCGAAACGCGCCCCGGTGCCAACGAAGATTGTGCGGTTCACCCAATCATATCTGGGATCGCCGGTTTCCAGACGGGGCAGCGTGCGCATGTAATAGAGGCCAGGATCAACGATCTCGCCTTGCGCCACGCGGGCCAGCACATCTGCGGGGCCGTGTCGGAAGCCGAAATTGCGGATATCGATCAATGCGCCATCGGTCGTCTCGATCCCGTATCGGGTGTCCAGCTCGACGGAGCCATCGGCGAAAATCGTCTGCCAATCCGCCCCGAGGTCGAGCAGGCGCCCCGATATCCGCGCGCCCGCAACTGTGCCGCCGGAAATAGGGATGATTCGGCGCAGTCCGGCTTTGCCGCGTCCAAGCTCTATCGGGGCGCCGAGTTCGGCGAAGATCTGGCACACGGGTCTGAGTTCGGGGTCACGCAGCATGTTTCCTCACATTGTGTTTGGCAAGAACAGCACAAGCGCCGGGAACAGGATCAGCAGAAGCAATCGGAACAAATCTGTGAAGATGAAGGGCATCACGCCTTTGAAAACAGTCGTGATCCGTACATCTCGGACGATGGATTTGATCACGAAGACGCTCATGCCGATGGGGGGTGTGATCATGCCAAGTTCAGCGGCGACCACAACCAGAATGCCGAACCAGATCGGATCGAAGCCCAGACCGATGACGACTGGAAAGACAATCGGCACCATCAGCAGGATCATCGCCATGGAATCTAGAATGCAGCCAGCGATAATGAAAAACGCAAGGATCAGCAGCAACGTGCCATAAGGGCCCAGCTCCAGTGCCACCAGAAAGGCCGTGATCCGCTGCGGCGATTGTGTGATCGTCAGGAAGAAGCCGAACAGGATTGCGCCAATCAGGATCGTGTATATCGTGACCGAGACGCGCAGCGCTTCGACCAGACTTCGCAAGATGGCTTTGCGGTCTAGCCGCCCGCGCGCGACACCGATCAGCATGGTCGCAAAAGCCCCAAGGGCTGCAGCTTCGGTCGGCGTCACGAGCCCTGCATAGATCGACCCGATGACCACGACGAAGAGTAGGAGCGTCGCCCAGACGCCAGAGAGCGCGTGGAAAGCCTCGGTCAGATCGAAGGGACGCCCCTCGGGCAGGCCCTTGCGGTGGAATATCAGCACAGTGGCCATATAGAGCAAGACCGTCAGGATGCCCGGGATGATCCCCGCCATGAACAGCTTGGCCACATCGGTCTCGGTAATATAGGCATAGACGACCAGCACGACCGAAGGCGGGATCAGGATGCCCAGCGTCCCGCCTGCCGCTATCACACCTGTGGCGGTCGTGTCGCTGTATCCGGCGCGGCGCATTTCCGGCATGGCAACCTTGGACATCGTTGCCGCGGTGGCAATGGAGCTGCCCGAGATCGCCGAGAACCCCGCACAGGTCGCAATCGTCGACAACGCCAGCCCGCCCCGGAACGGGCCGAGCCATGCATTGCCGACGCGGAACAACTCGCGCGAGAGGCCCGAATTTGCGGCGAATATTCCCATCAGGATAAAAAGCGGGATCACGCTCAGGTTGTAATCCGCGATCACCCGCACCGGTGATATGGCTAACAGGTTCAGCGCGGGCGTGATGCCGCGGATCGCCGCGAAGCCAAACACGCCGACCAGCCCCATGGCGATGCCGATAGGCACGCGCAGGGCGATCAGGCCAAAAAGGGCCGCAAAGCCCAGAAGGGCCACCAGCTCACCGCTCACGATTTTGCGCTCCAATCCGTTGGGGTTTCGTCATCCGCACCGCCCTCGATCGAGGCCCGCCCGGTTGCAAGCATGTAGATCCGCGCCGAAATGGTTCCCAGACTGGCCACAGCGCCCAGCCAGATCAGGCCCAGCAGTGGCCAGACCGGCAGGCGCAGGTCAAAGGTCGACTCGTTGCTGCGCCAGGCACTGTACACGCGGGCGTGCATTTTCCACACCAGCAACACCACGAAGAACAACAGGACCGTCCAGGCAAAAACCTCGATCCAGCGGCGCGCACGTTCGGGCAGGTTCAGGGTGAACAGATCGACCGAGATATGTCCGCCGCGATAGCCCACCACGGCAAACCCCCACATTATGCAAGCGCCCAGCAGCAAGCGCGCGATGTCGAACGCATCTGGCACCGGAGAGGCCACCAGATAGCGCCCGATGGCCGAGGCCACGATCAACAGCGTGACGCAGGCAATCAGGATCGCCGCCACAGTCTCGACGGCACTGCAAAATCGTCGGATAAGCCGGTCCATGCGCCCTCATTCTCCTGTGCACAGTCTTGCTGACCCCGGTGCTGGTGCGCCGGGGTCATGGTCTCTCACGCCGTTCAGTCGGCGGTCGCGCTCAGTGTTTCGAGGGTCTCGATAAAGCTCGCATAGGCCGCATCGGCATCATGCCCTGCCGCCGAGACTGCAGCGCGCCATTCGTCCAGCAAGGGGGCGGCGGCTGCGCGCCACATGTCTTCCTGCTCTGCATCCGGTGTGTGGAACGTATGGCCCCCATCATCGATCAGGCGCTTGCGGCCATCTGCATCGAGGTCGATCCAGGGGGTTGCGATGCGCTCGGACCAGTCCGGCGTGCAATGCGCTTCCATCACGGCGCGGTTTTCATCCGACAGGCTGTCCCATGCGCCCCGATTAACTGCGAAGGTGAAGACTGTGGCGTAAAGCGGGACATCGAGATGGTGGCTCACGACTTCATTCGCGCCCCAGGTAAAGAGCGAACTCCAGGGCGAGGCTGTAATGTCGGCCACACCGCGCACGATAGAATCGCGCATCTCGCTTGCGGGAAGCTGAACAGAGGCCCCGCCAAGCAGGTTGACGAAGCGGCCGATGGTGGCATTTGGCGGGCGCACATTCTTGCCGCGCAGATCTTCGGGGACAAGAATGCGGTCCGTGCCATGCAGCGTTGAGACATCATGCAGATGCACGAGGCATACATGCACATCGGGCATTTCCGCCGTGGCATAGTCCAGATACCACTGATGCAATGCGCGCGAGCCGACCCGCGCATCCGTGAAGGTGAAGGGCAATTCGCCCAGCGACAGGAGTGGGAAGCGCCCGGCCTGATAGCCCGGATTGACGAAGGCGATGTCCACGATCCCGTCGCGCGCCATGTCGAAATGGTCCGCAGCCGATCCGAGTTGTTGCGCCGGGAAGGTCGTGATCGTGATCCGCCCGTCCGAGGCTTCCGAGATCGCCTCGATCCACGGATCAATCCCCGTCACCTGCATCGGATGTGTCGCGCCCAGCCAGGTGGACAGGGCCAGTTCCACGTTTTGCGCCTGTGCGATGCTTGCCGCAAGCAAGGACGTGATGGCCGTGCTGGCCAGAATAGTCTTGTTTTTCTGCATAGCTTTTCCTCCCAAAATAACTCGACAGTTGGTTTTCGCGGCTGTGCCGCAGACTTTGCTGATCGTCTGTCCCCGCTCCCTCATCCCCGGTTATGTTTGCAGCGCTGTCAGCAGAGCTCCAGCGCAGGCGCCTGCTGCAGTCCCGCGAAGTGTAGGCAGCTGTGGAGGGCATGCCGCGCGGCGATCTGCGCATCTGCGACCAACCCTTGCAGGCGCGTGTCCCCGACGCATTCTGCCTGCACCCGGTGCCAGAAAGCGAGATCGGCAAGCCCGATGCTGCCCGCCATCAACAGATGCGCCAGCCCGGCAGGGTCACTGCGCACTCGCGCGCAGAGCCGCGTCCAATCCCCAAGCGGCCCGGCCAGCGCTGCACCGCCCGGACCGGCTTGCGCGATCTGCCCGATATGCGCCGCAAAGGCTTGCGCCTGTGCGCCGCTGGCATGGGACAGGCCGCGCGTGGCAAGCGTCAGCGCCTGAATGCCGTTTGCGCCTTCATAGATCGCGCATATCCGTGCGTCGCGGTAGGCCTGTTCCAGCCGGTAATCGTGCAGATAACCATAGCCGCCAAGAACCTGCATGGCCGTTTCTGTCACGCGCATGCCCGCCTCGGATCCCGCGACTTTCGCCATCGGCGTCAGAAATTCGGCCAATGCCGTGTTGCCTGTCTCAAGGGCGACCAAGGCTGTGTGGGCGAGGGCGCGGGCCGCCAGTGTCTGCCGGTCCATTTCGGCCAGCATGCGGGCGACATCAGGATGATCGGCAAGGGCGGCCACCTCGCCATCCGCGTGCCGCCCCTGCCGCCGGTCATGCGCATGGTCGCGCGCGAGGGCATGGGCCTTGGCGGCATGCGCCACGCCCTGCAACGCGACATCGAGGCGGGCGTGGTTCATCAGCAGAAACATGGCCGCCAATCCTTGGCCCGGCGCGCCGATCAACTCGGCTTGCGCCCCATCAAGGATGATCTGGCAGGTCGGGGAGGCATGCAGACCCATTTTCCGCTCGATACGCGCCACTGTGATCGCGTTGCGCCTGCCATCTGGCAGATGCGCCGGGCAGGCAAAGAGGCTGAGACCCTTGGTGCCATCGGCCGAAGTGCGCGCCAGAACCAGATGCAGGATATTCTCGCTTGCGTTCTGATCGCCGCCCGAGATGAACACCTTCTCGCCCGTGATCCGCCAGCCCTGTGCGCTGTCAGTGGCACGGGTGCGGATCCGCGACAGGTCCGATCCCGCATCGGCTTCGGTCAGGCACATGGTCGCCAGCCATTCGCCGGAAGCGAGCTTTGGGATAAACCGCGCCTGCTGCTGGGGTGTCGCGATATGGTGCAGCAGCCGGATCGCACCGGGAACCAGCCCGGTGATCATCTGCAAGGCGTGGCAGGCCCCGGAAAACACCTCGGAGACCAGCGCCTGCACCGCCGGGCCGAGCCCCTGGCCGCCATGGTTTTCGGGCGCGCTCAGCCCTTGCCAGCCAGCCGCGGCCAGATCGCGATAGACCTCTGCAAAGCCATCGGGCAGATGCACGCGCCCGTCCACAAGTCGGCATCCCTGCAGATCGCCCGGCGCGTCGAGCGGAGCAATGCGTGCCTGCGCGAAGGCGGCGAAATGTTCGGCCACATCGCGGGCAAGAGCGCTGTCCCATTCGGGGATCTGCGCAGCCCCGGCGAATTCGAGGCTCCAGAGGCTGTCACCGAGCGTCCCCATCCCTAGCCAAGCCCCAGCAGTCGCATGGCATTGTCCTTGAGGATCAGGGGGCGCACCTCGTCACGAATATCGAGCTCTGCGAAATCCGCAAGCCAACGATCCGGTGTGATCGCAGGCCAGTCCGACCCGAAAAGCATCTTCTTCTTCAGGATCGTATTGGCGTAATGCACGAAGATCCGGGGGAAATATTTGGGTGACCACCCCGACATATCGATATACACGTTCGGCTTGTGCTGCGCGACGGCCAGTCCTTCTTCTGTCCATGGAAAAGACGGGTGCGCCAGAATGATCGGCGTATCCGGGAAATCCACCGCGACATCATCGACATGCATGGGATTGGAGTATTTCAGCCGCATCCCCATGCCGCCGCGCATCCCCGATCCCACACCCGTCTGACCCGTATGGAAGATCATTGCGGCACCTTCGTCGGCGATGGCCTCATACAGCGGATAGGCCATGCGATCATTGGGGAAAAAACCCTGCATGGTCGGATGGAATTTGAAGCCGCGCACCCCGAAATCGCGCACCAGCCGCCGCGCCTCGCGCGCCCCGAGCTTTCCCTTCGCAGGGTCGATCGAGGCGAAGGGGATCAGGATATCGTCGTTCTCGGCACAAATGCGCGCAATTTCTTCGTTGGTATGGCGGTAGAAACCGGTCTCGCGTTCGGCATCGACGCCGAAAATCACCGCAGCGATCTTGCGTTCGCGGTAATAGGCGGCCGTTTGCTCGACGGTCGGCAGCATGCCATCCGCCCCGGCAGGATTGCGGAAATAGGCAGCCATGCCTTTCTGAAACTCCAGATACCCGTCATCGCGATGACAGTTGCAGGGCTCTTCGGCATGGGTGTGGATGTCGATGGCTATGATCTCGTCAAGATTAATGCTCACGGCGCAGCCTCCTTCAAGATACGTCCGGCACCTTCAGCCGCGCGGCGCGTTTCTCAAGGAAATCGCGCAGGCGCTGTTTGGCTTCTGGCGTTTCCGAGGTCAGGGCCGAGACGATGGATTCGGTGAAAAGTCCGTCCTCGACCGACATTTCGGCGATGCGGGGCAATGCATTCAGGATCGCGTAATTCGACAGCGGAGCATTGGTGGCTGCTGCGCGCGCAAGCTCTATGGCGTGCGTCAGAGCCTGACCTTTGGGCACGACATAGGAGATGCCGCCCCATGCCTCCATCTGCGCAGGCGCGACGATCCGGCCCGTCAGCATCATGTCGCCCATGCGCGAAGGCCCGATCAACCGGGCCACGCGCACAGAGCCGCCGCCTCCCACGAAAATCCCACGCTGCCCTTCGGGCAGACCGAAAAAGGCGGTTTCATCGGCCACGCGCACATGGGTCGCAGCGGCCAGCTCGAAGCCGCCGCCCACAACCGCGCCATGCAGCGCCGAAAAGAACGGGATGGTGCCGCGCTCGAAGGCCGAAAAGATCCGGTGCCAACGCCGCGATCCCTGAATGGCGTCAAAAAGCGGTTTGTCCTTGTGTTCGGCCAGATCAAGCCCGGCGCAGAAATGATCACCCTCGCCATAAATGACAGCCGCCCGCGCCTCGCTCTGGGCGCGCTCGGTGGCGTCATGCAGCGCATCGACAACCTGATCCGAGATGGCGTTGCGCTTGCACGGGCGATTAAGTCCGATGACGGCCACCTCGCCCTGCAATCGGTAGCTGACCAGCATTTTGGCAGACCCATCCATACGCATCTCCTTCGCACTTCCGCCTTCACTATGCATATATTGTTGCGCTAGTAAACAGTATTGTCGAGTGACAATTTACCTGATAAACAGGATCTGCGGGAGTTTTGGAGAGGGCAAGTTGGCATGGCGAAAGCGCAATCTGCTCCGGAGCAGGATGAATCGGATATCGAGCGGCTGCTCGGGTACAACCTGAAGCGGGCCTATATGATCGTGCGCGACGACTTCCGTAGGCAGGTCGAGCAATCGGTGCTGACACCGCGCGCGTTCTCGGTGTTGACGTTGATTGTCGAGACGCAGGGCCTGACTCAGAGCGAGATCGCACGCCAGCTCGGGATAGAGCGCTCGGGGCTGGTTGCGATCATTGATGACCTGGAGGCGCGCGGGCTGGCTGAACGCTGCGCAGTTCCCGGGGACCGGCGTTCGCAGGCGCTGCTTGCCTCAAAGGCAGGCTATGATCTGCATACGGACATTCTCGCGCGCGTCCATGCCCATGAGCGTGCGCTGCTCGCCCCGCTCAGCCGGGACGAGCAGGCGCATCTGCTTGCGCTGCTGCGCAAGTTCCGGTCTGCACATGAGGAGGATGGGAGCTGATGATCTTCGCCGATGAACTGGCCGTTGTAACAGGCGGCGCTTCGGGTCTTGGGGCGGCAACTGCGCGTGCGCTTGCAGCGGCCGGGATGCGGCCGGTGATTTTTGACCTGAGCGAGGTTGCGGGGCGCGCGCTGGCCGATGAGCTTGGCGGTCTGTTCGCGCGGGTCGATGTTGCGGATCCCGAAAGTGTGGTGCAGGGCTTTGCGCAATTGCGCAGTGAAGGCGGGCTTCGGGTTCTGGTCAATTGCGCCGGAATTGGCCCGGCGGCGAAGACAGTCTCGCGCGGGGTGGCGCATGACCCTGCGGTGTTCATGCGGGCAGTGACGGTCAATCTGGGTGGCACATTCAATTGCGCGTCACAGGCCGCAGCGATCATGGCTGCACTCGATCCCATCGGTGCGGATCAGGCGCGCGGCGTTATCATCAACACAGCCTCTGTTGCGGCCTTTGACGGGCAGATCGGGCAGGTGGCCTATGCGGCGTCCAAAGGCGGCATCGTGGGAATGACTTTACCAATGGCGCGCGACCTCGCAGACAAGGGGATCCGCGTCTGCACCATCGCGCCGGGCCTCTTTCTGACCTCGCTTCTGCACAGCCTGCCCCCTGAAGCGCAGGCGTCGCTGGGCGGCCAGGTGCCCTATCCATCGCGGCTGGGCGATCCAACGGAATTTGCCGCGCTGGCGCTGCAGATCGTGACCAACCCGATGTTGAATGGCGAAGTCATCCGACTGGATGGTGCTATTCGCATGGCCCCGAGGTGACGGCGATGACCCATATCGACCCCGAGCGGTTCTGGCAGCCGGAATTCGACATCACCCATCGCGAAGATGGCAGCATTCTGATGTGCCAGACTGACCCTTTGCCCGCGCATTTGCCTGTGGTTGCGGATTATCTGGATCACTGGGCCGACAAGACGCCCGATGCGACATGGATCGCGCGTCGTGAAAAGGGCGGCGAGTGGCGGCGTATCAGCTATTCCGAGGCCCGCGACACCGCGCAGCGCATTGGCGCGGCGCTTCTGGCGCGCGGCCTTGGGCCCGAGCGCCCTTTGCTCATCCTGTCGCAAAACAGCCTTGAACATGCCTTGCTGGCGATGGGGTGCATCTATGTTGGCATTCCCTTTTCGGCGGTGTCGCCGGCCTATTCGCTGGTTTCGCAGGATCACGCCAAACTGCGCGCGATTGCAGCGCTTCTGCGCCCCGGTGCAATCTTTGCCGATGATGCTCGCGCCTTCGCCCCTGCGCTGGACGCGATCGCCGCTCCTGGCCAGTGCATCATCAGCCTTGGTCCGGGGGGCGATGATTACGACGCGCTGCTGCGCGCGGATCCGGCTGACGCGCGCGCGGTCCGCGCCGGGTTGGGGGCGGACGGCGTTGTGAAGTATCTCTTCACCTCTGGCTCGACCGGCAGTCCGAAGGCAGTGATCAACACCAACCGGATGATGTGCGCCATGGGCGCGATGATGAGCGACTGCTACCGGTTCCTGCGCCATGAGCCGCCCGTCGTGCTGGACTGGGCACCTTGGAACCATACGGCTGCGGGCAACAAGGTCTTCATGCTCGTGCTCTATCATGGCGGCAGCTATTACATCGACGATGGCCGCCCGGTACCGGGCAAATTCGACGAAACCCTGCGCAATTTGCGAGAGATTTCCTGCAACTGGTATTTTAATGTCCCCATCGGGTTCGACATGCTCGTCGAGGCGCTGGAGCAGGATCGCGCGCTCGCGCAAACCTTCTTCGCGCGGCTGGGGATGGTGTTTTACGCAGGGGCTGGGATGGCGCAGCATACCTGGGACCGGCTCTCTGCGATCGGGCGTGAGATTACGGGCCGTGAGGTGCTGCTCGCAACCGGGCTCGGGGCGACCGAGACGGCACCTTTTGCGCTGGCCTGCACTGAAATCCAGAAACAGGCCGGCAATATCGGCGTGCCCTCGCGCGGGCTGACGCTGAAGCTCGTGCCAACAGGTGACAAGATGGAAGCGCGGCTCAAGGGGCCGACCATCATGCCCGGCTATTTCGGAGATCCCGAGAAGACAGCGGAAGTTTTTGACGAGGAGGGCTTCTATTGTCTCGGCGATGCGCTGCGTCCGGTTGACCCGGACGATCTGAGCCGGGGGTTTTTCTTTGATGGCCGCGTGGCGGAGAATTTCAAGCTTTCCACGGGCACATGGGTCGCAGTGGGCGCCATGCGCGCAGCGCTGGTCGACGCGATGGGGGGGCTGATCCGCGATACGGTGATCGTGGGGGAAAATCAGCCGGAACTGGGCGCGTTGCTCTTGTTGTCAGAACGCGCGAGGGCGCTGGATGAGCCCGCCTTGCACAAGGCGATCGAGACGGCCCTGACGCAGGCGGCACATTCTGCGACCGGCTCTGCCAGCCGTGTGATGCGCGCCGCAATATTGCAAGCCGCGCCAAGTTTCGACCGGGGCGAAGTCACCGAGAAAGGCAGTCTCAATCAACGTGCCTTGCGGGCCAATTACGCGGCCCTCGCCGAGGCGCTTTATGCAGACCCGTCCACCGAAACAGTGTTTCGGGTAAAACGTAAGATCGCGAAGGCTGTTTGATATGAAAATGTTTGATTTGAAACAATTCATGTTGTAACTTTTTGCAAGCGTCTAACCGATGGGGAGCGGATGATGCAGGGAAACGCGGATCACGCGGATCACGCGAAGTGCGCGGCGAGTAGCCTCGGTGAGCCGGTCCAGTCGGGCGAGGCTCTGAGCTTTGGCGATTTGCGTCACAACACGGGCTTTCTGCTGCGCATGGCCTGGCTGCAGGTTTCCGAGCGGCTTGAAGAACGCAGCGCTTCGGTGCCGCTTACGGCTGCGGAATACACGATCTTGCGGATGATTGCTCAATCGCCAGGCGTGCGGCAGGGGCATCTTGCGCAGGCGCTTTACATCAAGCCGGCGGCGATGACGCGGATCATCCGCGCGTTCGAGGATCGCGCACTTGTTGCGCGGGAAATTCCCGATGGGGACCGGCGCACTGTCTGTCTGTCGATCCGGCCTGCCGGACGCGCTGCCATTGACCGCGCCCGCGCTCTGTTCGGCGGTCTGGCAGAGCATGAGCGCGGTCAACTCGACGCGCAAGAGCAGCAACAACTGAACCAGCTCCTGCGCCGTTTTTGTGGGCTGGAGGATTCGGACTCAGAGCTTCCCTGAGAGAAGCTTGCGATATCTCAGGCAAATCACGGTCAATAATCGGGAGGAAAAGACCATGAAACTGTCAAAATCACTCATGGTGGGCGCTGTTGCGGCGATCTGCATCACATCGGCCGCTTCGGCGCAGAACCTGCGCGGGTCTGCGGGCACATCGCCCGCGCATCCTGCAACCTACATGTATGACCGCTTCGCCGAGTTCCTGGCAGAAGAAAGCGGTGGAAGCATGAGTCTGACGAAAATCGGCCCGGAAGTCGTTTCGCTGACCCAGGTGCCGGATGCCCTGCAATCCGAGCTGATCACGGTCGGCAATTTGCTGCCGCTGTTCTTTCCCGCCGATTTCCAGCGCACGAATGTTGCCGGAGATATGGCTCTGCTGGGCCGGGAGTCGCACGCCATGGCGCTCGCGATGACCGAGTTTGTCGTAAATTGCGCCCCCTGCCAGGCTGAATTCGCAAATAAAGGGATGGTGTTTCTGGGGGCGGGTGCCTCGGACGTCTATCTGCTGATCACCACAAGCCCGGTGCGCACCGCAGATGACCTGCAGGGCCTGCGCCTGCGGTCGGGTGGGGCGCCGTTCTCGCGCTGGGCTGAGCATTTCGGCGCGACACCCGTCAGCATTGCCGTCGGTGATCAGTTCGAAGCCATGAATCAGGGCACTATCGACGGCACGATGGCGTCGATTGTCGACATGCTGTCCTTCCGTCTGGTCGATGTCGCGCGCTATGTGACCGAGGTGCCGCTTGGCACGTACCATGTCACATCGAATTTCACCTTCAGCCAACCCGCATGGTCGGGGCTGAGCGCTGATGAGCGCGCCACAGTGGTCCGCGCAGCGAACCGGGCCAATCCGACGCTGACAGATCGCTGGGGTTTCCAGCTTCCCGAGGCAGCGCGCAACGCGGTGACTGAGGCAGGGATCGAGGTCATCACACCCGATGACGCGCTGATTGAAGCCTCGAACGCATTTGCGGCCTCCGATACGGAAACCCGCGTCGGGGCCGACCCGCTGGCCGCTGATTTCGCTGCTCTGGTCGAGAAATGGACGACGATTGTCGATGATCTGGGCGATGACCCCGTGGCTCTGTCCGAGCGCGCTTTCGAAGAAATCTGGGCCAATGTCGATCTGACAAGCTACGGTATCTGAGCGCCGGCTCATACGTCCTCCCTCTGACCGTCCGGGTCAGAGGGTCTCTGCAAGGTGGCCCCATGTCCATTCTCGTCAGGTTTTCTGCTGGCCTCTGCCGGGTGCTCGCGCTGATCGGCGGCGCAGCTGTTGTGCTGATGATGCTGCATGTGACGCTCGATGTGGTGCTTTTGAACCTGTTCCGCATCTCGATGAACACGGCCCCCGAAATCGTTGCGCGCTATTACATGGTTGCTGTCGCCTTCCTGCCGCTGGGCTGGTTAACGATGCGCAATCAGATGATCTCGGTCGAATTGCTGGATTTCATGGTGCCAAAGCCGGTCTTGCGCGTGTCGGATTTTCTGATCGCGCTGATCGGGGTTGGGGTCTACGGGCTTCTGACGCACGCAACCTGGCTGCGCGCCCTGCGGGAAATGCGTTCGCGCTCTTTCGTTGATCTGGTCAGCGTCCAGCTGCCGGTCTGGCCGTCGCACTTCTTGGTTCCGGCAGGCTTTGCGCTTGCGACCCTTGCCTGTGCGATGACCGCAGTGGTCCTGTTGTCGCGTGATGCGCGCGCAGAGCTGGACCGCCTGCTTGACGGGGATGATCAATGAGCGTCGAAATCGGCCTCTGGGGCGTCGCGATCCTGATGGGGCTGCTCGCGCTGCGCCTGCCTGTCGCGCTGGCGCTGGTCATCGTGTCATTTGGCGGCATCTGGGCGATGCTGGGCTGGAACCCGGCGCTGGGGATCGTGGCGAACACGCCCTATTCCTTTGCTGCGCGCTGGACGATGAGCGCGGTGCCGATGTTCCTGCTGATGGGGTTCATCGCGTTTCATACCGGCCTGACGGGCGGCTTGTTCGAAGCCGCAAAGGCGCTTCTGGCACGCCTGCCCGGTGGGTTGGCCATCTCGTCGATCTTTGCCTGTTCGGGATTTGCAGCGGTGTCCGGCTCCTCACTGGCCAATTCCGCGGCGATGGGCCGGATCGCCATCCCCGAGATGATCAAGGCAGGCTACAAACCCTCCGTTGCGGCAGGATGTATCGCGGCAGGCGGTACGATCGGCGCGCTTATCCCGCCCTCGATCCTCATGATTATCTATGGAGTGATCGCCGAAACCTCGATCACGCAGGTTTTTCTGGGCGGCGTCAGCATCGGTCTGCTGACCGCGTTTTCCTATTGCATGGTCATCTTGTGTATCGCGTGGTGGCGGCCCGATATCATCCCGCCCGGCGGCGCGCAGGACGCGCCCGATCCGTGGCAGGCATTACGGCAGGTCGCGCCGATTGTTCTTCTGGTGATCATTGTCTTCGGGGGCTTGTTCTCGGGGTTCTTCACGGCGACACAGGCTGGCGCGGTCGGGGCTTTCGGTACTGTGGTGATTGCAGCGGCCATGGGCAGGTTGACCGGCACGGTCATCCGCCGGTCCCTGACCGAGACTGTCATTACCACAAGCTCTTTGCTGATCATCGGGATCGGCGCGACCATGTTCACGCGGTTTCTGGGCATCTCCGGCGTCTCAAACCTGATTTCGTCCTTCGTCAGCGATACCGGGCTGAGCATGATGGTCGTGCTGCTCATAATCATTTGCATCTATCTGGTGCTTGGGACATTCATGGAGCCCTTCGGAGCCATGTTGGTGACCTTGCCGATTTTCCTGCCGCTGGTCAGCGCCGAGGGGCTCAGTCTGGTGTGGTTCGGCGTTCTGGTCGTCAAGCTGCTGGAAGTGGGCATGATCACGCCTCCGGTAGGGATGAATGTTTTCGTCATCAAGAATGTTGCGAGCCGCTATGTCATGGTGACGGACGTGTTTCGCGGCGTGCTGCCCTTCATCCTTGCGGATCTGGTGGTGATCGCGCTGATTGTCGCTATTCCCTCGCTGGTATTGTTCCTGCCGGATCTGGTTGCAAGCCGGCGCTGACGGTCCTGTCCGGGCGTGACATGGGGGGCTCTGTATACATCCGGTGCGAATGGGCGTAGTCTGGAATGTGTACATTATGCGGCAGGTGGCTATGGCAGATGAATCGCTGACACAAACGCAGAAAGCGCTGTTGGGCTTGCGCCAGCGCATCCTCAGTGGCGCGCTTCCGGGCGGAACGCGGCTTTACGAAGTTGCGCTGGCCGAGGATCTGAAGATTTCGCGCACGCCAATCCGTGCCGCCCTTTCGCGGCTGGCCGAGGAGGGGTTGCTCGAGCGCGGCGCGGGCGCGGGCTTCGTTGTGCGCAGCTTCGCGTTGAGCGATGTTGTCGATACGATTGACCTGCGCGGCGTGCTCGAAGGTACCGCGGCGCGCTATGCTGCTGAGCGCGGTGCCAGCCCGGACGCTCTGGCGCAAGCCCGCACAACGCTGCGCGAGATCGACCTTGTGCTTGCGGGGCCGTCGATCAATATGGAAGCCTATGCGCGGTTGAACACGGCGTTTCATGTCCAGCTTGCCGCGATGGCGCAAAGTGCGACGCTGCAACGCGAATTGGACCGTATCACCGCTTTGCCCTTCGCCGCCCCGTCGGCGTTCCTCGAGGATCACGACCGCCTTGACACGCTCCAGCGCACCCTGATCGTTGCGCAGGCGCAGCATTGCGCGATTCTCGACGCGATTACGGCGCGCGAAAGCGGTCGGGCCGAGGCATTGGCCCGCGAGCATGCCCGCGCCGCGCGCCGCAATGTCGAGTTTCTCTTGTCAGATGAAGGCAGTCGCCGCGAAGGCATTGCTAGCCTCGCTTTGGTGGCGGACTGAAATTAATGTATACATAGATTTGAAAATTCCTGCGCTCCTCGCGGTTTTTTCTTGATTGGCCCGGGCGTATTTCGTATTTCATGTATACATGATTTCATGAGGGGGGAGTCGTCATGACACAGAGTCTGACCACGGCAATGGCTGCTGCGGGCAATCCGGTACAAATGCTGCGCAACTCAAAAACCGGGATGTATGTCTACCCGGTTGTCGCGCCGGAATTCATGAACTGGCGTGCTGAACAGGAAGCCTGGCGCAAGACAGCGGTGCTGTTTGACCAGTCGCATCACATGGATGAAGTGATCGTCGAGGGACCGCAGGCGACAGAATTTCTCAGCCATCACGGCATCAACAGTTTCTCGAATTTCGAGCTGAACCGCGCCAAACATTTCGTGCCGGTCACGCCCAATGGGCACGTCATCGGCGATCACATCATCTTTCGCGAGCGCGAGGACAAATACATTCTTGTTGGTCGGGCACCGACCTCGAACTGGCTGATGTTCGCGGCGGCCTATGGCAAGTGGAATGTCCGCCTGCGCTATGATCCCCGCTCGCCGTCGCGCCCTGAGGGTGAGCGCGTGCTGCGCGAACATTACCGCTTCCAGATCCAGGGGCCGGATGCGCCGAAGATTTTCGAGAAGATGAACGGCGGGCCGGTGCCGGAGATCAAGTTCTTCCATGTCGACTGGATCAATATCGGCTCGAAGAAGGTCCAGGCGCTGCGCCATGGCATGTCGGGTGCGCCGGGGCTGGAAATCTGGGGTCCATACAAGGACAAGGATTACATCCATTCAACCATCTTGCAGGCCGCGCGCGATGCAGGCGTCAATCTGGTGCAATGCGGCAGCCGCGCCTATTCCACCAACACGCTGGAATCAGGCTGGATTCCGTCACCCTTGCCCGGCATCTATACCGGCGACGGGATGCTGGCCGATTACCGCGACTGGTTGGGCGCAGACAGCTATGAAGCCTCGGGCGCGATAGGTGGCAGCTTCGTGTCGGACAATATCGAGGATTATTACGTCAACCCGTTCGAACTGGGCTATGGCTTCTATATCGGGTGGAAAAAAGACGACTTCATCGGCAAGGCGGCGCTGACCCAGATAAAAGGCGCGCCTACGAACCGCAAAAAGGTCACCTTCGAGTGGAACCGTGACGACGTGCTCAAGGTGATCGCCTCGGCTTTCGAGCAGGGCACGCCCTACAAGTGGATCGACTTCCCGCAGCCCAACTACGCGTCCTCCAGCGCCGATATGGTGATGCAGGGCGACAAGATGGTGGGCATGTCCATGTTCAACGGCTACAGCTTCAATGAACGCTGTGTCCTGAGCCTCGGGGTCGTTGAACAATCAGTGCAGGTCAATGACGTGCTGACCCTGAAATGGGGCGAGCCGGAAACCACGGGCAAAACCTCGACCGAGGCGCATAAGCAGACGGAAATCCGCGTGCGTGTGGCGGAAACACCCTACGCGGCCGAAGCGCGGGAAAATTATGCGGATAGTTGGCGCACCAAGGGCAATTGACAACGCTTTTGCCGGGGCAAATCATTGCCCCGGCCTGAAATGTTTGGCTGGGCCGAAGGGGCGGGGCCGTGCGGCCAGGATGGTCGCAAGCCCATCAGGGCCGCGTGCGCACATCGATCAGAGCCGCCCCTTTGCGCGCCCGGACATGGGCCAGCGCCTGATCCAGCATCTGCACAAACTCGCCATGGCTTTGCGCGCGCAGCCCCAGTGCGTGTGACGCGCGCGCGACAAGCGCGAAATCCGGGCTGGGCTGAAGCCCGGTCAGGGGCATCTGATTGGCGCGCGCCGCATGGCCATCGGGGTAGAGGCCCAGAACTGATTGGCGCACCGCGCCCCACTCGGCATTGTTCATAACAATGATCAGGACCGGCAGCGACAGCGCCTCGGCGATCTGATGGCAGGCGACAGGATTGGCGAACATGTAGCTGCCATCCCCCATCGTCGCGATCACCAACCGGTCTGGATCGGCAAGCTGCATCCCCATCGCCGCAGGCAGGGACCATCCAAGGCCCCCCGCATGGGGTTCCTGATACCAAGCCTGATGATGGGTCAGGCGCATCGGCGGCATGGGGCAGCCCAGTTCAGACAGGATCGTGGCGCTCTCGCCCTCCAGCGCGTCAGAGAGGGCGCGTGCGATCTGTGCCTTGGTCATGCCCGGCGCGTCATCGGGCGCGGCTGCTGCGATGGCGTCTGCGCGGGCTTGCTGATTGCGCGCGGCAACGCGCTCAAACCGCGCGCTCACATCGGCATCTGGTTGATGCGCGTTCAGGGCCTGCTCCAGCGCGATCAGGGCCGGCGCTGTATCTGCGGCAAGTGTCAGATCCGCGCGGAAGTTGCGGATCGGTGTGCGGATCGAGAGCGGGTTGGGGCCAAGCTGGACGACGCAGGCATCGCGGCGCGGGGCGTGGATCTCGGGCATCCAGGGCGCCAGCACATCGAGGCAGATCACCAGGTCGGCCTCGGCCAGCAGCGGCGCGGGATCCCAGCTTGTGCACATCGGGTGATCCGTCGCCAAAGCCAGTTGACCCGCCCAATACTGGCAGACTGGGATCGCCCAACGTGCGGAAATCCGCGCGAGCGCCGCAAAGCCTTCGGCAGAGCCTGCGCCGTGCTGGGCAAAGATCACGGGCGCGCGTGCTCTGGCAATGCGTGCGGCCAGATCCGCAAAATCGTCAGGGGCTGCATGAAGGCCATGCCCGCGCATGCGGGGGGCGGTCTGCAGAAGGTCAATCGGGCAGGGCGCGCAAAGCACCTCGCGCGGCAGTGACACATAGACCGGGCCGCGCGGACTGGACGAGGCGATCGCATGCGCGCGGTCGACCAGGTCCGGCACCTGCTCCGGGAAGCGCAGTTCGTAATCCCATTTTGACGCCTCACGCACCAGCGCACTCTGGTCGCGCATTTCCTGACCCCAACCGATAGGCACTGTGCGTGCGCCGAACCGGCCCTTTTCCAGCGTGGGGGTGCGGCCTGAAAACAACAGGATCGGCACATGCTCGACATGGGCATTCAGCGCGCCAATGGCGCAATTGGCCAGCCCCACATCGGTATGGGCAATGACCGCTTGCGCGCGCCCGGTGGCCAGATAATAGCCATGCGCCATTCCCATCGCGGCATGTTCATGCGGGATGGTCAGGGTCCGGGGCAAGGGAATGTCTTTCGCGGTGGCCTCAGACAACCCTTCGATGATGGGCGGGAAATCCGTGCCGGAATTGGCGAAGATGACATCCACCCCCACAGTTTTCAGCCGCGCCAGAAGGGCGGCCCCAGCGCTGATTGCGGTGTCGGTCATCTGCATCTCCCAGGTGTGTCAGGGGCCGGTTAGCCCCAGAAATAAAAGAACAAGCGACAAGGTGGCGAAACTGGCCGAGGTCTCGATCATCAGCCCGATTGCGGCCAGTTGCCCCTGCGCGCACGCAGGCCCATCCGATCCCGATCACCGCGAAAATGGGAAGCAAGGTCTCGACGACCATCATGCCGGACACCTTCTGGCTAGACGATTGCCTCGAACAGGATCTTGACCGCTATCGCGCCGAGTGTGACCAGCATCACCATGTCGAATACCTTCGGAGAGGCGCGCTCGCCCAGCCAGTTGCCCAGTGGCATGCCCAGAAAGACGAGCCCCAGCGCGCCAAACCCATAGATCAGCATCTCGAGGCTCAGCAGCCCCACACTCCACAGCGCGGGGATCTGCATTGCGGTCATCGACACGAAAAAGATCGAAATTGTGCCGATGAATGTGCCGCGCGGCAGTTTCATGGCGTTCAAAAACGTGATCGAGGCTGGGGCCGAGATGCCCGTCGCCCCCTGCAGGAACCCTCCGGCAATGCCCGCGGCCCCGCAGAGCCTGGTTGCGCGTTCACGCGCAAGCGTCCAGCCCGGGCGCGCAAGACGCAGCGCGATGTAGATGATCACCGCGCATGCGACCATCAGCGACAGCGTATCTTGGGGCAGCACCGCCAACACCAAGGTGCCGACAGCGACGCCCAGCATCCCGCCGCCTGCAAAGAGCAGAAGAAACCGGCGCGGCATCGCCTCGCTGCGGAAGTGCCATGCCTGCCAGAGATTGCTGAGCAGATTGGGCACAACGAGGATCGCCACCGCCGTCTGCACATTGAACAGCATCGTCAGCGCGGGCGCCGCAATCACCGGCACGCCTGCGCCAATTGCACCTTTCATGACGCCGCCAAGCAAAATTGCCAGCGCGGCCAGAACCAAGCTCAAGAGGGCCTCATCACGTTTGCCTTCGTTGGTGCACAGTTGCCGAGACTGCGCCGGGTTGCAAGTCGACGCCCCGCCTGGAAAAATATCGGGCGAATGACTTTACCGAGTGGTTTTTTCATGCAGGTGATGGGGTTATTTTCAAAGCTTGCCCGATCCATCGCACGCTGATACGTTTTTCTTATAACTCTTGCAGCCTTCGAATGTCGGATATCGTCGAGCGAGCGGTCACCTCTCATCCCAGTGCAGCTGTCAAGGCGTGCAATGAACAATACGACAGGTCCACCCGAAAATGTCCGTCCCCATGCATCCCTCAACGCCTGATTGGCCCAATCTTCGCCATCTGCGTTTGCTTGAGATCGCAGCGCGGGAAAATTCGCTGACGCGCGCCGCGCAGCAGGTCGCCATCTCCCAGCCTGCGGCATCGCAGGCCATTGCGAAACTGGCGCGGATCTTTGGTGCGCCCTTGCTGGAACGGGTCGGCAATGCTGCCATCGCGACACCAGAGGGCAGGCTTGTGACCGAGCGCGCAAGTCGCGCGCTTTTGCATTTGCGCGACCCTGCGTTGGTGCCGCGCGCGCGGGCGCGCCAGAGCCGCGATGATCTGCTGGAACGCTACAGCAGCATGACACATCTGCGCGTCATGGCACTTCTTGCCTTGAGCGGCAGCACCAGTGCAACCGCTCAGGCTTTGGGGCAGACAGAGGCTTCGGTCCGACGGGCGGTCAAGGATGTCGAGCGGATCATCGGTCAGCCCGTAATGGAAGGTGGGCAGCGCAATCGCAGCCTCAGTGACGCGGGCGCGCGTGTGGCCACCAGCGCCAGTCTGGCCCTGCGCGAGATCGACCTCGCACATGCCGAATTGCGCGAGCGCAAAGGCATTTTCGACAGTCGGTTGGTCATTGGCGCGCTGCCCTTGGCGCGCACGCAGATTGTGCCGCGTGCCGTGGTCCGGTTGCTGAAGGCATATCCCGCCGCCCGGCTGGAGATCCTGGACGGGTCCTACGAATTCCTGCTGCACAGGTTGCGATTGGGGGCGTGCGATGTGATTGTCGGCGCCTTGCGCAATGATGAGGCCGAGCAAGATCTGTGCGAGCGTCGGTTGTTCTCGGATTGCTTGCGTGTTGTCGCACGCGCAGGCCACCCGCTGGTCGGGCGCGCGAATGCGGCCCGCGATCTTGGGGCATTTCCGTGGATTGTCCCGCGCCGCGATGCGCCTGCCCGCCGTGTGTTTGACGCTTTGGCGTGCGCGCATGATCTGTCGGCCAGGTCGCACGGCCAGGTCGAGACAGGATCTCTGGTGGTGTTGCGCGGTGTGCTGCTTGCCTCGGATGCGCTTGCCCTGATGTCCATGAACCAGATCAGTTATGAGATCGAACAGGGCTTGATCGTCCCATTGTATATTGCGTTGGACGGGGCCGAACGCGAAATCGGGATCACGGAACTGAAAGGCCACCGGCCTGGCAGCCTGCATACTGATTTTCTGCGTTTTCTCGCGCTGGAAGCCGGATCCTTGTGAAACAGGCGGATCGGACCGCTCACCTGCTGAGCCAAAAACTTATCCGCTCGCGAGGTTTCCAATTTCACAAATGCGCTCAGATCGCCCTAAGCTGGTGCGGAGGGGGAAAGCAACTTGCGAGAACGCGAGGGGCCAAGTGAGGACGGCGGCCACTGCGGGGCGTGCGTTGTGGGGCACTTGCCCAGGGATACGCTTCGGAGGTTAACCCATGGGTTCACAAAATCAGTCAAAAATATAATTGCAAGGATGTGACGACGCATTCTATCCTTGCGGCAATTAAAGGGAGAGGCCGCCCGATGCCCTGAAAGTCGCGCCAGCGCAGAACATTGTGGAGAGCTGGGCCGGCTGTGCGGAACTTGAGACCTTGAACAACGGGAGGGAGACCCATGACATTCACGCGGAAGATCACGACATCCTTAAGCAACGCCAGCGCAGGGGCCGCATTTGCGGTCGCTGTCTTCGGCGCGTCCTTTGCCAATGCTCAGACTGAATTGCGCCTGCATACCTTCGTCGGTCCGAGCCACATCATCTTCACGAATATTCTGGAACCGCTCGCTGCCGAGATCGAAGAGCGGTCGGGGGGCGAATTGACCCTGACGCTCTATCCGTCCATGCAACTTGGCGGCGGGGCGCCTCAACTGATCCGGCAGGCAGTGGAAGGCACTGTGGACATGGTGTTCAGCCTGCCCGGCTATACATCGCCGCAATTCCCGCGCACCCAGATGATCGAGCTGCCGGGGCTTTCGGAAGATGGAGTCGCGTCTACCAGCCTGATGTGGGAATTGCTGGGGAATGGCTATCTGGACCCGGAATTCGACGGCTTGAAGGTGCTTGCGCTCTGGGCGGCGGATGATGCGGGCATTTATACCCGTGATCGACCAATCCGCACGATGGAAGATATCGCGGGCATGATCCTGCGCTCGCCTTCGGCGGCACAGGCGGGTCAGATCGAGGCGCTTGGCGGCACCCCGGTCGCCATGCCGATCACCGAGCTTTACCCGCAGCTGGAGCGCGGCGTGATCGACGGGGCCATGGTGCCGTTCACGACCATCCTTGATTTCCGCATGCATGAAGTTGCGAATTACTACACTTTGACCGGGCCGATTTTCGGGCGCTCGCAGTTTACGATTGTGATGAACGAAGGCAGTTACAATGCACTCTCTCCCGAGCATCAGGCGATCATCGATGATCTGACTGGTATCGAGCTCAGCCGCCGCGCCACTGAGGCATATCTGGCCCGTGCCGACGAAAGCGTTGAATTCGTGCGCAACGATCCCAGCAAGGAAGTGATCGAGTTTTCCGCCGAAGAGCAGGCGCGCGTTCTTGAGGTATTGTCCCCGATCTATGCGCAATGGGCCGCCGAAATGGACGCTCAGGGCATTGACGGTCGTGCCCTTCTGGCGGTCGCTGGCATCACGTTGGATTGAGCGCGCCCCATGCTGGCACAAATCGAACGCTGGTTTGAACGCCTGTTGCGCGTCATTGCCTATGGGGGTGGGCTTGTGCTGGTTGGGCTGATGCTGCTGGTGATCTATGAGATTACCATGCGCTACTATTTCGGTCGCCCCTTTCGGGGCGGCTACGAATTGACCGAGCTTGCGATGTCGCTGATCGTGGCGCTTGGCTTTCCGTATACAGCCATCTCGCGCGGGCATGTGACTGTTGATTTGCTAGGCCGTTGGCTGGATCAACCGATGTTCCGCTGGCTGACCGCGCTGGTGCATCTGGCCGGCGCAGCCTTCCTTGCCTATGTCGCGTGGCGCGCGTGGCTTTATGCGGCTGGCAGCTTGCGCTGGTCTGATGTGACCAATATGATGCGCATCCCCAAGCACCCGTTTCAATTTGCCGTGGCCATCTCGCTCTGGCTATTTTCGCTTGTTCTCGTTCTGCAGGCGCTCAAGACAGTGTTTCCTTCCCGTGCTGACAGTCAGGGCAACGCATGACACCTCTCATGGCCGGTCTGGTGGGATTCGCGGCCCTGTTTGCGCTGTTGGCCCTGCGCGTGCCGATCGGTCTGGCCATGATGGCAGTGGGCGCTGGGGGTATAGCGGTGCTGAACTCACCCACGGCTGCAATGAATGTGCTGGGCTCATTTCCCTACAGCTATTCGGCTGTGTTCAGTCTGAGTGTGATCCCTCTCTTTATCCTGATGGGCACATTCGCCACAGTTTCGGGGATGGGGCAGGGGCTCTATCGCACCGCCTATAGCTGGGTCGGGCATCGTCGCGGCGGCCTGGCCTCGGCCACGATCATTTCCTGCGCCGGGTTCGCAGCGCTATCGGGGTCATCCATCGCCGCAGCCGCCACCATGGGCAAAGTCGCGCTGCCCGAGATGGAGCGTTACCGCTATGATCCCGGGCTGGCCACTGGCGCGATTGCGGCGGGGGGGACGCTGGGGATCCTGATTCCGCCTTCGACAGTGTTGATCGTCTATGCGCTCTTGACCGAACAATCGGTAGGTCGTCTGTTTCTGGCAGGCTTTCTGCCGGGGCTGCTTCTAACAGCGCTGTTCGTGATCACTGTGATGATCGTGGCGCGCATGAACCCGCACGCAGGCCCCGCTGGTCCCCGCGCAAGCTTCGCTGAACGCTTCCGCGTTCTGGGCAATTCCGGCGCCTTGCTGTTCATTGTCGTGATCGTGATCGGCGGGATTTATACTGGCGTTTTCACCGTGACCGAAGCTGCCTCGGTCGGCGCTTTCCTGACCTTTCTGCACGCGCTCTGGTCCGGCAACATGACCATCGCGCGCTTTTTCGAGGCGCTCCTGAGCACGATCAAGACAACTTCGATGGTGTTCTTCATCCTGATCGGCGCGCATTTTTTCGCTCCGTTCCTCGCCCTGACACGCATCCCCGTCAATCTGGCAGCGGCCGTCGGCGATCTGGCGATCCCCGCGCTCGGCATCCTTCTGATCATCATCGCGCTGTACATCATCCTCGGCACTTTCATGGAAGGTTTTGCCATGCTGGTGCTGACAGTGCCCATCGTGCTGCCGGTCATTCTGGCGCTGGGCTACGACCCGATCTGGTTCGGTATCGTGATGGTTGTTGTGGTCGAAATGGGGCTGATTTCACCGCCTGTCGGCATGAATGTGTTCGTCGTCAAAGGCGTCGCGCAACACGTGCCGCTGTCCAAGATTTATCGCGGCATCATCCCGTTCTGGCTGGCGATGGGGGTCTGTGTGTTCCTGCTGATCCTGTTTCCTGACATCGCCCTCTATCTGCCCAATACAATGATGGGCCGTGGTTGAATTTGATAACCCCAAGGTTAATCTGCTTGGTTAATAATATAATTGTTTGTGCGAAAGATCACGCCATAATCAACGCGGGAAGGAACTGTCGAGAGACCATGAATTTGTCTGTGTGATCGGGAAACCCGACACGCTTTTGGGAGGAGTAGACAAATGAAACGCAGATCCATGATGATGAGTTTGGCCACCGCCGCCCTTCTTGCGGCGGGTCTTGCTGCCGCGCAGGCGCAAGAGGTGATCCGCCTTGGCGCAGCCGCGCCCAAGACCGGCCCGCTGGCCGGGGGTGCGGATGTGACCCATTGGCCAGCTGTGCGGCTTTGGGTGCATCAGACCAATGCGGCAGGCGGGCTGCAACTTGCCGATGGTCCCGCGCTGATCGAGCTGACTGAGTATGATGACCAGACCAATCCGCAGCAGGCCATTCAGGCGGCCCAGCGCATGGCGACACAAGACCGTGTGGATTTCATGGTCGCGCCCTATTCCACAGGGCTGAACCTTGCCGCTGCGCCGATTTTCAGCCGGTTGGGCTATCCGCAGATCACGGGCACCAATGTCACGAACCAGCAGCCGGATCTGTCGGCGCAATTCCCCGGCATGTTCTTCGTTCTTGGTCGCACCGGGGCCATGGCAGAGGACACTGCGCGGGTTCTGGTCGATCTGCGGGAGGCCGGTGAAATCGGCAATCGCGTGGCGCTGGTCAATGTGGCCGATGCCTTCGGCATCGAGATGGCCGGGATCTCGCGTTCGGTGCTGGAAGAAAACGGGTTCGAGATCGTCTATCAGACCTCCTATCCGCTGGGAACGCAGGATATCGCGCCGATCATTGACGGCGCGCGCGCGGCAGAGCCTGACGCCTTCATCGCCTGGTCCTATCCGGGTGACACATTTGCGCTGACCGATCAGGCCATTGTGCAGAACTTCACCCCGCGCGTGTTCTTCACAGCCGTCGCCACGGCCTTCCCATCCTATCAGGCCCGCTTCGGTGCGCAGGCCGAAGGCGTGATGGGCATGGGCGGCGTCAACCCCGATGACCCGGCCTTTCAGGAATTTGCCGCCGCGCATATGGAGCTGACGGGGCAGGGGCCTGACTTCTGGGCGTCAGCCTCGACCTATGCGACGCTGGAGATCCTCGGGCAGGCGATCGAGGCCACAGGCACCAAGGACCGGGCAGTTGTCATGGAGTACCTGCAGGACAAGTCCAACAGCTATGACACGATTCTCGGCCCCATCGAGTTCAATGACATGAACGACAATGAACGCTTCTGGACTGTCGGTCAGTGGCAGGATGGGGTGTTCCGGGGTGTAGCCGCGCGTGGGCGCGACGGTGTGTCGGATGTGATCGTGAAAGACGGTTGGGACTGATCCAAGAACCGCGCGCGCGGGCCCATTCTCCGCGCGCATTCATTGCCAGACAAAATGAGAGAGCGATGTTCTTCATCCTGATCACCGGTCTTCTGCTGGGGGGCACCTATGCGCTGATCGCCATGGGATTGAACCTGCAATATGGCGTGGCGCGGATCATGAACCTGGCCAATGGCGAGATGCTTGTCGCGGGGGCCTTCGCGGCATTCTGGGTGTTCACTGCCGGTCAGGTCAGCCCGATTGCTGCGCTGCTGGTGGTTGCCCCGCTGGCCTTTGTGGTGAACTGGCTGATCTACCGCATCATGCTGCAGCCCCTGGTGAAGCGCGCGAAATCCCGAGGCGCGCTGGAAGTGGACAGTATTCTGGCGACTTTCGGGTTGTCCTTCGCGCTGGTCGGCATCATGACATGGGCCTTCGGGGGCGGATTTTTCAATTATTCCTACCTGACTGGCCGCGTGGATATTTTCGGCTCGTCCTATGCGCAGAACCGCATCGTGGCTTTCTCCATTGCCTCGCTGCTGGCAGCATCCCTGTGGATCTGGCTCAGCTATACGCGCGCAGGCTTGCGAATGCGCGCCGTCGCCGTCAGCCCGGACTCGGCCCGGCTGGTGGGCATTGACGTGCACGCCGTCTCGGCGCTGGCCTTCGGGCTGGGGGGCGCGGTCACGGCGTCCGGCGGGGCGCTGATCTCGATGTTTTTCACGCTCGATGCCTCTGTGGGGGTGATGTTCACGATGAAGGCGTTGATCATCGTGATCATGGGCGGGGTGGGCGATATTCGCGGCACGATTGTTGCCGCCATGATCCTTGGTGTCGCGGAAACTTTCGTGGCCCGCGTCATCGACCCCGGCCTGACCCTCGCGGCGGCCTATCTGCTGTTTCTGGGGATATTGTTGTTCCGTCCGCAGGGGCTGTTCGGAAAGAAACCGACATGAGCAAACGCGATCTCCGCAACCTGACTCTGGCCTCGGCGGCCCTCGGGCTGGCGGCCCTGCTGCCGCTTTATGATACTGGGTATCTGTTGTCGATTGCCACGACCATGGCCATGTTCACAGTGCTTGCGACAAGTTGGGCGCTGTTTTCCGGCCCAACGCATTACATTTCGCTGGCAACTGCGGCCTTCTTTGGTCTGGGTACTTTTGTGACCGGGCTGGGATTTCAGACATTGCCGATGTGGATGCTCCCGCTGATCGCGGCGGGGCTGGGCGCCGTGCTGGCGGCCCTGGTCGGGCTGGTCACGCTTCGCCTGTCGGGGGTGTATTTCGTGATCTTCACGCTGGGGCTGGCCGAACTGGTGCGCCAATTGGTGACCTGGGTGCAAAACCGCACGGGCCAGCGCGGCATGTATGTGCTGACCTCGATCACCGAGCGGGACATCTACTGGCAATTGATCGCCATGGCCGCACTGGTTTTTCTGGTGGGCTGGCTGATCGCGCGCTCGCGGATGGGTTTTGCGCTGCGGATCATCGGCAATGATGAGACTGTCGCCAAGCATTCCGGCATCGACACGGCGATGGCGAAAATCCTTCTCTTCATGATCTCAGGCGCAGTCGCGGCGGTAGTCGGTGCCATGATGGCCCCGCGCTACATCTATATCGAGCCCTCGACGGCCTTTGCCCCGATCCTGTCATTTCAGGTGGTGATCATGGCGCTGCTCGGCGGGACCGGGCGGCTTTGGGGGCCTTTGGCGGGCGTTATCCCTTTCACGCTGCTGTGGGAATTCATCTCACGCAATGCGCCCAACCAGACGCTGTTGCTGCTGGGGCTGGCCTTCCTGCTGATCGTCTATGTGCTGCCGGGGGGATTTGTGGGCCTTTATGAGCGGCTGCAGCACCGTTTTGGATCAGGGGGGCGGTGATGGCGCGGGTGGTTCTGGAGGTGCGCGACGTGACCAAACGCTTCGGCGGTCTGGTGGCCGTGCGCGAGATGGTCTTTGATGTGCATCACAACGAGGTTCTGGGCCTGATCGGCCCAAATGGCTCGGGCAAGTCCACGATGATCAATATGATCTCGGGGGCCTTTGCGCCGACGGCCGGGGCAATCCGTCTGAACGGTCAGGACATTGCCGGCACATCCGCGCATCGCATCGCGCGTCAGGGCGTGGCGCGGACATTTCAGCTGGTGCGGTTATTGCCGGAATTGAGCGTGATCGAAAACGTGATCGCAGGGGCGGCATTCGGGCACCGCAAGCGCTGGGGGCGTGAGGCCGAGAGCTTCGCGCGGCAATTGCTGGAGCGCGTGGGGCTGGGGGGGCAGATCACTTCCGCCGTCTCCAGCCTGACCTATATCAACACCAAGCGCGTCGAGCTGGCGCGGGCTCTGGCTGGCGAACCCGAAGTTCTGCTGCTCGATGAATGGCTCGCGGGGCTGAACCCGACCGAATTGCAGACAGGCATCGAACTGATCAGATCCCTGCGCGACGAGGGACGCACGATCATCCTTGTCGAGCATGTCATGGACGCGATCCGCAGCCTGTGCGACCGCTGCGTTGTCATGTCGTCGGGCGCAAAAATCGCTGAAGGCACACCATCCGATGTGCTGACCGATCCGGAGGTGATCCGCGCCTATCTGGGGGCTGATGAGGATGCTTGAGGTCAAGGGATTGAGCGCCACCTATGGCAAGCATCGCGCGCTTGACGGAGCGTCCTTGCAGGTCGCGCCGGGCGAGATCGCGGTCATTCTGGGCACCAACGGGGCAGGGAAATCGACGCTGCTGAAATCCATCGCGGGCATTTGCGAAGGGCGTGTCAGCGGATCTGTTACGATGTCGGGCGAACCGCTGCTGGGTTTGCCGCCGCATAAGGTGGTGGAGCGCGGCGTCGCACTGGTGCCGGAAGGGCGCGGCATTTTTGGCGATCTGAGCGTGCGGGACAATCTTATGCTCGGGGCCAATCCGGAACGTGCGCGCGAAGATCAGGCGCAGGCCTATGACCGGCTGATCAGCCTGTTTCCCAAGCTCGAAGAGCGCGCAAACCAGATCGCGCGCACCATGTCCGGTGGCGAACAGCAGATGGTCGCCATCGGCCGCGCCATGATGTCGAACCCTGTCATCCTCATGCTGGACGAGCCATCGCTGGGATTGTCGCCCTTGTTGTCCAAGGAGTTGTTCCAGAACCTGAAGGCCGTGCGAGCGGCAGGTCTGGGAATATTGCTGGTCGAACAGAATGCGCGGCTCAGCCTGGGGATCGCAGATCGCGGCTACCTGCTGGAAAATGGCGAGATCCTGCGCGAAGACCGCGCCGAGGTATTGCGCAATGACCCGGCTGTGCAGGCCGCTTATCTTGGCGGCAGTGGCACAAAAAACCGCCCCACACCTGCTGCCGTTCCCAGACCCGCCCCGGTCATCCCGCGCGGCAAGTCGAACAGCAGCATCTCTGCCGCCGCCATTTCCGGGGTGGATATGACGGCTTTGCTCGCGCGTGCAAGTGCGCGGCCAATACGCAGGCCCGCCCCAAGGACGATCACCCTCGAGGGCCCTGCGCGGGCGAGCCCCGCGCGCGCCTTGACGCAAAACGACCGGTTGCGCACGGCGTTGGCCCAGATTGAGGACGCGGCGCGTCAGGCACGTGCACCGGCCCGGCCCGGCCCTGCCCATGCAGCCCTCCCGCCCCTGCGCCCGTCCATCCGTGATCGGGCGTCCGCATCGGGGTCAGCGCGCATGGAAGCTGTCGCGCCGCCCTCACCTGCACCCGCTCAGCCTGGCAAGGTTCAGGTCTGGCGCCGCCGCCCCGGTTCGGCAGAATTCGACAAGGAGATGTGAAATGCTCGATGGGAAAGCCCCCAAGACCTTGCGCGGCATGTATATCGACGGCCAATGGCGTCAGGCCGCACGCAGTTTTGCCGATCTCAATCCCAATGATGGCAGCCTCTGGGCTCAGGCACCCGATGGCACAGGAACTGATGCTCGCGACGCGATCGAAGCCGCGCATCGCGCTTTTCCGGCTTGGGCGGCGCTGAAATATACCGAGCGCGCGAAACTGGTGCATCACATCGCCGACGTGTTCGAGCGCCGCGCGCCTGATTTCATCGCCGCCGTGCAGGCCGAGGGCGGTGGCTGGTTCGGAAAGGGCGCGTTCGAGGCGCATTACATCCCCGAAGTGTTCCGCTCTGCTGCGGCCAGTTGCTATCAGGCGTCGGGTGAAATCCTGCCCAGCGAATATGGCAAACTGTCCACGGCGCAGCGCTTTGCGATGGGCGTGATCTCGGTCATCAGCCCGTGGAATTTTCCCGGCATCCTGACGGCACGCGGTTTTGCCTTCGCTCTGGCGGCGGGAAATACCATCGTTCTGAAACCCTCCGAGGACACACCCTATCTCGGTGGGATCTTCTTTGCCGAAGTTCTGGAAGAAGCGGGCATCCCTGCGGGCGTGTTCAATGTCGTGACATGCGCGCGCGAAGGCGTGGCTGCAATGGGCGATGAACTGGTCGAAAATCCGCTGGTCAAGGGCGTGTCCTTTACCGGTTCGACCCCTGTGGGCCGGGCCATCGCGGCCAAGGCCGGGGCGCATCTGAAGAAAGCCTGTGTTGAGCTGGGTGGCAAGGACAGTCTGATTATTCTCGACGATGCCGATATGGAGCGTGCGACACAGGCCGCCAATTTCGGCAGTTTCATGCATCAGGGCCAGATCTGCATGAGTGTTGAAAAAGTGCTGGTGCATGAGAGGATTTTTGACGAATTCCTTGAGAAATTCGCAGCTCGTGCAGCAAAACTGAAAGTCGGGGATACGGCCGACAAGGCCAACGTGATCGGTCCGCTGATCAATGACCGGCAAGTGGCACGGGTGAAGGCGCAGCTTGATGATGCGCTGGCCAAGGGGGCGCAGGTCGTTGTCGGGGGCGGAATAAACGGGCGCTTTGTTGAACCCACGATCCTGACCAATGTCACGCCCGATATGCTGGTCTATCAGGATGAAACCTTTGGCCCGGTCGTCCCGGTCATTCCTTTTGCGACCGATGACGAAGCCATCGCGCTGAACAATGACACCGAATATGGCCTGTCCGCCGGGATCATCACGCGTGACGAGGCCCGTGCGCTCGCGATGGCGCGCAAGCTCGAAACCGGGATGTGCCATGTCAATTGTTCCTCGGTGAATGATGAACCGCATGTGCCTTTCGGTGGCTCCAAGGCGTCGGGGCTCGGCCGCCATGGCGGGCGCTGGTCGGTCGAAACCTTCACTGAAACGCGCTGGATCACGCTGGATCGCGGGGGGCGGCCCTTTCCGCCGGTTTTCTAGGCCATGACCCCGTCGACCCTCCTCTCTGGCAAGCGTATCGCGATCCTCGGCTCGGCCGGTGGGTTGGGGCTGACGCTCGCGCGGGCCGCGCAAAATGCGGGGGCGGAGGTGCATGGCATAGACCGGAACCGGAATTTTGAGGCAGTTGCCGCGTTCTACAGGGCGGATCTTGCTGATCCTGATGCGCTCGGGGAGGTCGCGCAGGCTCTGCCAATGGGCTTGGACGGCGTGGCCTTTGTGCCTGCGCTTCCCGGTGATGCGCCGCGCGATCTGCTGATACACGGCTTGCTGGCGCCGCGCGTGTTGGCGCAGAGCCTGGCGCCACGACTGGCGCACGGAGCGGCTATCGTGATGCGCGGGGCACCCGTATCGCAACATTGGGAGGACAGCCTGCCCGAGATCCGCGCGGCCATGGCGCTGCGCCATGAAGGTGTGGACAGCTTCATCCCGCGCTGGGGGCTGCATCTGGACCCAGCGCGCACGTCGCAGACGGTTGGCTGGGCCCTTTATGCTTGGGCCATGGCGCAGTGCGCGACATTGGCCGGGCGGGGCATCCGGATCAATACGCTGACACCTGCCAGCCCGGACGGGTCTTTGCCGCCGACACGATGTGCCGTGCGCGCAGACTATGAAACGAACGGGACGCTACTTGCCGCTGATGCGGCGCTCTTTTTGCTATCCGATCTGTCGCGAGGGATGACAGGGGCCAATCTGGTCACGGATGGCGGCCTGACGGCGCAGAGGCTCTGCCGCCGCGACGGACTATGATACGCGAAACCTGCCGGAAAGGACCAAGGAGATGACTGTGATTTTCTGGATCATCGCGCTGATTGTGTTGTTCGCTATGCTGATCGCCCTGGCGGCAGCCTTTTTCGAGCGCGCAAGTAACGCGGTCAGTCTTGTGCGCACCGGCATTGGTGGGCGGCGTGTGGTGATTGATGGGGGCTTGCTCGCGCTGCCTTGGTTCCACGAAGTGACGCGGGTGAACATGCAGACCATTCGTCTGGATGTGGCGCGGCGCGGGGATCAGTCACTGATCACGCGCGACAAGCTGCGCATCGATGTCGGGGCCGAGTTCTACCTCTCGGTGCCGCCGACCGAGGCCAGCATAGCCCGCGCTGCGCAGGCATTGGGACGGCGCAGTTTTCAGACCAGCGAGCTGCGCGAATTGCTGGAAGGTATTTTCGTCGATGCGCTGCGTTCTGTCGCCGCTACGCGCAGCATGGACGCGTTGCACGAAGGCCGCGCCGAATTCATGGCCAGCATCCGCGAGACTGCGGGTGCCAGCGTTTCGGGATATGGGTTGCAACTCGATGCGGTGGCATTGACGGCGCTTGATCAGACACCTTTCGCGGCGCTTGATGAAAACAACGCGTTCAATGCCGAAGGTCTGCGAAAGCTGGCGCAAGTGATTGCCCAATCCAAGCGCGAACGCGCCGAAATCGAGTCGGAAACTCAGGTCAGCGTGCGTCGCGCCGCGATGGAGGCCGCGCGCAAACAGCTCGATATTGAACTGGAAGAACGCCGCGCTGAGATCGCGCAGACGCAGCAGGTGGAAACATTGATCTCGGCGCAGCTGGCAGAAGTTGCCCGCGCCAAGGCCGAGGCCGAGCGCGCAAGTGCCGAGGCACGGATACAGATGGAGCAGGGGATCCAGATAGCCGATATTGCCCGCGAACAGGCGATCCGCGAAGCCGAGATTCTGCGCGCGCGCGCCTTGGAGCTTGCGGAACAGGACCGCGCCATCTCGATCGCGGCGAAAAGCCAGGAAGAAAGCCGCGCTCTGGCCGAAGCGGATCTGAGCCGCGCCGAAGCCGTGCGTGCGCAGGAAGCTGTTGAGACCGCCCGCGCCGAGGCCGAGGCAGAGCGCCGCCGCATCCTGTCGCGTGTCCACGCCGAAGCCGAAGCCGAAGCTGCCGCCCGCCGCAGCGAAATTGGTGTGGACTCGGCGCGCAAATCTGCCGATGCGAAGCTGCAGACCGCCGAACTGGAAGCGGCGGCGCAGCTGAAGGTCCAGCAAGCCCAGATTGCCGCATTGCAGGAACGGATCGCCGCAGAGAATCAAAGGTCGCCCGAATTGCTGGCCCATGAAGCCGAGCTCGCGCGGTTGGAAGCGATGCCAAAAATCGTTGCGGAAATGGTCAAACCTGTCGAGAAGATCGGCAAGATCGACATTACGCAGGTCGGCACGGTTGAAGGGTCGCGCGGGGCCGTTATGCAGGCGCTTGAAGGTGTTCTGGAACAGACGGTCAACGCGCCCGGCCTGAACCGCCTTCTGGAGCGGGCGCGCGATGATCTGCGTCATGATGATACGGGCCGACGCCGCAGCCGCGATGACTGATGCCGGTGTATGTATACATAATCTGAGAAATATTCGGCCAAATGCGGATTTATTTGCATTTTTACGCTGATTTATGTATACAAGATGTCACGCGGAGGAGAAACCATGACATATGCAACGCACGGCTTGACGGGTGCAGACCTGTTGAAGGGCTATTCCATCGAAGTGATGCCGCGCACGGCGGCCAAGATCGAAGACTTCAAGGCGCTGCTTCCTGCCGGAACCCGCGTCTATATTGCGCACATTGATGGCACTCCGATTGCCGATATGGTTGCTACTGCGGGCCGCCTGCGCCGCGACGGATTCGAGGTCATGCCGCATTTCCCGGCACGCTCCATCCCTGACCTCGCCACATTGAAAGACTGGATTTCCCGCTACCAGGGCGAAGCCGGAGTCGATCAGGCGCTGGTGCTCGCGGGTGGCAATGCCCGCCCTGTGGGCGATTTCGGCTCCTCCATCGAGCTTTTGCAAAGCGGAGCATTCCACCAGGCCGGGTTTCGACGTCTGCATGTGGCAGGTCATCCCGAGGGCAATCGCGATATCGATCCTGATGGCAGTACCAGACAGGCCGACGCCGCGCTGCGCTGGAAGGCGGAACACGCGAAAACGACCGGGGTCGAGATGGCGATCGTCACGCAATTTTTGTTCGATGCCGACCGCGCTGCTGACTGGATGGCGGGCTTGCGCCGCGAAGGCATCGAGCTGCCCGTGCATCTGGGGCTGGCCGGGCCTGCCAAGCTTCAGACGCTGATCAAATTCGCCATCGCCTGCGGTGTCGGGCCATCGCTTTCAGTGTTGAAGAAACGCGCGCGCGATCTCAGCAAGCTGCTGGTTCCTTTCGAACCTGATACGATCCTCGACGATCTGGCGCGCAGGGCGCAAGCCGATCCGACGGTGTTGCCCGCGCAAATCCACCTCTTTCCGCTTGGCGGGATCGCGGCGAGTGCTGAATGGGCTAGTCGACAGGGGGCCGGCCATTTGCGGCGTGTTGTCGGCTAATCTCGCCGGGGAGAGGGGGCAGGCATGGTCAGGATCGGGCAGGGCAGGTGCCTGAAAGCACCCGACAGCTTCTATATCAACGGCGATTGGGTGCGACCATCCTCGGACAAGCGGATTGATGTGATCTCGCCCGTGACCGAGGAAAAGCTGCTCAGCTATCCCGAAGCCACCAGTGCCGACATGGATCGCGCGATCGCGGCTGCGCGCACGGCTTTTGACGAAGGCCCCTGGCCGCGCATGTCTGCAACTGACCGCGCGCGTGCGTTGCGACGTGTGGCCGATCGGATCACCGACCGCCTGGACGAGATTGCCTGGGCCTGGACCACGCAGGTCGGCGCCCCAATCAGCCTGACGCGCAAGCTGGTGCCACAAAACGCCACGCTGTTTTCACATTATGCCGATCTGATCGAGTCCTATGCATTTCTTGACATCCGCCAACGCGATGACGGCGGCGAAGTGCGCGTGTTGCGTGAACCTGTTGGTGTCTGCGCGGCCATTTCGCCGTGGAATGCGCCGATGGTATTGCTCAGCTACAAGATCGCGGCAGGGTTGGCGGCGGGGTGCACGATGGTTGCCAAACCCTCGCCAGAAACCCCGCTGGAAGCCTATATTCTCGCAGAATGTATCGAAGCGGCGGGGCTGCCGCGCGGGGTGTTCAATCTGGTGCCTGCCGGGCGTGACGGTGGGGAATACCTGATCCGGCATCGCGATATTGAAAAAGTGGCCTTCACCGGATCGACGGAAGTGGGCAAGCACATCATGCGCGTCTGCGCTGATCGGCTGGCGCGGGTATCGCTGGAACTTGGGGGCAAATCGGCCGCTGTGCTTCTGCCAGATGCCGATTTTGCCACGGCGCTGCCCAGCTTGCTGGCCTATTCCATGCCGATCACAGGGCAAGTCTGTTTTTCACTGACACGGCTTCTGGTGCCAGAGACGCGCAAGGTCGAATTCCTTGAGATGTTTTTGCCGGCAGTGCGCGCCATCAAGCTGGGTGACCCGGCTGATCCTGCGACGCACATGGGCCCGCTGGCGATGGCGCGTCAGCGCGACCGTGTCGAAGATTACATCGCGGCGGGGCGCGCGGGCGGGGCGCAGCTTGCGTGCGGCGGTGGCAGACCACGCGGCTGGGACAGGGGCTATTTCATCGAGCCGACAGTGTTTACCAATGTCACGCCGGACATGAAAATCGCTCAGGAAGAAATTTTCGGGCCGGTGGTGTCGGTGATCGGCTATTCCGACGAGGATGATGCCGCAGCCAAGGCCAATGCCACGCCCTATGGGCTGAATGGCGCGGTGTATTCAGCCGACCCGGAGCGCGGATTTGCCTTCGCGCGCCGCTTGCGCACAGGGGGGCTGACAGTGAACGGGATGATTGTCGATCCCAAGCACCCCTTTGGCGGCTACCGCGCCTCCGGCATGGGGCGCGAAGGGGGACCTGAGGGGCTGGAAAACTACCTCGAAGTCAAAGCCGTCCATATGACAGGCTGACAAGACCATGTTGCTGCTCACCGACAGGCTCATCCTGCGCGCTCCGAAGCCTGAGGATTTTCCCGCCTTCAAAGCCTATTTCATGTCCGAGCGTGCCGGGTTCACGGGCGGTACGCCCGATCCCATCCTCGCATGGCATCGTTTTTGCATGACTTTGGGGCATCGCATCATGCGCGGCTACGGCGTGCATACCATCGTTGAACGCGCAACCGGCCTACCCATAGGGGCCGCTGGCCCCTTCTTCCCCGAAGGCTGGCCGGAGCCTGAAATCGCCTGGCAGATATGGTCTGCATCCTGCGAGGGCAAGGGCTACGCCCATGAGGCCGCTCTCGCCGCGCGCAGCCATGCCGTCGCGACGCTCGGCTGGCTCAGGCCCGCCAGCCTGATCGCGCCACAGAACCACCGTTCCCTCGCCCTGGCGCATCGGCTCGGGTGTCAGCATGAGCGCGATTTCGTCCATCCTCATTTCGGCGCGCTCGAGATCTGGCGCCACCCGCTGCCCTGATAACCCGGTGCCGTTTCATCCTTGCCCAAATATCCTCAGGGGGTGAATTGGCCGCAGGCCAAGAGGGGGCGCGAGCGCCCCCTTCCTTCGACCGGGTCATATCAATAAGGCAGCCCCGTATAATTCTCGGCAAAGAGGCGTTGTGCTGCAGGATTTGCCGAAAGCTGCATCAACTCGACCCGCTGCATCTGTTGGTCATAAGCCCCGTGTTCGGGGAAGCGATGCATCATCGTGGTCACCGACCACGAAAACCGCATCGCCTGCCAGATCCGCGCCAGCGCTTTCTCCGAATAGGTCTCAAGCCCCGAACTGTCCCGCGTGGTGTAATGTGCGATAAGCCCCTCGCTGAGGTAATGGACATCAGAAGCTGCCAGGTTCAGCCCCTTGGCGCCGGTCGGGGGCACGATATGCGCGGCATCTCCGCACAGAAACAGACCGCCGAAGCGCATCGGCTCGCTGACGAAACTGCGCAGCGGCGCGATGGATTTCTCGATCGACGGGCCAGTGACCAGATCCCGCGCAAGATCCGAGGGCAGGCGCAGCTTCAGTTCGTCCCAGAACGCCGCGTCAGACCAATCCTCGACCCGGTCGCTCAACGGCACCTGAATATAATAGCGTGACAGCATCGGGTTGCGCATCGAGGCCAGCGCAAATCCGCGCGGATGGTTGGCATAGATCAGCTCCTCATGCAGCGGTGGCGTCTCGGACAGCACCCCGAGCCAGCCGAACGGATAAACTTTCTCATATTCGCGCCGCACGCTTTCGGGAATGGATTTGCGGCTGACCCCGTGGAACCCGTCACATCCAGCAATGAAATCGCAGTCAATTCGATGGGTTACGCCATCCAGATCATAGGTCACATAGGGTGTTTTCCCGGCCAGATCGTGCAGCACGACGTTCTTGACCCCGTGCACATGCTGCGCGCCGATGGCATCCTGAGCGCGGTAGAGATCACGTGTCACCTCGGTCTGGCCATAGACCATCACCTCCGCCCCGCAGGCCTGTGCAAAATCAATCCGGATCATCTGTTGATCATGGGTCAGATAGCAGCCCGAATGATGCTGACCTTCGCGCGCCATCCGAGCTCCGACGCCAGCGCGGTTCAACAGATCGACCGTGCCTTGTTCGAGCACCCCCGCGCGTATACGCGACAGGACATGCGCCCGGCTCTGGCGTTCCAGAACCATAGTCGCGACCCCTGCGCGGTTCAGTAACTGTGACAGCAACAACCCCGCCGGTCCTGCACCGATAATTGCGACCTGTGTGCGCATGGCACTTCCTCCCTCTCGAATGCTGACTTTCGTAGATATCTTATTGACGCGGGCCGCTCATTGAATGGACAGTTTTTCGATATTGTGGTATTATTCAGTCATGCGCGCGCGATCCGAAATTCCAGCCTTCCAGCTCTATGGTGAAGCGCTCGCCTTTCCCGATATGTTGCATATGGAGCAGATACGCGATCGTGCAGCCGGGCTGGACTGGACGATCAAGCCCCATCGGCACACGCATCTTTTTCAGATATTTCTGCTGAATACCGGGATGATCACCTTCAACTTTGATGGCCATGTGCAGTCGCTTTCCCCTCCGGTCGCACTCTGTCTGCCGCCGGATGCGGTGCATGGCTTCTGTTTTTCCTCAGATACTGAAGGATGGGTGATCAGTTTGCCTGTCCAGCACTATCCCGACCTGTTCGGCGACAACGCTGAACTCGCCGGAGCGCTGGCCAGCCCCAAGATCCATGCGCCCTATGAGGGGATGGCGGCGGATCTGCATGCGCTTCATCAGATCTGGACCGGAAAGATCCGTTTCCGGCGCACGGAGTTGCGATCTCGCCTTGGCCTGATCCTCACTGCGCTCGCGCAATCCGATCCGGGGGTGGCCACGCCGCAAAGTGACCCGCGCGTTGCGCGCTTTCACGCTCTGATCGCACAGCATGCCGCGCAGCATTGGCCCATTGCGCGATATGCTGGCGCGCTTGGCCTTTCCGAGCGCAGCCTTGCGCGGATCTGCAAGGCGCAGACCGGGTTGAGCCCGCAAGCCGTGATCGAGGCGCATCTGATGCGCGAAGCTTCGCGCTTGCTGGCCTATACGCAGATGTCAGCACAATCCATCGCGCATGCGCTGGGTTTCGATGATCCAAGCTATTTCAGTCGCCGCTTTCGGGTTTTTGCCGGGATATCGCCGCGCGCCTATCGCGCGCGTCTGGACCATCCCTGAGCGCCCAGATCCGAGCGCGCATGGCTTCTGCCGCCGGTTGCGCGCTTTCTGGCGCAAGACATCGTGTCCAATCCTCCAGCGCGCCAAACTTGTCATCCTCGCGCAGAACCTGCGCCAAGGATGTGCCGGTGTTGCGCGCCGCCTCCAATGCCTGTTTGACGACGCGTCCCGCTTCGGCGCGCGGCATATGCCGCGCGAGTGCGAAGCTGGCGGCTTCGGCCATGACCGCACCCTGACCTGCATCCAGATGAGCGGCCATTCGCGCAAGATCGGCTTGCAGGCTTGTGATCAGCGCATGCGCATGGCGAAGCCCCGCACTGGCCGCGACCCCCATTTGCGGCAGAGCCAACCATTCCAGCGCCCAGGCCGCGCCATCGCGCTCCTCTTGCGCCATGGCCGCCTGCGCCAGAAGGGGCTGCAATGCGGTCGTGTATTGGGCCAGCGAGATAACAGCCTCTGCGCTTACGGGGTTTGATTTTTGAGGCATGGTTGAAGAGCCGCCCCCGGTGCCTGCGCGGATTTCCCCGATTTCCGAGCGTCCCGCCAGGCTCAGGTCGCGGGCCAATTTGCCCAGACTTGCACTCAGGCGCACCAGCCATGCGCCCAGGGCCTGCGGGCCGGAGCGATCAAGATGCCAGCAGGGCGCAGGGGCGAGCCCCAGTTCCTGCGCCAGCGCCATGCTCAGGACGCCAGCCTTCTCTCCTACAGCGCTGCCCGATCCTGATGAGCCGCCAAATTGCACGCGCATCAGCCGAGTTTTCAGGTCCGGCAGCTCTGCCTCCAGCGTGATCAGCGGTTGCGCCCAGGTCGCGATGCGCAGTCCCAGCGTGATCGGGGTGGCAATCTGGCTGCGTGTGCGCCCGGCCATGACCGTGTCGGCCTGCGCGGCGCTCAGGGCCGCCATGGCGTCCAGCAGTGCAGATAGACGCCCGGCCAGCAGATCCGCAAGCGCGCACCATTGCAGCACATGCGCGCAATCGACGATATCCTGTGAGGTCGCGCCCCAATGCAACGCCTGTCCCTCGGCTCCGCAATTTTTGCGCAGCTCCGCCACCAGCGCAGGCACAGGCACGCCTGCACTTGCCATGCCTGTGCCCAGCTGCTCAGGTGAGATCCGGGCCTGCGCAAGCGTCACGCACAGCGCCTCTGCATCCGCGGGGCGGACCAGTCCGACAGCGGCGCACGCGCGGGCCAAGGCAGCTTCGACGGTGATCATATGCGCGATGAAAGCCTGATCCGACAGGATTTCGGCGGCTTCGGCATCGCCAAAAAGCGGCGCGGTCAAGGCACTGGTGAAGGGCGCAGGCGTCATGCTGCGGTCCGCAGCCCCAAAATCGCGCGCGCCTGCTGCCAGCTGGCAACAGGGCGGTCGTATTTCGCGCAGAGCTCCACAGTGCGTTCGACGAGCGCAGCATTGGAGGGGGCAAGGGTCTTGCGATCGAGGCGCATGTTGTCTTCCAGACCTGTGCGTGTATGGCCCCCGCGCGCAATGGCCCATTCATTTACCACGATCTGATTGGGGCCGATCCCTGCGGCACACCACAGCGCATCAGGCGCGAAACGGTTCAGGGTCTCGATATAGATATCCAGAATCCGCTCATCCGCGATCATGGCGTTTTTCACGCCCAT
>REBU01000107.1 GCA_007692585.1 Paracoccaceae bacterium | reverse complement strand
CGATATAGATATCCAGAATCCGCTCATCCGCGATCATGGCGTTTTTCACGCCCATGACGAATTGCACATACAAGGGGCGCTTCAAGCGACCGTCATCCGCCATGCGCGCGGCCTGAATGACATGGCTCAGGTCAAACGCTTCGATTTCGGGCATGACATCGTGTTTGTGCATCTCAGAGGCCAGCCAATCCACCAGATCGGGCGGGTTCTCATAGACGCGGGTCGGAAAATTGTTGGAGCCCACCGAAAGCGAGGCCATGTCGGGGCGCAGCGGCAGCATACCGCCCCGCGCCTGCCCGGCCCCGGAGCGTCCCCCGGTCGAAAACTGGATGATCATGCCGGGGCAATGCTGCTCAAGACCTTCCTTGAGACGCGCGAATTTTTCCGGGTCGGACGAGGGCGTTTCATCATCGTTGCGCACATGGCAATGCGCGATGGCGGCCCCGGCCTCGAAGGCGGCCTGTGTGCTCTCGATCTGCTCGGTGACCGTGATCGGCACTGCGGGGTTGTTCGCCTTGGTCGGCACCGAGCCGGTAATGGCCACAGCAATGATGCAGGGATGTGTCATGGCAAGGTCCTGTCGTGTCGCGGCTGATACCCGCGCGTGTGGAGCGCGGGTGGGTGGGTGGGGCGTTTCGCGCGCACGGGGATAATCCGCGCGCGGCCTCAGATGTCCAGAAAAACCGTTTCGCCCGGCCCCTGCAAGCGGATATCGAAACGGTAGCGTCCCGGCCCGGTTTTCTTCGCGATCAGGGTGTCGACACGCGGGCGCTGCTCGATGCGTGCGAGCAATGGGTCCGTGCTGTTCTGCTCATCTTCGAAATAAATGCGCGTCTGTAGCCCGATATTGATCCCGCGCGCCACGATCCACAGCGAGATATGCGGCGCTTGCTGTCGCCCGTCGCGCAGACGCACCGCACCGGGCTTGACTGTGCGCAAAGTGAATTCGCCGCTCTCGGCATCGGCGGCGAAGCGGCAAAACCCGCTGACATGCGGGTCGGCCCCGTCCTCGCCCGCGAAGCGCCCCTGCGCATCAGGCTGCCAGCTTTCGATCAGCGCATCGCGCATCGCCCAGCCTGTCCCGTCATAGACGGATCCTGTAATCTCGACGATCTCGCCTTCCGCTCCGTCTGCAATCGGGCTCTGGCCGATCTCCTGATCGAAAATCTGACCATTGCCCGTGTAGGATGGCATAAGGCCGATATGCACATACGGCCCCGCCGTTTGCGAGGCTGTCTCGGGCAGCATCTGAAGTGACTGGACCATCGCTCACATCCCCTCGGGCTTGTTTTCAAACATGCTCTGGCGGCGTCCGCGCAGCACGATGTCGAACTTGTAGGACAGGTAGTCGAGCGGCTTGGAAGCGGCCATATCCAGCGGTGCGACCAGTTGATCGAGGCTGGCGCGGTCCTTGATCGTCGCGGCAATCGGGCAGAGCGGGATCAACGGGTCGCCTTCGAAATACATCTGCGTGATCAGCCGCTGTCCGAAACTATGGCCAAAGACCGAGACATGGATGTGCATTGGCCGCCAGTCATTGCCGCGATTGGGCCAGGGATAGGCCCCCGGTCGGATCGTCAGAAACTGGTATCGCCCTTCTGCATCTGTGAGCGTGCGTCCTGCCCCGCCGAAATTCGGGTCAAGCGGGGCCAGATACCCGTCTTTCTTGTGCCGGTAGCGCCCCCCTGCATTCGCCTGCCAGATTTCAATCAGCGTGTGCGGGATGCCACGCCCGCGCTCGTCAAGAACGCGCCCATGCATGACGATCCTCTCCCCGACCGCAGGCGCCGCGCCGCGCGTCCAGTTCAGGATCAGGTTGTTGTCCAGCGCCCCGATTTGCCCATGCCCGAAGCGCGGCCCGGTTTCCTCGGACGTGCTGCTGTCCATCGACAGGAGCGGTAGATGCGGTGACCGGGCGACTGTCGTCTTGTAATCCGGGTCATAGGGGATCGGATGCAGCGCGCGGTTGCGCGGGATCAGGGGTCCGTCTTCAAACATCATTCGCCGCCTCCATCTCGGCAAAGGTTGCTTTGGCAAGCTTGATGGCGTGATTGGCCTTGGGGACGCCTGCATAGATGGCGACATGCTGAAAGGCCTGCATGATATCGGTCCGACTGGCACCCGTGCGCAGGGTGGCGCGGATATGCATCGGAATTTCCTCGAAATTTCCGGTGGCCGCAAGAATCGCAAGGGTCAGCATGGAGCGTTCGCGCAAGCTGATCGCATCCGAGGCCCAGACAGTGCCCCAGGCGGCTTCGGTAATCAGCGACTGAAATGGCGTGTCAAACGCATCACGCCCGGCCTCGACCCGTTCGACATGCGCATCACCAAGTACCGCACGCCGCACGCGCATTCCCTCTGCATAACGATCTGTCATGATGGCACACTCATGTTGCGGCACCCCGATAAGCTGAATTCATCCTAGCTTCTGTGTCATCGCATGAAATTGAAATTCGATAAATTATATTTTTTTCCTGTTCACTTAATCCAAGAGTTAAATAATATCCAAGATAACTGCGCCGCCGCGCGGCGCTGGCCCACGCGCGACGGTGCGCAGTATTCTTTCTGCTTATGACCTTGCACGGTTTTCCGATTTGAGCGGGCATATCGCTTTTGGCACTGTCAGCGTGATGCACAGACTTGAGGAGTGGCCATGGCTGCCAAGAAAACCGCGCTCGTCATTTCCGCCCATGCCGCTGATTTCGTCTGGCGGTGTGGCGGTGCGATCGCCCTGCATGCGCAAAAGAGTTATGACGTGACTGTGGTCTGCCTCTCATTCGGGGAGCGCGGGGAAACCGCGAAACTGTGGAAAGAGGGCAAGACACTCGACCAAATCAAGGGCATCCGGCGGCAAGAGGCCGAAGCCGCTGCGCAAATCCTTGGCGTGCGCCATCTGGACTGTTTCGACCTTGGTGATTACCCCCTGCATCTTGATGAGGCCGACAAGATGCGGCTGGTCGATGTGATCCGCGCGGTGCAACCGGCCTTCATGCTGTCGCACAGCCAATATGACCCCTACAACACCGATCACATGTATACGACACGGATCGCGCTTGAAGCGCGGATGATCGCGCAGGCCTGGGGTCATAATCCGGGCGAGGATATATTGGGGGCGCCTCAGCTTTACCTGTTCGAGCCGCACCAGACCGAGCAGATGGGCTGGAAACCTGACCTGTTTCTGGACATCAGCCCTGTCTGGGAGCGCAAGCGCGCCGCGATGGAAGCAATGGCGGGGCAGGTGCATCTATGGGACTACTATACCCGCGTGGCCCAACAACGCGCCAATCATTTCAAACGCAATTCGGGCGGGATGGCGGGCGGGCGCGATTGTGCCTATGCCGAAGCTTTCCAGTCGGTTTTCCCGCGGACCACAGACGAGCTTTGAGGAGGGCGGGTCATGACCAAACACACCAATCCCTGTTTCGATATTGCCCATCTTGGCCATGTCGAGATCTACACGGACCGCTTTGACGAAAGTCTGGATTTCTTTACCCGGATTTACGGGCTGAAGCTGTCAGGCCAGGATGCGACCAGCGCCTATCTGCGCGCCTGGGACGATTATGAGCATCATTCTCTGAAACTGACGCGCCACACTACGACCGGGGTCGGTCATATCGCTTACCGCGCGGCGAGCCCTGACGCGCTTGCGCGGCGGGTCGCGGCGATTTCGGCATCCGACTACAAGCTGCATGGCTGGACCGAGGGCGATCTGGGCCATGGACCGGCCTTTCGCTTTGAAGATCCTTTCGGCCATGTGTTCGAGATCTATTACGAGACCCGTCGCGCGACACCCTATGCCGCTGACCGTCCTGCGCTGAAGAATACGGCCAGCGCCTTTACCGGCGCACCGCCAAGGCGGCTGGACCATCTCAACCTGCTGGCCTCGGATGTGGCCGAGTTCCGCCGCTTCATGGAAACCTGTCTCGGCAGTCGCGTGACCGAGTATATCCAGCTCGACAATGGCCGGATCGGCGGGTGCTGGTTCACCATCAACAACAAGACCTATGATCTGGCCTGCACCGAAGACCATAGTGGCGGCACCGCGCGGCTGCATCATGTCACCTATGCCACCGACCAGCGCGAGGACATTCTGCGCGCGGCCGACATTTTCTTGCAAAATGGCGTGTATATTGAAACCGGGCCGCATAAGCACGCCATACAGGGCACGTTCTTTCTCTATGTCTGGGAACCTGCCGGGAACCGGGTAGAGCTTGCCAATGCCGGGGCGCGGCTGATCCTCGCGCCGGATTGGGAACCTGTCTGCTGGACCGAGGCCGACCGCAAAAAGGGGCAGGCCTGGGGGTTGAAAACCATCGACACGTTCCACACTCACGGCACGCCGCCCACGCAGGCTGGGCGGGGCTGATGGGCGTCGTCGTCCAGACCATTCCCCGGGCGGCCCCCGAGCTGATCTCGCGTCTGGCACAGGCTGGGGTGGCCACAGTCCATGAGGCCCAAGGCCGCACAGGCTGCATGGCGGCGCGGATGCGCCCAGTCTGGCGCGGCGCAAGCATCGCGGGCAGTGCCGTGACGATTTCCGCACCGCCCGGCGACAACTGGATGCTGCATGTCGCCATCGAGCAGCTGCAACCGGGCGATATTTTGGCGCTCGCCCCGACCAGCTCTTGCGACATGGGCTATTTCGGTGATCTCCTGGCATCGTCAGCCATGGCGCGCGGCTGCAAGGGGTTGGTGATCGATGCGGGCGTCCGCGACATTGCCGATTTGCAGGCGATGGGGTTCCCGGTCTGGTCTACGGCGATTTCGGCGCAAGGCACGGTCAAGGAAACACTGGGCTCTGTCAATGTGCCGATTGTCTGCGCGGGCCAGCAGGTCATGGCCGGAGACGTCATCGTGGCCGATGATGATGGCGTGGTTGTCGTCCCCCATCTGCGTGCGGGTGACGTGGCTGCAAAGGCCGAGGCGCGGCTCGCCTCGGAAGCGCTGCGCCGCAAGCGGCTGGCGGCGGGTGAATTGGGGCTGGATATCTACAACATGCGTCCGCGACTGGCCGAAAAAGGGTTGAAATATGTCTGACAGCGCAGGCATTCCCTGCCTGTGGATGCGCGGCGGCACGTCAAAGGCGGCGGTCTTTCTGGCCACAGATCTGCCGTCGGACGAGACGGCGCGCAATGATCTGCTCCTGCGGCTGATGGGCAGCCCTGATCTTCGACAGATCGACGGCATCGGCGGCGGCGATCCGCTGTGCTCCAAGGTTGCGATCCTCGCACCCCCAACGCGTGACGATGCGGATGTGGATTATCTGTTCCTGCAGGTCTTTGTTGATCAGCCGCGCGTCACCGCCGCCCAGCCCTGCGGCAATATCCTGGCCGCAGTCGGGCCTGCCGCCATTGAACGCGGTCTGGTTGCCGCGCAGGACGGCCAGACCGTCCTGCGTATTCATATGCGCAATACTGGCGAGGTGGCGCAGGCCACTGTCCAGACCCCCGGTGGTCAGGTCAGCTATTGCGGCTCGGCCCGGATCGACGGCGTGCCCCGGACACATGCGCCGGTGCAACTGCTGTTTGACAAGATCGCAGGGGCCGTTTGCGGCACGATGCTGCCCACTGGTCAGCCGTCGGACAGGATTGCAGGCATCGCCTGCACGTTGATCGATCACGGCATGCCGGTTGTCCTGCTCCGTGCGGCTGATCTGGGGGTGAGCGGGCAGGAACGCCCAGACACGCTTGAAGCTATGGACGGACTCGGGGCCCGGGTTGAGGCCCTTCGCCTGCAAGCCGGGCCGTTGATGGGGCTGGGCGACGTTAAAGACCAGTCCATTCCCAAAATTGCGCTTCTTGCCGCGCCTACCCATGGTGGGACCATCGCGACGCGGTTTTTCATCCCGCACCGGGTGCATATGAGCATCGGCGTTCTGGCGGCGGTCAGCGTGGCTGCAGGCTGCGTTATTCCCGGGACTGTCGCCCATGCTCTCGCCGAGCGCCCGGAAGGCAACTGCTTTCAGATCGAACATCCGGCTGGCAAGATCGAGATTGTGCTGGAGCATGATGGCCCAAAGATCCGCGCTGCCGGGTTTCTGCGTACTGCCCGCAAGCTGATGGATGGTCTGGTCTTTCCCGCTCCAGTGCGACCCGATACCGAATGAGCGCAGGCACTGAGCTGCAGGCCTTGTGCTGGCCCGCGAGATAATAAATCATGCGCGCGGACCATCAGCTAACGACAGGTTATGATTTGGACCCGCGCTTACGTCTGCGACATCTGCGCTGTTTTCTGGAAACTGCCCGTCTTGGCGGGTTGTCGGCTGCGGCGGAGAAGCTCTCGGTGTCGCAGCCTGCGGCCTCAAAAACCCTGAGGGAACTTGAAGACATTCTGGGGACTGCACTTTTTGATCGCAGTACCCGGCGCCTCGTGCTTTCGCCTGCCGGGCGCATCTTTCAGCAGCATGCCGGAACGGCCATCCGAGCTTTGGAAATGGCTCAAGACGCGGTGCGCGATGCCCCCGAGCGGATCACGCGGCTTAACATTGGGGTCTTGCCGACCGTCGCAACTGACCTGATCCCGCAGGCGGCGCTGAAATACAATGAACACGTTCCGAATTGCATCTTGCATGTGACGACCGGGCCGAACTGGCTGCTGCTGTCGCAATTGCGCGAAGGCACGCTTGATCTGATGGTCGGGCGTATGCCTGATGCCGAGCAGATGGAAGGGATGACCTTTCGCCAGCTGTATTCCGAACGGGTGGTCATGGTCGTGCGCCCCGGTCACCCATTGCTGAACGCCACGGATTTCCCCGCAGAACTCGCGCAGTACAAGTTGATGTTGCCGCCTGCCGGGGCGCTGATCACCCCAGCGGTGCGCGGTTGGCTTGCCAGTGTCGGGCTGTCGCATCTGAACCCGACTTTCGAGACTGTCTCCCTCGCGTTCGGGCGCAAGTTGGTGATGCATTCGGATATCGCGTGGTTCATCTCGAAGGGGGTGGTTGCTGATGAACTTGCCGCTGGCGTGCTGACCACGCTGGAGCCGGCCACCGAATTGCCCTCCGGCCCGGTCGGGATATGCCAACGCGCCAATACCGAACTGACACATGAGACAGAGGCTTTCTTGAAACTGTTGCGTGCGATGTGCGAGACATCTGACCCTTCAACAGGCAGCCATGCCCTGAAACGACCATGAAAAGCGCCCGCCTGCCACGCGCAAACATCGGAGCGCGCCCACGACCTGAGCACGCTTTAGGAGAACTGAGCATGCATCTTCTGCCCCGCCCTTACGGTGCCCTTCATCTGCGCACAGATGGTCCAGAGGACGCGCCCGCTTTGCTCTTGATCAATTCGTTGGGTACGGATCTGCGCCTTTGGGACAAGCTGATGCCGTATCTGACGCGATGGCGGGTGATTCGCTACGACAAGCAGGGGCATGGTCTGTCGGATCTGGGGGATGGCACTGATATTGCCGGGCATGCCGCCGACGCGGCGGCGATCCTCGACGCGCTGGGCTGCCCTGCGACAGTGCTGGGCTGTTCGATCGGAGGGCTGATCGCGCAACGATTGGCCGCAGACCGGCCGGACCTGGTGCGCGCGCTTGTGCTGTCGAACAGTGCCGCCAGGCTCGGCACGCCCGGGAGTTGGCAGGAACGTATCGAAGCCGTGCAGCAGGGCGGCACCAAGGTGATTGCGGATGCCGTGATGGAACGGTGGTTCGCGGCACCCTTCCATGCGACGCCTGAACTTGCGCTGTGGCGCAACATGCTGGCGCGCACCCCGCGCGCGGGCTATGTCGCAGCCTGTCGCGCCTTGGCCTGCGCCGACCAGACTGCCGAGACTGCGCGGCTGCGGCTGCCATGTCTGGTGATTGCCGGATCTGCGGATGGCGCGTCGCCGCCCGATCTTGTGCGCGCGACAGCCGATCTGATCAAGGATGCGGAGTTCCATCTGATCGATGCTGTGGGGCATCTGCCTTGCATCGAGGCCCCTGTCGCCATGGCAGCATGCGTGTTGCCGTTTCTTGAAAAACACGCTCTCTGATGGCATTTGGCGCGTTGCTTATCGCCGTCGAATCTTTGGTCCGCGCCACGTAAGCAGCCGCCTAGCGGTGTTGACATCACGGTTACGGGCTATTGATGGTCGGCCCATGCCGGGATTGCAGGATGTTGCCCACCAGGTGTGGATCGCACTGCCTGAGCTGACCGCCAAGGTATGAGATGGCCTCGAAAACGCGCTGCGGCGGACGAGCGCCACATGTGTCGTGGTTCGGTCGCGCTGAAGTTGCGGCCGTACATGCCGACACCCAAGACGCGACACGCCACAACCCGCCTTGATTCTGCAAAATGCTACGAAACAAGAGCCAGCCAAATCGTGACCAGCTCTTGTTCCCGGCAAACCCGTTCCTCGGGGTTTGCGAAATTACCTCAGTCTTGAGCGCTCTGGCTCAGTAGCCCCAGAAGGTCGATGCGGTCTTGCTCGTTGCGCAGCCCACGGAAGGCCATCTGGTTGCCGGGGATGAAGGTGTCGGGGTTTTCCAGCCAAGCGAGCAGGTTTTCGACATTCCAGACGCCGCCATGTTCCTGCAAGGCGCGGGAGTAGCGCCAGCCCTCGGCGACACCGATATCGCGTCCGATAATGTTGACCAGGTGCGGGCCACCGCGATTTTGTTCGCTTTCGTAGACATGGCAAGCCGCACACTGCCGCCAGACGCGCTGACCGTTGTCCAGATCAGCCCCGGCCAGCAGAGCCAGCCCATCGTCCGACCCTGCGACTGCGATCTCTGCAGGTGCGGCATCCGTGGCGTCGTCTTCGGTCTGCGCGGTCTCGGTCGCAGCCTCTTCGGTTGCGTCGTCTTCGGTTGCGGTCGCATCATCCGCGACACTCTCGATGACATCCGCCACTGCCGCGTCCTGCTCCGGGGCTTCGGCTTCGGCCAGATCATTCGTGGGCGCTTCGGTCGCTTCTGCCTCTGCCAGCTCGGGTTCGATCACGTCAGCATCAGCCGGTTCTGCCTCGGCCACCTCCGGCTCCACGATTTCGGGGGCGACAGGGTCGGCTTCTGCGATCGCGGGCTCAGATGGCGCTTCTGCCGCGCGGGCGGCGAGCGCCATTTCGGTGGCCAGATCGCGCGGCACTCTGTAAACGGAGGGCACAGTTGAAGTGGGTGCATCTTCGGCCACCGTCCGCAATGTTTCGCGCACCGAAGCCGACCGTTCACGCGCGCCGAAAGCGTCCGCGATGACGATCAGCAATAGCAGCGACAGCCCGCCTGCCACTGCCAGGCGCACTGTCTGATCCTGTAGCAGACGGTTTTGTATTTCTTTAAGCCATTGTTCCATGCACGCCTCGTATATCCCTACAAAGTTAAGCTTTCGTGGCTTCTACATATATTTTGTAGTGCGTCTTCTTCAACTGCGATACGCGCGGACACCAGAGCGGTGACACAATGAACGCATCCTCGATTTTCTGTCACAGAACTGTTACAGGGTCGGGCTAATCAGGATCGACGCAGGGCACCACGGACAGGAGCGGTTTGATGCACATATTCGTACCGACAGGGTCTGCCTGCCGGAAGGTCAGGGCCTGCGAGATCGGGCAGGCCGGATGAGCGCGCCGATCTGTTCTGCCCTGATCGCATCGCTGGCCCAGCCAGTGCTGCTTGTGGGGGAAGACGGTGTCGTGCAGGCTGCCAATGCGGCGGCGACGGAACTCTTCGGGGCGCGCATTCGTGGTGCTCAGATACGCGCTTTTCTACGACAGCCCGAATTGGCCGCGATGCTTGAGCAGGTGTTCGGCGCGCAGGGCGAAGGGACCGCATGTTTCGTCAGCCAAAGCCCCGTCCGTGAGGTGGTCTGGCGCGTAGTCGGTCGGCGCAGTGCTGCCGGGATGATCGTCCTGTCTTTCAATGACATCTCGGATATCGAGGCGGCCGAAGCCCAGCGTCGCGATTTCGTGGCCAATGTCAGCCATGAGCTGCGCTCGCCCCTGACTGTGCTGGCAGGCTTCATCGAGACGCTGCAAGGCCCCGCCGGAGAAGACCCCGAGACGCGGGTGGAGTTCCTGAACATCATGTCCGAGCAGGCCGCGCGGATGAGCGGGCTTGTGGCCGATCTCTTGTCGCTCAGCCGGGTCGAGGCCGTCGAGAAGGTGCGCCCGCGCACGCCGGTGGCGATTGACCAGGTGCTCAAGGCAACGCTGGCGGCCTTGCGTCCGCAGTTGGATGCGGCGCAGATCAAGCTGGACTACCAGGTGCCGGAGGATACGCCAGAGATCCCGGGCGACTATGACCAGCTCGTGCAGGTTTTTCATAACCTGATCGAGAACGGGTTGAAATATGGCGCGAGTGGCGGGCGGCTGGAAATCTCGGCGCGGCTTCACGACCAGATGCCGGGCTTCGATGGAGCGGCGCTGCGCGTCACGATCCGCGATTTCGGCGAGGGCATTGATCCCATCTATATTCCGCGTCTGACCGAGCGCTTCTACCGTATCGACAAGGCGCGCTCGCGCGACAGTGGCGGCACCGGGCTGGGGCTGGCAATCGTGAAACATATCCTCAGCCGCCATCGCGGGCGTCTGATCATCCGCTCCACACCCGGCAAAGGCGCGCAGTTCGACGCTGTGCTGCCCTGTAGCTGAAACTACTGACAAGGGAACCAGACCATGAAACCGCATACGCTTTCGTCCTTCGACCGTGATCTCGAAGCTATCCGCCTGTCTGTTCTGACCATGGGCGGGCAGGTCGAAACGGCGATCATGGAGGCCTCACGCGCGCTGGAGACCCGCGACGAGGAACTCGCGGCCGAAGTTGTCCAGCGTGATCGCGCGCTGGATGCGGCTGAGGAAGACATCAACGCGCAGGTTGTTCGCCTGCTTGCGCTGCGTCAGCCCCAGGCCGACGACCTGCGCGCAGCCGTGTCGGTCATGAAGATGGCGAGCGATCTCGAGCGGCTGGGCGATTACGCCAAGAACATGGCCAAGCGCGTCCCTGTGCTGATTGCCTCGCCGATGATCGAAGGAGCGGCAGGCGCGCTCAGACGTCAGGCGCGGCTGGTGGGGCATATGCTCAAGGACATGCTCGATGCCTTTGCGCGCATGGACACGGCGCTTGCACGCGATGTCATCAGCCGCGATATCGAAGTCGATGACATGACCAATGCGTTGTTTCGCGAATTCATCACGCATATGATGGAAGACCCGCGCAACATCACACCCTGTCTGCACTATGTTTTCATTGCCAAGAATATCGAACGGATGGGCGACCTGGTCACCCATGGCGCTGAACAAGTGATTTTCGTGTCTGAGGGGCGCAAGGCCGAGGCGCGCGAAAAGGGTCATTCCACTGCCACTATCGCGCATCCTGAGGGTTGAGGGATGGCGCTGGACACGGCCCCTCTGGTTCTTGTGGTCGACGATGAACCCGCGCAACTGGCGCTGTTGAGCTACAATCTGAAAGCTGCCGGGTTTCGCGTCATCACGGCAAAGGACGGCGAAGAGGCCGTGCTTGCTGTGGCCGAGCAGGGGCCGGATATCGTGCTTCTGGACTGGATGCTGCCGCGATTGTCTGGTCTTGAAGCCTGCCGCCAGATCAAGGCCAGCCCCCAGGGCCGGGAAGCGGCCGTGATCATGGTTTCGGCGCGGTCCGAGGAAAGCGACCGCGTGCGCGGCCTCGACACTGGGGCGGATGATTACATCGTCAAACCTTATTCCGTGGCCGAAGTGATCGCGCGCGTGCGCGCCAATCTGCGCCGCTTGCGCCCGATCGCAGTCGGGCAGGTGCTGGAAATGGGCGACATCCAGCTCGACCCAACGGCCCATCGAGTGACGCGCGCGGGTGAGCATCTGCATCTTGGGCCGACGGAATTCCGCCTGCTCGCGGCTCTGATAGAGCGCCCCGGCAAGGTCTGGACGCGCGAGGCGCTGCTCGACCGTGTCTGGGGGCGCGATATCTATATCGACACGCGCACTGTGGATGTGCATGTCGGGCGGTTGCGCAAGGTCCTCTGTGCGTCGGGCCGTGAAGATCCGATCCGCACTGTGCGTGGTGCGGGCTATGCCATGGGCTGATCCGGGTCTGGCCGCAAGCGTTTGGTGCAGGGCAAGACAGCGGCCTCAGGCGGAAGGGTCGAACGCATAGCTGTGCAGCATGGCGCCATGATTGCGCAGCCACGCCCTGTGGGCGGCGTAGTCTGGCATCAGGTCGCCCACACATCCCCAGAAAGCGCGCGAATGGTCCATGTGGCGCAGATGCGCGACCTCATGTGCGGCGACGTAACGCAGCACCTCAGGCGGGGCCATGATCAGCCGCCAGGAAAACATCAGCCGCCCCTGAGACGTGCATGAACCCCAGCGCGAGCGGGTGTCGCGCAGCGTGACAGCCGTGATCGGACGGCCCAATCTCGCGGCGTAATGCTGCGCTGCGGCCAACAGCTCGACCCGCGCGCTGGCCTTGAGGTAGCCCGCCAGCCGCGCGGTCGTGCGTGTCTCGCTGGCATCCTGCGGTACAAGTAATGCCCCGTCGCGTTCCAGAACGCGACGCAGATCCGGACATGCGCTGATTCGCACTGGCGTGCCACGTAAGAGGATCTCCTGCCCGGGCATCACGCGGCGCTGATCAGGAATACGGGCCAGCGCCTTGCGCAGCCAGCCTTCCTTCTCGATAAGAAATTGCAGCGCTGTGTATTGTGGCAGATCGCGCGGCATCGAAAGCGTGACTTGCCCGTCCAGCCCGGACACGCGCAGATTGAGCCTGCGGACTTGTGTCGAGCGGCGCAGCGTCACGGTGACCGGGGGCGGCCCCGGCAAGGTCGCGACATTGTTCGACACCTCTATTTCCATCGCTGTCATGTGACCCAAAACAGAGCATTCACCGCGCAAAATGGCCGGGCCCCGCAGTCACGGGGCTTTACAGCCTGATCCAGTTATGGCACGGCACAACGCTTGAAGGAAGGCACGCCAACAAAGGAAATGTCGATGTCCAATCCAGACTGGGGTGTGAAGCGTCTGTGCCCGGAAACCGGGAAGCGCTTCTACGACCTGAACAAGACCCCGATTGTCAGCCCCTATACAGGCAAGGTGGTGACGCTCGATAGCCCTGACCGCCGCGATGACAGCACAGTTGCGGCGCTGAAGGCGAAGTCGAAAGCGGCAGTGGAAGATGATGACGATCTGCTGGTCGATGATGACGATGATGCGGTCGAGGTCAGCGACGAGCTGCTGGAAGACGATGACGAGGACACGGTCGCACTGGACGATCTGACCGATGTCGCGTCGAATGACGACGACTGATCCGCGAAACTGATCTGCGGATCACAATTTTCCTGTTGCGTAGCGCCGTCGGCTTTCGTAAGAGGCATGCACGCTCGTAACGGGCATAAAAGGTGGGGCCATAGCTCAGTTGGGAGAGCGCTTGAATGGCATTCAAGAGGTCAGCGGTTCGATCCCGCTTGGCTCCACCAAATAAAACAAAGACTTAGACAGAAAACAGCCCTGCCAGTGCAGGGCTTTTTGTTTGTGGGGGAACGCTGGGGGAACAGAATTGGACGCCGCAGATTCACTTACGGTTGCGCACTGGTGGCCCGCTTGCTTGCGTGATAGCGCGCCTTGCCTCTGGCGTTGCCCGCGTCCCATTGGCACTGTTTGCCGCAATAGATCGCATATGGCCGGATCGGCTTGAAAACTGTTCCGCACCACACGCAAGGCTTGGGGGTGAGTGCTGCCCGCCGCGCTTCCTTGTTCCTGTCGTTTCGGTGATCTTCCTTGCAGGCCCGGGAACAAAACCGCCGCCTTGTGTGCCGTTCCTCTGGTTCTGGCAAGGGATCGCCGCACCACTCGCACCACGCATCAGGCTCAATCTCGATAGGTTCGGGCTTTGTCGCGCGCATCCTTCCACCTTTCAGATCGTGGCGATTGGCCTTCGCGTTCCCCAGAGGCCCGCCGTCTTTCATTTTTGATCCGCTCCAGCGCCCGAACCTTCTCCAGATTGTCAGCCCGGTAAAGCCGCGCCCGGTGAGCGTCGAAACATGTCTTGCTGCAATAGATTTTCTGTTCAGGCTCCAGCCCCTTGCCACAGTTGGCGCATGTGGTCCGCGTGTCGCGGATCACGCCCCCATCGCACCATTCCGGTTGCCCTTCCTTCCACGCTGGACGCTTAGCCCCGGTCCTTGCGAATGCCTCGTGCAGCATGTCGCGCGCCGCCTTGTTGGCGTCATGCCAGCCCATACCCTCCAGACACAGGCCAGAGCGTAGCGCCGCCCAGATCGCGCCCTCATGGCTTAGAAGTGTTGGGCAAGTGCCATCGCGCCAATCTTCGCGAATCACATCGCAGATTGCTTGCACGATAATCGCGCGCCGTGGAACCTTCGGCCCTGCCTTGGGCTTGCGGGTGGTCTTTAACAGCGCCGACATGTCAAACGGCACAAGCCCGCCCCCTATTCTGAATGATCAAGCATGTGTAGAACGGGTGCCGGGTCGATGCCCGCCGCCTTGGCCTCTGCCAAT
>REBU01000088.1 GCA_007692585.1 Paracoccaceae bacterium | reverse complement strand
AAAACCCGTCAAGCGCACAGCAAAAATCAAACCTAACGATGTGTGCATCCCCTAGTGCTTCAAGGGGGGCACGCCCCCCTTGAAAATCCCTGTGGATATTTTTGCAAAGATGAAAGCACAGAGTCAGACCTGATCCCAAGGCAGGGTGTAGCTGTCCATGAGCGCCTGCAAGGCGGGCGCTTGCCCATCGTCTTCGAGGCTGATCCGGGCCACAAGGCCGCGTTTGCGGTCTTCGATAACTTCGGTCACCTGCGCCGCGATCCCCGCAGATGCAAAAGCCGCATCCAGCACGCGCGCAATGGCCATCCGGCGCAGGTCGGGTTTGAAGACCTTGCCAATTGCGGTCTTGGGCAGTTCAGGCAGGATCTCGATATGTTTGGGCAGGGCCGCGCGTTCGGAGATATGAGCCTTCGCGTGCTCCGTCAGTTCCGCCGGTGTGGTCTGCATGCCGGCGACCAGCTCAACATAGGCACATGGCATTTCACCCGCTACCGGATCGGGCTGGCCGATTGCACCCACGAAGCTGACCGCCGGGTGGCTGAGCAGCGCGTCCTCGATTTCCGCCGGGTCGATATTGTGGCCACCGCGAATGATCAGATCCTTCTGCCGCCCGGTAATCCATAGATAGCCATCCGCATCGAGCTTGCCCAGATCGCCAGTGCGCAGGAACCCGTCAGGCGTGTACAGCTCGGCATTCTTTGCATCATCTGTGTAAGTGGGCGGCGTCACGCCGGGATTGCGGATGCAGATCTCGCCCACCTCATCAATGGCGCAGGGGGTGAAGCGGCCAGTGTCCTCGCGCAGGATGGACACTTGCGTATAGGGCAGGGGCAGGCCGATCGAGCCGACTTTCTTATCGCCATGGACCGGGTTGCAGGACACAAGGCATGTTGCTTCGGTCAGCCCGTAGCCTTCGGCGATCTGCACGCCAGTCGCCTCTTCGAACCGGCGGTAAAGCTCGCGCGGCAGCGCGGCAGAGCCGGAGATGCCCGTGCGCAGGCTGCTGATATCGGCATCGACCTTGCGCTGCATCAGCACGGACAGGGCCGTGGGCACCGTGATCATGAAACTGGCCTCCCAGCGTGCGACGAGTTTCCAGAAATTGTCGAACACTCCCTCGCCGCGATAGCCCATGGGCGTGGGCAACACCATATGCGCGCCCGACATGATGCAGCTCATCAGGATCGGATAGGCGGCAAAGACGTGAAACAGCGGCAAGGGGCACAAAAGCACATCGCGCTCTGTGAACAGAAGTTGCCCGCCCAGCCAGCCATTGTAGATCATGCCCCCGAAACGATGCTGGGCCAGTTTCGGCATGCCTGTGGTGCCGCCCGTATGGAACAGGGCTGCGATGCGGTCTTGCTGCGGCGCGTCGAAGATCAACCGGTCTTTGGGCTGGCGGGCCAATTCGCGCCGGAAATCCAGCACGCGCGCCTTGTGGCCGGGCCTGATGCGCGGGCGGATCAGCGGCACGATCCAGGATTTGGGCGGGCTGAGGAAGGGCAGAAGGTCGAGTTCCAGCACCGTCTCGACCTGTGGTGCCAGCGCCACCGCTTCGGCGACTTTCTGCGCCACATCGGTCTTGGGGAAGGCGCGCAGCGTGACCACTGCCCGCGCCCCGGTTTCGCGCAGGAGCGCGCCTATCTTGGCGGGTTCCAGAAGCGGGTTGATCGGCGCGACTTTCGCCGCCGTCATGCCGCCCAGAAGCGTGACTGCGGTCTCGTTGAGCGTGGGCAGGATGAAGGCCACTGTATCGCTTTCGCGCAGCCCGAGGCTGTGGAACAGATTTGCGGCCTGGCGCACCTGCCCGAGCAGATCGGCCCATGTCAGCGTCTGCGCGGTCGCGCCGGGGGTGGAAAACATCTGAAAGCTGATCGCCGGGCGCGGGCCATGCTGTGCGGCGATCTGCTCGAGCGCCTGATAGACCGTGGCAGGCAGGGCGCGTGTGTCATAGGGGCTCTCGGCCTCGACCTCGCGGATATCGGCCAATGTTCTGAATGCGCGCATGCGGCTTTCCTCCGTGCTCCCTTGGGGCACAGCAAAGCACTCTTCCCATTGGGGTGCAAGGCGCGGCTCAGACCTCGCGCGGGCGCGCGGCCAGCCAGATCAGTGCACTGCCCGCAAGCACAAGGAAGGGCAGCATCGCCATATTCACAAAGATCCAGCCGGTTTGCGCATCGCCGCCCGCGCAGTTCATCAGCGTGCCGGAGCTGAGCGAGGCGAGGAACACACCACCGAACACGATCATGTCATTCATCCCCTGCACACGCCCGCGTTCTTCCGGGGCATGGGAGGCCGTCAACATGCTGGTCGCGCCGATAAAGCCGAAATTCCAGCCAATGCCGAGCAGGATCAGGGCGATGTAGAATTGCTCCAGCTCCACCCCGGTCATCGCGACGGCCCCCGCGGCCGCAAGGATCACAAGCCCGATGCCAACAATGGCGCGTGCCCCGAAGCGGGCGATCAGGTGGCCGGTCACAAAAGACGGCGCATACATCGCCAGAACATGCGCCGAGACGATATTGGCCGCATCCGACGTGTCAAACCCGCAGCCCACGACCGCCAGCGGGGTCGAGGTCATCACGAGATTCATCAGCGCATAGCTGACCGTGCCGCAGATCACTGCAACGGCGATCACCGGCACGCTGAGAAGTTCCCTGCGCGAGCGGCCTGCGGTGCTGGTGCTGGTGGGTTTCGGCGGGGTCGGGATGTCAAGCGCGCTCAGAAGCGCCACGCCCGCGACATTGAGCGCGATCACCGTCAGATAGGTCGCCAGAAACGGGACCGGCATCGCATCCGTCGTGAATGACACCAGTTGCGGGCCGAACACTGCCGAGAGCAACCCGCCCGCCATGACATAGGAAATCGCCTTGGGGCGAAATTCCGGGCTGGCCGTGTCGGTCGCGGCAAAGCGATAGAACCCGTTGGCGGACATGTAGGTGCCGGTGATGAACGAACCCAGCAGAAACAGCCCGAAACTGTCGAGCAACAAGCCATATGCTGAAATCGCCGCGCCCACAGCGCCGGCTGCGCAGGCCACCCAGAAGCCCGCGCGCCGCCCGTAAGCCTGCATGAAGCCCGACAAGGGCGTGGCCGCCGCCATCGAGCCCAGCACGATCATCGAGATCGGCAGCGTCGCCCAGCAGGGATTGGGCGCGAGCATCTGCCCGGCCAGCCCGCCGATGATGAACAGGATCGGAAGCTGTGCGCCCACCACCGCCTGCGCGGCGACCAGAACCATCACATTGCGCTTGGCGCGGGTGTCATCGGGGGTTGCAACAGCATCACTCATGCGGGCAGGATTACCCCCGACGCGCGCTTGAGGAAAGAGGTATTTATCATGTGCAACATTCTGGCGCAGACGTGAGTGTCGGGCGGATCCTGACCTCGCAGGATTGCATGGCCGAGGGGGCGGACTGGCTGGCCGCGCGCGAGCCGCGTTTTGCCCATGCGCTGAGCCTGACCGGCCCGCCGCCGTTGCGCCGTCGCCCCGACGGATTTGCGCATCTGCTCAGCGCGATTGTCAGCCAGCAGGTCAGCACCCATGCCGCCCGCGCCATCTGGGGGCGGATGGAAGAGGCGGGCCTGACCACACCCGAGGCCGTTCTGGCCGCCGATGACGCGCAGCTGCGTGCGCCGGGCCTGTCGGTGCAGAAAATGCGCTATGCCCGCGCGCTGGCCATGGCCGGGATCGATTTCGACGAGCTGCGTGCGGTCCCCGATGCGGAGGTCGTCCGTCGTCTGGTCGAAGTGCCCGGCATCGGGGCCTGGACCGCCGAGATCTACGCCATGTTCAGCCTCGGCCGTGCGGATGTCTTCGCGCCCGCGGATCTGGCGCTGCAAGAAGCGACGCGGCGTCTGTTTGCGCTCCCTGACCGCCCCCGCCCGGCTGCGTTGCGCCGCATGGCCGACGCCTGGTCGCCCTGGCGCAGCGTTGCAGCCGGGCTGCTTTGGGCCTATTACCGCGTGGAAACCGACAGGGAAGGAATAACATGACACGGGCATTGCACTCAGAGCGTCGGGGTCCGGCCTCAGGCGGCACGGCAAAATCCGCAGTGGTTTTTCTGCATGGCTATGGTGCGGACGGGGCGGATTTGTTGGGGCTGGCCGATCCGCTGGGGCCGCATCTGCCCGATACGGTGTTTTTTGCACCCAACGCGCCGGAAAAATGCCCCGCGAACCCGTTCGGTTATCAGTGGTTTCCGATTCCGTGGCTGGATGGCTCCAGCGAGGAGCAGGCGCTTAACGGGCTTCTTGCCGCATCCGATGACCTGAATGCCTTTCTCGACGAGATACTTGCGCAGGAAGGTCTCGCGTCCCAACAGCTTGCGCTGGTGGGCTTTTCACAGGGCACGATGATCAGCCTGCATGTCGCGCCGCGCCGCGCCGCGCCCATCGCGGGGATTGTCGGCTTTTCGGGGCGTCTGCTGCAGCCTGAGGCCCTGGAGGCCGAGGCGATCTCGAAGCCGCCAGTGTTGTTGATCCATGGGGATCAGGATGATGTCGTGCCGCTGGAAAGCCTGCCGCAAGCCGCCGATGCGCTGGTCGCCGCCGGGTTCGAGACCTACAGCCACATCTCCAAGGGCACGGCGCATGGCATTGCCCATGACGGTCTGTCACTGGCGCTGTCCTTCCTGCGCGACAAGCTGCCGGGCCAGATATGACAGGCAATGTGCCCGGCGGCGGGGGCTGCCGGGCATGACAGGTCAGCCGGGCCGCTCAGGCGCTGATCAGCTGGCGCGATATGACCCAGCTTGCCGCGACGCCGAGCATCGTGCCCAATGCGGCTGACAGCAGAATACCGTTCAAAGTGTCAAAGCCCATGACAAGGGCCACAACGATGCCGATCCCGGCCCCGGTCACACCGACAATTGAGAGAATCAGAAAAAACAGACGTGCCATGTGCTTGCTCCAGTTCAATGTCCCGGGCAATCTGAACATGCCGACATCTGACGCACCTTGATCTGGCGCAAATTGTGCCTGCGGCATCATGTCCTGCAGTCAAGTTGCGCGCGCAACACGCCAGTATCGCCCTCAACTGTGCCGGGGCGCAGATCGCAACCGGTGGCTTGGCGCGCGGCGTCCTGCATCAGGGGACGAATGCGGCTCTGGTCCTGAGGTCGGACAAATCCATGGCGAATGATCTCGACCCTGTAGCCATGCTGCCAGACGGTAAAATCAACCCCCTGCACCGTCAGGGCATGCCGGGTGCCCGACGCCATCCAGGGCGAAGGGGAATCGCACGCGCCCAGCGCAAATGCCATAATGACGACCAAGTATCGCATTGGGGCAGAGTGCCGGATTATGGTTAATAAAACCATGCGATCGGGTGCGATAATTTGCGTGCGATCAGATATTGAAGCGCGCGCAAATCCCCGCTAAAGACTGAGCGCGCGGGTGATTAGCTCAGTTGGTAGAGCGCTTCGTTTACACCGAAGATGTCGGGAGTTCGAGTCTCTCATCACCCACCAACCCCCTCAGCGCCATTGCCTTGACCGCAACGCATCGGACATCGAACGGGCGCCTGTGTGGAGCTTCCTGAGTCTCTTGCGCAGGATCGCGCTGAGGGTGGAGCGCGTCGGTATCTGTCCCGACTTGTTGCGCGCGCCCCGGTCGCGGACACGCCCGGGTTCCGGCCCGTCGGTTGGCGTGCAACGCGCTGGCGTCCCGGCGATATGTTCCAGCCGCGCGGCGAGTGACCACAGCCCGTGATTTTGCAATTGCGCGCAGAGCCAGTCAAACAGGCTCATGGTATTCGTCCAGCCCGTCTCGCGCAGCACGCAACCGTGCAGGCGCGGGGTCACGCAGATACGCAGCAGTGACAGGGAAATGCCATCGCCGTCGGAAAAGGCGACGGTCTGGTCAAAGCGGCCCTCCTCCACGATGCGGGCATATTGCGTGCTGGACGGGGCGGGCACTGCTTCAAACGTCACACCTGGCCATGGCAGCAGTTCGGCCATCCGTGTGGATAAAGGCCAGGGTCCGGTGCGTCGCTGCGGCATCGCATCATGGCGCAGATGCGGCAATTTGCGCGTGACCTCGAACCAGCCGTCATCGCGCTCCGGCCCGCAGTGATGCAGCTCAGTGTCTTGTCCCGGCACCAGCCGCAGGGCTGCCATCACCCGGTCCGCAGGCAGGGCGGGACAGATCACAGCCGACAAGCTGCGCCGTATGCGTGGGAATGCCGCGCGCCGGTTCTGCGCCGTGAACGCGGCCCCGAATGTCAGCCAAAGACCCAGCAGGGTGACACTGACTGCCAGTAGCGCAAACGGGACAAGCAGCAGCGGCAGTGCAAAACAAAGCGGCACCAAGACCGCGGCCACCCCGAGAACCGCGCCCGACGCGGCCAGTTCCGCCCTGATCCTGCGTCCTCCAAGCGCTGCGTTGGCCCAAATGACGGCGACTGGCCAGAGCAGCGTCAGCACTGTCCAGACAGCTGGGCCGGGTGGTCGCAGCAGGACGGACAGCACCAGTGCCACGGCCAAGGGCAGCAGCATCAGCGCCGCGAGATAACGCCAGATCAAGAAATTCCACCGCAAAATGCCGCCCATAGGCCCAAACCTCACTTCATTCCAGCGTGACGATGCCGTGGGAAAATGGCTCCGAAATGGCAACAATCGTACAGTTCAGGGGTGATTTCCGGTCGGATGCGACCAGTATGTGCCGCGCCGGGGGGGGGGCGCGTCATCCGGTCGCGGGGTTGGTAGAAGAAAAGCCAATCGCCGCCCCCGCCCTGTGCTCCGTTAATTTTGTGTTCAGACGAATATGAGACTGTGCGGAGAATTGCCCGGCAATGCGCGCCGCCAGAAAGTCACGCCAATGAACATCACCCGTGTCTTGGACAAAAAGTCAGCAGAGTAAGACAGCATGACGAAGGAACAGATCCGGGAGGTCAAGAATCTTCGGCTGAGGCGGTTCCTGTCGGCAGCTGAGCGCAGCAACCCCTTCTGGTTCAATTCGGTCCTGATAGTGCTGATCGTCGCGGTCAGCACACTCTTGTTTCTTGGTTTCCACACGGCCACTATTGCCTTGATGGGTCCGGCGGCGTCGGAAAGCCTTATCGTGTTGGCAGCTCTTGCCGGTCTCGTCGCGATGTGTGTGGCGCCGCCGACGGTGACCTTGGGGTATCTTCTGCTCAGGCGCATCCAGTCGATTCGTGATGATCTGCGCAAGGCGCTGCAGGCTACGGAAATCGCCAATCGGGCCAAGACCGATTTTCTGGCGAATATGAGCCATGAAATCCGAACCCCGCTCAACGGGGTTCTGGGGATGGCGCAAATTCTGGAAACATCAGACCTTAATCCCGAACAGCGCGAAGCGCTGCGCATCATCGGCGAATCGGGCGAGTTGCTGATGTCCATCATCGCCGATGTCCTTGATTTGTCGAAAATCGAGAACGGGCAGATTTCGCTTGCTCCTGCGCCGGAGCGTCTGGCGGAGGTGCTTGCGGCGACCGTGGAGCTTTTTCGCGCGCGGGCGGCTGAAAACAAAACCTCGCTGAAATTTTCCGCGATCGGAAATGTGCCTGATGCGGTGATTTACGATTCTGTCCGTGTCCGTCAATGCGTCGCCAACCTCGTGTCAAATGCGGTAAAGTTCACAAATGGTGGCGCGGTGTCTGTCGAGTTATCCGCCAGCGCGCAGGATGATGATTGGATCATCACGCTGAACGTCAAGGATACGGGGATCGGCATTGAAGAAAATACTCTGAAACGTCTGTTTCAGCCATTTGAACAGGCCGATGTTTCGACATCGCGCATATATGGGGGCACCGGGCTTGGGTTGGCGCTCTCGCGTCGGTTTGCCCGGCTGATGGGCGGTGACATTACCGTAAGATCCGAGTGCGGAAACGGGTCGTGTTTCACCTTCTGGTTCAAGGCCGGTCGGGTCGCTTCGCTCGCGACAACTGCCACAATCCGTGAGGTTTCATCGTCCCTCAAGGGTGCGCTGAGCGGCAAATCGATCCTGGTTGTCGATGACAGCCGCATCAATCGGCGCGTCGTGCGGGGCTTGTTGCAGCCATTTGGGCCGACATGCATCGAAGCAGAAGACGGTGTGCATGCGCTGCAGATCCTTTCGGAGCAGAATGTGGACCTGATACTGCTCGATATGCACATGCCCAGGCTGGACGGACTGGCGACCCTCGAGCGATTGCGCGCATCTTCCGCGCCGAGCGCTGCGACGCCCGTTGTGGCCCTAACCGCCGATGTGTTGCACGGGCGCCGCGACGACTACATTGCGCTGGGCTTCGAAGGATTCCTGTCCAAGCCGCTGATGCGGGCCGAGCTGGAAGCCGAGTTGTTGCGCATCGGACTCGTACACGCCGCGCCCGTCACGTCCGCGAAGTGCTGAAATTGCCGAGCATTTTTGCCTGCTGCGACTGTCATCGTCATGGATGATTTGAGCGAAAGAAACCGTCGCCGCAACACCCGGCGCGGTGCGCCGGGCATCTGTGGCGCGTCATTTTGACGTTACAAATTACGCATAAAGCGGTGCTGCGACATCTTGTAGGCGCGAAACGCTTGCCAGATGCTTCGCGCCATATATAGTTTGAGTGTGATCTGCTGTGGCGCAGCAGATTTTCGGCCCTGCGGGGTGCGAATATGATGTCGCCCCAAAGGGCTGCTTGAATGGAGGCAGCACCTGTGGATGGTGATTTCAGAACTGAGTTTGTGCGCGAGCCCGTCGCTCTGAGGCAATTTCCCGCATTGGTGCTCAACGCCGATTACAGACCCTTGTCCTATTATCCGCTGTCGCTCTGGCCCTGGCAGGATGCGGTCAAGGCGGTGTTTCTCGATCGCGTTGATATTCTGGCGGAATATGAGCATGTGGTGCGGTCGCAGCGCATGGAGATCCGCGTGCCTTCGGTGGTGGTGCTGCGCGACTATGTCAAGCCGCGCAAGCGTGTTGCCTTTACGCGCTTCAACCTGTTTTTGCGCGATGAATTTTCCTGTCAGTATTGCGGCGCGAAGAATGATCTGACCTTTGATCACGTCCTGCCGCGCAAGCTTGGCGGGGTGACCAGCTGGGAAAACGTTGTGGCGGCCTGCGCGCCCTGCAACCTGCGCAAGGGCTCCAAGACGCTGCGCGAAGCCGGGATGAAGCTGCGCAACCCGCCCCTGCGCCCGCAATCCGAGCAGTTGCGCAATCTCGGTCGCCGCTTCCCGCCCAATCATCTGCATGACAGTTGGCTCGATTACCTGTATTGGGATACGGAACTGGAGTCCTGAACGCCGCGCGGTCCCGCTGGACAGATGCAAGTGACCTGTATAAACAGGCGCTGATAGCGCTAACGGCCTCTTGGCCGGGCGTAGTGTTCCAGAAAAGAGGTCACCATGGTTGCACGCGTCATTCCGGTCGATCAATTTGATCTGGTCATTTTTGGGGCGACGGGCGATCTGGCGCGGCGCAAGATCCTACCGGGGCTCTATCGGCGCTGGCGTGAAGGGCAGATCCCCGAAGGTGCCGCGATCATCGGCGCTGCGCGGACCGAGATGACCCGCGAGGTCTTCCGCAGCCAAGTCAACGATGCGCTGCAGGAATTTGTCCCCGCCAGCGAACTGGACGCGGCAATTGTCACGGGCTTTCTGAATATCATCGAATATGTCACCGTCGATGCCAAGGGCGATGACGGCTGGGACGCGCTTGGCGCGCTGATGCGCGAGGAGACAGTGCGCGCGTTTTATTTCTCGGTCGCCCCCGCGCTGTTCGGCGAACTGGCCCAGCGCTTGCATCTGCGCGGCATCGCGGATCGCAACGCGCGGATCGTGGTCGAGAAGCCTTTCGGCAAGGATCTGGCTTCAGCGCGTGCGCTCAATGCAAGCCTTGCGGCGTATTTTCACGAAGATCAGATCTACCGCATCGATCATTATCTGGGCAAGGAAACGGTCCAGAACCTGATGGCGGTGCGCTTTGCCAATATCCTGTTCGAGCCGCTCTGGAACGCGCAATTCGTCGATCATGTGCAGATCACGGTTGCGGAAACTGTCGGCGTCGGTGGGCGCGGGGAATATTACGATAATTCCGGCGCGATGCGGGACATGGTGCAAAACCACCTGATGCAGCTGCTCTGCCTGATCGCGATGGAGCCGCCGCATTGTTTTGAGCCGGACGCGATGCGCGATGAAAAGCTCAAGGTCATCCGCGCGCTTGACCCGCTGCCGCCGAGCGATCTGGTGCGCGGGCAATATCGCGGTGGGGCGGGCGGCGATGATTACCTGGCGCAATCCGGCAATCCTGACAGCCGCACCGAAAGTTTCATTGCCATGAAGCTGCATGTGTCCAACTGGCGCTGGAAAGGCACACCCTTTTACCTGCGCACGGGCAAGCGGTTGCGCGCGCGGGTCTCCGAGATCGCCATCACCTTCAAGGAGCCGCCGCATTCCATTTTCGGCGAATCGAATCAATGGCGTGAAAACGTGCTGGTCATCCGCCTGCAGCCCGATGAAGGCATGGATCTGCGCGTGATGATCAAGGAGCCGGGGCCGGGCGGCATGCGGCTGAAGGATGTCGCGCTCGACATGAGCTTTGCCGAGGCGCTGGGCAATGATCTCGACATTCCTGATGCGTATGAACGTTTGATCATGGATGTCATTCGCGGCAATCAGACCCTGTTCATGCGCGGCGACGAGGTCGAGGCCGCCTGGGCCTGGGTTGATCCGGTGATCGAAGCGTGGGAGACGCGTGGCGACCGGCCCGAACCCTATGAGCCGGGCTCGACCGGGCCAGAGGGGGCACTGATGCTGATGCACAAGGACGGACGACGCTGGCGGGAGATCCGGTAATGGAGTTTCACGAATACCCCGACCGCGACATGCTGATGCTGCGGGTCGCGCAGCGCATTGCCTCGGAACTGGGGCAGGTCTTGCGCAGCACGGGCCGCGCAACGCTCAGCGTGCCCGGCGGCACGACGCCGGGTCCGGTTTTCGACACGCTGAGCGGGGTCGATCTGGACTGGGAAAATGTGGCCGTCGTGCTCAATGACGAGCGCTGGGTTCCGGAAGACAGCCCACGCTCGAACACGCGGCTCTTGCGCGAGCGTTTGTTGGTGGGCGAAGCTGCGGCGGCGCGGCTGCTGCCTCTGCGCGCTGATCTGCCCACGCCCGAGGATGGGCTGGAGGCGCTGAGTGCGGAACTCGCGCCGCATCTGCCGCTCTCGGTGCTGCTTTTGGGGATGGGCGAGGATATGCATACGGCCTCGCTCTTTCCCGGTGCCGATAATCTGGAAGCCGCGTTGCGCGCCGATGCGCCGCCGCTGATGGCGATGCGGGCTGACGCGGCGGGCGAGCCGCGCGTGACCCTGACGGCGCCGGTGCTGCGCGACGCGATGCATGTGCATGTGCTGATCACGGGTGAGGCCAAGCGCGACGCCCTGCAACGCGCGCGCGGCCTGTCGCCGCTGGACGCGCCGATTGCCGCGGTGCTGTCGCAAGCGCAGGTGCACTGGGCCGAATAAGGTTGGTTTTGGCAGGGGCCGGGGCTGGCGCCCCGGTTTTTTCGAGTATTTTGGCAGAAAATGAATGGGGGCGAATATGAGCATCTGGGACAGGCTGGCAGAGCATCAGCGCGCCTATGCGGAGCGGCCGATTCTGGAGCTGTTCGCCGATGCGGGCCGCGCGAACGCGTTCACGGTCGCGGCGGGCGAGATGCGGCTCGATTATTCAAAGACCAGCATTGACGCGGACGCGCGCGATCTGTTGGTCGCTTTGGCGGAAGGGGCCGGGTTGGCCGATGCGCGCGCGGCGATGTTTGCGGGTGCGAAAATCAACGAGACCGAGGGCCGCGCCGTGCTGCATGTGGCACAGCGCGCGGGCGAGGACGCGGTGATCGAGGTGGATGGCGCGGATGTCATGCCCGAATTGCGCGCCGAGCGCGCGCGCGCCTTTGCCTTCGCTGAAGACTTGCGCGCGGGGCGCATCACGGGGCAGGGGGGCGCGATCACCGATGTCGTGAATATCGGCATTGGCGGCTCTGATCTGGGGCCTGCGATGGTGACGCTGGCGCTCGCGCCCTGGCATGATGGGCCGCGGGTGCATTATGTCTCGAATGTCGATGGGGCGCATATGGCCGATGTGCTCAAGGGGCTCGACCCGGAGCGCACGCTGGTGATCGTGGCCTCCAAGACCTTCACCACCATCGAGACGATGACCAATGCCCGCACCGCGCGCGACTGGATGGCCGTGAAGGTCCGCGATCCGGGGGCGCAATTCGCGGCGGTCTCGACCGCGCGCGACAAGACGGCCGAGTTCGGGATCGCGCCGGAGCGGGTGTTTGGCTTTGCCGATTGGGTGGGCGGGCGCTATTCGGTCTGGGGCCCCATCGGGCTGGGGGTGATGATCGCCATCGGTGCAGAGGCGTTTGCGCAATTCCTCGACGGGGCGCGGGCGATGGATACCCATTTCATCGATGCGCCCTTGGCGCAGAACATGCCGGTCATGCTGGCGCTGGTGGGGATCTGGCATAATCAGATCTGCGGCCATGCCACGCGCGCGGTCCTGCCCTATGATCAGCGTCTGGCGCGGCTGCCGGCCTATCTGCAACAGCTGGAAATGGAATCGAACGGCAAGCGCGTCGGCATGGATGGGCGCGATCTGGAGCGCCAGTCAGGCCCGGTGGTCTGGGGCGAGCCGGGCACGAATGGCCAGCATGCGTTTTATCAGCTGATCCATCAGGGCACGCGGGTTGTGCCGTGCGAATTCCTGCTTGCGGCGCGGGGGCATGAGCCGGATCTGGCGCATCATCACCGCCTGCTGGCCGCGAATTGTCTGGCGCAATCCGAAGCGCTGCTGCGCGGTCGCACGCTTGAGGAGGCGCGCGCCTTGATGGCCGCCAAAGGGCTTTCGGGCCCGGAGCTGGACCGGCAGGCGCGTCACCGGGTCTTTCCCGGCAACCGGCCCTCGACGACGCTGATCTATCCGCAACTGACGCCCTTCACATTGGGTCAGATCGTGGCGCTTTACGAACACCGCGTCTTTGTCGAAGGCGTGATCCTGGGGATCAATTCCTTCGATCAATGGGGGGTGGAGCTGGGCAAGGAGCTTGCGACCGCGCTGGGGCCGGTGCTGGAAGGCGCGGATGCGAGCGCCAAGGACGGCTCGACCCGCGCACTGGTGGAGTACATCCGCGCGCGGGCGTAAGCGCGGTCAGAACCGCAGGATCGTCTCGAAATCGCCCGGCCGTTCGGCGGCGGGCGCGATCAGATCGTCAACCCCCAGCGTGATCGTCGCAGATGTCCCGTCTTCGGAAATCGTGCCTGTCGAGCTTTCGATCTCGCGGCCTTTCATGGTGAAGCTGATCGACATCCCGGTGAACATCTGGCGCATCATCGCAAGCATGGCCGGGTCTTCGCCCATCTCGTCAAGCTCGTCTTCCATGCCGGTCAGCGGCAGGAAGGCACGCACGCGATCTCCGCCAAGATGGACAAGCTCGCCCTGCATCTCGGTCGGGGTGTCGCCGCTGGCCTCGCTTGGCATCACTTCTGCAAAGGTGCCCGTCTTGTCGATGATGCAGCGCACATGCGTGTCGGTCATCTCCAGCGTGCCGCCGTCCTCTTCGGCACAGAAGCTCTCGTCGCCACCTGTCATCTCGAAGGCCTGTCGCTGCATCTGGATGACGCCCGTGACGCGGGCTTCATCTTCGCCCAGCACTTCGACGGTCATGTCCATCTCGATACAGGCCGCCAGCAGGGCGGCGGCGGGAAGGCACAGAAAGATCGCACGCATCGGAACACTCCGGTCAGGGGTTTGGCCGACAGGTTAACCCGAAACCGCGCAGCGCGGCCAGCGCAATTTCAGTTGCCGGAGCAATGCGCCCCCTCAGGGGCTGCGCCGGATCCCAGAGCGATGGCGCTCGGCGCCGTGAAAAGATCCGGTGCCCCCGCAAGGGCAAGGTCCAGCGCGAGGATGCCGCCGACCAGCAGCATCGCGAGGGTGGCCGTGAGCGGGCGCGAAAGTGAGGCGGGGCTCATGCGTAGGCTCCCTGTGCAGCGGCGGGGCGCAGGACCGTGGGGCGCAAGCGGATGCCGAGGATCGAGCCTGCGAAGGCCGCAACCAGCCAGACCCAGCCATGCAACGACCCGGTCGAGATGCCCGAGAAGAACGCGCCGACATTGCAGCCAAAGGCCAGCCGCGCCGAGTAGCCCAGCACCAGCGCCGCGCCAAGGACCGCGAGATAGGAGAGGGGCGTCAGCGCCTGGGTCTGCGCCCCTGGTGCCGCACGCCAGCGCATGACCGCGAAGGCCCCGATCAGAAGGCCGATATTCGTCAGCGAGGTCACATCCGTCAGGATCGACGCGCTCAGCCGCGCCGCATTGCCGTCCGCCGCCCAAAAAGCGCTTGCGGCCAGATCCGCGCCCCCCGCCTGTGCGAGTTTCGCGCCCCAGAGCCCAAGCCCGTAGACGATGCCCCAAGGCTGGCCCGCGATCACCAGATTGGCAAGTGCGAGGGCCGCGATCAGCCCCGCCGCGATCCAGAGCCGCGCGGGCGGCATGCGCTTGCCGGGGGCGGCGCGCGACAGCGTCACTGCCGCCACCAGCGCCAGCCCTGCGAGTGTCGCGATCAGGCCCAGCTGCGCGCCGAGCGCGCCTTGCGCGGAAATCACCGGCAGGCTGCCTAGACCCGTCCACCAGCCCAGATGCAATGTGCCTGCGAAACTGCCGCCGATGAAGCCAATGAGCGCGATCAGCCCGACCAGATTGCCACTGCCTGCATTGACCAGCGTGCCCGATCCGCAACCCATCACCAGCTGCATCATCACCCCGAAGACGAAAGCGCCCAGGATCATCGCCACACCGACCGGCGCATGGGCGCCCACCAGCTCGCCGGGATTGGCGGCCATCAAGGGAAAGGCCACGAGTGCCACGAGTGCGATGGCGATCAGCTGCGCGATCAGCCCGCGCCCGTCGCGATCGGTTATGATCATGCGCCAGGGACCGGCAAAGCCAAAGCGCAGCCCTTCAAGCACCAGCCCGAAGCCAAGGCCCACCATGACCAGAAGCCCGGCGCGCGGCCCTGCCATGATGAAGGCGAAAGCCGTGAAGCCAAGGGCGATCAGCAAAACCGAGGCGCGTTGCAGCAACATGGGGGCAGCCTTTCAAAGTGGAATGCCTGCGCGCTAGTCATGCGCACAGGCCTGAAGCAAAGACAGGGCGGCAAATGTGCCTGTCAGAAGAAACCTTCGACCCAGCGTAAGGTCGAGCGCCACAGATAAGCGATTCGGCTCGGTTCATTGTCCAATTCTGCGCTATGGATTGCAAACTCGGCCATGCTTTCGGCATAAAGGCGCGTATTCTCCACCCCTGCCAATTCGCTGAGTGCAAACCAATTGAGCGCCGCCCAATGGCCCGTGTTGCAGAAGGACACGGTGATCGGCGCGTCTGTCAGGCTTTGCGCTACGGCAATCTCGCGGGCCCGCTCAGGCGTGACCATGCGATTGCCTTCGAAGAAATCGCTGAATTCCAGATTTTCGGCGCTGCGGATCGTGCCCGGCCGCGCGATCGACCATGCAAGCCCCTGAAAGAAGCCTTCGGGGCGGCTGTCGAGCAACCGGGCCTCGCCCGATGCGACCAGCGCTTCGACTTCGCGCGTCGAGATATACCAGTCATCGCGCCATTCCGCCATGAACCCTGTTTCTTCAATGGTCACAGGCGTCGTCGAGACGGGAAGCTGCGCCTCCTGCCATGCAGCAAAGCCCCCGTTCAGAAGCGCCAGATCCTGCACGCCGAGCGATTTCAGCGTCCAGTAGACGCGGGCGGCGGCCCCCATATCCGTTGGGCTGTCCCCGGCATGGACCAGCACCACGGGCAGATCAGCCTCGACCCCGACGCGGGCCGCTTCCAGTTCAAACTCCAGTTCGGGCAGAAGCGCGCCGGGGTTCGACGGGCCACCGCGCCAGTTGGCATAGGGCGAATAGGCCGCGCCGGGGATGTGGCCCGCGCTGAAATCGCCAGAGACATGGATGATGCGGATCGCCTCATCAGCGTCCAGCATTGCGGCCAGCTCGGCGGGTTCCAACAGCGGCCCCCAGCCTTCAGGTGTGGCGAAGGCGAGCGACGGCAGGGCGATCAAGGACAGGGTCAGGGCAGTGTTGCGCAGCATGGTGACATTCCTTGCGGTTTGATTTGCATCTTGCGCGGCATCTAGGAAGCGCGCGGCGCGCTGGCAAGCTTCATGCGGCCCGCTTCGGGGGCGCTGCGCCGAACCGGGTTTCGCCCATGCTCCGCTTGCCGGGATTTCCTTCGCTTTCATGGCGCGGTTTGGGAAAGTATTCCATCTGGTGGCAAGTCGCATGTGACAATCAACTTATTTGCATATGTTGCGCGCAGGGCCATGAGGAAACTGTCCCGCTTGCTTTGGGTGGGGCTGGGGCGCAAGGCCTTGCCAAGACCTGTGGACCGCTTTAGCTGCGGGGAAAGTTGCGGACAGGAGCGCTGGCATGACAGAGACATTGCTTGATCAGGCATGGGCCGCCAGCGAGGCCGCGCCCGATGATGGCGCGCTGCGGTTGCGCTATTTCGGGCGGCTGGCCGAGGCCGAGTTGTTCCTGCTGCTGGCACAGGAGGCCGAGGGCGATCAGATCAGCCCCAAGGTCTTTGACCTTGAAGACGGCCCGCTGGTGCTGGCTTTCGACACCGAGGCGCGGCTGACCGAATTCACCGGGCTGCCTGCGCCCTATGCCGCGCTGCCGGGTCGGGCGCTGGTCGAGATGCTGGTCGGGCAGGGGATCGGCCTGGGGCTCAATCTGGGGGTGGCGCCTTCGTCACGGCTGTTGTCGCCCGAGATTCTGGACTGGCTGGCGCAGATGCTTGCAGAGCGCCCCGAAGAACTGTCGGCGCGCATCATCGCGCTGCATCCGCCCAAAGGGCTGCCCGAAGCCCTGCTGGTGGCTCTGGATCAGCGGCTTGCGCGCATGGAAGGGCTGGCGCAGATGGCCTATCTGGTCGGAACCGAGGCCGAGGGCGGCGCGCGTGGCCATATGCTTGTGGTGATCGACCCGGCACAGGGTGCGGAAGCGGCGCTTGCCCGCAGGGTTCAGGCCGCGCTCAGTTTTTCGGGCGTCGAGGCGGGGCTCCTGGATGTGACCTTCCTGCGCGCCGAGGACGCCCGCGCGGCAGATTGCGCGCGGGTGGGGCTGCGCTTCGATCTGCCACAGGCGCAAAGCGCGGCGACAGAGGCGCACACGCCCCCCGGACTGGACCCGCAGCGCCCGCCGCGTTTGCGTTGATTTATGGGGTATTATTATACCTAAATTTCAAGCCGTTGTTCTTGATAGGTTTTTCAGGCGCCGGGTGACTTGACCTGCGCGCGGGAATCTATAGAACGGCGCCATCCTGCATGGCGTGCCATGTGGACCCCGAATTCTCCTTTCCAAGGATATGCCATGAAAACCTATTCTCTCAAAGCTGGAGAGATCGACAAGAAATGGATCCTGATCGATGCCGAAGGCGTCGTTCTGGGCCGTCTCGCATCGATCATCGCCATGCGCTTGCGCGGCAAGCATAAAGCCTCATTCACCCCGCATATGGATATGGGCGACAATGTGATCGTCATCAATGCCGACAAGGTGCAGTTGACGGGCAACAAGCGCAACAAGCCCAACTACTGGCATACCGGCTATCCCGGCGGGATCAAGTCGCGCACCACGGGCCAGATCCTCGAAGGCCGTTTCCCCGAGCGTGTCGTGATGCAGGCGGTCAAGCGCATGCTGCCCGGCGGGCCGCTGTCGCGCCAGCAGATGACGCATCTGCGCGTCTATGCAGGCGAGCAGCATCCGCATGAAGCACAACAGCCCGAAGTTCTGGATGTGCGCGCGATGAACAAGAAAAACACGCGGAGTGCCTCAGCATGAGTGAAGATCTCAAAACCCTCGACGATCTGAAATCCGCCGTCACCCCGGTTGCCGAAGAAGCTCCTGCACGCGAGCCTGTGCGTGACGCACTGGGCCGCGCCTATGCGACTGGCAAGCGCAAGGACGCGATTGCTCGCGTCTGGATCAAGCCGGGCTCCGGCAAGGTCACGGTGAATGGCAAGGAAATGGCGGCCTATTTCGCCCGTCCGGTGCTGCAGATGATCCTGCGCCAGCCGTTCCAGATCGCCGGTGTCGTGGACCAGTTCGACGTGATGGCGACGGTTGTGGGCGGCGGTCTGTCCGGTCAGGCAGGCGCTGTGAAGCACGGGATTTCCAAAGCGCTGCAGCTCTATGATCCGAGCTTGCGCGGGGCGCTGAAAGCCGCTGGCTTCCTGACCCGCGACAGCCGCGTGGTCGAGCGGAAGAAATACGGCAAGGCCAAGGCCCGCCGCAGCTTCCAGTTCTCCAAGCGCTGATCTGCGGTCAAAAGACATCTTGCGAAGGGCTTGCGGCGACCGCAGGCCCTTTTGCGTTTCACGCCCGGAACTGCCCCATGAACCGTGCGTCAATGCGGTCCTTCAGCCACCAGAGCCAGGCGCCTTCCAGTGGCAGGGACCATTTATCCGCCAAAGCTGTCTTGCCCCCCAACGACACGAGCTTGAGATAGTCGTTTTGCGGCTGATAGGCGCGCATCCGGTCGCCATTAAGTGCTGCGCGCAGATTTCCCAGCAGATAGGGGGCTTGCCGCACAGCATAGACCCCGGCCTTGGCGCGGGGCGCATGGGCCATATGCGCGCAATCGCCCACTGCGAAGATCTCGGGCGCGGACAGGCTGCGCAGGAACGGATCCACCGTGATGAAGCCGTTGGTCAGGGTCAGTCCGGTCGTCTCTAGCCAGCCCTGCGGGCGCGCTCCTGCGGCACCCAGCACGAAACTGGCGCGGATCATAGCGCCGGTATCCGTCTCGATGCCCTCGGGCGTGATCGCGCGAGGCTGCGTGTTTTCGCACCGCTGCACCCCGGCACGGTCCAGATGGCCGATCAGCCGCGTGCGGGCCTGCGCGCCGATATTGGGCAGGATCGTGCCCGCATCGACAATGGTGATGTCCGCGGCCTGACCGCGCAGCCGGTAGGCCATGGCCAGCGCCAGCTCCACCCCCGCCACGCCGCCGCCGATGATCGCGACCTGCGGCGCGACCGCGCCTGCTGCCACGCGATCCAGCCAGCTCTGCCATGCGTTTGCATAGCCCCCGAGCGGCTTGGCAGAGACGGCATGTTCGCGGTAGCCCGTAATCCCTGGCAGATCCGAGGTGATGCCGATATCGACCGAGGCCAGATCATAGGCCACCGCGCCATGCCCCGCGACCTCGATCCGCCGCGCCACCGGGTCCAGACCCGTCGCGCGACCAAGGATCAGCCGTGCGCCTGCGCGCTCTGCCAGATGCCGCAGGTCGATTTCCAGCGCGTCGCGCGTGTAATGGCCTGCGATATAGCCCGGCAGCATGCCTGTATAGGGCGCGGTCGGGTCAGGGTTGATGACAGTCAGCCGCGCCCCTTCTGCCGGGTGCAGCGCCCAGCGATGCAGCACCAGCGCGTGGGTGTGGCCACCGCCGATCAGCACCACATCTTTCGGATCTGTCTGCGTCATCCTCTGCCCCGCGCCCATCCTGTTCGCTGCGCCCCCCCCAGCCGCACCAACAGCGCGACGGTGCTATAGACCACAAAGCCTAGCGGATCGGCGCGGAAAAGCGGCCAGAGTTCCGCTTGGGCTTTGGTGTCATTGGCCATCAATGCCGGGTAGAGACGCCGGATCTCCGCGACCCCCTGATCCTGTCTGCGCCGGACGCGGATCAAGGGCCCCAGCCCTTCGACCAAGGGCCAGCGATAGCGCGCGCGCACCTGCACGCGCTCAGCAGGCGCGAAATTCAGTCGCACGAAGGTATCGTCCGAGATGATGTCGGGAAATTCCGCCCAGCGGCTGCGGCCTGCGGCATTGACCGCGTAGATCCCGAAGCCCGGCGCGCCGTCGCGCATGAAGGGCACACGGGCCCAGAAGCGCCCATAGAGCCGCGTGACCCCACTCGCCGCGGGCGCGATTTCCGGCGTGCCGGTCGCATAGCGCGCGGGCGCGACATCCAGCGCTTGTGCCAGATCGGCCAGCAGGTGCGGGCTGACGGTCACATCGGCATCGAGATAAACCCGGATGCGCCCGATAGCCGTTTCATCGCCCGCGTTCAGGGCCGCCATCTTACCGCCCTTGGCCAGGTCGAGCACCTGCAGCCGCCAGCCGCGCGGCTCGGCCATTGTGGTGAAGCGCTGCGCGACGCCCACTGTGTCGTCCGTGCAGCCATTGGCGATCACGATGACCTCGACCGTGAAGCCCGGCACCGGCTCGGACGAGAAAAGCGCCTTCAGGCAGCCGCCGATATAGCGTTCCTCGTTGCTTGCGGGGATCAGGACAGACAGGATCGGGGTCACGGGCGCGCCTTTGCAGGGTCAAAACCGACGAGAGCATTCCAACGGGGGTTATCATCTTTCAGATGGCGCAACACCCCGAAACTGCCCCAGCGATCCGCGCGGCGAATGTCGGAGTAATGTACGAATTCGCCCCCGCCACCGGAAAACCAGCCGTCCAGAAGTTGAGAATAGAGAAGCCCCATCCCGTCCGAGTAATTCATGTAGACGAAGAGATCGGAGAGTTCCGCGTCCTCCATCACCGGGCCGATGCCGACCAGATGGGTGCCCGCTTCATAGGCGACCAGATCGAGGCCCCAGCGGTCGGCCACGTCGCGATGATAGGGCAGGTAGCGGTCCAGAAAGTGGCGCACCGTGTCGCGCGGATCGCCGCTATGGCGCCCATCGAGAAGTTCTTCGGTGAGTTTCTGCTCAAGGCTTGCATGGCTGCCCTCGCGGATGGCACGGGCGCGCGCATCGCCGGTCAGACCGCGCGCTTCGGCCGCGCTGCGGGCGGTTTCGCGCGCTTCGGCCAGCCAGTCGCGCAGCAGCGGGGCCTTGTCTTCCATGCCCAGAAGCCCGCTGAAATAGCCCGTGATCGCATAGGCATCAAAGAGCGTGGGCGGGGCGGGGTTGCCGGGGTCTTCAGCCTGCCAGTGGCGGGCCTCAAGCTGCTCTTCCAGCCCCAGCCAGCCAGTCTGCGTAGCGAGCACCCGGCGCAGACGGTGCTCCTGCCCGGCGAAGACCCGGTCGAAGATCTGCACCATTTCGGCGGCGCGCATCGCGTTCCATTCCTGCCAGAGATCGCGATTGCCCCAGCGTGCTCCGGCGGCCTCGGCGGCGTGATGGGCTTGCGGAAAACCCCAGTTCCAGGTCTCGTTCGAGAATTCGATCCAGGCGGTCAGGTCGGGGTCGAGTTGATCGCGGATCAGTTCCGCCTTGGCTTCGATATAGGCGTCATCGGCCAGATGCGGGATGTTGAACCAGCCATCCGCGCCCATGTCATTGGCCACACGGATCAGAATTTCGACCGGCACGCCGCGCGGGGTCCATGTGTAGTCGTCCGGGCGCGGGCGGTCGTCCCAATGGCGCAGCTCGGTCTGATTGGTGTTCTGCCAGCCCATGAAGCGCAAAAGCGCCATGCCGTCCATGCGCGCGCGCCAGTCAGGGTTCAGGATCTCGCCCGCCGCATGGGCGGCCAGATGGTCCTGATGAACGATTTCAATATTGCGGATCGGGTCATCGGGGTCGGTGCTGCGGATGGTAATTTCAACCCCGCCGGGGCCGGGCGTGGTGCTGAACCACAGCTCCTGCAGCCCGCGCCTGCGCACGCCACCGATACGCCCGCCGATTTCCAGCCGCCCTTGGCCCTCATGGGTCAGGCGGTAATTCCCGGCCACGCCGCCTGTGTCTTCGGCCAGATCAACGAGGATCAGCGTGGCGATGCCGCTGAGCGCATCCGGCACGAAGCGTGGCCAGCCCTGCGCATCGAGCGCGCCTGCGGCGATCAGATCCTCCTCGCTCCAGCCGCCCCATTGCCCATGCAGATGCCCGGTCCAGGCGCGGGCCGTTTTCATCACATCGATGAAAGGGCGCTGGGGCTGGTAGTCGCGCAATTCGGTCATGTTCATGCCCAGCCACGGCTCTGTCCCCGCCGCACGGGGCGAGGCGAGCGGTTCGGCCTGCGCGCCAAGTGGCAGGGCGAGGGTGAGCGCGAGAAGCAGGCGGCGGATCATGGCGCGATCCCGGTCTGGGGCAGGCTGCGGGTCACGTCCCATACGACCTGTTGCATCAGCGCCGCGACATCCGCCGATGGCGCATCGGCCGCGCTGCCATCAGCGCGCATCAGCTGGAAGGGCAGGCCGCGCGGGTCGATCTGATAAAGCGTCGCGACATGGGTCAGCGCGACGAGGTAAGCGCCCAGATCATTGGGATGGATCGTGTCGCGCGCCCCGTCAGGGCTTTCTGCGAACAGCGCGTAGCGATCTGCAAGCCCCGGCAGACCGCCTTGCGCCTCAAGCGCGCGGGTGAAGGCGGCCATGACCTGACCTGCGGGGATGAGATGGATCACGCCTGCTTCCGGCGCGGCCATCGCTTGCGCCATGATCGTGCCTTGCCAGAGCGCGGGCAGATCCGCGTCGAGCCGGTCGAGCCAGCCCTCGGCACTGTCCGTCGCGTGCCATGTTTCATAGAGAAACACGCGGATATCGGGCCGGTGCGCGCGGGCGAGGGCGGCCCATTTGGCGACATGGGGACCAGACTGGTGCCAGCGGATCGCGTCGCGCAGATCCACCATCTCGGTCAGGATCAGCGCATCATAAGCGCCGCTTTCCAATGCCGCGCGCGGGTCGCGATGGGCGGCGCTGGTGTTCATCTCGGCAAAGCCGTTGATCGGGCGGTCGCGGTCCCAATGGTCGCGCAGGCTGGTGCCCCAGCCCAGTTGGCTGGCATAGCTGGCGCCGGCGAAGCCCGCAGCCTCGGCCAGTTGCTGTGTGAAAGCGGGGATCTCTGCCCCGACGAGGCTATGGCCCAGATGAAAGCTCGCCATGCCCTGTGCAGGGCGCGGAAGCGGGGTCGCGTGGCGCGCGACCATTTCGGCAAGGCTGAGCGCGGCGGGGGCAGATGGGGGGCGCAGAAGCCATGCCACAGCAGCAACCGCCACGATGGCCGCGAGCGCGAGGCGGATCAGGACAGGACGGGCAGGCATTGGCTTATCTGGCAACATGCCGGGCAATCTGGCGGGGAATTGCGGCAAATGCACGGCCCCGCGCGGGCGACGCGCTGACATGCGCGTGATCTTGCCCTCATCGCGCGGCGCGGCGCAGGCGCAAGGCCGCGCGGATCTGCCCCGGCAGGATCATGAAACACAGCCAGTAGCGCGCGGCCAGCCGCCCCGGATCGGACATCAGCCGCCACAGCCATTCCAGCGCCAGCGCGCGGACCAGCCGCGGCGCGCGCGTCTGCTGGCCTGCGATGAAATCCAGCCCCGCCCCAATCGAGACGAAACCGATCTTCGGCGCGCGGCTACGCCCGAAAGCGGCGAATTGCTCCTGCTTGGGCGCGCCGAGCGCCAACAGACACAGCCGCGCGCCGGACTCGCTGAGATCCGCCAGCAGGCGTTCGGCGGCAGGCCCTGTCGGGTCAAAGCCCATCGGCGGCGCGATGCGGGCGGTCACGACCAGACCGGGGAAGCACGCCTCAAGCTGCATGGCCGCGCGCTCCAGCACCTCGGGGCGACTGCCGAACAGGGCGACGGGCGTGCCGGTGCGCGCGGCCAGCTCTGCAAGTGGCGCGATCAGGTCAGAGCCGGGGATCAGCGCAACAGGGCGGCGGGCGATGCGCGACAGCCAGACGATGGGATTGCCATCCGCCACGACGATATCCTGCCGCTGATAGGCGTCGCGAAACCCCGCGTCGCGGCCCAGTTTCACAAGATGATCCAGATTGATCGTCGCTAGCGCAAAGCCCTGTTCGGCACGCATTCGCGTTTCCAGATCGGCCATGAGCGTGTCGTGATCCGGCGTGGTCACAGCGATTCGCGCAGTGGCAATGTCGAAATGCATCCGTTCCTGGGTCTGAGCAGGCATGCGTCCCTCTTGGCTGTGATTGGCGTGCGCAGGCCAACGCCCAGCAGTCTGACAAAGGCCGTGGCGCAAGTCAAAGTCGCGCCACAAGCCCGAAGTAGAAAACGCTTCCCATGATGCAAAGACAATGGCTATCTTTCCAGACAAGTCATTTTAAATTGCGCGGGGTTTGATCATGCGCTCAGGCATCATTTTTTCAGGCCTGACTTTGTTGGCCATCGCCGGATTTGACCCACTCGCGGCGCAATCGCTCAATCATGGCTATGCCGCCATGGATCGCGGCGATTTTTATGCGGCATTCTCGGCCATGCGCCGTCTGGAGCAGGCCGGCGATCCCAACGCCGCGCGAGTGCTGGAGGAGGTCTTTCTCACTCCGGGAACCGCCGCGCCGACCCCGCCTGTGCCGTCTCCGCCAGTGCCGACTCCAACCCCTGCACCGTTTCCCGCCGCAGCGCCGCGCGTCGTCGCGCCCGCCCCGTCCATAAGCATGGCCCCGGCGCAGTCACTGCGCCCTCAGATACGCGCTGTGCGCGCCCGCCCGCTGCCACCGCCGCTCACCGACGCTGATTTCCGCGAGATTGATGCGCCGCTGGCCGCGATCGGGCATCTGCTGTTTTTCGACCCCATTCTGTCCGGCAATCGCGATACGTCCTGCGCGACCTGTCATCACCCGCGCCTTGGCAGTAGCGATGGGGTGTCGCTGGGGCTTGGCACCGGGGCCAGCGGGTTGGGGGATGCGCGCCAGCCTGTCGGCGATCACGCCGCCAGCCAGCGCATCCCGCGCAATGCGCCGGGGCTGTGGAACCTCGGCGCGCGTGAGATTCACACGCTGTTCCATGACGGGCGGTTGGAAATCGATCCAGCGCAGCCTGACACACGCCTGAGCCCGCAGGGGCCGCTGGGCTACATGCAGCTCGACTCGATCCTCGCCGCGCAGGTTCTGTTCCCGGTGCTCGCGGTCGAGGAAATGTCCGGGCGTCGAGGCGAGAATCCGGTCGCCGATGCGGTCCATGACGAGCGCATCCATGGCGACGACGGGGCCTGGGCAATCCTTGCAGCACGCGTCGACGCGATCCCGGCCTATCGCGCCGCCTTCACTGACTGGCGCGGGCGCGAAGAGAGTGTCAAGATCGACGAGATCGCCAATGCCATCGCGGCCTTCATCGAAGCCGAGTTTCGCGCCGACCGGTCCGATTTCGACGCCTATCTGCGCGAGCTGGCCGCCATGTCCCCCGAAGCGGGCGAGGGGATGCGGCTGTTTTTTGGGCGCGGCAATTGCGCGTCCTGTCACTCTGGCCCGCTCTTGAGTGACCAGAATTTCCATGCGATGGGCCAGCCGCCGGTCGGGCCGGGCAAGATCGCGGGGGCAGATGGCTATACGCGCGACATCGGGCGTGGGGGCGTGACGCTGGACCCAGTGGATAACTTCGCCTTCCGCACGCCGATGCTGCGCAATGTCATGGCGACAGGGCCTTGGGGGCATGCCGGGGCGTTTTCGGATATCCGGGCGTTTCTGCGCCATCATATCGACCCTGTGGCGGGGTTGGCCGCCTACGCCCCGCAGGCGGTCTTGCCGGAACTGGACGCGGCTGAGGGCGATTATGCGGCGCTCGACAACGCCGCCCTGATGGCCGAAGTTTCGGCGGCCGCTGCGCGATCGATGGCAGGGCGCCCGCGTATCAGCTTGCGCGACGATGAAATCGCGTTGCTGGTGACCTTCCTTGAGACCCTGACCGACCATGCCGCCCTTGCGGGGCGGCGTGGGGTGCCGGAGACTGTGCCCAGCGGGCTGGAAGTCGCGCGATAAGCTCAGTCCGCCGCGTGTTGCAGCGCGCGCACGCCGATTTCGCCTTCCTCGCGCGCCTTGATCGCCATGACAGCGGCATGGCTTCCGGCAGCGGTGGTGTAATAGGGGATCTTGTCATAGAGCGCGACCGAGCGGATTTCACGACTGTCTTCAATCGCTTGCGCGCCTTCGGTCGTGTTCAGCACCATCACGATCTCGCCTGATTTCAGCGCATCGACGATATTGGGGCGGCCCTCATAGACCTTGTTGATCACCTCGCAACCGACACCCTGACCCTTCAGCCAGTCGGCGGTGCCACGGGTCGCCACGATCTCGAAGCCCAACTCGGTCAGCGTTTGCGCGGCCTCGACCATCTGCGCATTCTTGTCGTAATCCTTGATCGACAGGAACACACGGCCCGATTCCGGCAGGGTCACGCCTGCACCAAGCTGCGCCTTGTAGAACGCCCGCGCGAAATTGCGCGCCCAGCCCATGACTTCGCCGGTCGAGCGCATTTCCGGCCCCAGAAGCGTGTCGACACCGGGGAAGCGCGCGAAGGGCAGCACGGCTTCCTTGACCGAGAACCACGGTGTCTGCGGGTCGGCCAGCGTCATCGGATCGCCCATCGGCATCGGCTCAGAGGGCGCGACATTGGCGGCAATCGGTGCCCGCAGCGGGAAGTTCGTCAGCTTCTCGCCCGCCATCAGCCGCGCGGCAATCGAGGCAATGGCGCTGTCGGTGGCCTTGGCAACGAAGGGCACGGTGCGCGAAGCGCGGGGGTTGACTTCGAGCACATAGATATCGCCGTCCTTGATGGCGAATTGCACATTCATCAGGCCTACGACATTCAGGCCCCGCGCCATGGCTTCGGTCTGCTTGCGCAGTTCGGCAATCGTCGCGGCATCAAGCGAATAGGGCGGCAGCGAGCAAGCGCTGTCGCCGGAATGGACGCCCGCTTCCTCGATATGCTGCATGATGCCTGCGACATGGACATTTTCGCCATCGCACAGCGCGTCCACATCGACCTCGACCGCGCCGATCAGGTAGCTGTCCAGCAGCACCGGGTTCTTGCCTGACACCTGCACGGCATCGCGGATGTAGCGTTCCAGATGCGCGTCATCGCGCACGATTTCCATCGCGCGCCCGCCCAACACATAGGACGGCCGGATGACCAGCGGGTAGCCGACTTTGGCCGCAATTTCAAAGGCCTGATCGCGGGTTGAGGCGATGCCATTGACCGGCTGGCGCAGGCCAAGGTCATTGAGCAGCGCCTGAAACCGCTCGCGATCCTCGGCCAGGTCAATCGCGTCGGGCGAGGTGCCAAGGATCGGGATGCCCGCGGCTTCCAGCGCATTGGCGAGCTTCAGCGGCGTCTGGCCGCCGAATTGGACGATGACCCCGTGCAGCGTGCCGTTTTCCTGCTCGACGCGCAGGATTTCCAGCACATGCTCCAGCGTCAGCGGCTCGAAATAGAGCCGGTCGGAGGTGTCGTAATCGGTGGAAACCGTCTCGGGGTTGCAGTTGATCATGATCGTCTCGTAGCCGACATCGGTCAGCGCGAAACAGGCGTGGCAGCAGCAATAGTCGAACTCGATCCCCTGCCCGATGCGGTTCGGGCCGCCGCCCAGAATGACCACTTTCTTGCGATCCGAGGGGCGCGCCTCGCATTCCACATCGCCCATCACCGGGGCTTCGTAGGTGGAATACATGTAGGGCGTCTGCGCCTCGAATTCGGCGGCGCAGGTGTCGATGCGCTTGAACACGGCATTGACGCCCAGATTGCGGCGCGCGCGGCGGACCTGATCCTCGTCACGGCCGGTCAGCGTCGCCAGCCGCGCATCGGTGAACCCCAGCATCTTGAGCGCGCGCAGCCCCTCGGCGGTCACGGGCAGGCCATTGCGGCGAATCTCGGCCTCGAAGTCCACGATTTCGCGGAAGCGGGCAAGGAACCACGGATCGAAAGATGTGGCGGCCTGTATTTCGTCATCTGACAGCCCCTCGCGCATCGCCTGCACGATCAGCCGCACCCGGTCCGGGGTCTGGGCGCTGATGGCCTTGATGATCGCCGCGCGGTCAGGTGCGCCGGGGATGGCGATTTCGTCAAAGCCGGTCAGGCCCGTTTCCATCGAGGCGAGCGCCTTCTGCATGGATTCGTGGAAGGTCCGGCCAATCGCCATCGCCTCGCCCACGGATTTCATGGCCGTGGTCAGCTCGGGCTTGGAGCCGGGGAACTTTTCAAAAGCGAACCTTGGGATCTTCGTGACCACATAATCTATGGTCGGCTCGAAGCTCGCCGGTGTCACTTTCGTGATGTCATTGTCCAGCTCATCGAGCGTGTAGCCCACGGCGAGCTTGGCCGCGATCTTGGCAATCGGGAAGCCTGTCGCCTTGGACGCAAGCGCCGAGGAGCGCGAGACGCGGGGGTTCATCTCGATCACCACCATGCGCCCGTCCGCCGGGTTGATCGCCCATTGCACATTCGAGCCGCCGGTCTCGACACCGATTTCGCGCAACACGGCAATCGAGCCGTTGCGCATGATCTGGTATTCCTTGTCCGTCAGCGTCAGCGCAGGCGCGACCGTGATCGAATCGCCCGTATGGACGCCCATCGGGTCCACGTTTTCGATGGAACAGACGATGATGGCGTTATCGGCGCGGTCGCGCACGACTTCCATCTCGTATTCCTTCCAGCCCAGAAGCGACTCGTCGATCAGGATCTGCGCGACCGGCGAGGCATCGAGCCCCGAGCGGCAGATGCGTTCATAATCGTCGCGGTTATAGGCCACACCGCCGCCGGTGCCGCCCAGGGTGAAGGCCGGGCGGATGATCGCGGGCAGGCCCACATATTCGATCGCGGCCATGGCTTCGGCCACACCTGAGTTGATATCATATTTGCCGCTTGCAAGCTTAGGGGCGGCGATGATCGTGGCCTTGGGGTTTTCCAGCCCGATGCGGTCCATCGCCTCACGAAACAGCTTGCGGTCCTCGGCCATCTCGATGGCCTCGCGCTTGGCGCCGATCATCTCGACCCCGTATTTCGCCAGAACGCCCATTTCCTCCAGCGCGAGCGAGGTGTTCAGGCCCGTCTGCCCGCCCATCGTCGGCAAGAGCGCGTCGGGTCGCTCCTTCTCGATGATCTTTGCAACCATTTCGGGGGTGATCGGCTCGATATAGGTCGCATCGGCCAGTCCCGGATCAGTCATGATCGTGGCGGGGTTCGAATTGACGAGGATGACGCGGTAGCCTTCCTCGCGCAGCGCCTTGCAGGCCTGCGCCCCGGAATAGTCGAATTCGCAAGCCTGTCCGATGACAATGGGCCCCGCTCCGATGATCATGATGGACTGGATATCGGTTCTCTTCGGCATGACGGACCCCTGCTTGACCTGCGCGCGCCTTCGCGCGGCGGCGGCCATGCCCCGCGCAAACTCGCCGCGTTATAGTCGACGACCGCCCCGGCGCAAGAGCTGATCGGGGTCTCGGAACCGGCAATTCAGGGCGGGAAAGGAATTGTTAAATAGTCTCGCGTAGTTTCGCTAGTCGGTTGGGTCGTCATGTCTTTGGGCGGCCCTTGTTGGGTAATGTGTGTGAAAACGTGTCAGGGCTTCAGTCGCAATCTGTCAGAGTGATCGGCCATGTTGAACCTGCCTGACCCGGACATGGGCGCAGACACACGGCGCTTGTCAGATGTACAGGCCATCGTGATCGATGCAATCCATGACCTTCTCTCTGCGACTGACCACGAAATCGACAGTGTCATCACGCATTGTCTGGGACAACTGGGCGCGTATAACCAGCGCGACCGGGCATATATGTTTCTGGTCGATGGCCCGCTCATCAGCAATACGCATGAATGGTGCGCACCGGGGATCGCTCCGGCGATCGACATGCTGCAGGATCTGCCGCTGTCGGAATTCGACAGCTTCATGGAACCGCTCGCGGCCAATCAGCCGATTCTCTTGCCCGATATCGCCGAGCTCGACCCTGAGTCCATTGAATACGCGACGCTCGCACAGCAGGAGATCCGCTCGCTCCTGATCATCCCGATGCTCGAGGCGGGAGCGCTGTTTGGCTTTGTCGGCTTCGACAGCGTGACGCGGCGCAGCGAATTCACACGCGGCGAAGTTTATGTGCTGCGGGTCTTTGCCGATGCTGTGCGTCCGGTCCTGTTTCGCCGCGCGGTGATGCGCGACATGCAGTCTGCCAAGGAAGAGCTCGCCAAAGAACGCGCCTTCCTGCAAGGGATCGTGACCACCAATGTCATTGGCGTGATGGTGTTCGATGCGAACGGCAAGGTGTTTTTTGCCAATGACGCCTGCAGCGATATTCTTGGGCTGGGAAAATCCGCGTTGATCGGGCTGCCTTATGACGCGCTGCATCCCGCTATCACGGGTCTGGACGGGGCGCCTGTGCCTGACGAGCAGGAGCCCTTCGCGATCGTGCGGGGCAGGCGCTGCCATGTCCAGAACCACCGCGTCGCGTTGCGGCTGGCGGCGGGCACCAAATACCTGTCGATAAATGCCGCGCCCATCGAGGGCGCGCCGCAAGACGGGCTGCGGGTGGTCTATGCGCTGACCGATGTGACCGCGCTGGTCGAGGCCGAGCAGGCGCGCGAGGCGTCGCTGGCCGCAGCGCATCGTGCAAATGTGACGAAGACGAATTTTCTGGCGAATATGAGCCATGAAATCCGCACGCCCCTGAATGGCATTCTCGGGATCAGCGCACTTCTGGACGACGCAATGTCCGACAGCGCGCAAAAAGAGATGGTCCGCGTCCTGCAGGATTCCGGCAATTTGCTGATGACGATCATCGATGACCTACTGGATATGAGCAAAATCGAAGCGGATGCGCTCGAGCTGGAAGAAATCCCCTTCGATCTGGCAGCCCTCGCGCGGCGGGTCGATGATGTCTACAGGCTTCGCACACGCGAAAAGGGATTGTTCTTCAAGATCGACCTGCGCGACCCTTCCGGCGCGGCCCGGATCGGTGACCCGCACCGGTTGATGCAAATTCTGCACAACCTGCTGGGCAACGCGATAAAATTCACCGATGAAGGGTCGATCTGCGTGTGTCTGGAAGCCGACAGCCCTGAGCAACTTGTCATCAAGGTGCATGATACCGGGATCGGGATGAGCCCGGACCATGTCGCGCGGATTTTCGACCCTTTCGCGCAAGCCGACACCTCGATTTCTCGGCGGTTCGGGGGCACGGGGCTAGGCATGTCGATTGTGCAGCGGTTGGTGGGGCTGATGGGGGGCGAGCTGCAGATTGACAGCGCGCTCGGCGAAGGCACGCGCACCACGATTACACTGCCGCTTGCGGCGTATTCGGGCGGGCGGGTGCAGGATGCAGGCCCCTCATCAGTGCAGCTCGCGCCGCCCCTGCCGCCGCTGCGTGTGCTCATCGTCGATGACAACCGCACGAATCAGATCATTCTGGAGCGGATGCTTGCGCGCTTGGGCACTGAGGTCGTGACGGCTGATGACGGCTTCGCAGCCCTCGACCTCTACCGGGGCAGCGGCTTTGATGTGATGATTCTCGATATTTCGATGCCGGGAATGGACGGTACGCAGCTTCTCGACCGGTTGCGCGAGATCGAGCGTGTCGCAGGCCGTCCGCGCGTGCCTGCGCTGGCCTTCACTGCCAACGCGATGACCCACCAGCTCGACCGCTATCTGGATGCGGGCTTCGACGCCTGCCTGACCAAACCGCTGAAACCTGCGGCGCTGCATGGGGCTTTGCAGCGGGTGATGGGCGCGCGCGACTAGGCGCGTGGCGCACGGTTTTCCGGCAAACGGCAGCGCGCAAACGGCTCAGGGGCGCGGAGGCAGCCGCACGTTGCGCGCCCGGCAACTGCGCGACAGCAGCGCCGCGTCGCAGGGCCTGGGGGTCAGGTCATGGGTCAGGCAGACCCGGATTTCCTGCGCCATGCCATCGCGACAGGTCAGGATCGCCATATCAGGCTCGATCTGCGGATTGGCAGCGCGGAAACTGGCCAGCAGCATGTTGGGCGCAAGCTGCGCAGGGCCTGACCCCGAGGGCATCGGATCAGGCAGTGTGAACGCCTCAAAGGCCACGCGGGTCTGGTCGAAATACGCGCCAGGCGACAGCTCCGTGCAGCTGCCATGCTTGCGCCATTGATGCAGCGCGAGCCCGTCCGAGCCCATGATGTCGATCATCGCAGCCGTCTCGGCGCGCGAGGGGGCGGGATGGGGCGTCGTGCAGAATTCGGGCCAGCCGCCTTCGTCATGTTGCGGCCAGAGCCCGTGAACCAGCCAGCCTGTGCCCGCGCCCGTCGCGCAGCGCGCGGCACCGCGGGCATCGCCTTCGAGCGCGCACCAGCTTGGCGTCCAGCTGATCGCGAGCAGCAGATACCCGTCGCGCGGTGTAGCGTGGCTGCTCGAAGGGCGCTCGGTGGACGTGCCGGAAGCCTCCGGGTCCGGTTGCAGCCACCAGAGCCCGAAGCCCAGCGTCAGGATCATCACACTCACACCAAGTTTTCGCATTTTCACTTTCCCTGCGCCGCGACACCGGCTATAAGCCCACCATCCCCGAAATCGAGGAAAGCAGGCCCCGCCTGCAGCCGAATTCCCGGCGCTCGATCACTCATGCGCACCCCTTGCGCTCGTATGACAGGAGGTCATGTCATGTCAAAGCCCTTGATGCCCAAGGCGACTGCCGTCTGGCTGGTCGACAATACAACGCTCAGCTTCAAGCAGATCGCGGATTTCTGCGGGTTGCATGAGCTGGAAGTTCAGGGCATCGCCGATGGTGATGTGGCAACTGGCGTCAAGGGGTTCGACCCGGTCGCCAATAACCAGCTTGACCCGATCGAGATCGAGCGCGGCGAAAAAGACCCCCGCCATGCGCTCAAGCTGAAATACAATGCGGCCGCCGAGGGCGAGGAAAAACGGCGCGGGCCGCGCTACACGCCGCTGTCCAAGCGTCAGGACCGTCCGGCTTCGATCCTGTGGCTGGTGAAGTTTCACCCCGAACTGGCCGATGCGCAGATCCGCAGGCTGGTGGGCACGACCAACACCACGATCGATGCGATCCGCGAGCGCACGCATTGGAACATCGCCAATCTGCAACCCATCGACCCGGTGGCGCTGGGGCTGTGCAAGCAGTCGGAACTGGACAAGGAAGTGCAGAAAGCCGCCGCCAAGCGCGCCGCAGAGGGCGGTGTGATGAGCGATGACGAACGGCGCAAGCTGGTCTCGACCGAGCAATCGCTGGAAGGGGACGCGGAAGCCAAGATGCCCGCCAATATCGCCGGGCTGGAGAATTTCAGCTTCAGCGATCTGAATCCGGATCAGAACAGTCCGCAGAAATCCGCTGACTACAGCGATGCGGACAGCTTCTTCAACCTGCCCGAAGATCAGGACGAAGACGAAGACGAAGACGAAACCGACGCATCGACGCGTGGTCGCTGACACTGCAGAACTGCGCATTTCGGGGGTAAGAGATGAAATTCACGCTGTCCTGGCTCAAGGATCATCTGGAAACTGATGCGGATCTCGCCGAGATCGTTGCGGCGCTGACCGATCTGGGGCTGGAGGTCGAGGAAGTGATCGATCCCGTCCAGAGCCTCGGCGCGTTTCGCATCGCCCGCGTGATCGAGGCCGCGCCGCATCCTGACGCCGACCGGTTGCGCCTGTGCCGGGTCGAAACACGGCCTGATGGCCCTGATGGCCCGGTCGAGGAAGTGCAGGTTGTCTGCGGCGCGCCCAATGCGCGCACCGGGCTTATCGGGGTCTTCGCCCCTGTCGGCACGCATGTTCCCGGTACGGGCGTTGATCTGAAACCCGGCGTGATCCGGGGGCAGGCGAGCAATGGGATGTTGTGTTCGGAACGCGAATTGATGCTCTCGGACGCGCATGACGGGATCATTGACCTGCCCGCCGATGCGCCCTTGGGCGTGCGCTTCATCGATTATGCAGGGCTGAACGACCCTGTGATCGACATCGCGATCACGCCCAACCGCCCCGACGCGCTGGGCGTGCGCGGGATCGCGCGCGATCTGGCAGCGCGCGGGCTGGGGCAGCTGAAACCGCTGATCGTGGCGCCGGTCGCAGGGACATTCGAAAGCCCCATCAGCGTGTTGATCGCGCCCGAGTTGAAGGACAAGGGCTGCCCGATCTTTGCCGGCCGCGTGATCCGGGGTGTCAGGAATGGCCCGTCGCCCGACTGGCTGCAAAAGCGGCTGCGCGCGATTGGGCTCAGGCCCATCTCTGCGCTGGTCGACATCACCAATTTCTTCACCTTCGCGCTGAACCGTCCTTTGCATGTATTCGACGCGGACAAGGTGCAGGGCGGCTTGCGCATCCATCCCGCCGACGGGGGCGAGGAATTGCTGGCACTCGACGGCAAGACCTATACGCTTGGCGCGGGCCAGATGGTGATTTCGGATGATCAGGGGCCGGAAAGCCTCGCCGGTATCATGGGTGGCGAGCATTCGGGCTGCACCGAAGACACTGTGAATGTGTTTCTGGAATCCGCCTATTGGGATCCGATCACCATTGCGGCGACAGGCCGCGCGCTGAAGATCAATTCGGACGCGCGCTACCGGTTCGAGCGCGGGATTGACCCGGCTTTCACGCTGGACGGGCTGGAAATGGCCACGCGGATGGTGCTGGATCTGTGCGGGGGGGAGCCGTCGCATGTGGTGCAGGATGGTGCGATCCCTGACACGACCCGCAGCTACCGCTTTGACCCGACGCGGGTGCGTGGGCTGGTGGGGATGGACATCCCCGAGGCCGATCAGCGCGCGACGCTGGAGGCGCTTGGCTTCCATCTCGACGGCGATCAGGCGGTTCCGCCGTCCTGGCGCCCCGATATTCTGGGCAGCGCCGATCTGGTCGAGGAAATCGCGCGTATTGCGTCGCTGACCAAGCTCGAAGGCGTGCCGCTGCCGCGTCCGCGGCCGGGCGTCACGCGCCCTGTGCTGACGCCAATGCAGAGCCGCGAGCGCGCCGCGCGCCGTGCGCTGGCGGGCTTGGGCTACCACGAATGCGTGACCTACAGCTTCATCGATGCGGCCTCGGCGGCCATTTTCGGCGGCGGCAGTGACGCGACGCGGCTGGAAAACCCGATTTCTTCCGAGATGACGCATATGCGTCCCGATTTGCTGCCGGGTCTCTTGCAGGCCGCCAGCCGCAATCAGGCGCGCGGCATGGCAGATATGGCACTGTTCGAGGTCGGCCCGGTCTTCGCAGGTGGCGAGCCGGGCGAGCAGAGCGTGCAGGCGAGCGCAGTGATCGTGGGCGCAACGGCCCCGCGTGACCCTTTCGCCAGCCGCCGGATGGTGGACCTTTATGACGCCAAGGCCGATGCGGAAGCCGTGCTGGCCGCCATCGGTGCGCCCGCGCGCGCGCAGATCCATCGCACTCTGCCGGGTTGGTTCCATCCGGGCCGCGCGGGCGTGATCTCGCTCGGGCCGAAACTGCCGCTGGCGCTGTTTGGCGAAGTGCATCCGAAGCTGGTAAAGCATTTCGACCTGAAAGGGCCGGTCATGGCGCTGACGGTGCTGCTGGAAAACCCGCCCCTGCCCAAGACGCGCAAGACCGCGCGCGCAGCGCTTGCGGTCAGTGCGTTGCAGCCGGTCGAGCGTGATTTCGCCTTCGTTCTGGATGCGCGGACGGATGCGCTGGCCGTGATCAATGCAGCGATGGGCGCGGATAAGGCGCTGATCGCAGGCGTGCAGGTATTTGACGAATTCACCGGCGCCAAGGCAGAAGCGCAATTCGGTCCGGATCGCAAGTCGTTGGCGATTTCCGTGCGCTTGCAACCCCTGGAGCGCACCCTGACCGACGAGGATATCGAAAGCGTCAGCGCCAAGATCATCGCGAAGGTGACCAAGGCGACGGGCGGCACCTTGCGCGGGTAAGAAAACTGATCGCGCAACCCTCACAGTTGCGCGATTGTGACTGGACATTGCGGATCGAGACCCCAGATGAAGATGTGACGCAGGACCGGAACTCCGCGTCTTTTATGTTACTGTCCCTCGTTCCGCACCTTTACGCCCGGCCCTCGTGCCGGGCATTTTTTCGTCTTGCGGGTTGTTGCCAGGCGCGCCATTCTGCGCGCCATGACACGCCCCTCTGACGCTATGCTCACAGACGTTCTCAAGCGCACCAAGGTGATCGCCGTGGTCGGTGTGTCGATGAACGTGGTGCGGCCCAGTTTCTATGTCGCGCGCTACCTGTCGCTGAAAGGTTACCGGATCATCCCGGTCAATCCCGGCCATGCGGGCGAAACGCTGCTGGGCGAGACTGTGCGCGCGACGCTTGCAGACTGCCCGGGGGATGTGGATATGATCGACATCTTCCGCCGCTCCGAACATGTGCCGCCGCTCGTCGATGAGGCGCTGGCCCATCTGCCAGGCTTGCGCACCGTCTGGATGCAGATCGGTGTCAGCCATGCGGGGGCCGCAGCGACCGCCCGCGCGCAGGGCGTGGATGTGGTCGAAAACCTGTGCCCGAAGATGGAATATCAGCGGCTTTTCGGCGAGTTGCGCATGGGCGGGATCAATACGGGCATCCTGTCCTCACGGCTATGACGCGCGGCCCAGCTCCATGATCACGGCTCCGGCGGCGATCAGGCACATCAACGCCAGTTTGCGCGGGCCGACGCGCTCTTTCAGGATGAACCAGCCGATGAGGGCTGCAAAAACCGTCGAGGTTTCGCGCAGCACGGCCGCTTCACCAACCTTGCCGATCAGCGTGGCGATCATAACCGCCCCGAAGCTGACATAGGCGATCAACCCGCCCGCAACCCCGCGCATCAGCAGCGGCAGCGGCGCCGGGCGCTGCGCCATCTTGCGATAGCGCAACAGTCCGAGGATCATGAAATCTACCGAGGACAGGAAGAAGAACCAGGCCAGAAAGGCCAGCGGCTCGCCCGAGATTCGGATCGCCCAGGCGTCATAGGTGGTGTAGACCGCGACCAGCACACCGCCCACCAGCGCCCAGACCAGCCCGATTTTCAGCGCGCGCAGGTCGATCTGTTCTTCCGACAGGTTGCGCAAGGCCAGAAGCAGGATGCCCCCCGACAGGCAAGCCACGCCCAGCCATTGCAGCGCTGTGTAGTCTTCGCCGAAAAACAGCATCGCGGCGATGACGGTGATCAGCGGACCTGTGCCGCGCACGACCGGGTAAACAACTGTAAAAGCGGCCTTTTCATAGGCGAGCGCCATCGCAAGCTTATAGGCGAAATGGATCACCACGACACCCGCGAGCACAGGCCACATATGCACGGGCGGCGGGCCAAACCAGAGGATCGCGACCGGCGCGGACATGATCACCAGCGCCAGATCGATCGAGCCGCGCGAAAGCCACGGGTCATGCGCGCCCTTTTGCAACGCGCCGAACACAGCATGCGCGAGGGCCGCTGTCAGCGCCAGAAGCGTGGCAAGTCGCGCCCCTTCCGGGGTGCCCACAAGCGAAAGAAGCCACTCGTTCATATCGCGCCTTCGGGTTGTTTAACTTGTGTCGGATATACCCGCGCGCGATGCGGGGCAAGATCGCTCAGCCCTTGCGTGCGGCTTTCTCGGCGACGCCGGACGTGCCTTCGCGGCGCGCCAGTTCCGCCTCAATCTCGGCCAGCGTCACGCCGCGCGCAGCACACATGACCAGCAAGTGATAGAGCACATCCGCCGCTTCCGAGGTCAGCCGCCCCGCGTCACCCTTCACGGCTTCGATGACGGCCTCGATGGCCTCTTCGCCAAACTTCTCGGCGCATTTCTCCGGTCCCTTGGCCAGGAGTTTCGCCGTCCAGCTGGAGTCCGGATCTGCGCCCTGTCGCGCGGCGATGGTCGCGGCCAGCCGCTCCAGCGCGCTCATGCCAGCCGCACAGGGACACCGGCTGCGGCCATATGCGCCTTGGCCTCGCCAATCGTGTATTCGCCAAAATGGAAGATTGATGCGGCCAGCACTGCCGAAGCTCCGGCAACCGTCACGCCTTCGACCAGATGATCGAGCGTGCCGACGCCCCCAGACGCGATCACCGGAATACTCACAGCATCGACAATCGCGCGCGTCAGCGGCAGATTGAACCCCGCCCGCGTGCCGTCACGATCCATCGAGGTCAGCAGGATCTCGCCCGCGCCCTTCGCGGCCACTGTCCGCGCGAACTCCACCGCATCAATTCCAGTGGGTTTGCGCCCGCCATGGGTGAAGATCTCCCATTTGCCAGGGCTGACAGTCTTGGCGTCAATCGCCACAACAATGCACTGGCTGCCGAAACGATCCGCCGCGCGCGCCACCACATCCGGGTCAGCCACCGCTGCCGAATTGAACGACACCTTGTCCGCGCCCGCCAGCAAGAGCGCCCGGACATCTTCGACCGTGCGCACGCCGCCGCCGACTGTCAGCGGCATGAAACAGTTTTCCGCCGTGCGCGTGACCAGATCGAACATTGTGCCGCGATTTTCATGCGTGGCGTGGATGTCGAGGAAACACAGCTCATCCGCGCCCGCCGCGTCATAGGCTTTCGCGGCTTCCACGGGGTCGCCTGCATCGATCAGATCAACGAAATTCACGCCCTTGACCACACGGCCATCAGCGACATCGAGGCAGGGAATGATGCGGGTCTTCAGCATGGCGCCGTGATAGCGCGACGGTCATCCCGTGAAAAGAGGCATTTCTCGCAGGCTTGATTTCCGCGGTGACCCAGGGTCACTCCAAAGATGTATTTGACATAGATCAATGTCAGAAGAATTGGGCTTGCCGCAGTCTGGACCTTCGATGCGGGAGAAGAGACAATGCGCGACACGATAGACCCTAATGCCCCTTTTGATGCCCGGCTGAATGATGTGCTGGGACGCTTGCGTCAGATGGAGGGCGATTTTCAGGCGGACATAGCTTCGGCCACCGACGCGAAGCTGATCGACCGCGTGCTCGATCAGGCGCGGATCGCGATCGAACAGGCTTCCGAACAGCATTTGCGTCAGATCGATGCCGCGCTGGCGCGGATGGTCGATGGCGAATATGGCTATTGCGCAAATTGCGGGGCCGCGATTGGTGTGGAACGTTTGGAGCGTCTGCCTGCGACGATACTTTGCGAGCGTTGTTGCAGGTGAGCCGCGCTTGCGTGCATCCCCGCATTTGCCTATACGCGCGTTATGCTGAACCCTGTCTCAAATCGCCCCGAATTGCCGCCCGAAATTGCCCGGCGGCGCACCTTCGCCATCATCTCGCATCCTGATGCGGGCAAGACGACGCTGACCGAGAAATTCCTGCTTTTCGGTGGCGCGATCCAGATGGCCGGGCAAGTGCGCGCAAAGGGCGAAGCGCGGCGTACACGGTCGGATTTCATGCAGATGGAGAAAGACCGCGGCATTTCGGTTTCGGCTTCGGCCATGTCATTCGACTATGCGAAGTACAGGTTCAATCTGGTCGACACTCCCGGCCATTCGGATTTTTCCGAAGATACCTACCGCACCCTGACCGCCGTGGATGCGGCAATCATGGTGATCGACGGTGCCAAAGGGGTTGAAAGCCAGACCCGCAAGCTGTTCGAAGTCTGCCGCCTGCGCGACCTGCCGATCCTGACATTTTGCAACAAAATGGACCGTGAGAGCCGCGATACATTTGATATTATCGACGAAATTCAACAAAATCTTGCAATCGACGTCTCGCCGGTCAGCTGGCCTATCGGCACAGGCGCGGATTTCCTGGGCTGTTATGACCTGCTGCGCGACCGGCTGGAGTTGATGGATCGTGCGGACCGGAACAAACGCGGCGAAAGCGTCGTGATGCAGGGGCTTGATGATCCTGCAATGGCCTCGCATGTGCCTGAGCATCTGCTGTCGAAGCTGCGCGAAGAGGTCGAGATGGCGCGCGAATTGTTGCCAGCGCTTGATCCGAAATCCGTACTCGAAGGGCATATGACGCCGATCTGGTTTGGCTCTGCGATCAATTCCTTCGGGGTGAAGGAACTGATGCAAGGCATCGCGCAATATGCGCCCGAGCCACAGGTGCAACGCGCTGAAAGCCGCCAGGTCGCGCCAGAGGAAAGCAAGGTCAGCGGGTTTGTGTTCAAAGTGCAGGCCAATATGGACCCGAAGCACCGCGATCGCGTGGCCTTCGTGCGCCTGGCATCCGGGCATTTTGAGCGCGGGATGAAGCTCACACATGTGCGCTCGAAGAAACAGATGACCGTGGCGTCGCCTGTCCTGTTCCTCGCCGCAGATCGCGAATTGGCCGAGGAAGCCTGGGCGGGCGATATCATCGGCATCCCGAATCATGGCCAATTGCGGATCGGCGATGCCCTGACTGAGGGAGAAGCGTTGCGTTTCACGGGTATTCCGTCCTTTGCGCCGGAGCTGTTGCAGGCTTGCCGGGCGGGCGATCCGCTGAAAGCGAAACACCTGGACAAGGCTTTGATTCAGTTTGCCGAAGAAGGCGCGGCCAAGGTGTTCAAACCGGTCTTCGGGTCGGGCTTTATCGTTGGGGTCGTGGGTCAGTTGCAGTTTGAGGTTCTCGCAAGCCGGATTGAGCTGGAATATGGCCTGCCAGTGCGCTTTGAGCCGACGCAGTTCACTTCCGCGCGCTGGGTGTCTGGTACAAGGCCCGCGATTGAGGCATTTACTGCTGCCAACAAGCAACATATGGCAGAAGACAGCGACGGCGATCCTGTGTTCATGACGCGCCTGCAATGGGACATAGACCGCGTCGCGCGCGACTACCCGGACGTCAAGTTGACCGCGACCAAAGACATGATGGTCTGACGCGAGCGGTCATGCGCGCGGTTCCGCGGCGCTTTTGTTCCGGGAAGTCGCATCCGATGTATGACAAGTGCCAAACGCCTGCGCCGTGCACCCAAAACTGGTTTCTACACCATCAATAACTGCGGATTAACCCGACCAAGCGACCCTGCACTTCGACCTGATCATCGCGCAACAGCCGCGTTTCATAGGCCGGATTGGCAGCTTCCAGCGCGATCATCCCGTTCTGCCGGCGAAACCGTTTCAATGTCGCTTCATGTCCTTCGACAAGCGCGACGACGATATCCCCGTTTTCCGCAGTATCCTGTTCCCGAATCACCACGATGTCACCGTTATTGATCCCCAGATCAATCATCGAGTCGCCTTGTACTTCTAGCGCGTAATGACCAGCGCGACCGCTCAACATGGCGCTTGGAACCGTGATGTCGTTCACCACTTCACTGATCGCCGCAATGGGTGTCCCGGCTGCAATCTTGCCCATGATCGGCAAACTGAGCGAAGCCGCTTCAACAGACATTGCCCGAGATGGCAGGCTCGATTTTTCGCGCGCACCGCCGTCGATAACGCGCGCTTCAAAACTATGGTTTTGCAGCGCGTCGGGCAGTTTCAACACTTCAATGGCGCGCGCGCGATGCGGGAGGCGACGTATGAACCCGCGTTCTTCCAAGGCCGTGATCAGCCTGTGAATCCCTGATTTCGAGCGTAGATCGAGAGCATCTTTCATCTCGTCGAAAGACGGGGCGACGCCTTCCGCTTCCATGCGTGTGTGAATCAGCTTCAGAAGGTCAATTTGCTTTCGTGTCAGCATGTTATGCTCCCTGCGGTCACTCAAGGCCCCACGTATTCACTGTATGTTCTAACTCTGTTCCTTGTGTGTGTCAACTGCGTTAAAGTGCAATATACTTCATTTGTTCCCCAGCCTTGCGCGGCGCATCGTGGGCCGGTCGGATCATCAGCGCCTCTGCTGAGGTCAAGAGACGGAGAAGGGCGCTGTCCTGATCGGGCAGGGGGGTGATCGTCCCGCCAGTGCCGAGTATTGCGCGCAGATAATGCGCCCTTGGGCCATTCGCGCAAAGATCGACTGTCACTTTTGCAACATTTTCAATCATCGATGTAGCAGGCAGTCCCAGCATTGCCCGCAACGCTGGACGCATAAAGACATGCCCACAAACAATTGCAGATACAGGATTCCCGGGAAGACCGAGGACAACCGATTTACCCATGGTCGCAGCCATGAGGGGTTTCCCGGGGCGCATCGCTACCTTGTAGAAACTCCGCTCTGCGCCCAGTTTTTCGAGCACTGGACCAACGAGGTCATGGTCCCCGACCGACGCCCCGCCGATTGTGATCACAAGATCGGCGTCTTCCGCCAGCGCGAGGACTGCCCGCAGGCTGTCCTCCGTGTCGGACGCGATTGGCAAGATATACGCGGACGCGCCCTCTTGTTCTGCCAAGGCCTTGAGCGCAAAAACATTTGACGCGATGATCTGGTCTGGGCGTGGGGTCTCTCCGGGCATCACCAGCTCATCGCCGCTGGAGATGATCGCCACGGTCGGACGTTTGCTGACCGAGACTTCCGAGATATTCATTGCAGCAATGAGTGCCAGTTCAGACGGGGTCAGGCGGCGTGGGGCCGTTAGTGTGAAGCCTGCTTTGAAATCAATGCCTTCGTCGCGGATGTAGCGCGCGCTATCGAGGGTGTCGCCGATTGTGATCACATCGCCGTCGCGGGTGACATCTTCCTGGATGATGACGCGATCTGCGCCGGCAGGTATGGGCGCACCCGTAAAAATACGCAGCGCCTGGCCCGGCGCGATCACACCCTTGAAAGCATGGCCCGCAGCGGCCTCGCCGATCACCTGAATGCGTTGGGACGGGCGGACGGGGTTGCAGACTGCGTAGCCATCCATGCTGGAGGCCGCGAAAGGTGGCTGATTTCGGGTCGCCACCAATGGCCTGCGCAAAATGCGCCCATGGGCGTCTGCCAGTCCAACGGTCTCGGTTCCCACTGGCGAAACCAGCGCGAAAATCTGTGCCAGCGCAGTCTCGACCGAGATCACGTATCCGCCTCGTATCGCCCTGATTTTCCGCCATCTTTCAGCACGACACGGGTGGCGGTGATGGTCATGGATTTCTCGGCGGCCTTGAGCATATCATAGACCGTCAGCGCCGCGACCGAAGCGGCGGTGAGCGCTTCCATCTCGACCCCGGTCTGGCCTGTGGTGCGCACTTCGGCGCGGATACGCACACCCGGCAGCGCCGCGTCCGGGGTCAGATCGACGGTGACCTTGGTGATCGGCAGCGGATGGCAGAGCGGGATCAGATCAGCGCAACGTTTCGCACCCATGATCCCGGCAAGCCGCGCCACGCCCAGAACATCGCCCTTCTTCGCCCGCCCTTCGGTGATCAAAGCCAGAGTTTCGGGCAGCATCTGCACCGAACTTTCGGCAATGGCGACGCGCGCGGTATGGGACTTTTGCGACACGTCGACCATATGCGCGTGGCCGTGAGCATCAAAATGTGTCAGTTTTTCCACATCACACCTCGGCAGCGACGGGATTGGCCAAGAGCGCGCTTGTGGCCGCAGCGACATCGGACTGGCGCATCAGGCTTTCGCCGATCAGGAAACTGCGCGCGCCATATCCGGCAAGATCCGCGAGATCGGCGGGGGTGTAGAGCCCGCTTTCCGCGATCAGACGCTTGCCTTCGGGCACCAGTTTTGACAGGCGCCGTGTGGTTTCCAGCGTGACCTCGAAGGTCTTGAGATTGCGGTTATTGACCCCCAAAAGCGGCGATTTCAGCGCCAGCGCGCGGGTGAGTTCGTCCTCGTCATGGACTTCGACCAGCACATCCATGCCCCAGGCGAAGGCCGCATCTTCGAGTTCCTGCGCCTGCGCGTCCGACACCGAGGCCATGATGATCAGGATGCAATCAGCCTGCAGCGCGCGGGCTTCGGCCACCTGATAGGTGTCATACATGAAATCTTTACGAAGTGCGGGCAGGCTGGTGGCCGCGCGGGCTTGGGTCAGGAAGGCGTCCGCGCCCTGAAAACTCGGCGCGTCGGTCAGCACGCTCAGGCAGGTCGCGCCGCCTGCCTGATAGGCCGCGGCCAGTGCGGGCGGGTCGAAATCGGCGCGGATCAGGCCCTTGGACGGACTGGCCTTCTTGATTTCGGCGATCAAGCCGTAGCCGGCCGCTTCGGCGCGGGCCAATGCGTCGGCAAAGCCGCGCGGGGCAGGGGCTGCGCGTGCGGCCTCCTCGACCTCGGGCAGGGGGTGACTGGCCTTGCGGGCGGCTATTTCGTCCAGCTTATAGGCTTTTATCTTGTCGAGGATGGTGGCCATGTTGCCCTCCGAGGGTCAGGGTTGCACGGGGCTGATGCGCGCCAGCGCCTCGACGGTCTGGCGCGCCGCGCCCGACGTGATGCTGTCGCGTGCGCGCGCCACGCCATCCGCCAGATCCGTGGCCTTGCCCGCGATGACCAGCGCTGCGGCGGAGTTCAGGAGCACCGCGTCACGATAGGCCGGACGACCTGCGCCCGACAGAACGGCGCGCAATTCCGCAGCGTTGGTGGCCGGGTCGCCGCCCAGCAGATCCTCGAACGGGTGCAGCGGCAGGCCGGCATCTTCAGGGTGCAGGGTGAATCGACGCAAGCCCCCATCTTCCAGCGCGACAACTTGGCTTTCCGCCGCGACAGACAATTCGTCCGTCCCGTCGCCGCCATGCACCAGCCAGGCGCGGGTCGTCCCCAGCGCTTGCAGCGTCCGGGCCATCGGCTCCAGCAAGTCGGGCGAAAACGCGCCGGTCAGCTGAAACTTCACGCCCGCCGGATTGGTCAGCGGCCCGAGGATGTTGAAGATCGTGCGCGTGCCAAGCTCCATGCGCACCGGGCCGACATGACGCATCGCGGGGTGGTGCATGGGTGCCATCATGAAGCCGATGCCAGCCTCTGCCAGCGCGCGCTCGACGACTTCGGCCCCGGCCATGACCTCGATCCCCAGCGCGCCGAGCGCATCCGCCGCGCCGGATTTCGACGACAGGTTGCGATTGCCGTGTTTGGCGACCGGCACGCCCGCACCTGCCACGACGAAAGCCGTCGCAGTCGAAATGTTCAGCGTGCCCTTGCCGTCGCCGCCGGTGCCGACGATATCCATCGCGCCCTCGG
>REBU01000005.1 GCA_007692585.1 Paracoccaceae bacterium | reverse complement strand
GCGCGCAAGGTCTACACGCATATCAACAACACCAACCCTGTGCTGATGCCCGACAGCCCCGAGCGCGCGGAAATCGCCGCTGCGGGATGGCAGATCGCGCAGGACGGACAGGAGTATCAGCTGTGACGATCCATCTCGACCCGCCAGACCTGTTCGAAGCCCGGCTGCGCCAGATCGGCGCGGATCAGTATCACGACCGTCACCGCTTCCACGCGCGGCTGCATTCGGGCCAATGCACCGCCGATGAGGTGCGCGCCTGGGTGATCAATCGCTGGTATTATCAGTCGCGGATTCCGCTGAAAGACGCGGCCTTCATGTCGCGCTGCACGGACCCGGACCTGCGCCGCATCTGGCGCAGCCGGATCGAGGACCATGATGGCGGCGTCGATGAGGGCGGCGGGCTGCGGCGCTGGCTGAAACTCGCGGCGGCTGTAGGGCTTGACCCGGATTATGTGGCCTCGGGGGTGGGCGTGATGCCTGCGACGCGCTTTGCAGTTGATGCCTATGTCAGTTTCGTGCGCGAGGCGCCATTGATTGCCGCCATGGCCTCAAGCCTGACCGAGATGTTCGCGCCTGCGATCCATACCAATCGCATCGAGGGGCTTTTGCAGCATTACGATTTCGCCAATGCAGACTCGATCAGCTATTTCCGCCACCGCTTGAACGAGGCCCCGAAAGACGTCGATTTCACGCTGCGCTGGGTCATGGCCCACGCTCGCAGCCGTGAAGATCAGGACCTGGCCGCAGGGGCTTTGCGCTTCAAGACCGAAGTGCTCTGGGCACAGCTCGATGCGCTCTGGAACGGCTATGTCGAAGGCCATATCCCGCCTGGTGCCTGGCAGCCGCATCAGGGGCTGGCATGAGCGTGCCCGTCCTGCCGCGCGGGGTGCGGCTGCATGACGACCGCGTGCGGAACTGCAAGGTGCTTTTGGGGCCGGAGCGCGCGCTGATACTCGATGAAAGCGGCACGGCGATCCTCTCGGCGGTGGATGGCGCGCGCAGCATCGAGCAGATCGCCGCGGATCTTGCGCAGCGCTACAGCGCACCGCTGGAGGCCGTGCGCCCCGATGTCACCAACTTCCTGGCCGATCTCGCCAAACGGAGGCTCGTCGATCTTGTCTGACATTCCCGCCCCCTTCGCGCTGCTGGCCGAGCTGACGCATCGCTGCCCGCTCTCCTGCCCCTATTGCTCGAACCCGCTGGAAATGGTGCGCGGCGCGCAGGAACTGCCGACCGAAATCTGGGCCGACGTCTTCGCGCAGGCCGCGTCCCTTGGCGTGTTGCAGCTGCATCTGTCGGGCGGCGAGCCTGCCGCGCGGCGTGATCTGCCGGAACTGGTGGCGGCGGCGCGCGCGGCGGGGCTCTATGTGAACCTGATCACTTCGGGCATCGGCCTCACACCCGCGCGGCTCGACGCGCTGGAAGCCGCGGGGCTCGACCATGTGCAACTCTCCTTGCAGGGGGTGAATGCGCAGAGCGCGGACAAGATCGGCGGCTACAAGGGCGGATTCGAGCGAAAGATGAGTGTCGCGGGACTCATCGCGGAGCGGGGGCTGGCGCTGACGATCAACGCTGTGATGCACCGCACCAACCTCGACGACCTGCCCCGCATGATCGAGATGGCCCGCGAGCTTGGTGCGCGCCGGATCGAGATTGCTTGTGTTCAATTCTACGGCTGGGCGCTGAAGAACCGCGCCGCCCTGCAGCCTAGTCGCGCGCAGGTCGATCAGGCCAAGGCGATTGTTGCGGCAGCAAGGGCCGATCCAGCGGAGCGGCTGGTCATCGACTTCGTGCCGCCTGACTATTACGCCGATTACCCCAAAGCCTGCATGGGCGGCGGCTGGGGCAGCACCGGGTTGAACATCGCGCCCGATGGCACGGTCCTTCCGTGTCACGCCGCGCAGACCATGACGCATTTGCAGTTTCCGAATGTCCAGACCATGCCTCTGCGCGAGATCTGGTATGGCAGCGCGGCCTTCAATGCCTATCGCGGCGATGACTGGATGCCCGAGCCCTGCCGCTCCTGCCCGCGCAAGGCGGTCGATCATGGCGGCTGTCGCTGTCAGGCGCTGGCGCTGACGGGCGATGCAGCAGCGACCGATCCGGTTTGCCGCAAATCCCCCGACCGCGCCAAGGTCGATGCGTTGCTGGCCGAAGGCGAAAGCGCGACCGAGGCGGAATGGACCTACCGCATGTCGCCCGTCTGATCGGCACTTGCCTCGCCAGATGACCAGTCGGGCAGCTCCTGCACCAGAAAGCGCTCGAAAGCGTCGAGATTGATCGCCTCGAACTGACCGAAAGCCTGCATCCAGATGCTGGCCTCGCGCAGCGCGTCGGGTTCGAGCTTGCACCATTTCACCCGCCCGCGCTTTTCCTGACTGATCAGCCCCGCACCGGCTAGGATCCCGAGATGTTTCGAGATCGCCGCGAGTGACATGGCAAAGGGTTCGGCAACGTCAGTCACGGCCATGTCGTCTTCCAGCAGCATCGCCAGAATGGCCCGCCGCGTCGGATCGGCCAATGCCATGAAAACCAGATCGAGCGATGGGGGGGCAAGTGGCTGCATCGCACTGTTCTTGCCCGCCTGCGGCCAAAGGTCAACTATATGGTTGAATATGCTGCAGATGCATTATCGGGGGCCTCGGTCAGGGCGTGACCAGATGCTTGCAGGTAAAGACGTCTTTTATCAGTGGCTTGGGTCATTTCCCCGGCAGCGTTAACACGCTTGACTCTGCGCCCGCGCCTTTCTAGTTTCCGCCCAACTTGCAGCCGGAGGTGGCGGGCATGTCCGAGCAGGACGATCTGGAACGATTGCGGGCGCTGGACGCGCGGATCGTGAAGATGAAAGCCGCGCTGGAGCCGCCGAAAGCTGCGCAGGATCATCATTCGATGGCTCAGGTGGGTTGGCGAATGGTGACGGAGCTGGTGGCCGGTCTGGGCATCGGTGCGGCGATCGGATACGGGCTCGATGTGCTCTTGGGCACCTTGCCGCTCTTCCTGATCGTATTGACATTGCTGGGCTTTGCGGCCGGTGTGAAGACGATGCTTCGCTCTGCCCGCGAGTTCGAGACAGAAGATGACGCAGCCCGGCGCAAAGCGGGTGCGGAACAAGGGGACGACGGACGTGGCAGGTGAAAGCGGTCTTTCAATC
>REBU01000006.1 GCA_007692585.1 Paracoccaceae bacterium | reverse complement strand
CGCGCGCCTATGTCGCCGAAGCGCTCAGCCCCGCACGCAGTGCCACGCGCTATCTGGAGCTGCTCGCCCGGGCGGCCATGATGTAAGGCTGGTCATGTGACGCGGGCCATGTGATCCTCGCCTCTCCATCCGGTCCGGAATCGGAATGACATCGAACCGCCCGCCCCAACCTGGAAATTCGCGATCTGCCCATGCCGCTTGTCCTTGTCAGAACCCCCACCTATCGCCGCCCCGACCAGCTGCGCCGCGCGATAGGCTGCCTGCAGGCACAGTCCCATCAGGACTGGATCTGCGAAATCCGCGATGACTGCCCCGACAGTTCCGCCCGCGCCGTGGTCGAGGAGATCGGCGACCCGCGGCTGCGCTACATTGCCAACCGGCCGCAGAAATTCATGGTCCGCAATCTCGATGACTGTTACCTGCGCGACAATCCCTATGGGGCTGATTACTTCTTCATGCTCGAAGACGACAATCAGGTACTGCCGGATTTCATGGCCCGCGGTATCGAGATCCTCACACAGATGGGCCTGACCATCTGCCAGATCAACCAGCGCGTGGCATACGCCAGCACCGGGCAGGTCAGCGATTTCGGCATTTTCGACGAAACCTTCGACGCGCGCGTCTATCAACCCGAGGAGCTGCGGCTGGCCTGTTTCGGACGTATCGGGATTTCGAACGGGGCCGTGTTCTGGTCGCGGAACCTGCAGCGGGAACTGGCCTTCAAGGTCGATACGCTCCCGACGCTGGAGGAATATCTCAGGCTCTGGTTGCTGGCCGATCCGGTCTATATCTGTCGCGAACCGCTGGCACTCTGGACCAAGGATGAAGCCGTGACCACGCGCAATCTCGGGCTTGGAAAGGGTCGGCTCAAGCGCGAACTCGACCTCAAGGCGTCGCTCCACCAGTTCCGACGCCATATCTGGCAGGCAACCCCTGAACCTTTGCAGACGGCATTTCTGGCCGGCGGGGTGTTGCGCATCCCGATGGCTGACCGGCTCGACGCGCTGGAGCGCGCAGGCATTGCGACACCAGGGCATGTCGTGACGCGCGGGCTGACACATCGCATGAAACAATGGGCTGTGCGTAATATTGGCACAGTGCATCCTTCGGTCGGGGCCGTCATTGCCGCGACCGCGCCGACCTGACAGGCAGGATCTGACACAGAGAAAAGCCTGACACGGGCAGGCAGCCTATGTCAGATCCTTGAGCATCGCGTCATCCTTGACCGCGATCATGTTGCCCATGCGGAAATGCTCGTCTGCCCAGCCATGGATCTTGAAATCGACGTAATCGGGATAGAGCCGACCGACCTTGTAGCCTGCTTGTTCCAGAAACAGCCTCGTCTGATGCAGCAACCCGCCGCTGGCAATCCAGGTATGGCCGTATTCGAACTGGATCATGCGCGGAGCCTGCGGGCCCTCCAGCAACGCGCGCGCCCCGCGCAGCACGGCCGGTTCATGGCCTTCGACATCGATCTTCAGAAAACCCGGCGCGGCCAGCCCGTCGGCGATCAGCTGATCGACTGTCGAGACCGGGCAGGACACTGTTTCAAGCTGGCCATGGGCAAAGAATTCATTCTGAAACGGCGTGATGCCGCTGGTGCATTCGACCTGCTTGTTCCAGACTACATCGACTGTGCCGACACTGTCGGACAGGCCCATTTCACGGATCTCCAGCCAGTCCCCCTGCAGCTTCTGGCGCATTTTCGCCGCGATGGCGGGCAGAATCTCGAAACTGATGACACGGGCTGCAGGCAACAGGGCATGGGCCTCACTGGCATATTGACCGTAATTCGCGCCGACATCCCAGATCACCGGATCAGGGCTGGCATGGCGGGCAAAGACCCGCAGGGCAAAGGCTTCCCCATTGCGCGCAAAATCGTAATTGCCAGTGTTGTGATAGGCATTGAGAAACCGCGACGCCAGTCGCGCCGCCGCCCGTAGCGGGGCCTTGCGGCGATGCGCGACAATCCAAGCCTTGAGCGTTTCTTCCATGACAAAACGGGCCTTCTTTTCCACCCCCGAGGACGCCCGGGGCAGCCCTCTTCACCTGTGCCGGATGCTGCGCTGTCACCGCGGGAATTGCAAGTCACTGTCGATGGTCTTGATGAAGACCCGTACGGCTTCAGAGCTGCGCATGCGGGCCCTGCCCCCCCAGAAGCAAGCGCGGCCCTGTCACGACAGCGGGCGGTCTGAGCGGGCGCCACAGCTTGTCATGTGCCAGCCCCCGCAGGATCGGGTGCGCGCGCAGCCGCGAGGCCAGCGCATAGCGGCAGGCCGCGCCCAGCCCCCGCGCGGCCTTCACATCGAGAAACCGGCGCAGATAGTAGCGCCCGCGCAATTCATCGAGATGGGCCTGCAGGACCGGCCGCGCCGGATCGGCAGGGGAAGCGCGCTCGAGATGGCCTTCGCAGGCCGTGATCAGCGCCGCCAGATCGCGCGTGCGATGCGCCCCCGAAAGCGAGGCGGCGCGCACTCGCGCGACATAGCCGCACTGGCTGGTGACCGTGAACCGCGCGCCGCACTGGAGCATGCGCACATAGAGATCGAAATCCTCGCCCAGCCAGAGCCGCTCGTCATAGCGCAGCCCATGGGCATCGAGGAAGGCGCGCGACATGACCGGCTTGAGAAATCCCAGCTCGCCGCGATAACCCCGGCCCTGATCTGACAGATTGCCGCGCACGAAAGCCTTGAGGCTGAGCGGCCAGGATTGCGCCTGCGCCTCGGGCAGGGACTCGGGCCCCAGCGGCGGGGCTGTATCCGACACGAAAACGATATTATCGGCCTGCATGTCCCAATCCTGCACGCCCTCCAGATGCGCGAAACGGTCGGGCAGGAAATAGTCATCGGCATCCAGGATCGCGATCAGCGGCGCCTGCGAAGCCGCAATCGCGCGGTTGCGCCCGACCGCCGGGCCAAGATTGGTCGCATTGCGCAAGAGTTTCAGCCGCCCGTCAGGCACCGCGTCTGTCGCCCCGACCTCCAGCACCCGCTCGACCGTCGCATCACCTGACGCATCATCGACCACGATTACTTCGCTGACCTGCGGCTGGGCCAGCGCCGAACGCACGGCAGCAGCAATCGTCGCTTCGGCCTGATAGGCCGTGATGATCGTGCAGATGCTGCGTGTCACGACAACACCTGCCGCGTGCTG
>REBU01000099.1 GCA_007692585.1 Paracoccaceae bacterium | reverse complement strand
AGCCAAAGGCCTTGTACATCCAGTGGTCCATGCCCTGCCCTTCGGCATAAAGCGCAAATCCGGTCACGATCATGAACACGGTCGCCACTGTGATGAAAAAGAACATCGCAAGCTGTGCGAGCGGATTATGGCCTTCGTATTTCTTGGGCTCTTTCGCCAGGAACAGGTACCAGCGGATTTCAAACACCACTTCGGCCCAGAAATGACGTGACCAGAAGGGGAAGGTGAACAATTGCCGCGCGTGGTGATTGCCGACAAAAGCCCAGTAAAGCCGCCCGAAAAAGCCCACGGTCAGCACCATGCCTGCGGCGAAATGCACGAAGCGCAGATAGCCGAAGAAGAACTGATAAGTGGCTTCCTGCGCCGAGAAACTGGGCAGCGGTTTGCCGATGAAATAGCCGGTCACACAGAGCACAAGGATCGCCAGAGCGTTGACCCAGTGCCAGATACGCACTGGCGCTTCATAGACATAGACCGAGGTCTGTTTATGCGTGCCCGCCTTGTGGAAGGGGGTGGCGGTTGTCCCCGCCACGTCAGGTTCTGATGCCATCGCCCCGCCCCCCTAACGCACGCGCACAGTGGTCAATTCATCGCCATCGGGCGACATGATATGCGTTGAACAGGCCAGACAGGGATCGAAGCTGTGCAAGGTGCGCAACACTTCGACCGGCTCATCAGGCCGTTCCATCGGCGTATTCATCAGGCTGGCCTCAAACGCGCCGATATTGCCTTGCAGATCGCGGGGGGAGCCGTTCCATGTGGTGGGCACGACGCATTGATAATTCTCGATGCGCCCGTCCTTGATGCGGATCCAATGGCCCAGCGCGCCGCGCGGAGCTTCGGTAAAGCCCACGCCCTTGGCTTCCTTGGGCCAGGTTTTCGGATCCCACTTCTCCACATTCGCCGTATGGGTATCGCCATTGCGGATATTGGCCACCAGCTTGTCGAAGAAGTATTTCTGCAAGCGCCCGCAATATTCCGACTCCAGTGCGCGCGCCGCCGTGCGCCCAAGGGTCGAGAAGAGCGCATCAAAGGGCAGGTTCATGGTGCGCAACAGCCCGTCGACCTGATCCTTGATATCCTCATGCCCCTTGGCATAGCCCACGACATAGCGGGCAAGCGGTCCGACCTCCATCGCGTGACCACGCCAACGGGGGGCCTTGATCCAGCTGTATTTCGCGGCCTCGTCCAACTCGTGGATATCAGTGCGCGTGCCTTTGGCGTTGGGACCAAGCACATATTGCGCTTCCGAGATGCCGTCCCACGGGTGCAGACCGCGCCCCGGTTCGCCGTAGGTATACCAGCTGTGATCGACGAATTCCTGCACCTGTTCGGGGTCGCGCACATCGACATCATGCACTTCGTTCAGGTTGCCGTTGATGATCGCGCCGCGCGGCAGATGCAGCTGGCCTGCGCTGAAATCATTGGCGTTTTCGGGAATGTCGCCATAGGCAAGGCAGGCTTGCGAGGACAGCCCACCGCCATGCAGCCAGGTGCGGTAGAAATTGCCGATGGCGATCACGTCGGGGATATAGACGTTGTTGTTGAACTCGATACATTTGTCGATGATCGAGGAGGCCAGATTCAGCCGCTCCATATTGATCGCGCCGGTCGCGCCCACTCCGTCCATGTTGATCGGGCAAGGCACGCCGCCCACCAGCCAGTTCGGATGCGGGTTCTTGCCGCCGAAAATCGTGTGAATCTTGGCGATCTCGCGCTGCAAATCCAGCGCTTCCAGATAATGCGTCGTGGCCATCAGATCGGCTTCGGGCGGCAGTTTATAGGCCGGGTTGTCCCAATAGCCGTTCTTGAAAATGCCCAACTGGCCGGATTCGACGAATTTCTTCAGCCGGTTCTGCACATCGCGGAAATAGCCGGGACTGGAGAGCGGATGCGCAGGGCTGACCATCTGCTGCAATTCGCTGGTCGCCTTTGGGTCGGCGCGCAGCGCATTGATCGGATTGACCCAGTCCAGCGCGTGCAGATGGTAAAAATGCACGACATGGTCGTGAATTTCCAGATTGAGCTGCATGATATTGCGGATCGAATTGGCGTTGTCGGGGATCTGGATGCCCAGCGCATCCTCGACCGCGCGGACCGAGGTCAGCGCGTGTGTCCCGGTGCAGACCCCGCAGATGCGTTCAGTAAAGGCCCAGGCGTCGCGCGGGTCGCGCCCCTTCAGGATCACTTCCAGCCCGCGCCACATGGTCCCGGTGGAAACCGCGTTGCGGATCACGCCATCTTCATCGACATTGATCTCGCAGCGCATATGGCCTTCGATCCGCGTCACCGGGTCGATGACGATGCGGCGGCCAGACTTGTCCATCGTGTAGCCATTGGGTGTTTGCAGCATGGATTATGCCTCCTCTTTGGCGGCCTTGGCCGCGTTGGAATGGCCCACGGCCTTTTGTTGTGCGCGCCTCAATGCAGAAAGTGCGGCATGGGCCGCCACAGCGCCGCCCACGACACCGACAGCAGCCAGCCCAACACGGTCGGCATTGGCCTCGACCCCGAATTGGGTGATGTCGGTGACACGGTCATAGAAACTGCCCTGATCCCAGAACCCGTCCTCGGAACAGCCGATGCAGCCATGGCCGGACTGGATCGGGAAGCTGACGCCCTCATTCCAGCGCACAGTGGAACAGGCGTTGTAGGTGGTCGGGCCCTTGCAGCCGACCTTGTACAGGCAATAACCCTTGCGCGCGCCCTCATCATCCCAGTTTTCAACAAACTGGCCTGCATCGAAATGCGGGCGGCGGTAGCATTTGTCATGGATGCGCTGCGAATAGAACATCAGCGGACGGCCCTGACGGTCCAGCGCGGGCATGCGGTCAAATGTGACCATATAGGTGATAACACCGGTCATCACCTCGGCAATCGGCGGGCAGCCGGGCACCTTGATGATGGGCTTGTCGGTGATGACCTTGTGGATGGGGGTGGCCTGCGTGGGGTTCGGGCTTGCGGCCTGCACACAGCCATAAGACGCACAGGCCCCCCATGCGATGATCGCCTTCGCATCCTTGGCCACACGTTTCAGCTTGTCCACGAAGGGCTTGCCACCCGAGATGCAGAACATCCCGTCCTCGTTCAGCGGCGGGTTGCCCTCGACCGCCAGAATGTAGTTGCCCTTGTATTTGGCGATCGTCTCTTCCAGCACGGCCTGCGCGGCCAGCCCGGACGGGGCCATCAGCAACTCGTCATAGTCGAGACTGATCATCGACAGAATCACATCCTTGGCCAGCGGATGGCCAGACCGGATGAAGCTCTCTGAGCAACAGGTGCATTCCAGCCCATGCAGCCAGATGACCGGGGTGCGCGGCTTGGTTTCCATCGCATGGGCGATTTTCGGCACGAAAGCCGGGCCAAGCCCCAGCGCGGTCGCGGTCAGGGTGCAGTATTTCATGAAACTGCGACGTGAAATGCCCTGCGCGCGCATCACCTCGTAAAAGGTTTCGATTCGGTCATTAGGGGTGTCGGGCATGGGATTTCGGGCCTCCTCCGGTCTGCGCTGCGAATGTCCTCAAAAAAAATGCCTCAGCCTGGCGCGGCATGGCAGGAAAAACGCCCGTTTGCGGTGCAGCCGCATAAGGTGCTGAAAAGATGCAGCTTTGCGCGCGTTGGGGGCCTACAAGCTCCGGTGAAGGGGTTTCCACTCTGATTTTGCAGCGGAAACAGGCTTTCCAGAGGGCTGTGTGCATCGGCATGCACCCCCCGATCGGGGCACTTGACGGATGGCGCACGGGGCGTATGACAAAAGGTGAGGTTTGTCATACACGGCTCGAAATCCCCATGAAACCTACGCGAAACCGGCTCTCTGCGTTTGCTTCTGCTCTAAGCCTCGGTCTGTTGGCAGGGTCGGCTTCGGCCCATGATCTGTGGGTCAATGCCATGTCGGCAGGAAATGACGGGCATGGCAGCGAGGCTGCGCTGCTCTCGGACGTGGTCACAAGCGTGGGCTGGGGGCATAGGCCGATGCCGCTTTCAGAATTCCTGCCCGGCGCACGGATCAGCGCCTATCGGGTGATCACGCCTGCAGGCGACGTTCTGGATCTGCCCTTCGATGCAGATGTGAATGCATCCGTCAGCTACGATCTGGGCGATGCGACGGGGATCAGCCTGCAAGCGGGCGATGCGCTGATGCGCCGGATCGTGCTGCACGAGGATGCCGAACAAGGGTCATGGCGTGTGCATCTGGCCAATCCGGCGCGCGTGTTCACCACTTGGATCGATGCGGATGGAAACCGCAGATCAGCGGCGCGTTTTGTCGATGAGATCGAAACCCCGCAGCAGATCATCTCGACGGCTGTCTCGGTGCGGGATGCGACGGCTTGGTGGCGGCATGGTGCATGGCAGTTTCCGGAACCCGCCGGTCTGACCTTCGAGATGCTGCCGCTGACCAATCCGACCAGCCTGCGCGCGGGCGAAGCCCTCGAGGTGCAGCTCTACCGGAACGGTGCGGCCCTCGAGGCTGGTCAGTTGGCCCTGTTCACAGCCTTTGGTGAAAGCGGGGCCGAGGCCGCGATCACCGAGACCGGCGCAGGTCTGGCCAGTATCAGCCTGCCGCAACCGGGGGCCTGGGTGTTGCGCGCCACGCTGGACGTGCCACTGGCCGAGGCAGGCCCGGACTATGCCGAGTTTGACGGGCGGGTTGATGCAATCCGCTTCATCACCACCTTGGCTGTAAGCGTCCGGCCAAAGGATTGAGACCCGTTCAGCAAAACAGAAAGCAACCATGACACAGACCAAGGCTCCAGCCCTTTCCCCCACAAAAACATGCGTCCTTGCGCGATGCTTCCCATCGTGTCGGTGCTGCGATGGGTAGCCGCTCCAGGCCTGTTGCAGCGGCAGTTTTCGCGGCGGGGCTTATCGCCCCGCTTGTCGCGTCTTCACATGCCGCGCTGATCGAGGCCGAGACCGCGCAGGCCATCCGCCTGCATGCTTTCTACGACACCGGCGCGCCGATGTCGCATGCGCAGGTGATCATCTATGCGCCGGATGACGCTTCGACCCCTTGGGGACAGGGGGTGACGGATCGCGACGGGCGGCTGGAATTTGTCCTTGGGCCGGAGGCTGGGCGCTGGAGCTTTCAGGTCCGCCAGTCCGGGCATGGTGCAATGGTGCATGTCGAAATCGACGATAATGCCTCGTTCATGACGGCGGCCAGCAGCGCGCAAAGCTGGGGGCAGCGGCTGGTGATGGTCGCATTAGTGGGCTGGGGAGCATTGGGAACGGCACTGTTCGCACTTGCCCGCAGAAAGACGCGCAATGCACCTGCCTGACGGGATCGTGCCCGTGGAAATGGCGCTGGCGGGCTATGCCTGCACCGCCGGGCTCGTCGCTATCGCGCTACACAGGATCAAGGCGCGTCCCGATCCGCAGGCCGAAATCCCGCGCGTTGCCATGCTCACGACAGTATTTTTCGCAGCTTCGCTGGTGGCCGTGCCCGTGCCGCCGACAACTGTGCATCTGATGCTTACCGGGCTGATGGGGGTGATGCTGGGCTGGTTTGCGGTTCCTGCCATCCTGGTCGGGCTGTTTTTGCAAGCGATGCTGTTCGGGCATGGCGGGCTGACCACGCTGGGGCTGAACGGGCTGATCCTGTGCGTGCCTGCGCTTCTGGCCTTCGGGTTGTGGCGGCAGATCGGGGGGCGCTGGCCGGACTTCGCGGCGTTCGGGGCGGGGGGCGGGGCCGTGCTGGTCGCCGTGGCAATCTTCGCGGCGATTGTGCTGACCGGGTTGCCCGCAGAACTGGATGCCCGCACGGAGCGCGCAGCGGTGCAGGTCTTTGCGCTCGCGCATCTGCCGCTGGCGCTGGCGGAAGGGGTGATCGTGCTGACGCTCCTGCGCGTGCTGCGCCGGATCGAGCCGCGCCTTTTGCCGCATGGCTGAGACTTCGGCCCGCGCACGCCTGATCCTCGCGCTGGTGCTCGCGTTTGGCTTTGCAAGCGTGCAGGGGCTGGCCGTGCTGCCCTTGGTCATGGCGCTGTCCTTGGGCGTGGTGCTGGCCTTTGGTGCGGTGCGCGTGGTCCTGCGCCGGATGCGCGCGCCGCTCGTGCTGGTGCTGGCGCTGACAGTGGTGCTGCCACTGATCTCCGGGTCGACAGTGCTGGCCCAGATCGGCCCGGTGGCGCTGCAACTCGAGGGGCTGCAGGCGGCGGCCCTGATCGCGGGGCGGCTTCTGTCCATCGTAGCCGTGACGCTGGCACTTCTGGCCACGCTCTCGCCCTTCGATCTGGTCGCCGGATTGCGCGCCCTTCGCGTGCCTGCGCTGATGACCGATCTGGCGCTGCTGACCCTGCGCTATCTTGACGAAGTCACGGCCGAATTGCGCCGCGCAGCCCTCGCGCGCAGCCTGCGCGGTGGCATGCGTGGCTGGCGCGCATTGCCGGAGCATGCGCGCGGGCTTGCCACCAGTCTGATCCGCGCGCAGACAAGGTCCGAGCGGCTCTGGGCCGCAATGCGGTTGCGCGGCTATGGGCTTGGGGCTGAAGCAGAAACGCCGCCCTTGCAGAAGTTCGAACGGCTGGCCATTACCGGGGCCGTGATCGTGGCGCTGGGGGTGATATGGCTGGACCGGATCCTGTGAGCGTGCTGGACTGTGACGCCCTGTCGGTGGGCTGGACCGCGCATGCGCCAGTGCTGTGCGATCTGACCTTTCGCATTACGCCGGGCGAACATGTCGGGCTGGTGGGGCCAAACGGTGCGGGTAAGACCTCGCTTTTTCATACGATTGCAGGGGTGCTGCCCGTGCTGGCAGGGCGCGTGGCGGTCCAGGGCCGCGCAGTGGTACCGGGGCAGTTCCGCCCCGAGACAGCGCTTGTGTTCCAACAGGCCGAGGACCAGCTCTTCTGCCCCACATTGATCGAGGATGTCGCGTTCGGCCCGCGCAATCTGGGGCTGTCCGACGCCGCGATCACCGCGCGCGTGCAGGCCGCGCTGGCGCTATGCGGGCTGACCGGGCTGGAAAATCGGCCTGTCCATCACCTTTCGGGCGGCGAGAAGCGCCGCGCCTGTATCGCGGGCGCGCTGGTCATGCAACCGGACCTGATGCTGCTTGATGAGCCCTCTGCCGCGCTGGATATGCGCCAGCGGCGGCGGTTGATCACGCTGTTGGGCAGCATGAAGCAAGCGCTGCTGATCGCCAGCCATGATCTGGAACTGGTGCTGGAGCTTTGCCCGCGCGTGATCGTGATCGATCAGAGCCGCATCTGTGCCGATGGCCCGGCGCGGCAGGTGCTGGGCGACGCGAGCCTGATGGCCGCGCATGGGCAGGAAGTGCCGCATTCGCTCACGCCTCATCACGGCGCGGGGCATGTGCATGTCAGAAACTCTCCTTGACATGCAGATGTTCATGCGGCGCGCTGCCATGGCCGTGGTCATGCGCCGCGGCAGCAGTTTCAACCGGGATCAGGAACAGATTGCCATGCATCACCCCACGCTGGCCCAGAACCCCGTCGGCATAAGCGCGCAACGCGTCCACTGGTCCGCGCAGGAGGGCTGTTTCCAGACAGCTGTCATGGTTCAGATGGACATGGCTGGTGGTGATCGTCAGCGCATGGTGGCCATGGTGGTGATCCATCAGCCGCGCGGCCAGATCGCGCGTATGGTGGTCATAGACATAGCTCAAGACCCCCATCGCCTCGCCCGTCGGCACATCGGACTGCGCGCTCAGCGCTCCACGCAGCAAATCGCGCACAGCCTCGGAACGGGTGTCATAGGCGCGTGCGCTGACATGCTCATCCAGCCGCGCGCACAGGCTCTCGGGCAAGGTCACGGTCACACGTTGCATCCAGATTCCCCCATCAAGCGGCAACGACAAGACTGCCGCATCCATGTCTTGAAGGCAATTCAAGACAAAGCCGGATGAGTTTGATAAGAGATCAGAGAATGTCGTCCACGCGAACGAGCCTCAAGGATATGTCGGATACACCTTTGCAGGATAATCTGTTGGCAACACCCTTCCTGTCCCATCTGGACCAGAACATGGGCGATCAGGCCTGGGGCGAGGTGATCGCGGCCATGGACCAGACCTATGCGGAACTGGTCAATTATCAGGCCCAGCTTGAAAGCCGCAATTCCGAACTGGAATCGATGCGCGACTTTCTGGAATCGGTGCTGGCCTCAGTCTCTGACATCCTGATCGTCACGGCGCGCACTGGTCAGATCGAACAGGTTTCTGCCTCGGTCAGTGCGCGCTGCGCGCAAAATCCTGACGACCTGCGCGGCCAGTCCGTGACCGGGCTGTTCAGCGACGCCGATGCCATGCAAGAGGCACTGGAGCAGTGCCGCAGCACGCGCAGACCGGTCACGCTGGAGCTCGATCTTCTGTCCCAGCCCACCCCGATGCCTTATGAACTGGTCATCGCACCGCGCCGCGGCGAGCATCGCCGCGTGATCGGGTTTGTGCTGACCGGGCGCTCGGTCGGTGAATTGCGGCAGGCCTTCGCGGCGCTGGACCTCAGCCACAAGGAAATGAAGCAGATGCAAAGCCAGTTGGTGCGCAATGAGAAAATGGCCTCGCTGGGCCGTTTGCTGGCCGGGGTGGCGCATGAATTGAACAACCCGATCAGCTTTGTCTATGCCAATGCCCATGCGCTGGAACGCTATGCCACCAAATTCGAGACCTATTTTGACCATGTCGCCGAAGGGGCCAGCCGTGCCGATCTGATCGCGCTGCGGGAAGAATTGCGGCTGGACCGCGAATTGCGCAATCTGCGCGAGGCCGTGCGCGGCGCGCGTGAAGGGGCCGAGCGTGTGCGCGACATCGTGCAGGATCTTCGCCGTCTGTCGGCCGATGGGGGCGGCGAGATTGCCGAATTCGATCTCGTTGAGACCAGTCGGATCGCGGCTGATTGGGTGGTGCGCGGGCGTGCCGGCGGCGTCACGCTGGTGCATGAGGGCGCCTCTGGTATCGTGCTGCGCGGACGGGCGGGGCATATCCAGCAAGTGGTGATGAACCTGGTGCAGAATGCGCTGGATGTGCTGGAGGGGCGCGCGGAGGGGCGCATCACGTTGACCTGTTCCACCGAAGGCGACAAGGCCGTGCTGCAGGTTGCCGATAATGGCCCCGGCATTCCGTCTGAGCTGCAGGCAACTGTATTTGACCCGTTTTTCACCACCAAACCTGTCGGCAAAGGCACTGGACTGGGTCTGTCGATCAGCCACAAGATCGCAACCGAGCATGGCGGCGCGCTGCATCTGTGTCCCAACAAGCAGGACGGGGCCTGCTTCCGGTTGGAATTGCCCCTCACGGCAACAGGGCAATCTTCACCATGAATATGCTCTGGCTTCAGGCGTCGGGCTGCGGTGGCTGCACCATGTCGCTGTTATGCGCCGAAAATCCCGGTGTGTTTGACACACTGGCCGGTGCCGGGATCAAGGTGCTCTGGCATCCCGCGCTGAGCGTGGAAAGCGGTGCGCAGGTGCGCGCGCTCCTCGATCAGATCATCGCGGGCGAGGTCGCGCTTGACCTGTTTTGTGTTGAAGGCGCGATTGCACGCGGCCCGCGTGGGACCGGGCGGTTTCAGATGCTCTCGGGCACGGGTCGGTCGATGATGCACTGGGTGCAGGCGCTTGCGCCGCATGCGCGCCATGTGGTCGCGGTCGGAAGCTGTGCGGCTTTCGGCGGCGTGACCTCGGCGGGCGACAACCCGTCCGACGCGGTGGGCCTGCAATACGAGGGCGGCCATCTTGGCGGGTTGCTGCCGCCAGGGTTTCGTGATCCTTCCGGCTTGCCGGTCATCAATATCGCAGGCTGCCCGACCCATCCCGGCTGGGTGCTGGAAACGCTGATGCTGCTGGCCTCGGGCGAGATGCGGGCCGAGGATCTCGATGGCTATGCCCGCCCGCGGTTCTTCGCCGATCATCTGGTGCATCATGGTTGCGCACGCAATGAATTCTACGAATACAAGGCCAGTGCGCGCGACCTGTCCGAGCGCGGCTGCATGATGGAGCATCTGGGCTGTATCGGCACGCAGGCGGTGGGCGATTGCAATATCCGGCCCTGGAACGGGTCCGGTTCCTGCACCTCAGGCGGCTATCCCTGTATCAACTGCACAGCGCCCGAATTCGAGAACCCGCGCCATGCGTTCACCCAGACCCCGAAAATCGCGGGCATTCCGGTGGGCTTACCGACGGATATGCCCAAAGCCTGGTTCATGGCGCTGGCCTCGCTGTCAAAGGCCGCCACGCCTGAGCGGCTGGCGCGCAACGCTGTCTCGGACCGGATCGACGTAGCCCCCACCTTGCGAAAGCCGCGCAGATGAGCACGTCACGGCTGGTAGTTGGCCCGTTCAACCGGGTCGAGGGCGATCTTGAAGTGCATCTGGATATCCGCGACGGGACAGTTGCCAGCGCGCGGGTCAATGCGCCGCTGTATCGCGGGTTTGAGCGGATGCTCGAAGGGCGCGACCCGCGCGACGCGTTGACGATCACGCCACGCATTTGCGGCATCTGCTCGATCAGCCAATCCGCTGCGGCCGCCCGCGCGCTGGGCGATGCGATGGGACTTGCGCCCACGCCGCAGGGCGCGCAGATGGCCGCGCTCATTCACGCAGTCGAGAATGTCTGCGATCACCTGACGCATTTCTACCTGTTCTTCATGCCCGATTTCACCCGCCCCGCCTATAACGCGCAGGACTGGCACGGGCAGGTTGCACAGCGATTTACCGCGATGGAAGGGTCCGGCGCACGGCGCGCTATTGAGGCACGCGCGCAGTTGATGCATATACTGGGCCTGATGGCCGGGAAATGGCCGCATACGCTGGCAATTCAGCCCGGTGGCGTGACGCGCACGCCGACGCGGGCCGAGAAGATGCGGATCATCTCGACACTGCGCAGCTTCCGCCGGTTTCTTGAGGCGGAGCTTTTGGGGGCGCCTGTTGAAAGCTTTATCGCGCTGAATACCCAAGATGCCGCGCTTGATTGGGGGCGGGGCGATGCCGGGTTGTTCTTCCGCGCCGCTGCTAGTCTCGATCTGGCCAGTATGGGCCGCGGGGCAGGACGGTATCTGAGTTTCGGGGCCTATCCGCTGCCGCAGGGCTTCGGCTTCGCGCGCGGGCTCTGGCAGCAGGGCGCGGTCCATGACGTGCCGCTCGCAGCGATTGCCGAAGATCTCAGTCATTCCTGGATGCTGGGTGCCGCGCGTCACCCCTCTGACGGGCTGACCGAGCCCGATGAGGAGATGCGCGCGCCCGCCTATAGCTGGTGCAAGGCCCCACGTCTGGCGGGACAGCCCATGGAATGCGGCGCGCTGGCGCGGCAGGTGATCGACGGCCATCCGCTGGCGCGCGATCTGGCGCAACAGGGCGGCGTTCTGGCGCGGGTGGGCGCGCGGCTGCTGGAAATCGCACGCACACAAGTCCTGATGGAAGCGCTTGCGGGGCAGATTGACGCGCAAGCGCAATTCATGGTGAAATCGGATATGCCAGAGCGGGGCACAGGTGTTGGGCTGGTAGAGGCTGCGCGCGGTGCCCTGGGCCACTGGCTGCGTTTTGAGGGTGGGAAAATCGACACCTATCAGATCATCGCGCCCACAACGTGGAATTTCAGCCCGCGCGACGAAAACGGCCAGCCCGGACCCCTGGAGGCGGCCCTTGTCGGGGCCGAGATGCGTGCTGGCGAGGACACCCCTCTGAGCGTCCAGCATATCGTGCGCAGTTTTGATCCTTGCATGGTCTGCACTGTTCATTGAGGGCAGCCAAAGGGTCAGGCCCGCTTGAGGGAATGTGAGGCAAGATGAACCAGCTGTGCCGGATCAGGGTCAGAGGACAGGTGCAGGGCGTGGGCTTCCGTCCTTTCGTCTGGGCTTTGGCGAAACGGCTGGGCCTGCGTGGCTGGGTGCTCAATGATGCAGGCGGGGTGCTGATTGAGGCGGCCGGAGCAGGGCTTGATGCGTTTGTGCATGCGCTGCGCGACGAGGCCCCGCCCCTTGCGCGGATTGATGCCATCGAGGTCTCACCGCTCGCTGACGCCGACCTGCCAGACAGCTTCGAGATCATCGCCAGTGCGGGCGGCGAGGTGCGCACGCGTGTGACCCCGGATGCGGCGACCTGTCCGGCCTGTCTGGCGGAAATCCGCGATCCGACCGCGCGGCGCTTTGGCTATGCCTTCACCAATTGCACCCATTGCGGCCCACGGTTTTCCATTCTCATGGAACTGCCCTATGACCGCGCGCAGACGACCATGGCCGGTTTCAAGCTTTGCCCGGACTGCGATGCTGACTATCGCGACCCGGCGGATCGGCGCTTTCATGCCCAGCCGATTGCCTGCCCGGTTTGCGGTCCACGTCTGTGGTTCGAGGCAGCGGGGCAAGAGGTGCCGGGCGCAGCGCTGGATCTGGCTGTGGACGCGCTGCGCAACGGCCAGATTCTGGCCATCAAAGGGATCGGAGGGTTCCATCTGGCCTGTGATGCCCGCAACGGGGCAGCCGTAGCACTTTTGCGCGCGCGCAAAAGGCGCCCGACCAAGCCATTCGCTCTGATGGGCACGATCAACATGATCCGCGCCAGTTGCACCCTGTCCGAGCCCGAGGCCACACGGCTGCAAAGCGCTGCAGCACCCATCCTGCTCATCGACCGCGTGACCGACGCCCTTGCCCCGCAAATTGCGCCGGGGCAGGACATGCTCGGCTGGATGCTGCCTTGCACGCCGCTGCATCATCTGCTGATGGATGCTTTTCAGGCTCCGCTTGTGATGACCTCCGGCAATCTTTCAGGCGAACCACAGGTGATTACGAATGCCGATGCCAGGACCAAACTGGCCCGTTTCGCCGATGGTTTCATCATGCATGACCGCGATATCGCGCGGCGCCTTGACGACTCGGTAGAGCGGATCACAGCGCATGGCCCGATGGTCCTGCGCCATGCGCGCGGGCGCGCGCCCGGCACAATCAAACTTCCGCCGGGCTTTGAGGACGGGCCGCAGGTGCTGGCCATGGGCGGGCAGATGAAAGCGGCATTCTGCCTGACCCGCGAGGGTGAAGCGCTGCTGTCGCATCATCTTGGCGATCTCGACGACCCGCTGACATGGGAGGAATACACACGCGCGCTGCAGGACTACGGCGCGCTGTTCGATCATCAGGCGGACCTTGTCGCAGTTGATGCCCATGAAGGCTATCGCAGCACGCAGGCCGGGCACGCCATGGGCTTGGCCGTGCACAAGGTCCATCACCACCACGCCCATCTTGCGGCGTGTCTGGGCGAACATCTCTGGCCTCGCAACGGCGGGCGCGTGGCTGCAATCGTGCTCGACGGGCTCGGTCTGGGGCCGGATGGCACGCTCTGGGGCGGTGAGGTGCTGCTGGGTGATTATGCAGACTTCGAGCGCGTGGCATGGCTGGAACCCGCCCCCCTGCCCGGTGGGGATCAGGCGCAGCGCGAGCCCTGGCGCAACGCATTGATGCGCTTGGACGCTGCTGGTCTTGGGCATATCGCGGACAGGCTTTTTGCAGATGCGCCGCGCGCAGTTGTGCGACAGGCCGTCGCTGCAAGGATCAATGCGCCACACTCCAGTTCTGCCGGGCGCCTCTTTGACGCTGTTGCAGCGCTTCTTGGGCTTTGCCCAAAGCAGATAAGCCACGAAGCCGAAGCTGCGATGGCACTGGAAGCAATCGCACGGCGCGGATGCAACCCGCAGCCCTACGATTTGAGACACTCGCAAATCGGAGAAATCGCGATATCGCCCCTAATCCACGAGATATGCGCTGATCTGGAACAGGGTCGCGCGAAAGCATCGATTGCAGCTCGATTTCACACGACCCTGGCACAGATCTTCGCCGCGCCCGCGCGCCGGCTTGTCGACAGGGGCGACGCTGATGCCATTGTCGTGGCGGGGGGCTGTTTTCAGAATGCCATGCTGCTGGAGTGCTGCGTGAATGCCTTAGCTGGTTATCGCGTGCTGTCTCACAAGCGCTTGCCCGCAAATGATGGCAGCCTTGCTTTCGGGCAAGCGCTTGTCGCACTTGCTGCGCTATCTTCAACAGAGCGCACTCCCCCTGTAGCGTGAAGGCTTTGATCTCGGTTCACGGGTACCTCCACGGTCTGAGCTGCTTAAAAGCTGCGCGATGGGCGTATGGTGGGTTTTGTGATGCTCGGCTGCAGCGTTCTGCCATCACGCTGACAGAGGTTTTGGGCGGAAATACTGAATTCCGCGAGAAGCACCCGCGACATCGCAAACTCCGCTCCTTGTCAACTGTGGCTGTTGATCAGCGCAAAGGCGACTGGCCGCTTTGGTCCATTCCCTGCGGACGCAATGCTGCGCTCACAATCGGCTTTCCGCCCTGCATGTCGCTGGCGCTGCGGACACGCGCAGGATTTTTCGCAGGGTCACCGAATGGCCGAAAGGCCCCGCATCGCTGACCCTCCTCGCGCCTGCAGGGACGTTTCGCCAGATGGCGAACACTAGCCCTGCTCCGGCACCAGGATCTCACGCTTGCCGACATGGTTGGCCGGCGTGACAAGCCCCTCATCTTCCATCTGCTCGACCAGACGCGCGGCCTTGTTGTAACCGATGCCGAGCTTGCGCTGGATGTAGCTGGTCGAGCATTTGCGGTCCTGAATGACCACCTGCACCGCCTGATCGTAAAGCGCATCCTCACCTGTGGAGGCGCCGCCCAGCCCCAGAACCGCGTCGATATCAGCCTCGCGCCCGTCCTCCGGCCCCTCGACCACGCCCGATTTGTAATCCGGCGGCCCGAAGCTCTTGAGATGGTTCACCACCTCCTCGACTTCCTCATCGCTGACAAATGGGCCGTGAATCCGGCTCACCCGGCCCCCGCCCGCCATATAGAGCATGTCGCCCATGCCCAGAAGCTGCTCGGCCCCCTGCTCGCCCAGAATGGTGCGGCTGTCGAT
>REBU01000113.1 GCA_007692585.1 Paracoccaceae bacterium | reverse complement strand
TGCCGCGCCCGATCTCGACCTCGCGCCAGCCGGTCTTGCCGCGCAAGGTGATCAGCGCGCCGCCGTCGAGAATGTCGATCCAGCCGCCAGAGTCCATCGTGTCATCCTTGTGTCGGTCCAGGCTGACGATCTCTGATCGTCGCAACCCGCCCGCAAAGCCGATCAGCAGGATGGCCCGATCGCGCAGGCCGCGCAGGTCATGGGGCAGAGTGGCCACCATGGCGCGAATGTCGTCGGCCAGAATAGCCTCTTTCTGCATGGGTGGGCGCGCATGTTTGCGCCGGATACCAGCCAGAACGCTGGCGATATGGCGATCCTTGCGATCAAGCCGCAATCCACGCTGCGCATAGCCCCAGCCAAGGCCTGACAGGCGACGCTCGATGGAGGCAACCGATAGGGCAGGGGGCTTGGTTGGACCGTGGCCCTGTGGTGCGGCCAGATCGGCGATATAAAGGCCCACAAGTTCCGGCGACGGGGGCAGGGGGTCCGCCCCGCGCATCCGGCACCAGCGCGCAAAATGCGCCCAGTCCTTGGCATAGGCTTTCAGCGTATTGTCGGACGCCGCAGCGCTGGCATAATCGCGCGCAGTATCCACCAGTCGATCCAACGTGCCGGAGCCTGCCATATGGGCGGGCAGGTGGATGCCGCTCGTCTCGTCTTGCTCAGGCGATACGCGTGACATATACTCCTTATTCATACGTAAGATCCGAGAGGGTTCGATGGGACGCGTGAAGGTCAATCTGACGCTGAATGCCGATGTCGCGGAAGCGGCGCGCGCGCTTGGCCTCAACATGTCGCGCCTTGCCGAAGCGGCGATTGTCGAGGCCGCGAAGGTCGAACGGAACCGGCGCTGGCGTCAGGAGAACAGCGCAGCGATCACCGCCTATGCCGAGGAAATCGAGAAAGAGGGCCTGGCGCTGTCCCGGTTCAGAAGCTTCTAAGGCGCGTACCGGATGGCGCAATTTGATCTTTATCGTCTGGCAGGCGGGCAGCTTGTGGTGGACCTGCAAACCGACCTGATCGGCATCGAGGCATCCCGCATCGTCGCCCCTTTGCGCGACGCGGGGCAATATGCGGCCTTTCCGGGCCTGACGCCGCATGTCGAGGTCGAGGGCGCGATCTGGATCGTCCGGGTCCAGGAACTGGCCGCGGTTCCCGGGGGAGAGTTGCGACAGGCCATCGGATCCTTGGCCCACCATCGCGACGCGTTGAAGCGTGCCCTGGATATTCTTATCGACGGGGTTTGAGCCAACTGCAAAGGAACGGAGACTCAAGGCCTCTCCGCCAAGCTGATCGGCCTGGTCGTCCTTGTTGACCTGTGACCCGTTTGCTGCCTCTGAGCGCGATTTCCCGGTATTTTCTGCCATGGCGCCAAGCATATCTTTTGATGTCCGATAATGCAAACTTACTGGACATCAATCAGCATTACAAGCTACGGCGCTTATTGCGCTTTTAGCTGTCGTTATCCGCCGCGATGCGCTATCCTGAATCATGACACGCGCCCTGCAACCCGACCCCGACCTCTGGCCTCGCCGCCTGCCGGACTGGCTGGCGCGCGCCCCAAGTGACGCCCCCGAAAGCGCGGCGCTTTACGCGGGCGCGGCGCTGGCTTTGCTGGATGTCGCAGGGTCTAACCCGTCCCTGCCTCAGGCCGTGTGGCGGGCGCGGCTTTCGCTGACGGCTGCAGCGCATACGGTCGCGATCTCCGGGCGTCCTGAGCGCGAGGCGGCGCTGCGAGATATCCTGTGCCTGTTGCGGCCCGGGGAACAGCCCGGGCCTGCAGGCGACATTGCACTGGCCTGGCACCGCGCGAGCGCGCGCCCTGTGTCCGAGGCCAGTTTGCAGCGCGTCTTTCCAGGTTTGGGCGCACCGCAGCTCGCGATTTGGCGCAAGGCTGCGGCGGGCAATCCGGTGGCGCAGGCCGCCCATATGATCGAGGCAGTTTTGACCGATGCCCCGCGCGATCATCTGCCCGCGCTGATCCTGGCCGATGCAGCACTTGCGCGCGCCCTGGGCTGGACGCATCTGATCGCGCTCTTGGGGGCGCATCTGCCACGCCGCGATCTGACATTGCGCGGGGATGACCTGCGTCTGGCCTGTTACAAAGCTTTGCTGCGCGCGACCGGTGATGCGCTGTCTCTCGCCACCGATCTGACGCGCCGCGCCGCGCAGTTGCATGCGGTGGCCCCCAAGCTGCGCAGCAAACAGGCGGACAGGGGGGTTGATATGGTCTTGAGCCGCGATGCCATCGCCCCGTCGGCGCTGACCGCGCTGATGTCGGATCGTGCTGCACGGCGGTTTTGCGACCGGCTGGTGGATTTGGGCGCTCTGCGCGAATTGACCGGGCGCAACGCATTCCGGCTCTACGGGTTGTGACATGGCAAAAAAACACGCGCCCGATTTTGATCGCGATTTGTCCGATCTGCCGCCAGAGCTGCGCTGGCGTGAATGGATGAAGCGCATCGAGGCGGTGCTATTCGCAAGCGCGGCACCGGTGGCGCGCGAAGATCTGGCCCGCGTGGTGGGGCAGGAGGCCTCGGTCGATCTGCTGATCGAGGATTTGAGGGCTGATGTGGAAACCCGCCCCTATGAGATTGCCAAATGCGGCAACGGGTGGCTTTTGCGCACGCGCGCGGCTTATGGCCCCACTATCCGCGCGGCCGCTGATGCTACAGAGCGGGCCTTGAATCTAAGCGGCCATGATGTGGCTGTTCTGGCCGCAATCGCCTATCACCAGCCCATCAGCCGTGACGGCCTGAAAGATATCTTTGGCAAGGACATCAGCCGCGATCTGATCGGGCGGCTGTCCGAGCGTGACCTGATCGCGCCGGGGCCTCGCGAACCCCGCCGCGGTGCGCCCTATACATTCGTGACCACAGACGTGTTCCTCGCGACCTTCGGGTTGGAGAGCTTGCGCGACCTGCCAGACCCCGAACAGATGGGTGACGCCGGGCTGGCCGCGCCCCCCTGAAACCCGCCGGGAACTCTCACAGCGCTTGCCGCTTCTGATGGAGCCGTGCGGCCACTTGAACGAGAGCTGCCAAATTCGGACCGGCGGTGGTGGAGCAAGGCCCAGCTTCGGGCCGAGGCAGGACGGCATCGCTGAATGATGTGACCAGTCCGCGCCAGGCTGGCGCAGCCTGGGCTGTGCGTTTCCAATAAGAGATCGCGGGACTTCTTCGCGTCCCGAAAGGTGTCGATCTCCCTTCCGTCATTTGCCGAAACAGCTGATAGCGATCCCGATGGGAGAGGCGCGCGATGGGCATTCGCTTTCCACCAAATTGAAAGCAGGCTGATCCAAGCAGGTCCGGTAGTGATCTTCCTTCTCTGATCCGATTGCGCCTTTCGGCATCGAGACCCAGCACACTGACGATTTCGGGCTGGCACCAAGGTTTGGATCTCGGGCGGAGTGACGGACATGCCTGCGTGGCGCTGGCTCCGATCCACGAGTTGATCGAGACCCATGTGCTGGCAGCGGCGCGCCTGCACGGCGATAACACGACGGTGCCGCTTCTGGCGCGTAGGGGCACCAAAACTGCACGGTTCTGGACCTATGTCTTGGATGATCAGCTCTGGGGCGGCCGCGCGCCACCTGCCGCCCTGTTCAAGTTCTCGCGCAATCGCCATATGATCCATTCATCGCGACACCAATGTGGTCAAACAGCGCGCTCTTCGACCGTCAGCGTGGCAATGTCGTCACTGGTTGCGTGGGGCTCAAAGACCTCCCTGCGGGAAATCCACAATGAACAGCAAAGAAGACTACTCGCGGAATGCGCGGTCCTTGACACGGACGACAGGTGTTGTGAGGTATTGCAGGACGGTCTTGCGTCCGGAGAGCATGTCTACTTCGGTGACCATGCCTGGCATGACTTCGACGATCAGCCCATCGGCATCCAGGAAACTGTCCTCCGTTCGGATTTGAACCATGAAGAATTCCTCGACATCGCGCTCTGAACGGCTGACGGCATTGGCACCGATGCGAATGATCTCGCCTGACAAGCTTCCATAGCGGGCGAAATCATAGGCCGTGACTTTGACGCGGACGGGCTGGCCGGGATAGACGAAAGCAATGTCGGCCGGACGAACATAGGCTTCGACCAGCAGCGTATCATCGAGCGGCACGATCTCCAGCAGGTCTTCGCCCGGTCGCGCCAATGCGCCCAGCGTGGTGCGGTGGATGCGATTGACCACGCCACGCATCGGCGCGCGGATCGCTGCGCGTTCAGCACGGTCGCGCAGCGCGGGCAGGCTTGGCTCTAGGGCTGCGAGTTCGGCGGTGCTCAGGGCCAGATCGGAGAGCGCGGCGGACCGCTGACGGGCGCGCAGTGCGCGAATCTGGTCATCGATCTCCTCGAGCGCACCCTGCATTCGCGCGAGCCCTGCTCGGGCACGTATTTCACGCCCGCGCCATTCGCTTTCGCGGCGGCGCAGCTCCAGAAGCGTGGTTTCCGGCTCCACCCGGCGGCGCACGAGCGGTTCCATCATCGCGCGTTCTTCCGCCAAAATCTCAAGCGTTTCACGCGCGGCGTCCAGATCCGCGACCGCCTCGGCATATTGCTCCAGCCTTTGCCCGCGCTGGCGTTCGAGGATCTCGATTTCAGCGGCCAATTCGTCACGGCGGGCGTGGTAAAGTGCCGCTTCTGAACGAGTCACTGCCGGGGCCTGTGCGATGAGGATGGGCGAGAAGTCCAGATCGACGCCGTCGATCTCGGCCTGCAGCCGCTCGATTCGCGCCATCAGCCCGTAGGCGCGCTGTTGTTCCTGATCGAGCTGGCTGGAGAGTTGGATCCCGTCAAGCTCCATCAACACATCGCCCTGTTCGACGATATCGCCCTCTGCCACGAAGAGTGCCTGCAGAATCCCCGGCTCCGTCGCCTGAATGATCTGGATATCGCTCGAGGGCACGATGCGGCCCTCGGCGCGGGTCACATCGTCGATTTCGGTGCGCGCGGCCCAGACCCCGGCGGTCAGGAAGAACAGCAAGATCACAGCCAGCAGCAGGCTGCCGCGCCAGCTTTGGCGACCCTGCATCTCGCGCGCGAGGGTCTCCAGATCACGCTTTTGTCCCATCGGCACCTCCGCGTGTCCGGTTGAGAATGGATTTCGGCCCGTCTGCCGCGACTTTCCCCTGATCGATGACAATCACCCGGTCGACCAGGTCCAGCAAGCTCGTGCGATGGGTGACAACGACCAACGTGCGGTCGGCCAGATCCGCTTTCAGCCGCGCGATGACACCGGCTTCGTTCTGCACATCCATGCTCGAGGTCGGCTCGTCCATCAGCAGGATCGGCGGGCGGCCCAATAGCGCCCGCGCCAGTGTGATCGCCTGTTTCTGTCCGCCCGAGAGCCCTTCGCCGCGTTCCGCCAGCATCATGTCATAGCCTGCAGGGTGACGGCGGACGAAGTCTTCGACGCCTGCGATGCGCGCGGCCTCGATGATGTCCTGATCTCGGGGACGCATTGCCCCGATGGCGATATTTTCCCGCACTGTGCCGGAGAACAGCCAGATGTCTTGCAGCACCGAGCCCACATTGCGCCGAAGATCGCCCGGATCGATCTGGCGGATGTCGATCCCGTCGACCAGCACGGCCCCCTCGCGCGGCTGATAGAGCCCCAGCATCAGCCGGGCGACTGTGCTCTTGCCCGAGCCGATCCGTCCGAGGATCGCGACCTTCTCGCCCGGTTTGATCGTGAAAGACACGTTTCGCAGCGCGTCGATATTCTGATCGGGATAGGCGAAGGACACATTCTCGAAGCGGATCTCACCGTCGAGCCTGGGCCGCGAGATCCATGCCGCACCTGTGGGCCGTTCGCTTTCGGCCGTCATCAGCGCATCAAGGCTGCGATAGGAGGTGCGCGCCTGATTGAACCGCGTGAGCGTCTGCACCAGCTGCGCAAGAGGCGCGAGCGTGCGCCCGGTCAGGATCACGCCTGCGATCAGCGCCCCCATGCTGACCTCGCCCGCTGTGATCAGGAAGACGCCATAGAACACGATCATCACCTGCGCGCCCTGTTGGGCGAAGGCGGTGGCATTGATGGCAAACTGCGTCACGGCGCGGCTTTTCAGACCGTGATCGGACTGGCGGGCAATCGCCTCTTCCCAACGCGCGCGCATCTGGCGTTGCGCACCGGACGCTTTGATCGTCTCCAGCCCCGACAGAGTTTCGACTAGCACGCTCTGCTTGGACTGACCTTCGGCGAAACTCTTCTCCGCAAGTCGCGCCAGAATGGGCTGTACCGCAATGCCGATGATCAGCACGAAGGGCACAGCCAGTGCGGGCACAATCGCGAGCGGTCCGCCGATCAAATAAATAACGCCAATGAAGAGCAGGATGAACGGCAGATCAACGACAGCGACCAGCGTGGCCGAAGTGAAAAAATCGCGCAGCGTCTCGAACTCGCGCAGGGTGCTGGCCAGCGCGCCGGTCGAGCCCTTGCGCGCACGCATTTGCAGATCAAGGATCTGGTCGAAAATCTGTCGCCCCATGACCATGTCTGCGTGTTGCCCGGCCTTGTCGATAAAACCTGCGCGCAGGGATTTGATCAGGAAATCGAAGATTAGCGCAATACCCACTCCGAGGGTCAACGCGATCAGCGATTCAATCGCCTCATTGGGCAGAACGCGATCATAAACAACCATGATGAACAGCGAAGTCGACAGCGACAGGAAATTCGCAAGGATCGCGGCCAGCAAAACCTGGCTATAAGCCCAGCGGTTCTCGGCAAGCGTCGACCAGAACCAATGCCCCTGCCGCCCGGCCACCCTGCGCGCAATGTCGTCGCGATGCTCGGCCCGCATCAACAGTGCGTAACCCGTATAGACCGGATCGAGCTTGTCGCGGGTCAGGCGCCCGACCCCTTGCCCCAGCACCGGATCATGGATCGCCAACGTGCCATCAGGCAGGACGTCTTCAAGCACCACGGCCCGGTCGCCGTCGAGGATCAGGATCGCGGGGGTCAGACTGCTGTCAAAAGCGGTCAGCGCGCGGCGGCCGAACCCCGCCTGTATCCCCGCGCGCTCCGCGGCCGTGATCGCATCGCGCAGGCTTGTAGCTCCCTGCGCGCTGGTCTGCACAGCCTGCAGCGCCGAAAGGGTCATGGGCCGGTCAAGCAGCGTCGCCACATGCAGGATGCAGGCGTCCAGCGCGCTCATCTGGTCCTGCTCGGCGCTGCGCTCCGCAGCCCCCAGCTTAACCACCCGCGCCTCAGTCATCTTCAGCCCCCGCCGCCGCCAGTGCGGCCCCGGAGGGCTGCGGCAGCATGATGGCAAAAACGTCAAGGATGTCGCCGGTCAGTGCCAGTGCCGCATAGCCTGACAGTGCAACTTCGCGTTCCGCTGCGATCAGGGATTCGGTGGCATCAAAGAGATCGCGTTCCGCGTCCAACAGGCCCAGGAGCGAGCGCCTGCCGATAGAAAACTCCTCTCGCGACGCCTCGACTGTCGCGCGATTGGCACGCACGGCCTCGCGGGCGGCGCTCACACGGGCCGCCCCCGCGCGTTGATCCGAGCGCAGATCCGACAATGCTCGCACAATCTCGCGCGCCAGGTTTTCGCGCTCGGCCAGCATCACATCGACCTGTGCCTGTGCAGCACGGATCAGCGCCTGACGGTTGCCGGGCGCACCTATATCCTGATCGAGGTCAAGTGTTGCGCGGCTGCCACCACGCTGTACCGCACCGTCAACACGCAGCCGCGGAAAGCGCTGCGACTGCACGACCGAAACATCCGCTTGCGCTGCCGCAATCCCGGCATTGATCCCTAAAATCCGGGGACTGGTTGCGATCAACATCTCATCGCTCTGCGCGGGAAGCTGTGGCGCACCGGGCGGGGCGGACAGCGCAGCCGCCGGGCGCTGCCCGAAGCTCGCGGCAAACCCCGCTTCCGAGCGCGCGACCCGCGCTGCCGCGTCGGCGGCGCGCGCGCGGGCCGTGGCAAGCCGCGCCTGCGCCGTCAGGACATCGGCATTCCCTCCGGCCCCTGCATCTGCGCGCGCAGCGACCTGCGCAAACGCCAGCTCATGCGCGCGCACATTCTCGGCGGCAATGCTGGCGCGCGCGCGCGCGGCGCGAAGCTCATACCAGGCCGCCACTGCGTCCAGCGCAAGAGCGGCCGCAATTTCTTGTCGGTCGCCGCGGCTTTCAAAGACACGCGCCTGCGCAGCGACTTGTCGGCTGGCAGAGGCGCCACCGTCATAGACGAGCTGCATAACGCGCAGCGCCGGGCTGAAACCCGACCCGCTAAGCCCGCCATTGACCAGACTGCCCAGTGTGGCGGAGACCGCGAATTGTGGGAGGAAACCCCGCCCCTCGGCCTCGGAGCGGGCCTGCGCTGCACGCACCGACGCGCTGGACGCTGCGAGCTGCGGATGTGTCTCGACCGCGCGGGTGATTTGCTTGCCAAAGCCAGTCCGGGCCACATCCGCCGATACGCGGGCAGGGCGCAAATCGGGCGGGGCGTCGAAAGTCGCGCGGATTTCGGTCAGATCAGGCGCAGGCGCACAAGCCGCAAGCGCAAGGGCTAGCGCTGTCGCAAAAACCGCGAGACCTTTGCCTTTCGCATCCGGGTTATCAATTTTCATCCAAGGCTTCCGCAGAAAAGCGCATCCCTCTGGTCCAATGCGATGTAAGTTGCACGATGTCAAACCATCACCTGACGCCAGGTCAAGAGTGTCTGGGTGCCCCGCCGGGGCGGACGGCTTTTGCCCTATGCGCATGCGTGCGGGGAGACGGTGCGTCGCCTGATCGGTAAAGCCTACCCATTTTCTCTGCGCACACAGCGTTTTGCGCTCAGGGGCTGAGCGTGTTGCATTCCGCTGCCGGGCATTGTGGCCGTTGGTGCGCCGTCTTCGCCCGCGGCCTGTGCCAGCATAAAAACGCGGGATAGCAGCCGCGGCCGCGCGGCGAAATGATGCGTTGACTTCGAAGCTGTCGTTTACTTATCTGACGACCATTACATCCCAATTATGGTTCCTGAAATGCGCGATGAAACTTTGACTGCCTCCGCAAACGCTGCGACTGTCTGTGTTACGACTTCCCATGCAACAGCGCGGCTTTCTGCCGCGTCAAGGTCAGGTTTGCGCCGCATTTCCCTGCCCGAGGAGGCGACAGAGCGTCAGGCTTTCGTGACCAAGTGGGTCGCGCGCAGCCAGAAGCGTCTGGCGCTGGGGTTGCCGACCGCAGTGCTTGTGCTCGCCGTCAGCTCCGGGATTGCGCAGGCGCAGCAGGCCAGCAATGTGGCGCTATCCTCGATCGACGCTGTGGCCTCGTTTCGCCAGCTGCCCGATGGGTCCGTGGAAATCACGCTGAAAAACGGCCAGATCGTCACGTTGGGCGCAGATGCGGTGGTCGTCGCCCCGGACGGGACACTGCTGGTGGCCGCCGCCACGGGCGAGAGCATTGCGGCCCTTGCAATCGGTGCGGAATTTGCCGGTGCAGGGCTGGCCGTTGTCGTGGGCGGCCTTGCGGTTGCGGCAGGCGCTGGGGCCAGCGGGGGCGGCGGATCGTCAGATTCCGGGCAGGTCGTCGGCAGCTCTGGCGTCGTGATCGACGGGTATATCGCCGGGGCAACAGTGTTCCGGGACATGAACGAGAATGGTGTTCTTGATCCAGGCGAATTTTCTGTCACCACTGATGATGACGGCAAATTCACCGACCTGCAAGGCGAGGGTGGCAGGCTGATTGCTGTCGGCGGCATTGATATTTCGACCGGACAGGAGTTTACAGGGGTTCTCAAGGCACCAGGTGATGCGACAGTCATCACGCCGCTGACCACGCTGGTGCAGGCGATTTTGGACTCTGACGAAACCGCATCCGCGGCAGACGCGACGCGCCAGGTCGCCGACGCGCTTGGCCTTGGCGATTTCGACATTTTGACGACAGATCCGATTGCGACCGACAATCTTGACGCTTTCAAAGCGGGCGCGCAGGTTGCGGCGATTTTCTCCGCAGTTACTGCCGCAGCAGAGACCGATGAGGATCGCGCAACTCTGGTCAGTGAGGCTGCGAAGAGCCTTAAGGGGAAACCGCTGAACGAAGAAACGATTGCAGCGGCGATTGAGGCTGCGTTGGGCGCAGGGTCAGAGAGCATAGCTGCGGCCGTGAGCGCAGCCGTCGCGGCAATCGGGGCGGCGGACAATCCTGAAGACATTATCGCCGCGCAGACAATCGTGCAGGGGGCGCTGGTTCAGGCAATCCGGGATGAAAAGATAGCCGAGTTCGACTTCGACACAGCGCTCGAAGACCTGCGCAGCGAAGATCCCACCGACCCGGGTGAAGAGCCCGTCGACCCTGTGGATCCCACCGATCCGGGCGAGGAGCCCGTCGACCCTGTGGATCCCACCGACCCGGGCGAAGAGCCTGTCGACCCTGTGGATCCCACCGACCCGGGCGAGGAGCCTGTCGATCCTGTGGATCCCACCGACCCGGGCGAAGAGCCCGTCGATCCGACTACCCAACTCGCTGCGATCGGCAGTGCAAGCTCTTTGGCAGAAATGCAGACGGCGCTGCAGAGTTTCGCCGAAATTCGTGATGATCTTTCGATCCCCGAGGCGCGGCTGAACCAGTTGGCGGGCGATGTCATGATCTATCGTCCATCCGAGGTCACGCTGGAATGGTCCGGCGTCATTCTCGATACAGATCAAATCAACGGGCTTGGGCTCAGCACGGGGCAGACCCTTTCAGGTAAATTCGTGTTCAAACTGCCACTAGGTGCGCATGGTCCCGACCGGATCGCGCGCTTTGATGACCCCGAAGACGTGTTTCAATTCGAACAGTTGGCTGTAGATGGCAGCGAAGTCAGCATCGATATTCCGGGCCTTCGTTTGAGCCAGCCGAATCTGTCGTTGAACAGCTTCGTGTTCAATCCCGAGGATCTGGAACAAGAGCTTGCAGAGATTACCGAGCTTGTTGGCGAAGACCTGGCAGCACAATTCATCCCAGGGGCCGTTTTTTCGCAGTTGCAGATCTGGCTTTCCGCCGTCGATGGTGAGGCGGATAGTATCACTGGTATCGAGATCGGCCTGTCGCTTGTCTTGCCGGGCGAGCCCGGTCTCGCGGCGTTTCTTGATCAGCTCGGGACGATCCCGCTGCGCTTGCTGGAGATCCGTGACACTGAAAACGGCGAAAATATCGCTACGTCCATCATCCGTGTCGATGAACTTCAATCCACGTTGGTCGGCAGCGCCCCTGATAGCGCCGATCTTTTTGCCGGTCTTCTCAATGCATTCATTGGCTTCCGCGATGCGCTCGATGAGGCGGTCGTGGCAGCAAATGACGGCGCGCTGACTGTTGCGGCGCTGCAGGCTGTGCAGGATGCCGTGACCCCGATCTTCGGTCTGCTCGGTGGCGACGGGGATAGCGATGACGAGAGTTTCTTTGCGGCGCCCTTCCTTGGGGATCAGATGATCTCCCAGGCCGCTGGTGTGCGCGTCGAGGCTTTCCTTGAGGGGCTTGATGAAAACCAGCAAGTCAGCTTCCTTGCAGCCTTCAACGCACAGGAAGGTAATTATGCGAACTTCGCCGACATTTTGAACAGCGCACAATTCAAGGCGTTGTCCGTGGGCGGAGAGGGTGATGGCGACACAGGCAGCGGTATCACGGATCCCGGTTCGGGGGATGATGGCGACGACACCGGGGGCGCAGGCCCACGGTTGCAATTTGATGACGAGGACTTGTACGGCCATCCATGGGGCCGCATCAGCATCGACGGTGAAATCGTCGATGTGACAGCGCTGGTCCGTGGGATTGTCGGCGATACGGCAACTGAGGATTTCAACGTCGAAGTCATCGATGTCGCAGGGTCAGTGGGGCTTTTCCTGCCGGATGGCCGGATCGCGCTGCAGGTCTATGTCGAAGGCATCGCGGATATCCCGCTCACCGAAGACTGGATCGTTACGCTCAATCCAGATGGCACGCTCGATCAATTCGTCCGTGATGAATTTGCGGGCGGGGAAGGGCAGAAGGTCTTCTTCCCGAATCTTATCAGTGACGCAGGTGGGATCGTCCTTGTGGTCGTGAACCTGACGCTGGAGAACGAGACGCTGACGCAGGGCGATCCGCTCTTCACAACCTATCTGCTGACGCCGGAGGTTCTGGGCGGGATTGAACTGCTCACCCTGGAATCGGTCATTGCTGCGGCAACACAGATCAAACAGGTGACGCGCGCGGATCTTGAGGAGCTGACGCAGGAGACAGACCTGGTGATTCCAAACCTCGTTTCGGTGGATTTCGCTGAGGATGGTTCGGCCCTTGTCCGTATGCTGCTGGCCGTCGGTGAATTTGAGGAAGAAGACGGTGAACCCGTCTTGAATGTCACAAATACGCTGTTCCTCGACGCCTCAGGAGAGTTTACCTCGCTTGGAGGGGACGTGATCGCGGACGAGCTGATCTTTTCAAATGGCGAGTTGATTGGCGCACTGATTGGGGTCGAAGTGATCACCGAACTCAGCGACGGCTCTTTTGCAACCCAGCTCAATGTCTTCCGTTTCGATGCTGGCGCGGAGTCGCTGACGCTGCTTCAGTCAAACGCCTTTGACGGCGGCAACAGCATTTTCGGATCGGGTCTGGGCGAAGTGATCTTCGCTGTGGACGGAAACGAAGTGTTCCTGCCTGTTGGCGATGCAGCCGGGCCAGAGACCGTCTTGATCGACATCCGCGGGATCAGCACGCCGGTTCAGATCAGCGGGTTTGAGTTGGGTGACTCACTGGCTTTCTTCGGACCGCAAGTGGCCAAGGGCGTGCTTGCACCGCAGTTGATCACGTTTGATGGCGATCCGGATGATCTGGACTCCTTTGTGAGCGACCTTGTGACGCCAGACACGATAAATGCGTTCGTGTTCGACACCGAAACCGGCAGCGCATTGTTCATCACGGAAGGCCGCGACGGGGTGGTGGTCGCCGAGTTTGACAACACGCCTGCGGCGCAGCTTGTGGGGATCGATATCTCGATCCTGAGCAGTGATGACGTGCTGACGAACCTGCCCACATGATCCGCCGTCGGTCCTCGGGCCGAAACGCACGGCATAGCCGCATCGCAACGGTTGTGTATCAAGAGCCGTTCCCTTTCGAGGGGGCGGCGCTGCTGTCGCGAAAGACGCATTCCAAGCTTGGCTGGTCGCGCCCGAAGACCTTCGGCTATCTTGACCGCTGCACGGCACTGCCATTCATCTTGCCTGAAGCGCTGTCAGCGGCGGCTTTCCTGCCTCTCGCGCTCTCCTCGGATGCGGTGCCGAGGCCAATGATCGTGCTGTCGCGCGCGTCCGGGCTGGGCTCGCCTTTCGTGCAGGACGGACGTTTGTTCGGCCGACATTATCCGTCAATCCTGAGATTTTATCCCTTTCTTCCCACGCGTGACTTGCAGACTGGGAAGCTCGCTTTGGCGGCGGATCTCGGAGGGCCATTTTTGTTGGAACACGCCAGTGACATCGCCACGACCCCGGTGTTTTCACCAGATGCAGGCCTCGGAGAGGCAACGACACAACATGTAGCTGGTATTGCGGAATGGGCGTCTCAGCGTGACAAAGCTCTCGCAGCGGCGCAGGCCTTGAAGAGCGCCGGAATTCTGTGTCCAGTGTCAGAAGAATGTGAGCTTTGGCAAACTGTTGATCCAGTTGCTTTGCATGCATTAACAGCATCGCAATCGGGCAAACTCCATGTGTCAGGGGCACTCACCCTTGCCCATGCCTTGATCACAGGAGCGATGCATTTGCCATATCTGTCGGAAGCCATTCCAGATGATTTTTCGCCCGATGGGAAGGATGTTATGTCTTTTCTCACGGCACTTGCAGGTTCGACATCTGATGCGACCATTTATCTTCCCGAACCTTCAAGCAATGACCGGAATAGTACCTAGTCTGCTAATAGTCACCACCCGTCAGGCCTAGGCCGATGAACCTCATCAACGCGCAATACGTCTCCGAGCCTGGTGTCGCGTAGCCCTTAGACCAACATCGCTGAATGATGTGACCAGTCCGCGCCAGGCTGGCGCAGCCTGGGCTGTGCGTTTCCAATAAGAGATCGCGGGACTCTCAAAGGGGTGGATTCCGATAGGGGGCAGGATCGTATCATCCCGCCTTATTTAGCCAAAGCTTTGGAAATGGCTGGTGTGCTCCTGAAAGCTGTTTAGAATCAAGTTTCTAGGCAAAACCCGACAGCAGCATTCAGAACTCACCATGGGTGAAATCTTACAACCAGTCACGACGAGCTTCAACCGTTCGCTTTCCGTTGAGCATCGGTCTGATCGCCTGTACCAGCCAACCTGACGGTACTGCGCGAGGCGGTGCTGGAACTCGGTGCTCGCGGGGCGCGGGCCGAGCGGAAAGGCCAGCGTCCTGAACGGCTCACGCTCGATGTCGACAGCATGCCCATCGACGTCCACGGCCACCAGCCCAAAGCGGAATGGAATGGCCATTACCATGCCCTCTCCAGCGCTGCCGCACCCTTCTGGGCTCTGCTCCGGTCGCGTATCTCCAGGCTGCATTGGGCAGGGCCATGACCAACAACGACGATCAAAGGTCTGCCACCACAAATCCCGCCTCGGCGGGATGAAAAGCATCCGCGGAAACAGCCTCCATTACTCGCCACAGAGTCTCGATAGCTGTTGAACTCTCCTCAAGCGCGAACCGCGGCCCGAGGGCACTCAAGACAATCAGACGTCTGCCAGACAGTGCCGCCCAAACCGCTCACAAAACGCCGATCATGCCGCCTCAGGACACCCTGATGAATAAGGTGGGTTCAGATGTCCCGTCATCGACGCGACGTGCAGATGAAAAACTCGCTTTGCCAAATCTACCCCGATCATTGTATCGTACATCTCGCCGTCCTTCTCCATTTCTGTGGCCTATACACCACTCATGTTGGCACTTTGATGCCTTTCGGGGAAGGGCGGCAACCATACCATCTTGGGATACCCAGAGATGCCTGCATTACCAACGACGGTTGGCACCAGTTCCTCGATCACTTTGTCCACGA
>REBU01000046.1 GCA_007692585.1 Paracoccaceae bacterium | reverse complement strand
AGCGGCGCGATTTCGCGCGCCAGCGCCGCGATCCGCGCCACGCGGTCGGCCTGAGAGCCGAGTTTGTTGTGGAAGGTCACATCGGCAAGCCCTGCCCCCATCCCTTCAAGTCCCGCATCAAGAACCACGCGCAAGTCATTGTCCCAGAAGAATTTCGCATCCGACAGTCGCGCCGCCAGAACCTTCTGATTGCCCGCAAGGATCGTCGCGCCCTGATCCGCCGTCTCGCGGTTCGCCACGGTCACGAAGCCCACGATCTGCCCGGTCTTCGGGTCGCGCGCGGAGAAGAATTTCTGGTGTTCTTTCATCGAGGTTTGCAGCACTTCGGGCGGCAGGTCGAGAAACCGGTCCTCGATCCGCCCCATCAGCACCACAGGCCATTCGACCAGCCCCGCGACCTCGGCCAGCAGGCCGCGATCCTCGACCAGATCCAGGCCTTGCGCGAAGGCCATCTGGCTGGCCTCGTTCCAGATGTGATCGGCGCGCTCAGTGGGGTCGAGGATGACAAAGGCGCGCTTCAACTTCGCCGCGTAATCGTCGAAATTCGTGACAGAAAACGACTTCGGCGCCATGAAGCGATGACCGCGCGTCATGTTGCCCGACACGATGCCGTCCACCTCCAGCGGCACGACCTCCGCGCCGTCGTCGCGCGAGAGCACACACAGGATCGCATGCAAGGGGCGCACCCAGCGCAAGCTGCCGGTCCCCCAGCGCATGGATTTCGGCCAGGGGAAATTGCGGATCGTGCGTTCCAGCACTTCGGCCACAATCTCGGGCGCCGCGCGGCCTTCGGTCACGAGTTGCGCGATATAGACCTGGCCCTTCTTGTCGTCACGGATCTCCAGATCCTCGCGCGCAAGCCCGGTGCTGCGCAGAAAGCCCTCGATGGCCTGATCGGGCGCGCCCACTTTGGGCCCGCGCCGTTCTTCGCGCAAGGTGGGCGAGCGCTCGGACAGGTCTTGCACGGCCAGCGCCAGCCGGCGGGGTGTGGCGAAAGCCTGCGCATGGGCATAGGTGAGCCCCGCCTCCACCAACCCGTCGGTCATCAGCCGCTTGAGCGCGTCGGTCGCGGCGGCTTGCATGCGCGCGGGGATTTCCTCGGAGAAAAGCTCGATCAGAAGGTCAGCCATCGGGGCCTCTTAGCGTTCAGGGGGCGGCGGACAGCCGGGCGGCACAGGGTCGCCGTCGAAATGGGCCGTGCCGCAGGGATTGATCTGCTGCCAGGAATACCCGCGCCCATCCATCAGCACCACGACGCGGTCGATGCCGTAGCGGATGTTGGCAACGCCCATCACGGCCTGAGCGCGCCCCTCGGACAACGCTTCGGTTAATGCGCGCGCGTCAAAACAGTCGAACCAGCGCGGGGCGATGAGCGGCGTGGCCCCAGAATAGGGCGTGAACTGAGCGGGGTCTGCGTCGATGTCGAAGCAGGCGCGGAAGCGGATGGGCGAGCTGTCGCTGTCGATGGCGCGGAAGTTCGACACCGGGAAGTTCTGCGTCGCAGCAGAGGCAAGCGGTGTGAGGCGGACGCTCGTCTGTTCGGGCAGCCGGTCATAGAACCCATGGACCTGAAGATACCACGCCCCGACGCCAGCAGCGATGGTACAGCCCAGAAGCAGGATCACAAGGAGCTTGCCCATCAAGCCGCAGCCCCCCCGGCATCGGTCTGCACGAAGGCATCCGCGCAGAGTTTCGCCAGCGCGCGCACGCGGCCGATATAGGCCTGCCGTTCCGTGACCGAGATCACGCCGCGCGCGTCGAGCAGGTTGAACAGGTGACTGGCCTTGATGCATTGGTCATAAGCCGGATGCACCATGATATTGGCGCGGTCCCCGAGCTTGGGGTCGCTCGCGTCAAATCCCAGCAACCGCTGGCACTCTGCTTCGGCGTCCTTGAAATGCTGGAACAGCTTTTCGGTATCCGCCCCGTCGAAATTATGGCGCGAATATTCCTGTTCGGTCTGGCGGAACACATCGCCATATGTCAGCGGGATCCGCGCATCGGGCGCGTTGAAGGGCATGTCCATGACATGGTCGACACCCAGCACATACATCGCCAAGCGCTCCAGACCGTAGGTCAGCTCGCCCGAGACGGGACGGCAATCATGCCCGCCAACCTGTTGAAAATAGGTGAATTGCGAGACCTCCATCCCGTCGCACCAGACTTCCCAGCCCAGCCCCCATGCACCGAGCGTCGGGCTTTCCCAATCATCTTCGACGAACCGGATATCGTGCAAGCTGTCGTCAATCCCGATGGCGCGAAGCGAGCCCAGATACAGCTCCTGCAGATCGGGCGGCGAGGGTTTGATGATCACCTGATACTGGTAGTAATGCTGCAGACGGTTCGGGTTCTCGCCATAACGCCCATCGGTGGGGCGGCGCGAAGGCTGCACATAGGCCGCGGCCCAGGCGCGCGTACCAAGGGCGCGCAGCGTCGTCGCCGGGTGAAACGTGCCCGCGCCCACTTCCATATCATAGGGTTGCAGGATAGCACAGCCCTGTGCGGCCCAGTAATTCTGCAACCGCAGGATGATCTCCTGAAAGCACTGTGGCTTTTGTGATCCGGTCTCCGGGCCGTTGGTCATGGCCGCCTCTTGTTTTATTCAAGGATTTTCATAATGCTGCGCCTCAATAGGCAAGCTGCCCGACAGGGTCAACGCACATTCCGGCGCAGGCTGTGTCTGCGGACAGCGAAAGAAGCATTTGGAAGGACGATACGGCATGAAGTTTCGGTTTGGCTGCTGCAGGGGGCTGGCAGCCTCTGGATCGCTTGTCGCACTGATCAGCGCAAGCGCGGTCATGGCGCAGGATCAGCGCTGGGTGCAGGTAGAGGCGCATCGCGAGCTCGACATGGCGCTGGAACGCGCGGAAGTGCTGAACCAGCGGCTGGGCAATGTCAGCGGATTCACACTGCCCAGCAGTTGGCACGCGCTGAGCATCGGGCCGTTTGAAAGCGAACTGGATGCTTTCAGCGTCCGGCGGCAGCTGCGTGCCGAAGGGGCGATTCCGGTCGATGCCTTTGTGAGCAACGGCTCTGATTATCTGGAGCAGATTTTCCCGCGTGACGGGGCAGCCCCCGGACCGGTCATCGAGGCACAACCGCCTCAGGATCTGGCGGCCCTTGCCCCCGACCCCGCGCCCGAAGCAGAGGCAGAGGCAGAGCCCGCGCCGGTAGTCGAGGCCGTGCCCGCACCAGAGCCAGAAGAAACTCTGCGTCAGGCGCAGGCGAGCGAGAACGCGCTGGATCGCGACGCGCGTGCGGCAATTCAGACTGCGCTGCAATGGTTCGGCTTTTACGATCTGAGCATCGATGCCGCTTTCGGTCCCGGCACACGGCGCTCCATGAGCGCTTGGCAGGCGGCGGAAGGATTCGAGCCGACCGGGGTGCTGACGACGCGGCAACGCGCGCAACTGCTGGACGCCTATCGCGGCGAACTGGCGGCCCTTGGGATGCGAAATATGCGCGATGATCTGGCAGGGATCAGCATCGACCTGCCCATGGCGCTTATCGAATTTGACCGCCATGAGACACCGTTTGCGCGCTATAAAAGCCGCGGCGACAGTGGCGTGCAGGTGCTGCTGATCAGCCAGTCGGGCAATCAGTCTGCGCTGTTCGGGCTGTATGAGATCATGCAGACGCTGGAAATCGTCCCTCTGGAGGGCGAGCGCACGCGGCGGCAGAATTCCTTCCTGCTGACAGGGCAGAATGACACGCTGCGCTCGCATACGGTCGCGCAGCTGCGCGACGGGGCGATCAAGGGCTATACGCTGGTCTGGACACCAGAGCGCGACGCGCAGATGGCGCGGGTTCTGCCGATGATGGAGGCGAGTTTCGAGGTGTTTTCAGGCACCTTGCCCGACAGTGCCGGTCAGGCCAGTCTTGTCTCGCGGGCCGATCTGCTGGCGGGGCTTGCCGTGCGTCGCCCGGAGCGGTCACGCTCAGGTTTCTATATCGATGCGACGGGCACAGTCCTGACCAGTGCCGAGGCCGTGGCGCAATGCGAGCGCATCACGATTGACGAAAGTTACGATGCGCGGGTGCATGCGGTTGACGAAACACTTGGGCTGGCGGTGCTCAAACCCGAAACCCCGCTGGTGCCGATGGCTTTTGCACAATTCGAGGAGCGTCTGGCAAATCTGGGCGGTGAGATCACGATATCGGGCTTTTCTTTCGAGGATGCCATGACCCGCCCGGTGCTGACCTTCGGGCGCGTGGCTGATCTGGGCGGGCTTGCGGGCGAGACGGATCGGCTGCGGCTGAGCGCCGAAGTCCGGCAGGGCGATCTGGGCGGGCCGGTATTCGGCCCCAATGGTGCTGTCCTGGGCTTGCTGTCGGGCGCACCACAGGACGGAACGCGGCAATTGCCCTCGGATGTGAATTACGCGATCTCGTCAGAAGCGATCCGCGATTTTCTGGCGCGCAGCAATGTCTCAAGCGGGACATTGCGCGAAGATGTCGTGATGCCGCCCGAAGTGCTGACGCGGGTGGCGGGCGATCTGACCGTGCTGGTGTCGTGCTGGAACTGAACGGATCAGGACTGCGCGAAATGGCGCACGAAATTGGCGAGGATCTGGCCTGAGGCTTCCGTGCGCACCCCGGCGCAGGCTTCGGTCAGCGCAGCGGCGCGCTCTGGCGGGAAATAGCCTTTTTCGCGGTAGACACGGATGCGCAACGCGAAGCTGTCGCCATCGGCTTCGGGATGGAACTGGGTTGCATAGATGCGGTCGCGGTAGCGCAGCATCTGGATCGGGCAGCGCGCCCCTTCGAGCAGATGCACCGCGCCATGTGGCAGCGCGTCAAGCGCTTCCTTGTGGCCCACCAGCGCCGTGAAGCGTTCGGGCAGCCCGTCGAGCAGCGGATCGCCCGCGCTCTCGGGCCTGCGCGTGCAGGTGATCGGGCCGACATCTTCGCCGTGATGATCCTTGGACACGGGCGCGCCGAGATGACGGCCAAGAATGCCGATCCCGTAGCAACAGCCCAGAAACGGCACATTCTCGGCCACGATGCGCGGCATCAGGCCGAGGATCTGCGCCTCGATCCGCGCTTCCATCGGCGTTTTTTCATGCGCCAGATCGCTCACGCAGCCCGGCCCGCCACCGACGATCACACCAGACACGGCGCAAAGGTCCAGATCTTCCGGCAGATCGCCCTGATCAAGCCTGATGCGCCGCGCATCGCCTTCGGTCAGCCCGGCCCGGCGTAGAATGGCCGCGAACTCCTCGTCAGCGGCCTCACATTCGGGGCGCAGTTGCACGATCACAAAGGGCTTCATTCCACTCCAATCCCCTCCGTCAGCCACGCCAGAAGCGTGGCAGCAACAGCACCAACACAGTCAGGATTTCCAGCCGGCCGACATACATGCCGATGATCATCAACCATTTGGCCGCGAGCGGAAACTCATTCACGGCCCCGCTTTCAGTCACTTCCGGGCCGAAGACCGGGCCGACATTGCAGATCGCAGTCCAGGCCGCCGTGATCGCCGTGCGCAATTCCAGCCCGGTCAGCGACAGCGCGACCGCGAGCGCCATGAAGCTGGCCACAAAGACCGTAAACATCACGATCACGGAGGAAATGACATCGGGCTCCAGCCGCTTGCCGTCCAGTCGCAACGCCACGATCTGGTTTGGCCTGCGCAAGCGTTTCATCTGGCCCCGGATCGCCTCGAACAACACAAGGTAGCGAAACACCTTGAGCGAGCAGCCGGTTGAGGCCGTGCAGGCCCCGATGAAGCCCATCAGCACGACCACCAAGAGCGGGAAATCGCCCCAGGCCGACACATCTTCGCTGCCATAGCCTGTTCCGGTCATCAGCGTGACGACATTGAACAGCGTCCCGCGCAGGATATCGAGCGGGTGGCTGTCGCTGGTCGCATACCGGTAAAGGATGATCGCGACCACGGCATAGGCGGCCCAACGCAGGAAGGCCCGCACCTGCACGTCGCGCAGAAACGGCATCCATGCGCCACCGACGAGCTGAACGAAGCGGATGAAGGGCAGCCCGGCGAGCAGCATATAGAGCACAGCGACATATTCCAGCGGGCCGGTGAATTTCGCGAATGACTGGTCCGTGGTTGAAAACCCGCCAGTGGCGATCGTGGTCATGGCGTGATTGATCGCGTCAAACCCGCTCATCCCATATGCCAGATAGGACACCGTCGCAGCCAGCGTCAGCCCGATATAGACCTGCAACAGCCCCATCGAAATATCGTAAACGCGCGGCAGAACCTTGCCCATCGTGTCAAAGGCCTCGGCCTGAAAATGCTGCATCCCACCGACGCGCAGCACGGGCAGAAAAACCAGCGCGACGATGACGATGCCAAGCCCGCCCAGCCATTGCAGCATCGAGCGCCAGACCAGCACACCGGGCGGCATGGCCTCGAGTCCGGTGAAGACGGTTGTCCCGGTCGTAGTCATGCCCGAGACGGCCTCGAAAAGCGCATCCGTCGCGTTCTCCACGATCCCGCCCATCACGAAGGGCAACGCGCCCAGCGTGGGCAGCACCGCCCAGAGGCTTGCGGTCAACAAGAAGGATTGTCGCCGCCCCAGCCCATCGGCCAGCGCCTGCCGTGTCGCAAGTGCGGCAATCCCGCCGATCAGACTGACAAGGAAACTCGCACGCATGAAGGCATGCCAGTTGTCATTCCCCGCCTGCCAGTCCACAGCAGCCGGGATCAGCATCAGCACGCCCAGCGTCAGTGCCAACAGACCGAGGATATGAAAGACGGGACGCAAATCAAGCATAAGGGCCACGTTTTGCGCCAGAGCGGTCAACTGTCAAGCGGCATCACACGGCATTGGGCTGCCAGCGCGTGTACGTCATCGGGCGCGCAGAGCGCAGTGCCTACACTCATCACTGTCGCGGCGGCGGCGGCGGTCCCCTCTCGCAGCGCATCACGCGCCGGGCGGCCCTGCGCCAGCGCCAGGGCGAACGCCCCGGTGAAACTGTCGCCCGCGCCGATCTTGCTGCGCTCGGGCACTTGCGGCGGGCAGCAGTGCAGGCAGCCGGACGCATCCGCGAGGATATTGCCATCAGCCCCACGCGCGATGCAGACCATCTCCGCAACACCGCGCGCCCGCAGCGCCTGGGCGAAACGGGCCGTGTCCTGCGCCGCGCTCAGGGGCTGGCCCGCCTGCGCCTCAGCCTCGGCCTGATCAAGCCTGAGCACGCGCACAGGGGCCGCAGGCGCAGCGATCAGCTGCAGCAAGGCCGGGCCGGACGTATCGATAATCAATCGACCCGACCCAAGTCGCGCAGCGAGCATCGTCGGGAACGCAGCAGGCACGCCCGGCGGCTGGCTGCCCGAAAGCACCACCAGCCCCGGCGCGGCCTGCGCAATATCGTCCAGCGCACGGGTGATCTCGGCCTCGGGCCAAGGATCACCGGGCAGTTGCAAGCGGAATTGCGCGCCACTGGCTTCGGTCACGGCCCAGCTCTGCCGCGTCTCGACCGGCAATTCGAAAGCGCGGAGCGTGACGCCCTGCGCCTGCAGAAGGGCGCGATGCTGTACGCCTGTCGCACCGCCAAGCGCCACCCATGCGCAGACCGCGCCGCCCAGCCTGTGAATGACCCGCGCCACATTCACCCCACCGCCACCAGGTTCGCGCAGCACATCTTGCAGGCGCAGCTTCGGGCCAGCCTCCATCCGCGAAACCCGCGCCGAAAGATCCAGCGCGGGGTTCAGAGTGATCGTGAGAATGGGCGCGCTCGTCATGCGCCGAGACTATCCCCGCGCAAGAAAGATGCAAGCTCAGCCGACGTGAAACAGCGACGCAAACAAGCGCGGGTCCAGACTGGCCGAGGTGAAGCTCGCCCCGCGCGTCAGCACGCTGACAGCGTCATGGCTATGCAGGCTTTCCTGATGGCTGGCCACGACGCGGAAATCCCCGATGCGGGCGTCGCGGTCGAGCTGTTCGCAAAAACTGCGCGCGGCATCCTCGACGAAAATCGGATTGGCGGCGTTCAGCTCCGCGAAAGCCTGCTCATCCTCGCGCTTGACCATGACCTGCGTTTCGGTCGGCACGGCCGCACGGCACAGCTCGATCAGGTCTTCAAACCAGAGTTTCTGGCCCTCCAGCACCTCCACGGAGACCCGCGCGACGGAACGCTGCGAATGTGGCGTGGCCAGTTGCCCCCGCGTCGCGCGGGCATGTTCGCTCAGCTCCAGCGAGCAGGGGCAGGTCGAGGAATAGACGTAGTCGAGATGCATGAACATCTGCCGCACGCCGCCCTGATCGGCCAATTCCAGAGCAATGTCGTAATACTGATAGCCGGAAAGCCCCGAACGCAGCGATTGCACCTTCATCGGGAAGCTGAACCGCATCATGATGCGGGCGTCGAAACTCTCCAGATCGGTCTTGTAATCGTCGAGTGCTGCGCGGATCACATCGGCGCTGAACGTGGCCTCTGCATGCGCATAAAAGCTGCGCATGATCCGGCTCATGTTGATGCCCTTTTTCTCGGCCTCCAGACTGACAGTGCCCGTGACCGAAGTTTCCAGCGTCAGATCGCCATTATCGCGCGTGCGATACCGGATCGGCAGGCGGAAATTCGAGATGCCCACATGCTGGATCTCGGCCTTGGCCCCCACGATCAGGCTGGCCGGGCCGTTCTGCAGATCCGGCAGGCCCGATTTATAGGCCCCGTCGGCGCGGAAATCAGTCGGGTAATCGCGGTTCAACACCGGGTAGGCCGCTGCGGGCAGCAGACTTGTGACGGATTGCTCCACCTCGGCGCGCTCTGCCTCAGGCGCGGTATCCGTGAATCGGCGCAACAGGTCGAGCGCGGCCTCGGCCTCTTCGCGCGATGGGGACTGACTGAGATCAGACACATGCAAATTCATCGTGGGATTTCCTTCCTGTCTGCCGCGTGTAGAGATAGGCAGCGGTTTTTGCTTTTCCACTCTTTTACGCAGATGCCTGCCGATCAGATCATATCAAGACCCGCGCGCAATTCGGCAATCAGATCCGCCACATCTTCCAGCCCGACCGACACCCGGATCAGCCCCGGTGAGATCCCCAGCGCAGCTTTCTGATCCTCAGCCAGGCGTTGATGCGTGGTCGTGGCCGGATGCGTCGCAATCGTGCGCGCATCGCCGAGATTGTTGGAAATGACGATGATATCCAGCGCATTCAGCAGCTTGAACGCGGCCTCTTTGCCTGCGGCCACATCCAGCGCAAGGACTGTGCCGAAGCCGTCCATCTGCGCGGCGGCAATCGCATGCTGGGGATGGTCACGCAACCCGGGATAGAGCACGCGCGCGAGCTTGGGATGTCCCTGAAGCGCCTCGGCGAGCGCCTGCGCCGAGGCCGCCTGCGCACGCACCCGCAGATCGATCGTGGTCAGCCCGTTGAGCATGATCCAGGCGTTGAAAGGCGACAGCGCGCCGCCGGTGTGTTTCATGTAGGGTTCAAGCGTGCCGCGGATGAACGCGCGCTTCCCGCAGACCACACCGCCCAGAGCGCGCCCCTGCCCGTCGATATGTTTGGTTGCGGAATAGATGATCACATCGGCGCCCAACGCGGCGGCGCGGCTGAAAACGGGCGTGGCGAAGACATTATCAACCACGACAAGCGCGCCCACCGCATGCGCAAGCTCTGCCACAGCCTTCAGATCGATCACTTCCAGCGTCGGGTTGGACACGGTTTCAAGAAACACCGCCGTCGTGTCCGACCGGATCGCCGCGCGCCATTGCGCGATGTCCGTGCCATCGACGAACGTGACCTCGACCCCGTAGCGGCCAAGTATATTCTCCAGAATATAGAGACATGACCCGAACAGCGCGCGCGATGACACGACATGATCGCCCGCCTTAAGCATCGCCATCAGCGCGCCCGACACCGCTGCCATCCCTGAGGCCGTGGCGAAAGCGTCCTCAGTGCCTTCCAGTGCCGCGATCCGCTCCTCGAAAACTGCGACTGTGGGGTTGCCGTAGCGGGCATAGATGAACTCATCCGCACCCAAGTCCAGAAACCGCGCCTCAGCCGCCTCTGCGCTGGGATAGACGAAACCCTGCGTCAGATAGATCGCTTCGGCCACTTCGCCATACTGGCTGCGCCGCGCGCCATGATGCACCAGTTTCGTGCGCTTCCCTAATTCCCGTGTCATCCTGCCCCGACCCTTTCGGCCATGAAAAAACCCCCGCACCATAAATCGGTCGGGGGCCCTGCCCTGACCTCTTTAGCGGCATGTTTAACGTGGCCCGCAATCCGGTTACAAAGCGCCACGGGCCTTTCGACCACTGTGCATGCGCTACGGAATTTCGCGGCAGAGGTCAAGATATAACCGGCCCCCATAATGACCCTTGCCCGATGCGATCAGCATCGGGCAGCGCCCGCGAAGCGTGCAAGGGCGGGTGGGTGGGCACGCTGAGCGGGCGCTTTTCTCCGTCAGCGATATCAGGCCACATTCTCCAGAGCGACCTGCGGCACCACACCCAGCGCATGGCACACATCGCGGGTCAGATGCGGGCTGTTGAGCGTGTAGAAATGCAGATCTTCCACGCCCTCGCGCACCAGCGTGTCGCATAGCTCGGTGCACAGCGCGGTTGCCAGCAAGTCCTCGCGCCCGTCCCGCGCGGCTTTCTCGAACGCCTCGTCCAGCCATGCCGGCACCGAAGCGCCTGTCGCCAGCGCAAACTTGCGGATGCCCTGCCAGTTGCCGATCGGGATGATACCGGGAATGATGCGTCCGGTGATGCCCTCGCGCGCGCATGTGTCGCGGAACCGCAGGAACGTCTCGGCCTCGAAGAAAAATTGCGTGATGGCACTATCCGCCCCGGCCTCGAATTTGCGCTTCAGCCAGCGCACATCCGCCAGATCATCTGCCGCATCCGGGTGCGGCTCGGGATAAGCCCCCACACGCAACTTGAAATTCCCGGTCGCAGCCAAAGCCTCGATCAATTCGACCGAATGCGCGAAGCCCTCGGGATGGGGCGCGAACCCGCCCTGCCCTTTCGGCGGATCACCCCGCAGCGCCACGATCTCAGTGACCCCGGCCTGTGCGTAGCTCTCCGCAATCGCCAGCGTCTCGGCGCGGGTCGCATCAACGCAGGTCAGATGCGCGGCCACATTCAGCCCAAATTGCGCGCCGATGGTCGTCACGGCCTCATGCGTCAGCGCGCGGGTGGTACCGCCAGCGCCATAGGTCACAGACACGAACCCCGGGGCCAATGGGGCCAACATGCGCACCGTATCCCAAAGCCGGAAACTGGCCTCCAGCGATTTCGGCGGGAAAAATTCAAACGATACGCGCGGGGTGGACATGACAGAACTCCGTTTTTGTTGCCCCCTTGTGCCACAGGCGCGAATGTGAAACCACTTCATTATCTTCAACACTATTATGAGCCCGACATGCATATCGAGTTCCGCCACCTGCGCACGATCAAAGCCATCCATGATGCAGGCGGGCTCGCGCGCGCGGCTGACCTGCTGAACATGACGCAATCGGCGCTGTCCCATCAGGTCAAGGGGATCGAGGATCAGGCGGGCGTCGAGCTGTTCGCGCGGCGCTCGAAACCGCTGAAACTCTCGGCCGCGGGGCTCAAGATGCTGCGCGCGGCCGAAGACATCCTGCCGCGTGTCGCAGCGCTTGAAGAAGAATTCACCGGCCTGCGCAAAGGCTCGTCGGGCCGGTTGCATATTGCCATCGAATGCCACGCCTGTTTCGACTGGCTCTTTCCCGTGCTCGAACAGTTCCGCCGCGCCTGGCCCGATGTCGATGTCGATATTCGCCCGGGCCTCGCTTTCGACGCCCTGCCCGCGCTGCGCCGCGAAGAAGTTGATCTGGTGATCTCGTCAGACCCCGAAGATATCGAGGGCGTGAATTTCCTGCCGCTCTTTGACTATGAGCCGGTCTTTGTGGCCGCCGCCACCAGCCCGCTGGCCGCACGCGCCCATATCGAGGCCGAAGATTTCCGCGACCAGACGCTCATCACCTACCCGGTCGAGCGCACGAGGCTCGATGTCTTCACGCAACTTCTGACCCCCGCCAAGGTCGAGCCCCGCGCGATCCGGCAGGTGGAACTGACCGCTGTGATCCTGCTTCTGGTCGCCTCCGGGCGCGGCGTGGCGGTGTTGCCCGACTGGGTGCTGCGCGAGGTGCGCTATCACTCCGATTACATCACCAAACGCCTGACGGCGGGCGGGTTGACCCGGCGGCTCTATGCGGCAGTGCGCGACGAAGATGCCGCGAAACCCTTCATGGCCCATGTGCTCAGGCTTGCACGGACAGAGCCGGTGAAGTTGCAGCGGGGGTAAGTTCCTCGGAAACGCGCAGCGCCCCGGCACAGACTGAAACCCCGTAACGTCCAGACCGGTTCGATAGGACGCCACGCAAGTCGCAAATTCAATTCTCTCAGGACGCGCGGGCAAGCTTTGCCGACACATCGTCGATCGCGGCGATAACAGAGCCAAGATGTTTATACGCAACTGCCTGCGTGACGCTGCGGCCATCGGGATTCTCCAACCATTCGTGACGCTGAACTTGCATGGTGTTTTCCAGTTCAGTGAGCGCTGTCTCGGCCTTGTAGACGTCAAGCATGGCTTCTATCGCAAAATCGGCCGATCCTTTGACAAGATCACGAAAAGCTTTCACACAATCGGTTATTTCTGCCTGAAATCCGTCAGCGCGCTGTCGCAACTCCGCAATCTGGGCTGGCCCAAGCCGGTTCGGGTCGTCACATACCTGAAGACTTTTGTTTCTATATCCGTTCTCGTTGTAATCTTTCTGCGCCTCAACAACCCTTTTGCGGAGCGAGTCCAGAAGAAGTTTCAGCTCCCCCCGTATCCGTGCTGTTTTGTTTTTCTTTTGCTCATCCTCTATCTTCGAGACGACATGCGGCGCGACATAGATCGGCACCAAAACCAGCAAAAAGGGGATAACGACCTGCACCAACAAACTGACATAATCGACCCAATCTCTTTCAGCCGCCATCGACCCCTGTCCTTTCCATTGCAATTCAAAGAGAAGCCATCAGACAGCGCGTGAAAAGCAGCCTGAGGACTCTGGAAGTCCTTCCATAAATCGCCTTATTGCGCACCGCGCATTTCAGCCCCCGTCACGTTTCGCGATCCCGCGCCGCCGCAACAAACGCCGCCACCCGCGCCGCGTCCTTCTGACCCGGCGCAGTCTCAACCCCTGAGGATACGTCCACCTGTCGCGCGCCTGTCAGCGTGATCGCGCGGCCGACATTCTCGGGGGTCAGCCCGCCAGCGAGCATCCAGGGTTTGGTCCACACCCGCCCCGCGATCAGGTGCCAGTCGAAACTCAACCCATTGCCGCCCGGCAAATCTCCGGCCCCGCTGGGTTTGGCGTCGAGCAGGATCTGATCGGCCACCGCCTGATAGGCGTCAAGCGCGGTGAGGTCGCCCGCCTCGGCCACGCCCACGGCTTTCATCACCGGCAGGCCTGTGCGCGCCTTGACTTCGGCCACACGGTCGGGCGTCTCATGGCCATGCAATTGCAGCAGATCGACCGGCACCTGTGCCAGCAGCGCATCAAGCGCCGCGTCATCTGCATCGACCGTCAGCGCGACTTTCGCCACGCCTGGGGGCACCGACTGCGCCAGCGCTGCCGCTGCGTCCAACGACAGATGGCGCGGCGAACGCGGGAAAAACACGAAGCCCAGATACCGCGCCCCGGCGGTGACAGCGTCGGTGACATCCTGCGGGCGGGTCAGCCCGCAGATCTTGACAGAGATCGGTTCAGCCATGCGGCTGGCTCATTTCCCGTCTACGAGCGCCAGAACGTCATCGCGGCGCCCGTCTGCCGCCCGATTGTCGACGCGCTGCAATTCCGAACGCGTGGCGTCGCGCTCGCGGCGCAGGCGCGCCGCATCAGCGCGGATGCTGTGTTCGCGCAGCCATTCCCAGATGATGCCAAGCACCAGCCCGGCGGCGATCGCAAGCCCCAGAATCAGGAACAGCGGCAAGCGGATGTCAACACTGATCCCGGTGAGCTGTGCCAGAGCATCGGGCAAAAGCTTGACCTCGACCATCGCGCGATTTGCCAGCGCGATGATGATGAAAACAGCCGCCACGAGTGCGGCAAACGCATAGCGCAGATAGGCCATCATGTGAAATTATCCTTCCAGTCCGTTCAACCGGTCACGCAACAGCTTGCCGGTCTTGAAAAATGGGACGGCCTTGGCCTCGACCTCGACACTCTCGCCCGTGCGCGGGTTGCGCCCGACGCGCGAGTCGCGCGCCTTGACCGAAAACGCTCCGAATCCGCGCAGCTCCACCCGTTCGCCGCGGGCCAGCGCTTCGGTGATCTCGCCGAAGACAGTGTTCACGATCCGCTCCACATCGCGTTGATAGAGATGCGGATTCTCCTCCGCAATCTTCTGGATCAGTTCGGATCGAATCATGGTCTTGTCCCCGCTGCTGCGCCAGACGCGATGTGTGGCGTGGTATGATTTTTATAGGTTTGTCAGCTCTTTCGGATGAGTATAGTCAGAAAAACTCTGCGAATAAATACGCAAAAACAGTATCTCTACGTGGATACGGCGACCAAGGCGCCGTGTCATCCCCCAGCGGCCAGATGATGGCTCTGTCTGTGTGATCTGATTTGCGCAGCAGTCTGAGCCATGTGATCCTCACGTTCCGCGCGGCAGCAGGTTCTGTCGCCTGGGCGCATCGTTGCCCGTAGCGGCGCTCGCCCTCGCGACGCGTCCAACATCGCCCAGATCCGCGGTACCATGTCCGGCCATGTAGGGAGCTGCCAATCGTGCGAAAGTCTTTGCTCCACATCAGCGGCGGTGTTGTGAGGCTTGTGACCACGATGGATTCATAAAACGATGCCAATCGGTTAAAGAAATGGCACCCGCCAGTCCGCGTAATGCTGCGTCGCGATCTGGTCTTCCTACATCGCAGCGCTCCGAAATTGCGGATCGAGGCTGATCGCGCCTGACAGGGTGCTGGGGACAGGGAACCGGCTCAGCTTCGGCCGCATAAACCGCAGATTGGGCATCCACCGGTTTTTTTCAGACGAAACGACCCCGTGCGGCTTGTCGATAAAAGGGGTGTGCGCAGTGATAGGCATTGATGCGCGATTGGCTTAAGCCGCAATTGCGACGCGGCAGTTCGCAGAGATGCTCATCAATCCGCGACATGTTGGGAAACAGGACT
>REBU01000080.1 GCA_007692585.1 Paracoccaceae bacterium | reverse complement strand
CGCATGGGGTCTGCGGGCAGATCATCCCGTGGAATTTCCCGCTGCTGATGCTGGCATGGAAAATCGCGCCTGCGCTGGCGTCGGGCAATACGGTCGTGCTGAAACCCGCCGAATACACGCCGCTGACCGCGCTGTTATTCGCTGAAATCTGTGTGGAAGCGGGCCTTCCTGCGGGCGTGGTCAATATCGTGACAGGCGACGGGGCGACGGGGCAAGCGCTGGTCGCGCATGACGGCGTGGACAAGATCGCCTTTACCGGCTCGACCGAGGTAGGGCGCGCAATCCGGCGCGCAACCGCAGGCAGCGGCAAGGCACTGACGCTGGAGCTGGGGGGGAAATCGCCCTTCATCGTGCTGGTGGATGCCGATCTCGATGCCGCTGTCGAAGGCGTCGGCGATGCGGTCTGGTTCAATCAGGGCGAGGTCTGCTGCGCAGGCGCGCGGATCCTTGTCGCGGAAGCTGTGGCGCGTCCCTTCCGCGACAAGCTCCTGGCGCGGATGGCGCGCTTGCGCGTTGGTGATCCGCTGGACAAATCCACCGATATCGGCGCGATTGTGCATCCGCGCCAACTGGCCCGCATCCGCGATCTTTTGGCGCAAGGTATCGCGGCGGGGGGTGTCCTGCACGCAGGGGCCGCGCCCGAGGGCTGCTACTGCGCGCCTCATGTGATGCTTGAGGTGTCGCCAGCAAATCCCTGCTTTAATGAGGAAATTTTTGGGCCTGTCGCGACAGTGACCACGTTCCGAACACCCGCTGAAGCGCTGACGCTTGCCAATAACACGCGCTACGGGCTGGCCGCGTCAATCTGGTCGGAAAACCTGACAGTGGCCATGGATCTGGCCGCAAAACTCAAGGCCGGGGTGGTCTGGATCAATGCGACCAATCTCTTTGACGCGAACGCGCCCTTTGGCGGCATGCGCGAAAGTGGGTTCGGGCGCGAGGGCGCGCGCGCGGGGATGACGGCCTATCTGCGCGCCGCGGGATCGTCGCGCGCGGCGGTGCCTGAAGCGACGCTTGATCCCTTGCCGCAGCCTCTTGCGCGCGATGGGATAGACCGCACGCACAAGCTCTATATCGGTGCTGCGCAAAAACGCGCGGATAGCGGGCAGAGCTATTCCGTCACTGACGGCGCGCGGCTTTTGGGCCACGCGCCGCTTGGCAGTCGCAAGGACATCCGCAACGCGGTCGAGGCGGCGCAAAAGGCCAGTGGCTGGTCGGCCATGAGCGGCCATCAGCGGGCGCAAGTGCTCTATTTCCTTGGGGAAAACCTCTCGGCGCGCGAAAGTGACCTGCGCGACTTTGCCCCCGCATCCGAAATCGAGGCCGCGATTTCACGCTGTTTCTACTATGCGGCCTGGGCGGATAAATTCGACGGACGCGTGCATGAAACACTCTCGGGCCATGTCACGCTCGCGATGCAGCACCCTTTCGGCGTGATGGGGCTGATCTGCGCCGAGGAAGCGTCGCTTCTGGGGTTTATGTCGCTGGTCCTGCCGGCGATCGCGATGGGCAACCGTGTGGTGGCCATCCCATCCGCCTCCGCGCCACTGGCCGCGTTGGAAATGTCACAGGTCTTTGCCTGCTCGGATCTGCCTGCGGGCGTGATCAACACTGTTTGCGGCCCTGTGGCGGCCTTGGCCGAGACGCTGTCAGAGCATGAGGATGTGGCCGCGCTCTGGTGCGCGCAGCCCGCTGTCGCAGCAGCCGTCGAGCGCGCCTCTGCAGGCAATCTGAAACCTGTGTGGCAGGTCGCGGATCCCTGCGCACAAGGCCCGGCTTTCCTGCATGCGGCGACCCAGACGAAAAGCATCTGGGTGCCCTACGGCTTCTGAGAGATCAACGTTAACGGGTTGTTAATCTTGCTTGCGTATCCATTAACAACGGTTACGGGTGTGGCGGATGCAGGTCATCACAGCAACGAAAGGCAAGGCAGCGCGGCACAGGGTCCAGTTGCGACCTGCGCTCGAGTTGGTTGTTGCGCGCAAACCCGACGGGACACCAAAGCCGCTTGGGCGGATCCTGCGCGACATGGGGGCGCTGACGGAAGACGCGCTGATGCGCGCGCTGGAATTGCAGTCGCGTCAGGCAGGGATTCTGGGCGATATCCTTCTTGCGCATGGGATGGTCAGCGAGGCGGATCTGACCCGCGCGCTGTCTTTGCAATACAAGACGCAGGTTTTCACAACGAAAGACCCGCTTCCTGACCCCGACTTGATGGACAGGTTCGGCCTGCAGCGCTGCCTGTTGCTGAATTGTCTGCCATGGATGCGGGCCGGCGAGGTGACGGTCGTGGCCAGCGCGCGCCCGGCGGAATTCTCGCGCATCCGGCCGGAGCTGGAAGCGCTGTTCGGACAGGTGGTGATGGTGCTGATCAGTGAAACCGACCTGCATCAGACGGTCCTGCGGATCCGGCGCAGCCGCCTGAAGCTCTGGGCGGAAACCTGCGTGCCCGAGGCCGAAAGTTGCCGTGTCATGCAGAGCCAGCGCTTCGGGCGTGTGCTGGGCGCGGCGCTGCTGGTCATCGTCGCCTTCGCGCTGTGGCAGCCGTTGATCACGATGACAGTGCTGACCGTCTTCACGACCGTGTTTCTGCTGTTGATCACAAGCCTGAAACTGGCGGCGGCGGTGGCGGTGATCCGTGATCGACACGCCCCCGCGCCGAAGCTGGCAGAGACAACAATCGTGCGCCACCGCCAGCCGATCGTGTCGATCATGGTGCCGCTCTACAAGGAGCCGCGCGTGGTGCCGCGCCTGATCAACCGGTTGTCACGGCTGACATGGCCGCGCGATCTTCTGGATATCCTGCTGGTGGTCGAGGAAAACGACCACGCCACCCGCGCCGCCTTGGACACTTGCGATCTGCCGCGCTGGATGCGCGTCATTCCGGTCCCGGATGCTCCGCTGAAAACCAAGCCGCGCGCGCTGAATTTCGCGATGCTGTTTGCGCGCGGTTCGATCATCGGGGTCTATGATGCCGAAGACGCGCCCGAGCCGGACCAGATCCACCGCGTCGTGCGGTGTTTCCAGAACGGCCCGCCGACGCTGGCTTGTGTGCAGGGCGTGCTTGATTTCTACAATGCGCGCACCAATTGGCTTTCGCGCTGTTTCACCATTGAATATGCGACATGGTTTCGCATGGTGTTGCCGGGGTTGCAGCGGCTGGGGCTCGCGGTGCCGCTGGGGGGCACGACGCTGTTTTTCCGCCGCGACATTCTGGAGCGTCTGGGCGGCTGGGATGCGCATAACGTGACCGAGGATGCGGATCTCGGCATACGCCTTGCGCGGCACGGCTATTACACACAGCTGCTCGATACAGTGACGCTGGAAGAAGCCAATTGCCGCGCGCTGCCTTGGGTCAAGCAACGCTCGCGCTGGCTGAAGGGCTATGCGGTCACCTGGCTTGTGCATATGCGCGCGCCCCGGCAATTGTGGCAACAGCTGGGCCCGTGGCGGTTTTTCGGGGTGCAGGCGCTGTTTCTGGGCACGCTTGTGCAATTCATGTTCGCGCCCTTGCTCTGGGCCTTCGTGCTGATCATGTTCGGCCTGCCGCATCCGATACAGGATATCGCGGGGCCCGGTGTTGTGGCCGGGTTCATCGCCGTGTTCCTGTTCTCCGAAGCGGTGACGCTGACGGTGGGTTATATCGCCTTGCAAGCCCCACGCCACCGCACGCTGCGGATCTGGTTGCCAACATTGCACGGGTACTTCCCGCTCGCTGTTCTGGCCGTCTACAAGGCGCTGTGGGAGTTGATCTGCGCGCCGTTCTATTGGGACAAGACTTCGCATGGTGAGCATGTAGCCGCCTGCGACAGCATCACGGTCGCGCGGATTTCGGCCGCGCCGCAGTAGACCTCTGCGCCCGATCGCGCTAGCAAGAGGCGGGTTCACAGCGCTGGGGGCGGCATGCTTTATTTCCACAAGGCAGGACTGGTTTTTCTGGCCACGCCCAAGACGGGCAGCACCGCCATCGAGCACGCGCTGACCCCCAGGGCGGATATGGTTTTCCAGAACCATCCGGATTTCAAGCATTGCATGTTCCAGCGCTATCAATGGCGGGTCGAGAAAGCCATCCTGATGTTCACGGACCGGGTGCCCGAAACCGTGGCGCTGATCCGCGCGCCCGAGGATTGGCTGAGCAGCTGGTTTCGTTTCCGCCACGGCGCCTGGCTCGACGGCAAATCGCGCAGCACGCGTGGCCTGAGTTTTGATGATTTCGTCGCGGGTTATCTCGATGATCCGCAACCGCCTTTTGCCGCTGTGGGACGTCAGTCGCGCTTCCTGACCCACCCCAAAACCGGCGCGCGCGTGCAGCATATCTTTCGCTATGATGCCATGCCTGCCTTTCTCGACTATCTGCACGCGCGGCTTGGCGATCCGGTGACGCTTGAGCGGCGCAATGTCTCGCCCGACTGGTCCGTAACCCTGTCGTCAGATCTGCGACGCCGCCTGCAAGAGCGCTTTTCCGACGATTACGCCCTTTATGACGCCGCGCTGACCTGCGCTCCCGGTTGAAGGCTTGCGCCTCTGCCGGGACCGCGCCAGAGTGATGAAAAAAGGACGCGCCCATGACCCTTGAAGCCCGCATTGCCGCCGCGCGTGGTGAAATCCCCGCTGATCTTGTTTTGCGCGGGGCCTGCGTGCTTTGCACTGTGACCGGCGCGCGGATTGCGGGCGATGTGGCGATCTCCGAAGGCGTGATCATCGGCATCGGGGCCGAGTATGAGGCGCGCGAGGTGATCGACCTGCCCGGCCAGACGCTGGTGCCCGGCTTCATCGACACGCATCTGCATATCGAATCCTCGCTGGTCACGCCGTTTGAATTTGACCGCTGCGTGGCCCCGCGCGGGGTGACCACGGCCATTTGTGACCCCCATGAAATCGCCAATGTCGCAGGGCTTGACGGTATCCGCTATTTTCTGGACGCGGCAGATCGTACCGTGATGGATATCCGCGTGAACCTGTCGTCCTGCGTGCCCTCGACCCATATGGAAACCGCAGGCGCGGCGCTGGATGCGGGCGACCTGCTGGCGCTGGCTGATCACCCGCGCGTCATCGGGCTTGCGGAATTCATGAATTTCCCCGGCGTGATCCATCGCGACCCCGGCTGCATGGCCAAGCTCCACGCTTTTGCGGGCCGTCATATCGACGGCCATGCGCCGCTCTTGTCAGGGCGCGACCTGAACGCCTATGTGACCGCAGGCATCCGCACCGAGCACGAATCCACCTCTGCCGATGAGGCGCGCGAGAAGTTGCAAAAGGGCCTGCGCTGCCTGATCCGCGAAGGCTCGGTCAGCAAGGATATGGTGGCACTTGCGCCGCTGCTGACGCCGGTGACTGCGCCCTATATGTGCCTGTGCACCGATGACCGCAATCCGCTCGATATTGCCGAGCATGGCCATCTGGATCACATGATCCGGTCGCTGATCGCCTTGGGATGCGACCCGCTGGCGGTTTACCGCGCAGCGACGCTTTCGGCGGCCGAGGCCTTCGGGTTGAAGGATCGCGGCCAGATCGCACCGGGCAAACGCGCCGATATCGTGGCGCTGCCGGATCTGGCCGAATGCCGCGCGTCATTGGTGCTATGTGCAGGGCAGGTAGTGGGGGATGCGGCCTTTGCCGCGCGCCGCCTGAGTGATCCAGTCGCCCGTCGATCGGTCCGGGCTCCGCATGTCACGCCGCAGGATTTCCGCAGCACGGATCCAAGCCCCGACACTCCGGTCATCGGCATCATTGAAGGCAAGATCATCACCGAATACCTGCGCGAAGTGATCCCGCCCGAGGATGGCGACAAGCGCCCTGATCCTGCGCGCGATCTGGCCCGTGTTGCCGTCATCGAACGCCATGGCCGGAACGGCAATATCGCCACGGGCTTCGTGCGCGGGTTCGGCCTGCAAAAGGGCGCGATCGCGGCCACAGTGGCGCATGATCACCACAATATTGTCGCGGTCGGCGTGGATTACGCGGATCTCGCCTGCGCGGTCAATCGCCTGTCACAGATCGAAGGCGGTTTCGTCGTGGCCACGAATGACGCGGTGCTCGCCGAATTGCCGCTGCCCGTCGCCGGGCTGATGTCGCTCAACCCCTATGAGCAGGTCCACGCGGATCTCAGCGCGCTGCGCGCTGCTGCAAAATCCCTCGGTGTGGCCCTTGAGGAGCCGTTCCTGCAACTGGCCTTCATCGCGCTCCCGGTGATCCCGCATCTCAAGATCACGGATCACGGCATGGTCGATGTGGACCGATTCGCGGTGATCTGACCCGCCTGCATTTTCTTGATGCAAATACTCATGAAACGCCTGCGTCAATGCGCCTCGGCCCAGGTGTCGCCCATGCCCGCATCCACGACCAGCGGCACCGAGAGTTTCAACACCGGCTCCGCTGCCGCTTCCATCACAGCGCGCACTTTGGCGATCACATCCTCCACAGCGTCCTCAGCCACTTCAAACACCAGTTCGTCATGCACTTGCAAGAGCATCTTCGCAGGCAGATCCGCGATCACATCGGGCAGGCGGATCATCGCGCGGCGGATGATATCGGCGGCTGTGCCCTGAATGGGCGCATTGATGGCTGCGCGCTTGGCGAAGCCCGCGCCGGGGCCCTTGGTGTTGATCTCGGGCGTGTGGATGCGCCGACCGAACAGGGTCTCGACCCGGCCCTCGCGTTTGGCGAATTCCACCGTCTCGTCCATATAGGCGCGGATGCCGGGGAAGCGTTCGAAATAGCGGTCGATGAAGCCCTGCGCATCAGTGCGCGGGATGCGCAGGTTGCGCGCAAGCCCGAAGCCGGAGATCCCGTAGATCACACCGAAATTGATCGCCTTGGCCTGGCGCCGGATCTCAGGCGTCATCTCGTCCATCGGCACGTTGAACATCTCGGATGCGGTCATGGCGTGGATGTCCTGCCCGTCGCGGAAGGCCGCTTTCAGACTGTCGATGCCTGCGATATGCGCCAGAATCCGCAGCTCGATCTGGCTGTAATCGAGCGCGACCAGCTTGTTGCCCTTTTCAGCGACAAAGGCCGTGCGAATGCGGCGGCCTTCCTCGGACCGGATGGGGATATTCTGCAGGTTCGGATCGGTTGACGCGAGCCGCCCTGTGACCGCGCCGGTGATGACGTAGGACGTATGCACCCGGCCTGTCTCAGGGTGGATGTGGTCCTGCAGCGCGTCGGTATAGGTGGATTTCAGCTTGGACAGTTGCCGCCAGTCAAGCACGCGCGCGGGCAGATCATGGCCCTCGGCGGCCAGATCCTCGAGGATATCCGCGCCTGTCGCATAGGCCCCGGTCTTGCCTTTCTTGCCGCCCTCCAGTGACATCTTGTCAAACAGGATCTCGCCCAATTGCTTGGGGCTGCCGACATTGAAGCTCTCGCCCGCAAGTTCGTGGATTTCGGCCTCCAGCCCCGCCATTTTCTGCGCAAAGGCATTGGACATGCGCGACAGAACATCGCGGTCGACCTTGATGCCGGTCCGCTCCATCTGCGCCAGCACGGGCACCAGTGGCCGCTCCAATGTCTCATAGACGCGGGTGACTTGCGCGGCATGCAGGCGCGGTTTGAACATCTGCCACAGCCGCAATGTGATATCGGCATCCTCGGCAGCGTAGGGCGTCGCGTCGTCAATCGCCACGAAATCGAAGGTGATTGCGGATTTGCCCGATCCCAGCAGCGATTTGATCGCGATGGGCTGGTGGTTCAGGTAGCGGTCCGAGAGCGCATCCATCCCATGCCCGTGCAGCCCCCCATGCAGCGCGTAGGACATAAGCATCGTATCATCAATCGGCGCGATCGTGATGCCGTTGCGGGCGAAAATCTTGGCGTCATATTTCATGTTCTGCCCGATTTTCAGGATCGCGGGGTCTTCCAGAACGGGTTTCAGAAGTGCGAGCACCTGATCCATGGGCAGCTGCCCCTCGATAAGCGCGCTCGCGCCGAACAGATCCCCGCCGCCCGCGCGGTGCTGCAGCGGGATATAGGCCGCGCGTCCGGGGGTGACGCAGAGCGAGATGCCGACCAGATCCGCGCGCATCTCATCCAGCGCCGTGGTTTCCGTATCGACGGCAACATGGCCGATCTCTTCGATCTCGGCGATCCACGCGCGCAGCGTATCCAGATCGCGGATGCAGACATACTCGGCGGATTTGAAATCGGGGGCCTCGGGTTCGGCCTGCGCGGGAGTGTGCTGCGCTATGGGCAAGCTCGGGGCGGCGGGTGGTTCAGTGTCGAAATGTTCGGCCACGCGGCGGGTCAGCGTGCGGAATTCCATCGCGTTCAGGAAGTCCAGCAGGGCCGTCGCATCGGGCGCGCGGACCTCCAGATCGTCGAGCGCGAAGTCGAGCGGGGTCTGATCATCGAGCAGAACCAGACGTTTGGAAATGCGGATCAACTCGGCGTTGTCGATCAGCGCCGCGCGGCGCTTGGGCTGCTTGATTTCGTCTGCGCGCTCCAGAAGCGACTCGAGATCGCCATATTCGTTGATCAGAAGCGCGGCTGTCTTGATCCCGATACCGGGCGCGCCGGGGACATTATCGACCGAATCGCCCGCCAGCGCCTGCACATCGACCACGCGCTCCGGGCCGACACCGAATTTCTCGCGCACCTCGTCGACGCCGATCAGCTTGTTTTTCATCGCATCCAGCATCTCGACGCCGCCGCCCACCAGTTGCATCAGATCCTTGTCGGATGAGATGATGGTCACGCGTCCGCCCGCCTCGCGCGCCTGACGGGCGAGGGTGGCGATGATGTCATCGGCCTCGTAATCCGCAATTTCGATCGTGGCGAGGTTGAAGGCGCGGCTGGCCTCGCGGGTCAGCGGGAATTGCGGGCGCAGGTCTTCGGGCGGCTCGGGGCGGTTGGCCTTGTAGAGGTCGTAGATCTCGTTGCGGAAGGTCTTTGACGAATGGTCAAAGATCACGGCCGCATGGGTCGGCGCGTCGGCGCTGGCGGTATTCTCGCCAAGGTAGCGCCAGAGCATGTTGCAAAACCCTGCGACCGCGCCGACAGGCAGCCCGTCGGATTTGCGCGTCAATGGCGGCAGCGCGTGATAGGCGCGGAAGATATAGGCCGAACCGTCGATCAGATGCAGGTGATGGCCTTTGCCGAATGTCATCTTGTCGCTTCCCCTTGGTCTGTTACCCTGCGCGTGTGCCGCCTATGAGCGAGAGGTATTTCACATGCGCCTGATCTGTTCAATTGCCGCCGGGGTCTTGATCAGCGAGGCCGCGCAGGCGCTGGATCTGCCCGATTGCGTCTCAACGCCTTTCAGTCCCGAGAGCTGTGTCCCGGTCGTGGCCTGCATGCCGGGGGACGGGGTCTATCTGGTCGGGCGTGCGCTGGGCTGGAATGAGGGCACGCTCGAAGGGGTCACGAATACGGGCGTTGCCTGCACCGGGGTCTGGCGCGTGGGCGATACGCTGCGTCTGGGACACGCGCGCTTTGCCTGCGAGGACGGGCTGGCAGGGCAGTTGGTCTATCACTATCAGGATCCCGAAACCGGAACAGCGCGCGGCACAGGGCTGATCAGTGGCTTCGGGCGGATCCGGGCATGGTCCGGCCATCACATCGAAGACTTCCTGGATCGCAGTGGCATGCGCATCGATGGCGATCTGATGTGTGGCGAGACGCCGATGTTGCTCAGCGCGGATCAGGCTGCGGCATCGCCTGCGTAGTCGCGATGGATGAAGCGCTTGTCACAATAGGGGCAGTCGACCATGCCCGTGTCTTGACTGAGCGAGAGCCAGACGCGGGGATGGCCCAGCGCCCCTTCGCCGCCGTCGCAACACACGCGCATGGCGCTGACAATCTCGGTTTCCGGGGCAGGGTAGTCCTGAGGCGTAGCGGTCATCTGGGCAGGCTTCCTTGTCGGCGCTGTGGTGGCAGGTTACATACCGGCCAGAATACTGAAATCGCGGCGCAGGGCAAGGTTGCGTGAACCCCTCTGGCCTTGTCGCGCAGCAACGAGGCGGGAAATCCCCCATGTCAAACCATGCAATCGAGATCACCGGGCTGCGTAAAACCTATGCGGGCCAGAAAGGCGCGCCGCCCAAGGAGGCGCTGAAGGGCGTTGATCTGACCATTCCTGCAGGTAGCATCTTCGGCCTGCTTGGTCCCAATGGCGCGGGCAAATCGACGCTGATCAATATCCTTGCGGGGCTGGTGACCAAGACCGCCGGGCAGGTGCGGATCTGGGGCTTCGATCAGGACATCAACCCGCGCCAGTCGCGCGCAGCCATCGGGGTGATGCCGCAAGAGCTGAACATGGACCCGTTCTTCACCCCGCGCGGGGCGCTGGATGTGCAGGCGGGGCTTTACGGCGTGCCGAAATCGCAACGCCGCACTGATCAGATCCTCGAGATGATCGGGCTATCGGACAAGGCCGATGCCTATGCGCGCACGCTTTCGGGCGGCATGCGGCGCAGGTTGCTTCTGGGCAAGGCGCTGGTGCATCGCCCGCATGTGCTGGTCCTCGATGAGCCGACTGCCGGGGTTGATATCGAACTGCGCCAGATGCTCTGGGCGAATGTGCGCAAGCTCAATGAGCAAGGCATGACCATCATTCTGACCACGCATTACCTAGAAGAGGCGGAGGAGATGTGCGACGAAATCGCCATCATCAATCATGGTGCGGTCGTGGTGCGCGACAAGACATCGGCGCTTCTGGGTCGACTTGATGCCAAGACGCTGGTGCTGCGGCTCGACGCGCCGCTGGCGCATCTGACCTTGCCCGATGGCGTGACGCAGGAAATCCGCGCGGACGGGCGGCTGGCACTGACCTATCGGCGCAGCCAGGTGTCTGCGGGCGCGCTGCTTGCAGCCGTGGCAAACGCAGGCGGGGTCGTGGTCGATGTTACCAGCGAAGAACCCGACCTGCAGGATGTGTTCCTGTCGCTGACCACCGGGCCGGGGCAGGCGGCCTAGGCGTTACGGCGCAACGCGCGTCCAACCACAGGCGGCGGCTATCGCGACCGGGTCGAGCGCTGTATCGACGGCCATGCCCTGCCGGATGTCGCGCGAACGGATATTGTGCCAGCGCGCGCGCCAGAGCTGATGGCCTGTGCGCGAGATCTTGATGACGGGGCTGCGCAGGGGCAGGCGCGCGGCCCATTTGCGCTGAAGATAGCCATAGGCCGCGCCGAATCCCTGATCGAGCTGGTCCTTGTAGCCATCATTATGCACCAGCGGCAGCGCGCAGGCATAGGCCCCGAGGCCCTGCGCCCGCGCTTGCGTCACGATATCGGTGCCATAGAGATGCCAGCCCGGCAGGTCGGCATCAAAGCGCAGCCCCGATGCGCGGCGCATCACGATCAGCAATTCGTCGAAGCTCTGGACTGCGCGTGGCGCAAGCGGCACGGCCCCCACGATCTGGCCCAGCGAGCTTGACCAGACCGGCCCATAGCCGCGCCCGGCCTCATCCACCCCATAGGCGCCGATCAGCGCCCAATCCGGGTCCATCGCCGCAACTTCGGCGATGCGCTGCTGCAGCAGGTGTTCCCAGCCGGGGGGCAGGTAGACGTCGTGATGCAGGAAAACGAGCAGGGGCTCGGCGCTTTCATCGAGGCCGCGATTATAGGCACTGGCCGCAGAGGACGCGTTCTCGATCACGCTGAGCGGCCATTGCGCAACCGCGTCCGAACGCATCAGATTGGCGCGCAGGATCGCGGCGTCATTGCTCGCGCAGATCAGACGGATGTCAGTCATCGCGGCGCGTGTCCTGCGCATTGCGGATACTCAGCCGTACGATCCGGTTGCCTTCGCGCTCCAGCACCTTGAAGCGACAGCCATGGAAGGAAAACACCTGGGCTTCCTCGGGGATCGACTGCGCTTCATGGATCACCAGCCCGGCCACGGTCACCGCTTCCTCATCGGGCAGCGACCAGTCCATCGTGCGGTTCAGGTCGCGAATGGTCATCGCGCCATCGACCATCACTTCGCCATCCGGCCCTTCCTCAACTTCCGGCGCATGGGTCGTGTCATATTCATCCTCGATCTCGCCCACGATTTCCTCGAGGATATCTTCGAGCGTGATCAGCCCGTGCAGGGCGCCATATTCATCGACAACCAGCGCGAAATGGCGCCGCAGGCGCAGGAATTCGCGCATCTGCTCGTCAAGCGGGGTTGTCTCGGGCACGAAATAGGGCGCGCGGGCCAGCGCATCGAGATCGAGCTGTCGGGTGGCCTGATAATCGCCGCCTGCATCGCGCACCAGCCGGTGCATTTCACGCACCAGATCGCGGGCATAGAGAATGCCGATGATATTCTCCTGCTCCTCGCGATACATCGGCAGGCGCGAATGCGGCGAGTTGATGCATTGCGCGATGATGTCTTCGATCGGGTCATCGGCATTGACAACTTCGATCTGGCTGCGATGGCGCATGATTTCCTCGACTGTGCGCTCTGACAGATCAAGCGCGCCCAGCAGCCGGTCACGGTCTTCCTTTTCGACTGACCCCGAGGAATGCCCCAGCGCCAGCGTGCCTGCGATTTCCTCATGGACCGACATGATGTCGCGATCCGGGTCGATCTGTACCCCGAAGACCATCAGAACCCGGCGCACGATGAAGCGGACGACCGAGACGATGGGCGAAAACAGCGCCACGAGAATGCGCAAGGGCGCGGAGACGCGCAGCGCGACGGTTTCGGGGTTCGAGATCGCATAGGTCTTGGGCAGGACTTCCGAGAAGATCAGCACCAGCAGCGTCATCACCAATGTCGCCAGCGCCACACCGCTATCGCCGAACAGCCGCGTGAACAGCGCCGTGGCCAGCGACGCGGCCATGATGTTGACCGTGTTGTTGCCCAGCAGGATCGCGCCGATCATGCGCTCGCTGTCCTCGGTCAGTTTCAGAGCGCTCGCAGCGCCTGGCAGGCCTTTGTCGGCATGCGCTTTCAGCTTGCCGCGGCTGGAGGCTGTCAGCGCCGTTTCCGAGCCGGAGAAAAAACCCGAGATGACCAGCAGGAGCACGATGGCCCCGGCTGTGATCCAGAAGGCCGCGTCGAGCGTGGTGGCGAAATCGCCCATTGACGTTGAATTCCTGCTTTGCCCTGCGCCACTTGCGCATCAATGCAGCATAAATCCTCACATCGCGCGCGTCCAGCACATCCCTGCCAAGGCTTGACCCGCGCGCCGAGTTTGGCCACTAGGTCCAACATGTTCGCGCAAGACACCCTTGATCAGATCACCCGCCGCTTCGGCTTTCTCGAAGCCCGCCTGATGGAGGGCGTGGCCCCTGAGGAAATCGCAGCGTTGACGCGCGAATATGCCGAGCTCAAACCCGTTGTGATCCAGATTGCGGCCTACCGTCAGGCGCTCGCTGATCAGCGTGATGCCCAGGACATGCGCAGTGACCCTGAGATGCGCGCCTTGGCCGAAGATGAACTCGCCGGGCTGGCCGAGGCGTTGCCCGCGCTTGAGCAAGCGCTGCGGCTGGCGCTGTTGCCCAAGGATGCCGCCGATGCGCGACCTGCGCTGATCGAATTGCGCCCCGGCACGGGCGGCGAGGAGGCGAGCCTTTTCGCATCCGATCTCTTGCGCATGTATCAGCGCTATGCCGAGGCGCGCGGCTGGCAGGTGCAGATGATCAGCTTTTCGGAAACCGAACTCGGGGGATTGCGCGAAGCGGTGATGCGCATCGCGGGCGAGGGGGTGTTTGCGCGGTTCAAATACGAATCCGGTGTGCACCGGGTCCAGCGCGTGCCCGTGACCGAATCGGGGGGGCGCATCCATACCTCTGCCGCCACCGTCGCTGTGCTGCCCGAAGCCGAGGAGGTCGATATCGACATCCCCGCAAGCGATATCCGCATCGATACGATGCGCGCGTCGGGCGCGGGCGGGCAGCATGTGAACACCACCGATTCGGCGGTGCGCATCACCCATCTGCCCAGCGGGATCGTTGTAACATCGGCCGAGAAATCGCAGCATCAGAACCGCGCGATCGCGATGCAGGTCTTGCGCGCCAAGCTCTACGATATGGAGCGTCAGCGCGCGGATGCGGCGCGCGCGGATGCGCGGCGCGCGCAGGTCGGCTCGGGCGACCGCTCCGAGCGCATCCGCACCTATAATTTCCCGCAGGGCCGCATGACTGATCACCGCATCAACCTGACGCTCTACAAGCTCGACGCCGTGATGCAGGGCGATCTGGATGAGATCATCGACGCGCTGACGGCTGCGGATCAGGCGGCGAAACTGGCCGAAATGGAAGCCTGATGCGCGCGGACAGGCTGCTGGCCGAAGGGGTCCAGACCCTGCGCGCTGCCGGGATCGACGGGGCGGCGCGCGATGCGCGTTGGCTGATCGCCCATGCGCTGGGCATCGCACAGGACCGGCTGACGCTGGAACTGGGCGACGACGCTGACGCGGGCGTGCAGGCGCGGTTTCGCGCCGCGATTGCCGCACGCGTCCGCCGCCAGCCTGTCGCGCAGATCATTGGCCAGCGGCAGTTCTGGGGGCGGATGTTCAAGGTCACCCCAGATGTCCTCGACCCGCGCCCCGAGACGGAGACACTGGTCGCGACGGCACTGGATCTGCCTTTCGCGCATGTCCTCGACCTTGGCACTGGCAGCGGGGCGATTCTGCTCAGCCTGCTGGCCGAACGCCCGGACGCGACCGGGCTTGGCGCAGATATCTCGGAGGCCGCGCTGACAGTCGCGCGGGCCAATGCGCAGGCGCTGGGGCTGACCGCCCGCGCGCATTTCCAGCGCGCCGACTGGTGCGCGGGGCTGGCGGGGCCATTCGATCTGATCGTCTCGAATCCGCCCTATATCGGCGCAGGCGAGGTCGCAGCACTTTCCCCCGAGACCCGCGACTGGGAGCCGCGCGGCGCGCTCGTGCCCGCTGGCTGTGACGGGTCGGGACTGGCGGATTACCGGCGCATCGCCGCGCAGGCACCGGCGCTGCTGGCCCCTGCGGGCTGGTTGATGGTGGAAATCGGGCTGGGGCAGGGGCCGGATGTGCAGGCGATCTTCACGCAGGCCGGTCTGCGCGCTGCAGCCTTGGTCGCGGATATGACGGGCCGCGCGCGGGTGGTGATGGCGCAACGCCCTGCCTGAGGCGCACAGCGGGGAAACCGCTGTTTCCGGCCCGGATCGCAAATTTTAATCGCTAGGGGCTTGTCTTGCGCCCTCAGCCATGCGAAGTGATATTCAAGAAGCGGGATGCGGGGTCACGCAGCGCTTCTCTAAATCCCTTTTTCAGCAGTCCGGGTCGTCCGGTGACGGAGACACTGAAAACAGGACTGCACCTATGCCATGATCGGCAGGATATAGTTACGCATGAGATCAACCAACAAACGCTCGCGTTCGAAATCGAACCGTCCCAAAACGCTTGGCAATATCGTCAATCGCGTCTTTGACAGTTCCGGCCCTGAAGGCAAGGTGCGCGGCACGCCGCAGCAGATTATCGAAAAGTATCAGGTTCTGGCGCGCGACGCGCAACTCTCGAATGACCGCGTGGCCGCCGAGAATTTTCAGCAGCATGCCGAGCATTACACCCGGCTTCTGGCGCAGGCGATGCGCGAGCAGCAGGCCGAGCAGGAAGCACGGCGCCTGCAGCAGGAAGATCGTAATCGCGGTCAGAACGACGATCGCGGCCAAGGCCAGCGCCGCCATGAACCGCGCCGCAACGCAGACGGGTCGCAGCAGAATGGCGATGACGCGCGCGACATGTCGGGGGCCGATGCCTTCGCGCTTCAGGACAACACAAGCTCCGAGCGCGATCAGGGCACATTGGTCGAGACACCGGAAACCGCGCGGCACGAGCAGCCAGCCCCGGTCTTGGAACCGCATGCAACTGGCGCGTCCTCAAATCCCGACGAGACCGAAGCTGCCGGTGCCGATGTCCCCAAACCGCCAGCGCGTCGTCAACCGCGCGCGCGCAAGCCGAATGCGGGAGAAGGTGACGGAGCTGATGCCAAGTCGGCGCCGAAACCTGCGCGAAATACGCGCAAACCCCGCAAGCCTGCCTCCGAGACAGCCAAGTCCGAGACAGCCAAGTCCGAGACAGCCAAATCCGAGAAAGCCAAGTCCGAGCAGGGGGATTCGGTCAACCCGCCCGAAGCGGCCGAGTAGCAGCGCGACGTCCGGGGCGGGGCGCTTACAGCGCCGCGCCTGAGCGCGCGCCCCCGCGCTGTTTGCGATAGGCCGAAGGCGATTGTCCCACTGCCTGCGAGAAGGCGCGAGAGAAATAGCCCGCTGTCGAAAACCCGAGATTGCGCGCGATGTCCTGCACAGGCACATCGGTATCTGACAAAAGCTTACGGGCTTCAAACAGACGCCGATCCTGCAACAGGGCCAGCGCCGTGCGCCCGCAACTGGCGCGGCAGGCGCGGGTCAGATGCGTCGGTGTCACACCAAGCGCGGTCGCATAATCGGTCACATTCAGCGCGCTGCCGAATTCCCGCTCCAGAAGCATCGCGAAGCGGGCGGTCAGCTTCTCATTGGCATTCAGCTCCGGGCTTGCCTTCTGACCATTGGCAGCAATTTCGCGCTGATGGCGTTGCATCCAGATCGCCAGCAGCCCCAACTGATGGCGTGCAGCGCGCTCGGCCATCGGGCGTTGTCCTTCAACCTCGCGCTGGATCGCGTCGATGATATGGGCGACCTCGGCATGCTGGTTGGCCTCCCGCAGACGCAGGTGCAATGGCCCGTCCGGCAGGTCCAATGTCTGTGCTTGTCCGAAATAGATCGCTGTGCCCTGCACACGGGTCATGGCCTGAAAGCCGTGCAGCGTGCCCGCCGGGATGAAAATCGCATTATGGGGATGAAAGCCGCGGATGCTTCCCCCCAGATTGATGCGCCCCTGTCCATGGGTGAACCACAGAAACAGCGGCTCGCGCAGGGCCCGCATGGTCTCAAGCTGCCATTTTGGGGCAGAGGCGAATTTCGAGATCGGCATAAGCCGCAGCCGCAATACTGGATCAGGTATGTTTTGCATCACATCGACATCCCCCCGGATGACGGCAAGATTAGGACGGAAAAAAGGTTAACGCGAAGCGTTACTTCACGGGCGTGTGAAAAAAACAGCCGTGACGGGGAGCGGCGTTGTAATTTTGTGACTCGCGCTCTGCGCGCTCAGATCAGCGCGTCCCAGTCCCGCATGCGGTTGCGAAACCATGTGCGTTGGCGTTTGGCATATTGGCGCGTGGCAAGTGTTGCGGCTTGCCGCGCCTCATCCCACGATATCTGGCCTTGCAGATGGGCGATCAGCTCAGGCGCCCCAATCGCGCGCGCCCATGGTGCCTGCGGCTGCCAGTGCGGCAGGGCGGCGCGCACCTCCTCCAATGCGCCGGCATTCAGCATCTGCTCGAAGCGCTGATCGATTCGCGCATTCAGCCATTCGACATCCGGGCGCAGCACCAGCGCAGTGGCCTGCGCGCGCGCCAAGAGCGGCGGCGGCGTCTGGTCCTGCCAATGGGCCAGTCCCTGACCCGTGGCGGCCTGCACTTCCCATGCGCGCTGCACGCGCGCGGGGTTGCGCGTGTCAATGCGCGCGCGGGTTTTTGGATCCAGCTCTGCCACCAACGCGGCCAGCCCGGCGCGGGCCAGATGGGCATCCGCCTCGGCGCGCAAGGCGGCAGGGGTCGGGGGCAATGTGACCAGCCCCTCGGTCAGGGCGCGGAAATAGAGCCCGGTGCCGCCCACGATGATGGCAGTGGGATGCGCGCGCAGCAGCGGGTCGAGCGCACGCAGCCAATGGCCCACCGACCAGTCCTGATCACGCCCGACCCCACCATAAAGGAAATGCGGGACGCGCGCGCAATCGCGCGCCTCGGGCCGCGCTGTGAGCACGCGCCACATTTCATAGACCTGCAGCGCATCGGCATTGATGATCACGCGCCCCTGGGCTTCGGACAAGGCCAGGGCCAGCGCCGATTTGCCGCTGGCGGTCGGCCCTGCCAGCAGCACCGGACGCGCCGGATCGGGGGGGCTGTCGCGCAACCGGGCAAGGGCGGTTTCCAGCGGAGCGTCAATTCTGGGCATGGGCCTCTGCTTTGCGATTGAACCTGCGGGCGTTTTCCGACATTTTGCCGCGCAAGGAAAGCGCCCGCGCCTTGCATGATCCTTGCGCGCCGGCCCTGCAGGAAGGAAAGCCCCATGTCCGATACCCCCCAGACCACCTATGGCCGCGTGATGCTCAAGATTTCGGGCGAAGCGCTCATGGGGGATCAGGGCTTCGGCCTGCATCCCCCGACCGTGGCGCGGATCGCGCGCGAGGTGAAATCGGTGCATGATATGGGCGTCGAGATCTGCATGGTGATCGGCGGCGGCAATATCTTCCGGGGCTTGCAGGGCTCGGCGCAGGGGATGGAGCGCACGCAAGCCGATTATATGGGGATGCTGGCCACAGTGATGAATGCGCTGGCGATGCAGACCGCGCTGGAAGAAGTGGGCGTGTTCACGCGCGTGATCTCCGCGATCCCGATGGATCAGATCTGCGAGCCCTACATTCGCCGCCGTGCCGTGCGCCATCTGGAGAAGAAGCGCGTCTGCATTTTCGCCGCCGGGACTGGCAATCCGTATTTCACCACCGACACGGCCTCCGCGCTGCGCGCGTCAGAAATGGCCTGCGAGGCGATTTTCATGGGCAAGCAGGTCGATGGCATCTATGACAGCGACCCCAAGACCAACCCCGATGCGCAGCGTTACTCCGAGATCAGCTATGACGAGGTCTTGCGCGCCAATCTCAAGGTGATGGATGCGTCCGCGATTGCGCTGTGTCGGGACAACAAGATGCCCCTGATAGTGTTCTCGCTCGACGAGCCGGGCGGGTTCAGCGGCATCCTGCGGGGCGAGGGCACCTATACGCGCGTCCATGCCTGAGCGCGTGGTTCGAGGCTTACAAAACTTGGGCGCAGCGGCTAGAAGATGCTGAGCGCCCTGAATTCGGGCAGAAAAGACGATGGGATGGCACAGATGTCTGATGATCTGGAAATTGACACCGATGACCTGAAGCGGCGCATGGACGGCGCGATGGCGGCCTTGCGCACGGAATTCGGCTCGCTGCGCACCGGGCGGGGTTCGGCCTCGATGCTGGAGCCGGTGATGGTCGAGGCTTACGGCCAGATGACCCCGATCAACCAGGTGGGCACCGTGAATGTGCCCGAGCCGCGCATGGTCACGATCAATGTCTGGGACAAGTCGATGGTCGGCAAGGTTGAAAAAGCAATCCGCGAATCCGGGCTGGGCATCAACCCGCAGTTGAACGGCACGATAATTATGCTACCAATTCCGGAGTTGAATGAAGAACGCCGCCGGGAGCTGAGCAAAGTGGCCGCGCAATATGCCGAACATGCGCGCGTGGCTGTGCGCAATTTGCGGCGTGACGGGATGGACCAGATCAAGAAGGCCAAGGCCGCAGGCATGAGCGAAGACGAACAGAAACTCTGGTCCGAAGAGATCCAGGAACTGACCGACACCTATATAGGGCTGATCGACAAGGCGCTGGAAAGCAAGCAAAGCGAGATCATGCAGGTCTGAGTGACCGGGCGGCCCGAAGGAAACTCTTATGAAAATGGACAAGCCCGCAGGTGGCAGTGATCCGGCGCTTTCCAGTGGTCTGCATGTCGCAGTGATCATGGACGGAAATGGCCGCTGGGCGCAGAACCGGGGCTGGCCGCGTCTGGTGGGGCACCGCAAGGGCGCCGAGCGGGTGCGCGAGCTGGTCAATGCCTGTCCTGACCTCGGGATACGCTATCTGACGCTCTATGCCTTCTCGACCGAGAACTGGTCGCGCACCACCGAAGAAGTGCTGGGCCTGATGTCGCTTTTCGGGCGCTACATCAAGCGCGAGGCGGGCCGGATGAAGACCGAAGGCGTGCGCATGCGCATCATCGGCGACCGCACCCCGCTCGATCCCAAGCTGCAGGCGCTGTTCGACTGGATCGAGGCGGACACGGCCGGAAATGACCGGGTGCATCTGACGGTGGCGATCAATTACGGCGGGCGCGACGAGATCCGGCGCGCGGCGCAATCCGTGGCCCGCGCAGTGCAGGCGGGCGCACTCGATGCTGCGGCGATCACCGATCAGGTGATATCGCGCCATCTCGACACGGGTGCCTTGCCGGACCCTGATCTGGTCGTGCGCACCTCCGGCGAGACGCGGGTGTCGAATTTCCTGCTCTGGCAGGCGGCTTATGCGGAATATGTCTTTACCCCCGTGCTCTGGCCCGATTTCACGCCCGACACGATGAAGACGGTCCTCGACGGATTTGCCAAGCGCGAACGCCGCTTCGGAGGGGTGCTGAAGTGACCCGCGCCCCGGCCAGTTTCACCGACCTGCGCGCGCGCACCCTGTCGGCAGTGGTGATGATCGCCATCGGTGCAGGCGCGATCTGGGCGGGGGGAGTGCTGTTCGTTTTGGCCATCGCTGTCGTGTGTGCGCTGATGGGCTGGGAACTGGCCCGGATGCTCGCACCCAAAGCCGCTTTCGGGCAGGCGGAGGGCATTGCGCTGGGCCTTGCCTTGGCGCTTCTTGGCGCAGTTTACCTGGTCGCGGCGCCGTTGCTCAGCCTTGCGTTGCTCCTTGCCACAGCGATACTCGCCGGGGTCATGCTGGGGCAGCGCGCTGTCTCGGTGCCTTATCTTGCGCTGATCCTGTTCGCGGGCTTTGGCTTGATCGTCTTGCGCGCAGATTTCGGTCTGCTCTGGGTGCTGTGGCTCGTGGCGCTGGTCATCGGCTCGGACGTGGCAGGTTATTTCGCAGGCCGCATCCTGGGCGGCCCGAAGCTCTGGCCGCGCGTCAGCCCGAAGAAAACATGGTCGGGCACTGTGGCAGGCTGGCTGCTTGCGGCAGCGATTGGTGCGGGCTTCACGGGGCCGCTCGGCGCGGGCGCAGGGTTGATCGTCGTCTCGGTTTTGGTCGCGATGGCGGGGCAGGCGGGCGATATTGCCGAAAGCGCGATCAAGCGTCATGCGGGCGTCAAGGACAGCTCTAACCTGATCCCCGGTCATGGCGGCGTGCTCGACCGGTTTGACGCGATGATCGCCAGCGCGCTGATGGTGCTGATCATGGCCCAGTCGGGCTTCCTGGGCTGAGAGGGGGCAGGCATGCGGGTATCCGTTTTCGGCGCGACGGGCTCCATTGGCGAGAGCACGTTCGATCTGCTGCGTCGCCGCGATGATATCGAGACTGTGGCGCTGACCGGCGGGCGCAATGTCACGCGGCTTGCCGAACAAGCGCGCAGCCTGCGCGCGACCTTGGCGGTCACAGCACATGACGACTGTTACGCGGCCCTCAAGGACGCGCTTTCTGGCAGCGGGATTGAAGTGGCCGCGGGCACGCAAGCGCTGATTGCGGCCGCCGAGCGCCCGACCGATTGGGTGATGTCCGCGATCGTCGGCGCGGCCGGGCTTGCGCCGGGCTTCCGCGCGCTGGCGCAGGGCGCGACACTGGCGCTTGCCAACAAGGAATCGCTGGTGACCGCAGGTCCGCTGCTGATGACTGAGGCCGCACGCCACGGCGCGCGCATCCTGCCTGTGGACAGTGAGCATTCGGCGGTGTTTCAGGCGCTGGTGGGCGAAGACATTGCCGCCGTCGAGCGGGTGATCATCACGGCCTCTGGCGGGCCGTTCCGCGACTGGGACCGCGCGGCGCTGTCGCGCGCGACCCTGGCCGAGGCGCAGACACACCCCAATTGGGACATGGGCCAACGCATCACCATCGATTCTGCGACCTTGTTTAACAAGGCGCTGGAACTCATTGAAACGCGGGAATATTTCGGCTTCGAGCCCGCGCAGATCGAGGCCGTGATCCACCCGCAGTCGATCATCCATGCGCTGGTGGGCTTTCGTGACGGTGCGCTGATGGCGCATCTGGGCGCGCCGGATATGCGTCACGCGATTGGCTATGCGCTCAACTGGCCCGAGCGCCGCGACTTGCCTGTGGCCCGGCTCGATCTGGCGCAGCTGGGCCAGCTCAGCTTCCAGGCCCCTGACCCCGACCGCTTCCCCGCGCTGCGGCTTGCGCGCGAGGTGATGGAGCTGCGCGGCCATAGCGGGGCGGTATTCAACGCGGCCAAGGAAGTGGCGCTGGACGAATTCATCGCGGGCCGGATCGGGTTTCTGGACATGGCGCAGCTCGTTGAGCGCACAATTGACAGCCTTTTGTCCGAAACTTGCCTTACTGCGCCCGTAGTTTCGCTTGAAACCGTGGTGGCCATGGACCAAATGGCCAGAGAGACCGCAGGACGCCACGCAGCCGCCATGGCCTGAAGGCAAGACAACCGCGAAGGGAAAAAGTTTGGATCTGATCGGGCTGCTGCCGAGTTTCGGGAATTTCTTCTACACGATTGCCGTGTTTGTCATCGTCTTGTCGATCATCGTGGCGGTGCATGAATACGGCCATTATATCATCGGACGCCTGTCAGGCATCCATGCCGAGGTCTTCTCGCTGGGCTTTGGGCCAGTCTTGTTCAAGGGCACGGACCGCCACGGGACCGTCTGGCAGGTCGCCGCGCTGCCCCTGGGGGGCTTTGTGAAGTTCGCCGGTGACGCCAGCGCCGTGTCGTCCAAGGACGCGGCGGGCATGGCGCAGATGAGCGCCGCCGAGCAACGGCGCACGATGCATGGGGCGCCGCTTTGGGCCCGCTCCGCGACCGTTGCAGCCGGGCCGATCTTCAATTTCATCCTCGCCTTCTTCATCTTCGCAGGGCTGATGATGTATCAGGGCGTGGCGATCGACGAGCCTGTGGTGGGCGAGATCACACCGCTGCCTGCAGGGCCGTTCGAGTTGGCACAGGGCGACCGTATTCTGGCTGTGGAAGGGGTTCCCACGGAGACGTTGGCGGATTTCATCAATTCTGCCGATGATATGCCCGCACAGCCCGTGCTCGCTTATACGGTCGAGCGCGATGGCCGCGTCATCACTGTCAGTGGTCCGCATCCGCGCCCGCCGCTGGCCGGAAGTGTGACGCTGCAATCGGCCGCTCGGCGCGCAGAGATGCAGCCGGGCGATGTGATCTTGTCGATCAACGAGACTGATATCGCCACATTCACCGAACTGCGCGAGATGGTGGCGGCGTCCGAGGGCAATCCGATGGCGCTGCGGGTCTGGCGTGAAGGGACCGAACTGGATCTGGAGCTGACCCCGCGCAGAAGCGATCTGCCGCTGGCCGAAGGGGGGTTTGAGACACGTTTCCTGATTGGCCTGACCTCTGGCGCTGTGTTTGAATACAGCACCCGTACCCCGGCCTTGACAGAGGCCATGGGCATGGCGGCGAGTCAGATCTGGAATGTGATCCGCACGTCGCTGCAGGGGCTATATTACATGATCCTCGGTCAGATCAGCACCTGCAATCTCTCAAGCCCTGTCGGGATTGCCGAAGCTTCGGCGGCCAAGGCCAGCGACGGCCTGCTGGAATTTGTCTGGTTCATTGGCGTTCTGTCGGTGGCCATCGGGCTTCTGAACCTCTTCCCGATCCCGCCGCTTGACGGGGGGCATCTGGTTTTCCACAGCTATGAGGCGATCTTCCGGCGACCCGCTTCGGATCAGGCGGTCCGTATCCTGATCACTGTTGGTCTGACGCTGGTCATGACGCTGTTCTTGTTCGCGCTGTTCAATGATCTGACCTGCCGCTGACATGCCCGCAGGGGCCGTCATCCGCAGGGGCCGTCCTATTGCCACCACACGGCCCCTGTGCTGCCCTGATTCTGCCTCATTCTGCCTCTAAGACGAACTCGAAGGAGAGTGACATGGCATATATCGACAGCGAATTGCGCAACATGCGCCTCATCTGGTCCGCAATTTCGGACAAGGTTCTCATCATCGGTCTGATCGCGCTCGCAATGGTGGCCGCGCGCGTCATTCTGGCTGTTTACGGATACGCTCCCGCGACGATCTGATCTCTGCGCGCCGACGCGGACGCCCCTTCACCACTTGAACCTATGCAATGCCGCGCTCAGCGGCATTTTTTCGTGTGAGGCTGCGTGACATGCTTGCCGGTCGGACGCAGCCATTGCTCAGGACAGCTTTGACAAGCCCCGTCAGACCCGATAGGCAAGAGCATAATAAAAACGCGGTAGGACGGGGCCTGACAATGCGCGGAGTGGATCTTGAACTGGTGTCGCGTCGCAGGCGCGGTGCTCTCGGACGGCATGTCCTTTCGGCGACGGTTTTTTGTGCATTTGCCCTGTCTCAGACTGGGTTTGCCCGTCCGGCTTTGGCGCAGACCTTTCAGTTCAACACAATCTCGATCGATGGCAATATACGGGTGGATGATTCCACCCTGTTTGGCATTGCAGGTATCGGGCGGGGCCAGCAGATTTCGGCAGGGCAGCTGAATCAGGCGGCGGCCAATCTGACCGCATCTGGCCTGTTTGAAACTGTCGAACTGGTGCCGCAAGGCAACACGTTGATGATCCGTGTCGCCGAATTCCCGATCATCGGAATCGTCAATTTCGAAGGCAATCGCCGGATCGACAATGACGCGATTGCAGGGGTTGTGCAGACCCGCGCCGGTCGCGTCCTGTCGCCCGCAGCCGTCGAAGCGGATGCCCGCGCCATCGCCAATCTTTACGCGCAGCGCGGTCGCACGGCCGCCGAAGTCACCCCCAAGATCATCCCGCGTGGCAACAACCGCGTCGATCTCGCCTTCGAGATCCGCGAAGGCAATGTCGTCGAGATCGAGCGCATTTCCTTTGTCGGCAATCGCAGCTTCTCGAATTACCGTTTGCGTCAGGTGCTCAACACGAAACAGGCGGGCATCTTCCGCTGGTTGGTGCAGCGCGATACTTTCGTGGCCGAGCGCATCGCGCTCGACCGGCAATTGCTCAGTGATTTCTACCTCGCGCGCGGCTTTCTGGATTTCGAGGTGCTCTCGGTCAATTCCGAGTTGTCGCGGGAGCGCGACGGGTTTTTCCTGACCTTCAACATGCGCGAAGGGCTGCAATATCGCTTTGGCGAGATTTCGGTTGTCAGCGAGGTTGAGGGCATTGACGCGGCCGAATACGAGCGCGAATTGCGCCTGCGTCCCGGCACGATCTTTTCGCCCACAGTGCTTGACCAGAACATCGCCCGGATCGAGCGGATGGCCGAGCAGCGCGGGCTGCGTTTCATCCGCGCCGAACCGCGCTTCACCCGCAACAATCGTAACCAGACGATCGACGTGGAATTCGCGATTGTCCGGGGCGAGCGGATTTTCGTGGAGCGGATCGATATTCAGGGCAACACCACAACGCTTGATCGCGTTGTGCGTCGGCAATTCGACTCCGCGGAAGGCGATCCGCTGAACCCGCGCGAAATCCGCGAAGCCGCCGAACGCATCCGCGCACTCGGCTATTTCTCGAATGTGTCGGTCGAACCGCGCCAGGGCAGCGCCCCCGATCAGGCGATTGTCGATGTCGAGGTGGAAGAAACCACCACCGGCTCGTTGGGTTTCTCGGTCAGTTATGGGGCCTCGCAGGGCGTCGGTTTCGGGATTTCCTTTGCGGAAGTAAATTTTCTCGGGCGCGGGCAGCGTGTCTCTGCTGCCTTCAACACTGTGAAGGGCTCGCGCGATATCTCGCTGAGTTTTGGCGAGCCGGCGCTGTTCGGGCGTGATCTTTCCTACACGCTCGAAGTGGGCTATCGCGAAACCCGCAGCTTCAACACCGATTTCGATACGCGCTCGGCGTTTTTCAACAATTCCATCGGCTTCCAGGTCGGTGAATTCGCGCGGCTGCGGCTGCGGCAAGGTCTGGTTCTGGACCGGCTGCGGGGGTTGGATGACCCTGACGATGAAAAGTTTAATGAAGCAGGAAATACAGATGCGCGCCCGTCCCGCCGCCTCTTTGCCGATCAGGACGCAGGCACGGCGATCACGGGCTCTCTTGGCTACACCTACGCAATTGATACGCGCGGAGTGGGGATCGATCCGACACAGGGCTATATCCTGAGCCTGAGCCAGGATTTCGGACTGGGCACGCAAAGCCGCCGCTTCGTCAAGACCGAAGGGCGCGCGGGCTATGAGATGAGCATCCTGAACGAAGACGTGACGCTGCGAGGTGACTTGCGCGCGGGGATGCTGCATATGGTCAGCGGCCAGTCGCGCAACCGCGAACGCTTCCAATTGTCGGATGTGATGCGGGGGTTCTCGCCCGTAGGCGCTGGTCCGCGTGATTTTGATGCGACCAATCGCAGCGTTGTCGGTGGCAATCGCTACGTCTCGGTGCAGGCGGAAGTGCAATTCCCGCTTGGCACGCCCGAGGAATACGGTTTGAGCGGCGGTGTGTTCGCCGATGCGGGCTCGGTCTGGGGCGCGGACGGCATGTCGGGGATCACAACGGGCGAAGACGGAACCGATTACAACAAGTTTCATATCCGCGGCACAGTCGGCGTATCGCTGTTCTGGGACAGCCCGCTCGGTCCGTTGCGCTTCGATTTCTCGCGCGCTGTGCGCAAGCTTGACCGCGACCGCGAGCAGAATTTCGACTTCTCGATTGTCTCGCGCTTCTGATGCAGGGGGCCGCAGCTTTGGCGGTGGTTTTGGGGGCGGCAGGTCTGGGGCTTGCCGCCCCTCTCCAGGCGCAATCGGGGTTTGAATTTTCGCTGGGCGTGCCCGCGACCGCCCCGCAGCCGGTCTTGCGCACGATTGACGATGAGCGTCTGTTTCGCCAGTCGCAATTCGGCCAGCGTGTTGCCGCCGAGATCGAAGCCGCCTCAAGCGCGCTTGAGGCCGAGAATATCCGCTTGCTCGAAGAACTGACCGCGCGCGAAGACGAATTGACTGCGTTGCGCGCCGAGATGACTGTCGAGGCATTCCGCGCCGCCGCTGCTGCATTCGACCTGCAGGCCGAAACCGCGCGTCGTGAGCAGGCCGAAAAGCGTCAGCGCCTTGTGCAATTCGAAGAGTCCGAGCGCCGCCGTTTCTTTGGCCAGATCGCCCCCATCCTGCAAGATCAGCTTGCCGAGCTGGGCGGACAGGTGTTGATCGACGCCCGCGCGGTCATCATCGCCGCGCCCGGCACTGACATGACCGACGAGGCCGTGGCCGCGCTGGATGCGGCGATCGGGGACGGGGGCCAAGCGCCATTCCCGCTGACGTTGCCCTGACCGCAGATGCGGTGGCCAGATGCTTGCCAGCCCCGGAAAGCCTTGCTAGACCCCAGTGTCCCGCGCGATCTGTGTGGGGGCAAGACCGCCGAAAGGACCAAGATGACCCAGAACGTGCCGACCGAAGCTGATCTGACCACGATCATGAAGATCATCCCGCACAGATACCCGTTTCTGCTGATCGACAAGGTCCGCGATGTGGTGGCGCGCAGCTCGGCGGTGGGCATCAAGAATGTGACCTTCAACGAGCCGCATTTTCAGGGTCATTTTCCCGGCGCGCCAATCATGCCCGGTGTCACCATTGTCGAAGCGATGGCGCAGACGGCGGCCGTGCTGGTCGGGCTGTCGGTGGGCTTTGGCGAAAAGGCACCGCTGGTCTATTTCATGTCCATCGACAAATGCAAATTCCGCCGCAAGGTGGTGCCGGGGGATGTGTTGGAGCTGCATGTGACGGTCAAACGTGGCTCGACCAAGATCTGGAAATTCGAAGGCGTGGCCAAGGTCGATGGCCAGCTGGCCGCAGAGGCGGAATTTGCCGCGATGATCGACCTGAGCACGCGGGCCAGCGCGTGAGTGCAGCGATGATTGATCCCAGTGCCGAAATCCATCCGATGGCGGTGATCGAGCCCGGCGCGCAGATCGGGCCGGGGTGCAAGATCGGGCCTTTCGCTGTGATCGGGCCAGAGGTGATCTTGGGCGAAGGCGTGGTGATCAAGCCGCATGCCCATGTCACGGGCTGGACCGAGATCGGCGCGGGCTCGACCGTGTTTTCCTTCGCCTCGGTGGGGGAAGTGCCGCAGGATCTGAAATATGCAGGTGAACGCACACGGCTGATCGTCGGCGCAAAATGCCGCATTCGCGAGAATGCGACGCTGCATGCGGGCACGGAACATGGTGGCGGCGTGACGCGGGTGGGCGATAATTGCCTGATCATGGCGGGCGCGCATGTCGGCCATGATGCGCAGCTCGGCGACAATGTGATCCTCGCGAATTTCGCCGGTGTCGCGGGCCATGTGGTGATCGAGCGCAATGTGATCGTGGGCGCTTCGGCCGGGTTGCATCAGTTCATCCGCGTGGGCGAGGGCGCGATGATCGGCGCGCTGACCCGCGTGACCCATGATGTGATGCCCTTCGGTCTGGTCTCCGGCCCGGACGGGGTGCTGCACGGGCTGAACCTGATCGGCTTGAAGCGGCGCGGGATGGAGCGCGACCAGATCGCGGCCTTGCGTGCGGCCTATAAGCGGCTGGCAGGCGAGGGCGCGCTGGCCGATCTGGCGCAGGCGCTTCTGGATGAAGGGGCCGAGGACGCGGTCGCTCAGGTCGCGCGCTTCTTCACAGGCGAGGCTGGCCGCAACTTCCTGCGTCCCAAATGAGCAAGATCGCCCTGATCGCGGGCCGGGGGGCCTTGCCGGGGATGCTGGCCGCGCAGCTGGGCACTGCGGCGCTGCTGGCAGAGTTGGAGGGGTTCGAGACGCTCAGCCAGGCGCGCGGCGATGTGCTGCGCTTCCGGCTGGAACGTCTGGTGCCGTTTCTGGACCATCTGCAGGATCAGGGCGTCACAAAGGCGGTGTTTGCGGGCGGTGTGCATCGTCCCCAACTTGATCCTGCGCTGATCGACCCGGCCACCATGCAGCTTTTGCCGCGCATCATGGCCGCGATGCAGCAGGGCGATGATGGCACACTGCGCGAGGTGATCGCGCTGATGGGCGAATGGGGCATCGAAGTTGTGGGCGCGCAGGAGATTTGCCCCGAGCTTGTCGCCGCGCCGGGGGTGCTTGGCGCTGTCGCGCCGAAGCCCGCGCAAAAACAGGACGCGGCGCGCGGCTTTGAGATCCTGCGTCTGACGGGGGCGGCGGATGTGGGGCAGGGCTGTGTTGTCGCGCGCGGGCAATGTCTGGCATTGGAGGCCCTGCCGGGCACTGACGCGATGCTCGCGCATCTGGCGCAATTGCGCGCGGATGGGGCGGCGCTGCCTGACGGCGGCGTGTTCTGCAAAGCGCCCAAACCGGGCCAGGACCGCCGGATCGATCTGCCCGCTCTCGGGCCTGACACGGTCACGCGCGCCCATGCAGCCGGGCTGGGGGGGGTCGCGTTTGAAGCCGGGGGCGTGTTGCTCATCGAGCGTGCCGAGATGATCGCGCGGGCGGATGCGCTGGGACTGGCGCTTTGGGCGCGCGAGGGGGCGTGAAGATCTTCGTCATCGCAGGCGAGCCGTCTGGCGACAAGCTCGGGGGGGCGCTTTTGGCTGGCCTGCGGGAATTGCAGCCCATGGCGCAATTCGACGGCATCGGCGGGCCGGACATGGCCGCGCAGGGTCTTGTGTCGCGCTTTCCCATGTCGGATCTCTCGGTCATGGGGATCGCCGAAGTCCTGCCCCGCGCGGTCCTCCTGCTGCGCCGCATCGGCGAAACCGCGCAAGCGATTGCTGACACCCGGCCCGATCTGGTGATCACCATCGACAGCCCGGATTTCTGCCTGCGCGTGCTCCGCCGCGCACGCGCACAGCGCGCCGATCTGCCCGTCGTGCATTATGTCGCCCCGTCGGTCTGGGCCTGGCGTCCGGGCCGCGCGGCGAAAATGGCACCCTTGGTGGATCATGTGCTGGCGCTTCTGCCCTTCGAGCCGCCCTATATGGAAGCGGCGGGCATGAGCTGCGATTTCGTGGGCCACCCGGTGGTCGCCGAGCCGCGCGCCACCGAGGCGGAGCGCGCGGCCTTGCGCGCGCGCTTTCCTGCCCCGATCCTGCTCGTCCTGCCCGGATCGCGCCGCGGCGAGATCGCGCGCCATGCTCCGGTCTTCGGGGCCGCGTTGGAGCGTCTCGGCGCGACCGGGATGCAGGTTCTCGTGCCCAGCGTGGCCGAGCGTGCGGCCGACATGCGCGCGGCGGTGGGCCGCTGGCCAGTGGCCGCGGATGTGCTGACCGATCCGGGCGAGAAGCGCGCGGCCTTTGATCTGGCCGATCTGGCGCTGGCGGCTTCGGGCACAGTGTCGCTGGAACTTGCGGCCAGTCAGATCCCGATGGTGATCGCCTATGATGTGAACTGGCTCACACGCTGGCTGGCAGAGCGCCTGATCCGCATCGACACGGTCACGCTGGTCAATCTGGTCAGTGAAACCCGCGCCATTCCGGAATATCTGGGCCGCGAGTGCCAGCCGCAGAAGATCGCGCAGCGCCTGCGCGTGCTGATCGACAGCCCTGCCGCGCGCGCGGCGCAGCTTCAGGCGATGCAGACCACCATGACACGGCTGGGGCAGGGGCAGACCGCGCCGGGCCTGCGCGCGGCCCAGTCTGTGCTGAACTTCCTCGAACGCCGCCGCAACTTGTAGCGCGCGCTCAGCTTTCGCCCGGCGCATGGCGCAGCCAATAGCTGTGATCGCCGCGCAAGGCCGCTGTATCGGGTCGGCTTGTGTCATTATAGAGCGGCACATGCTGCAACAGCCGCCGCAGCCGGCGCAGCGCCAGTGGCTTCGTCATCAGCAAGATCCCTTCGGATTCGGCCTGTTCCATCAGATCAGGGCTGTGATTGGCGGTGATCAGCACGGCGGGAATGGGCCCATGCTGCGCGCGCAAGGCGCTGATCAGCTCCAGTCCGGTGGCCCCTGCGTCTAGCTGATAATCGGCCAGGATCACGTCGGGCGCGAGGCCGAATTCAGCGATCTGTTCCTGCGCCTGTGCCAGATCGGTGGCTTCGATCGGGCTTGTGCCCCAATCCTCCAGCACACCCATCATGGCGCTGCGCACCTCCGGGTCGTTTTCAACCACCAGCACCAACAGATCTTCAAGGGCTTCGCGCGTGGCGTCAAAACTGGCCGTGCCGGTCGCGTTGGCGACGGGGGCATCAGCGAGGGGCACCGTGACGTGAAATACTGTGCCGCGTCCGACGACCGAGCGCAGCGACAGCGGATGATGGAGCAGCGCGCAGGCCTGTTCGACAATCGCAAGTCCCAGCCCCATGCCACTGTCGCCCCGCGCCGGATCAAGCCGGGTGAATTCCTGAAACACATCGGCCTGTTGATGTTCCGGAATGCCGGGGCCACTGTCCCAGACCTCGATGCGCAGGGCCCCCCTGCAGCGTCGCACCCCCAGCACGATGCGGCCCTCATCAGTGTACCGAATCGCATTCGACAGCAGGTTTTGCAGAATGCGCTTCAGATAGACCGCATCAGAGGTGACATGCGCGCTTGTGTCATGGATCCGCAGCGACAACCCGCGCGCGATGGCCATGGGCATGAACTCTTCGCGCAGGCGGGCCAGAAGCGGGCCAAGGGCGATGGTTTCGGGCTTCGCGCGCGCCACACCAATATCGAATTTCGAGATATCGAGCAATGCGCCGAGGATTTGCTCGACAGACCCGAAAGCAGAGGTGATCCGCTCGATCAGCCGCGCCTGCGCGGGCGCATTCTCCATCGACGACAGCGACGCGATGAAGAGTTTCGCCGCATTCAGCGGCTGCAGCAGATCATGGCTTGCCGATGCCACGAAGCGCGATTTCGAGGCATTGGCGCGCTCGGCCTCGTCGCGGGCCGATTCCAGCTCCAGCGTGCGGGCGCGCACCCGCGCTTCCAGCGTCTCGTTGAGCCGGTGCATCTCGGCAATCGCGCGGCGCTCCTTGGTCAGGTCGTTGAACGAAATCACGAATCCCCTGTCAGGCATGGCCTGCGCCGACAATTCGAGCACGATGCCTTCATCCTGCACCACCTCCAGATTGAGCGGCGGGCGGAAGGGCGGTCCCTCGACCCACTCCGTCAATGTGGCGCGGATATTGCTGCGCCCCAACTGGCGGCGGCGCATCAGATTGTTCAGGATCGTGGCAAAAGGCGTGCCCGTGGTCAGCAGATCCACCGGCGGCGAAAACAACTCGCGCAAGCGTCGGTTCCAGCCTGCAAGCCGCGCCTTGGCGTCAAAGATCATCACGCCCTGATCGATGTGATCAAGCGTCGCGCGCACCATCTGGGCCTGCTCGTCGAGCAGCTTGGTGCGCTCTTCGCGGGCATTGCGCACCATGCCGGTCACATCGGTCTGGGTGACCGCCGTGCCGCCCGACACCATGCGCTGCTCAGAGACCTGCAACCACTGATCCTCGATCAGCGGAACCATGAAATTCACGTCACGCCGCCGGTGGCTCTCGATGCGCTGCGCCACCCAGTCGTCGCGCGCGACATGGCCGGGCAGGTTCAGCGCGGGGCTTTCCGAGACGAATTGCACATATTGCTGGAAGAACAGCCCCTGCTCGATGCGCGTACGCACATCCGGCAAATCGGCGCAAAAGCGCGAATTCCACATCGTCAGCCGGTCCTGCGCATCAAACATCGCGAAGCCTTCGCTCATCGCTTCCAGCGCATCCGCAAGCGCGTTGCGGGCATTCACGGCCTCGCGTTCGGCTTGCGACAGCCGTGCATTCGAGATCCGCAGCCGATCCAGTGTCTCGGCCAGATCGCGGGTGCGGGTGCGGATCTGCTGCTCCATCGCGACCACATGGCTGAGCTGGCCTATGGGGCGGTTGGGGCTTTGGGTGGCGCGTTCCGAACGATCCATCAGTGCGCCGATGATCGCGCGAAGCCGCGCGTTTTCTTCCTCGGGGCTCAGATTGTCGATCAGAAACTTCTCAGGCATCCGCGCGGGTCTTCACAAGATGTGCCGTAAAATCGCTGTTGGCCAGCGCGTCCGTGTCATCATCGGGCGGATAAAAAGCCAGCCCGGTGAAGGTCTGATTCACATGTACCAGATTGAATTGCTCGCCATAGGTGTTGAAGCCTGTCACCCCGAAACGGTCCAGCAGCCTGGAGATGCGATGCGCGCTTTGAGTATTTTCGGCCTCCAGCCTGCGCAGGATGCAGTCGCAGGCCAGAATCGCCGGGGTTTCGCCTTTGGGCGCAAGGCGGTTCAATTCGCGTTCCAGATGCGCCTCCAGATCGGTGCTTTGCGCCAGGCGCAGCACCAGCCCCGGCTCGATCGCAGAGAAGAAGCGCAAGGTGCCATCGGGTTCAACACGCTGGATGGCCAGAACGTGGTGGTCGTCGCCGATCTTTGAGACGACCGGATTGGCCGCGAAGATGAAGGGCGAGAGCTGCTGCGGGTCTTTGCCGAGAATGCGCGCATATTCCGGCCCCGCAGGCATCCCGTTGATGCCGCGCACCAAACGTTGCGCGGGGTCGGCATCGGTCACGACCATCCGGTGATCCGTGGGTTCGAGATGATCGAAGCGGAACGCCGTCACCCGGCAGGGCGTGCGCAACAGCGCAAGCACCGCCGCATCGGTCAGGAACCGGCCGTCATGCAACACGAAAGTCTTGCCAAAACTCAGCCCGTCGCCCGCCGATCCCCCCACGAGCGGGCTCTGGCCCAGCGCCTCGGAGAGGGCCCAGACGAGTTGATCTTCCATCAGCGACAGCCCGTCGCTGAGCAGGAAAGCCACCTCATTGGCCCAATCCGCCGTCGAGAAGGTGACTTCCGCGCGCAGCTCGAAGGCCAGATCGCGCGCGGCTTCCGGGCCGAACTGGCGCAGATTGCTCAGATGCCCGGTCGCCACCCGGAACAGGCTGCGCGGCAGGCCCATCGCAACGATCTGCCCTTCAAGATAGCCGCCCGCGCCGATTTCACCGGCCGTCGTGCATCCGATGATCTGGGTCTGACGGGTGACTGGCGCAAGCGCCTGCTCGATCACGTCCAGATCATGGCCTTCGCCCACAAACAGGATGATCAGGGCAAGATCTTCGGGCACAAGTTTCGACAGCACTTCGGCAATCGCCTCAGCAGTTCCGGGCGCGTCGGACTGCACCCGCGTAATGAACGACGTGTTTGGTAACATCCAGCACCCCTCCCCTGGCGATGGACCATGACAGCCTGTCTTAGCGCATCACCGCGCCCCGAGGCAAAGGCTTTGATGCGCGCAGGCGCTGCGTCATGACGGGTCGCGATCACGCAGGATTTCGGCGAAACTGGCTGAATTGGCGATACGCACGGCCTGGGTGCGGCTCTGTGCGCCAAGCTTGCGCAGGATCGCCGTCACATGCGCCTTCACGGTGGTTTCGGAAATCGACAGCTCATAGGCGATTTGCTTGTTGAGATAGCCCTCGCAGACCAGCGCCAAGATCCGGCCCTGTTGCGGTGTCAGATCCGCCAGCCGGTCAAGTGCTGCGCGCTCGGCATCCGGTGGGGCGTCCTTGGACGGCGCCGTGTAGCCCTGCGGCAGATAGATCCCGCCCTGCGCTGCGGCGCGGATGGCTGTCACAAAGGCGTCGCGCGGGGCATGTTTGGGCACGAAACCGGCCGCTCCCGCATGCAGAACAGCGGTGATGATCCGATCCTCGCTCATTGACGAAACCACGATGACCGGCACCCCCGGCGCCGCGTTGCGCAGCCGCGTCAACCCGTCGAGCCCCGCAACATCGGGCAGATTGAGGTCGAGGATGATCGTGTCCACTTCCAGCCCGCCGCGCAACAGCTCCAGCGCCACCCCCAATGCGCTGGCCGTTTCCACACGCGCTTTGCCCAGTGCCTCGGAGAGGGTGATCTGCAAGGCTTCGCAAAACAGCGGATGGTCATCGATCACCAGTATCATCTCGTCCCTCTCTGTGGTGACAGCCTCCATTGTGATCATCGTTTCACGCATGATGTGCTCGCTCTTCTTTGTGTCACCACTCCCCGTGATACAGCATAAAACGAAATCAGGGGCTTGTGGCCCCCTTCTTAGGTCGCATGTGCTCTGTGAGTTACGCGCGGCGCTCAGCGCAGCCGTTGGGCCATGTGGCGCAGCGCCAGCAGATAGCCTTGCGTGCCACAGCCCGCAATCATCGCATCGGCCCGCTGGCTGACATATGAGTGGTGGCGAAACGCTTCGCGGCGGTGGATATTGGTGATGTGCACTTCGACGACCGGGCCTTCGAATGCGCTCAGCGCGTCGAGGATCGCCACAGAGGTATGCGTATAAGCCCCGGCATTGATGATCACACCCTGCGCCGCAAGGCGTGCGGCGTGAATCTGTTCGACAATCGCGCCTTCATGGTTGGACTGGGCGAACTCTATCTCCAGCCCCAATTCTGCTGCCAGCGCGGCGCAGGCGGCTTCGACATCCGCCAGGGTCTCATGCCCGTATAGCGTGGGCTCGCGCTGGCCCAGCAGGTTCAGGTTCGGGCCGTTGAGGATATGAATCATCGGCATCAGCAGGCAACCTTGTCAGGGGCGAGTGCGGATCAGCTTGGCGAAACTTCCGAAGATCTCGGCATTGGCCGCGATGATCTCGCCGCGCTCGAAAATCCCGGCATCTTCGCGGATGGGGCCAGTAAAGCCGCCAGCCTCGCGCACCAGTAGCAGGCCTGCCGCGATGTCCCAGGGCTGCAATTCGCGCTCCCAATAGCCATCATAGCGCCCTGCGGCCACATAAGCGAGGTCCAGCGATGCGGCCCCCCATCTGCGCACACCGGAACAGGCCGGCATCAGTTGCGCCAGATCGTGCAGCATCGCAGGCAGGGTGCGTTTCGCGGCAAAAGGCACACCGGTCGCGAAAATGCACTCGATCATCGTGGCGCGATTGGACACGCGCAGACGGCGGTCATTCATGAAGCAGCCCATGCCCTTTTCGGCATAGTAGAGTTCATCCTTCGCCGGGTCGAAAACCACGCCCGCGACGATCTCGCCCTTGAATTCCAGCGCGATGGAAATCGCCCAATGCGGCAGACCGTGCAGAAAATTCGTGGTCCCGTCCAGCGGATCCACGATCCAGCGCCGTGTCGGGTCCTTGCCCTCGACCGGCTCGGATTCCTCGCCCAGCCAACCGTAATTCGGCCGCGCTTCCATCAGCATCTCGCGGATGATCTTTTCCGATGCGATATCCGCGCGGCTGACGAAATCGCCTGCGGCCTTGGACGAGACCTGCAAATTTTCCACCTCGCGGAAATCCTTGACCAGCGACCGGCCCGCCTTGCGCGCCGCGTTGATCATGATGTTGAGGTTGGCTGAAAGTTGCATCCCGGTCACGCTCCTGTCGGTGTTGGGCTTGGGCTATACGCGGGCAGGGGGCAGATGTGAAGGGGCTTCTGGCCATGCTGCAGGTAGCCCTCTGCGCAGTTTTGGCCGCAAATTCTTGCAAGCGCTGCTGCAGGTCCAGCGCGATCATAAAATATATATTTCAGATTGATAATAAACTTGCCACAACCCCGCGCCGAAGCTAGCTTTTCCCCAGCAGGTGAGACATGGTGTTCGCCGGAAGATTACTCCTCGTTCCCTCCTTTCGGAACCTCGTCTCGCCTGCACTTGTCAGGGTATGCTCTTGCATATTGGGCTGGTTTTGCTGATAAGCGAAACGATGTCAGGAGAAAGTGTCATGCGCGCTCGAATCTACCGACCCGCCCGAACAGCCATGCAGTCAGGGACGGGCAAGACAAAGCTCTGGGTGCTGGAATTCTCGCCTGCGATGTCCCGGCGCATTGATCCGCTTATGGGCTGGACCAGCTCAGCTGACATGGATGCCCAGGTCAAGCTGCGCTTTGACTCGCCAGAGGCTGCCGAGGCCTATGCAAAGGATCACGCGATCGACTATGTGGTCATCCAGCCAAAGGAACGGCGTGCTAATCTGCGCCCCGGCGGTTATGGGGATAACTTCGCGACCAACCGTCGGCAGGTCTGGACGCACTGAACTCTTTGTCCGGCGTCATATTCAAGCGCGGCATCAAGGGCGTTTACCAGCACTGCGGCAAGCAGCACCTGCACCGCTATGCGGCTGAGTTGACCTTCCGCGACAGCAACCGTTCTTCCAACAGCATCGAAGACATGCAACGCGCAGCGTTGATCATCACGGGCGCGAAAGGACTTTGTGGAACACATCAGCGGATTGCCGAGGTTCCCCTTTCCCCGGACAGGGTCATCCCACGGCTTCGGTGACGGGAGCGCCGAGCGCTGTGAAGGCGTTCAGGACAGCGACGCGGACTTGGAACTCGGCAACCTGACGGTCGAAATCCCGAGCGGCCAGACGTTGCCCCAGCAGTTTGACACAACGCATCTTGATCTCGATGCGGCTCCCGCGGTGAGAACCGCTCCATCGTCGCCAGATAGTGCGACCGAAGCATTTATGCGAGGCGGAATGATCGCCGCAGCACCTCGGGCGGCGATGGCATCATGGCACTTGCGGGTGTCGAAGGCACTGTCGGCGGTGACGCTGGCGATCTCCTGATCGGGCGGGATTGGGTCGAAAAGTTCGGGTAATGAGGAGCGCCAGCAAACAGTCCGGGGGACTGTTTGCCCGACGAATGGCGCGTCGCCGACATTGCTGGCGGTGAACTCCACAGCCCGGATTTCGAGTGTTTTCTCGTCAATTCCAAGGTGGATCTTGCGCCAGATGAGCTATTGATGCGCCATTGGTTCGAGCACAATGGCGCGCGCGTTCAGTACCACCGTGCTCGCGCGCGTTCCATTCACCTTCGCCCTCGATCTTGATACCTGTGCTGTCGACCAGCAGGCGCAACGGGCCGCCTGATCCACGGTAGGGCGTGCTTACGTTCAAAGTCTTCTGGCGACGGCTCAGGGTGCTGAAGTTTGGCACCGCCCAGTCCAGGCCGATCAACCGCAGCAAGCTCTCGGCAAACCCGGTTCGCCAGCGGGCTCGAACCGATGGCGCCTCGCTGGCTCACTCTGCCTGAGTGCCATGCCGAACAGCTCTTTCACCGAAAGACAGGTCCAGATGGCAGAATCGCTGTAGTCAGGCTGGCGACCACGCTTTCCGGACGGCGTCGCCTCTCAGGTCATGGCGGGATCAAACCAGATCGTCAGCGAGCCACGGCGCTTGCGCGCTTCGTTGTAGGCGGGGGGATAGGTCTGCTCATGCCGTACCGCTACCACACTGAAGTCATCAGATGAATCCCTCGCGGGAGTTGTGCAACAGAGCCCTGCGCCGTGGTGACGGATAAAACGCCCCGCCGGTCCTGGCGGGGCGTCGTCCTGTGTCAGGGTCGCAGGCCATCCGAAGACAGACCCTCCTTGCGCGCTCACGCGCCGATGATGCCGCCATCTTCGCGGGTGACGACCACCAGACCGGAGCGCGGGACACTCGTGCCGCCATCAGGCCAGTGTGACGAGAACTCACCCGTGGCAAAATTTTCGGCAGTCGTGGTCGCGCCGGGATGCTGCAGGCCGATGAACATTGTGCGCTGGTCGGGCGTGGTGCAGACGCCAGTGACTTCCTGCCCCGTCGGGCCAGTCAGGAAGCGGCGGATCTCGCCCGTGCGCGGGTCGGCCGCCAGCATCGCGTTATTGCCCATCGGCTCCAGATCGCCGCGGTTCTGGGCGCTTTCACCGATATCCGTCTGAATCCAGAGGCGCGAGTCCTTGTCAAACCACAGACCATCCGGGCAGGCAAAGATGTTGTCTTCGTTCAGGGCGTGTCCGGTGAAGGTCCGCGAGCTGTCCACATCGCCCGCCAGCACGAACAGATCCCAGCTGAACCCGGTTGCGGCGGGATCATCGCGGTTTTCGCGCCAGCGGATGATATGGCCGAACTGGCTGCCTGCGCGGGGGTTGGCGGGGTTAACCTGCGCCTCGATCCGACGGGTGTTGTTGGTCAGCGTGAAATAGACCTCGCCCGTCGCTGGATCGACAGCACCCCATTCGGGACGGTCCATCTTGGTGGCGCCTGCCACATCAGCGGCAAGGCGAGTATTGACCAGGATATCGGCCAGATCCTCGAAGCCGTTGTCGCGGGTCAGCCCGTTGCGACCGGGTGCCAGCGCCAGCCATTCGCCGCTGCCATCATCATTGAACCGCGCCACATAGAGCGTGCCATGATCGAGGATCGAACCGTCGGTCACGCCCGGCTCATAGACATCGCGCGACACGAATTTGTAGATATATTCGAACCGTGCATCATCCCCGGCATAGGCGACAATGGGCTTGCCTGGCTCGGTGCGCCCGAAAACAACACCTTCATGGGCAAAGCGGCCTAGATGGGTGCGCTTGATCGGGGTCGATTCGGGGTTGAACGGGTCAATCTCGACCACCCAGCCGAAGGTATTGGGCTCATTTCGATAGTCCTCGGCAGGGCTGCCCGCGCGCGTCGTGGCGTCGAAACGCACATAGTCATCCGCACCGCCAGCGGCCAGATGCCAGCCATAGCGGCCGCCCTCTTGCGCGGTCGAGACGCCGTAGCGAGAGTGCTCGCGCGGCAGGTCGGGCTTCTGGTCGTCTATCGTGGTGTTCGAGAAATAGCCCGCCCAGTTCTCTTCACAGGTCAGATAGGTGTTCCAGGGCGTCACACCATGCGCGCAATTGTTGAGCGTGCCGCGCGCAAGCGTGCCATCGGGCGAATATCTGGTCACGACATGCTGGGAGCCGCGCACCGGACCACCGATTTCCATCGGCGTGTTGCCGGTGATGCGGCGGTTGCGCGGGTCTTCAATGATCGCCCAGTCGCCGCTCTCCTGCTTCTGGATGCGGAAGATCGCGACACCATGCGCGTTGATTTCCTTCAGAACCTCATCATCGTCGCGCTTACCATCCTGATACACGACCGAGCGCACATCCAATTCCATCCCGGCATATTTGTCAGCATGCAGGAAGCGCGGTTCGATATATTCGTGATTGACGACATACAGCCCGTCTTCGGAAGAGCCTTCATAGGGATCCGTGCCCTCGATGGGGAAAAAATGCATCCCGTCATGGTGCTGGCCGATCTGATGGCCCTGCTCCTCGCCCGTATTCGCGCCGTGATAGGCGGGCATGTTGCCGCTGATCGGATCACCCCACAGGCCCAGAGGCTGGGTGCGGTAGCCAGCAGGCACATGCACAGCGTCATCTTCACTGACCGGCACCGGCGTGAAGCCAAGGAGCGCGGACTCTGCGGTGGAAAGGGCCAGCGCACCACGGGTCGACACGCCGACACCCAGCATGCCGGTCACGGCGGCAGCGATCCCACCGACCAGGAAGCCGCGACGCGAGGCGCGCGCTTCAATCACATCAAAGAAGGTCCGGTTGTTGGAGGTGTTGGACGGGATTTCATCGCCATGTTCCCAGTCAGGCCCTTGCGTGAAGTCCGGATAGTCGTTCTCATAGTCGCGCATCGTCTTGCTCCCTAATGCTGGACGGCATGTGGGACCGCTTCTGCGGTTGCCACGCGGCATTTGTTAACCTCTGGTTGTAATGCTTTGATGACTTTCTGGTAAAAGTTTTGCAACACGCATGGGACAGCACTCTGCTCCGCCAGTCAAAAGATCATCGCACGCGCCTGTTTGGCTGCAAGGCGGCGCCGGCCATGCCCGCTTTGGGTGCGATGTTTTGCGCCGTCGGGCAGCATCCGCTCGCAAATCCCTGTCGTTTCGCTGTCGATCTACGTCAGCCAGTCAGTTGCGTTCTGAAATCCCCGCGATGGCGGAGCGCAGGGTCATGGCGAAGGCCGGATGATTGTAGATGTCATTATGCCCGGCGTCGATCCGGGTCACATCCGCGTCAGGCAGGGCGATTGCCAGCGCCTCGGCGCGGGCGGGCGGGATGACTTCGTCGCGTGCGGCAAGGATCAGCGCCACATTGGCCGTAGTCGCCGCGAGCGCGCTTTCAGCGTCCATCTCATGGCGAAAGAGCAGCCCCACCGGGGCGAAGGGGAAGCTGGCTTGTGCCACACGGCTGAGCCGGTCGAACGGCGTGACCAGCACCACACCCCGCAGCGGACGGGTGGCCGCAAGATGCGCGGCCACACCGCTGCCAATGCTGAAGCCGACCGCGATCATTCCGGTGTCGCCTTGCGCTGCCATCAGATCGAAAACCGCTTCGGCATCGCTTAGCAACGCAGCGGCGGAGGGGCGTCCCGTGCTGGGTGCATAGCCGCGATAGTGGAAGGCCACGACCGTATGTGCGGGCGCGATCTGATGCAGGAAAAACGCCACGGCCCCTGCGTTCCAGGCATTTCCGCCAAAGCCCAGCAGGACGGGCAAACGCGGATCGCTACCGGGGATCAGATGGCCATGGAGCACCTCACCGCCGGGGCGCTCAAGGCGCAGGTCGCGTGTGTCTGCGGGCATGGCGGGCAGGGGGCCGACCAGCGCGCGCGGAAACAGGAGTGCGGTCTGCGCAAGGGCCAGCACCGCGATCAGTGCACTCATCAGGGCCAATCCGGCGAGGGTAAATTTCAAGAGCAGACCCATCTGCGCAGGCCTTAATCTGGCAGGCAATCGGCGCGCGGAGCGACGGGTTTGATGTCGATCAACGGGGTGCCATCGATTGCGTCGATGGCGTCAATCCCGACCCTGCCAGATGCGATGTCGATCTCCAGCACCCGCACCACCCCCAGCCCGATGGGATTGGGCCGCACGGGCGAGCGCAGGTTGAACGTGCCCGTGGCGCTGTCGCGGTGACGGGGAAACTGGCGCAGCAGATCACGCGGCGCCTCGGACATCCAGTAGAGCAGCACCAGCGCGTCACCTGCAGCGATCCCGTCCAGTGCCGGGCGGAAGGCCGGCGCGACCACAAGCGCCGCGCACGTGCCGCGTTCGCGGGCCGCATGCAGGTTCTTTGGGCAATCCTGCAAGCTCCACGGGCTCTCGATCCGACCGATGAAGCTCAGCGCTGCGTCAGGCGCAGGGCTCGCGTCGAGGCGCAGTTCGCCGGGGCGCAGCTCAAAGCGACTCATCTACTGCATCACTTGAGGACTGGCCCCGAAACCCTTGGGCTACAACATATTTCTCGGAGCTGTCAGCGCGGCTGGCGGGGGGTTTCACATTCGCCACTTTCTTGAAATTCTGCTTCAGCAACTGCTGCAATTCGCCTTCGGCGCCGCCTGCGAGCACCTTGGCGACGAAAGTGCCGCCTTCTTCCAGAACATCGAAAGCGAAAAGTGCCGCCGCCTCGCAGAGCGCCATGATGCGCAGATGGTCGGTCTGCTTGTGCCCTGAAGACGCGGCCGCCATGTCCGACATGACGACATCCGCCGGGCCACCGAGCCAGTCCTTCACTTTTTCTTCCGCGCCTTCCTCAAGGAAATCAAGTACATGGACTTCGGTGCCAGGCAGGGTTTCGACCTCTTGCAGATCGACGCCGAGAACATAGCCCATGCGTTTGCCGGGTTTTTCGCCCAACGCATTGACGCGTGCGGCGGCGACTTGCAGCCAGCCGCCCGGTGCGCAGCCCAGATCGACCACCCGCGCGCCGGGGACCAGAAAACGGTATTTGTCATCAAGCTCGATCAGCTTGTAGGCCGCGCGCCCCCGGTAGCCGTCGCGGCGGGCCGCGGTCACATAAGGGTCGTTCAGCTGCCGCTCCAACCAGCGGGTCGAGCTGAGCTTGCGCCCGCGCGCGGTCTTGACCTTGACCTTCAACTCGCGCTGACCACGGCCGGATGTATTCTTTATTTTCATTAGCTTGTGTGGCTTTCTTCAGGTTTTCAGATCGAGCACGCCATCGCGGCTCATTTGCGCGAATAACAGCCCTTCACGCAGGCCGCGATCGGCCACCGACATGCGCTCGGTCGGCCAGACGCGCATCAGCGCGGTCAGGATCGCTGCGCCGGACATGATCTGCGTGTGCCTGTCCCGACCAATCCGAGGGTCGTCGCGTCGCCCGGTCGGGCCGAGTGCGAGATATTCGCGGATCACGCTGTCGACCTGATTGGAATTCATCACCAACCCGTCGACCTTGTTGCGGTCATAGCGCTTCAGTCGCAGATAGGACGCGGCCACCGTTGTGATCGTGCCGGACGTGCCGATGATCTGAAACTTGTCATGCGCGGTCGCATCGCGATAGGGCGTGAAGGCTTCCAGCTGCTCCTCGAAATACCAGCTCATCAGCGCGAAACGCGCGGCGTCGTCATCGACCTCGCGGAAGTGATCCTTCAACGTCGCCACGCCCAGCGGCACCGAGATCCAGTCGACGACATGCGGACGGCCTGGGGCAGGATCGCGGATCAGCGGGCCACGATGCAAATGCATGATCGCATTGTTGCGCTTTTCCTGCGGCACAGCGGAAAGATCGATCCAGACCAGCTCGGTCGAGCCGCCGCCGATATCTATGACCAGAAGCTGTTCCGTATCCGGCGCGACGAGCGAGGCGCAGGACACGACGGCCAGTCGCGCTTCTTCCTCGGCAGTGATCACATCCAGCTTCAGCCCCGTCTCGCGATGCGCACGGCGCATGAATTCGGCCCCGTTGCGCGCGCGCCGACAGGCTTCGGTCGCAACAAGGCGCATCTTGCGCACACCGTGCTGGTCCAGCTTCGAGCGGCAAATGCGCAAGGCCTGCAAGGTGCGTTGCATCGGCCGATGTGACAGGATCCCGGAGCTTTTCAGTCCGGTGCCCAGTTCCACAGCCTTGGAAAAACTGTCCACAACTTCAAATTGCCCACCCTGCGGGCGCGCAATCAACATGCGACAACTGTTGGTCCCCAGGTCCAGTGCCGCGTAAAGCTGCGGCTCGCTGGGTCCGGGGCGGCGCGGGGCCTTTGCCGAGATGGTCGCCGCAGGTGCCACTGCAGTACCAGAAAGCGTCGGTTCAGCGCCCGTGCCATTGCGACGCTCGGGCGCCATATTCCGCCCTCCAAATACGAGTTGGATATCAGCGTAATCCGGGTGCGCTGGTTTAGCAAGTCCCTCTGTCAGCAATGGCGCGGCGGTGCGGGCGTCGCAATCTGCGCATCCGCGGTCGCTGGCGTCGAACTTCGCCGCGCGCGAAGGCCTAGACCAAGGACTGGACATCGGCAGAAAGGCAAGATGATGGCGCAGATGGTGATAGTCAGTTGGCGCGATATTCCGGCGCAGGTGATCGTCGGCAAGGGCCGCCGCGCGCAGAAGATCCAGCTATCCGAACGCTTCGAGCAGGCGATCGACCGCTGTGCGATGCGGGTGGGGGCGAAAGATGCGGATGCCTATCTGGCCGAATGGCGCAAATCCGCCCCGGTCGAAGTCGCTGGCAGCGATGAAGATGTCGCGAAATCCACCGCAGCGCGTCTGGAAGCGGAGTATGACCCCGACAGGCTGCGGGCACTGATCGCCTCTGACGGTTGGGCATGATCTGTGGCGTCTTCTCGGTTTCTGGAGAGTCTGATGGCACTATTTGATTTCAAGCGTCCTGCGATGCGTCCCGAGCCGGTAAGTGCCGGGATCGAGGCCCTGATGCAGGGCTTCTCAATGGAAGTGATGCCGCGCACCGCCGAGAAGATCCCCGATTTCCGCGCCATTCTGCCCGCGGGGACGCGCGTCTACATCGCCCATATCGACGGCACGCCAATTGCCGATATGGCGGCGACCGCTGCACGGCTGCGCGCTGAAGGTATGGAGCCGATGCCGCATTTCCCCGCGCGCATCATCGCGGATCGCCGTGAGCTGGCCGATTGGGTGGCGCGTTACCGAGGCGAGGCCGATATCCGCGAAGCGCTGATGCTGGGCGGCAGTCCGACGACACCGAAAGGGGCTTTCGACAGCTCCATGCAGCTGATGGACACGGGGCTGTTTGACAATTTCCGCCGCCTGCATGTGGCTGGCCACCCCGAGGGCAATCGCGATATCGGTCCAGATGGCGGCAAGTCGGAAATCCTGCAGGCCCTGCGTTGGAAAGAAGAATTCGCCCGCACAAATGGCATCGACATGGCGATTGTCACGCAATTCTCGTTCGAGGCCGCGCCCATCATCGCCTGGGCAAAGGGGCTGCGCTCCGAGGGGATCGATCTGCCTGTCCATCTGGGCGTGGCAGGGCCCGCGAAACTTCAGACGCTGATCAAATTCGCGATTGCCTGCGGCGTTGGCCCGTCGCTGCGCGTGCTGCAAAAACGCGCCAAGGACGTGTCGAAACTGCTGATGCCTTTCGAGCCGACGGCGCTGGTGGAAGAATTGGCCGCGCATAAGGCCGCGCACCCGTCCTTCGCGGTCGAGAAGTTGCATTTCTTCCCCTTGGGCGGGATCAAGACGAATACTGACTGGACCCGGACGCATGGCGGTGCAAGCGCACAGCCTGCGACCCTCAACTGAATTTGGAGCGCGCATGACCCGCACTGTCATCGAATCGGCCACCCGCACTGTGATCATCGGCTTTGACGAGCCGTTTTGCGTGATCGGAGAGCGCATCAACCCCACGGGCCGCAAGAAGCTCGCGCTGGAGCTGGAAGCGGGGGATTTCTCGACGGTTGAGCGCGATGCGCTGGAACAAGTGGCCTGCGGTGCGATGGTGCTCGACATCAATTCGGGCGCGGTGTTTTCCAACAAGATGGCCGAAGACCCGCGCTATGCCGACAATAA
>REBU01000096.1 GCA_007692585.1 Paracoccaceae bacterium | reverse complement strand
GGCGCTTGAGCGCTTCGTTGTAGGCTGGCCAGTTGCGGGTCTTGTAGGCGGGGGGGATGGGTCTGCTCATGCTTCGCAGCTACCACGCTGGATTCACGAGATGAATCCCTCACGTGATTTGCGCAACAGAGCCCTGCTCATTCATCAACCGCTTCAATGCACTCGAAACCGCCGAGATAGTCCGCTTGGCCTGATGCCGTAGGGGAGCCATCATGCCTCAGGCGTGGATTACGCAATAACGCCACTTCTCCCCAACAAAAAAGGCCCCCGCACCGGGGGCCTTTTCCGCGTCTCTCACCGATTAATCGATCATCGGCAGCAGGCTGTCCACGGACGCTTTCGCATCCCCGTAGAACATCCGCGTGTTGTCCTTGTAGAACAGCGGGTTCTCGATGCCCGAATAGCCCGTCCCCTGCCCGCGCTTGGACACGAAGACCTGTTTCGCCTTCCACACTTCCAGAACCGGCATCCCGGCGATGGGCGAGTTGGGGTCTTCCTGTGCGGCGGGGTTCACGATGTCATTCGAGCCGATGACGATCACCACATCCGTGTCGGGAAAGTCCTCGTTGATCTCGTCCATCTCGAGCACGATGTCATAGGGCACTTTCGCTTCCGCCAGAAGCACGTTCATATGCCCCGGCAGACGCCCCGCGACCGGGTGAATGGCAAAGCGCACATTCTTGCCCTTGGCGCGCAGTTTGCGGGTCAGTTCGGACACCGATTGCTGGGCCTGTGCCACAGCCATCCCGTAGCCAGGAACGATAACCACGCTATCGGCCTCGTTCAGCGCGGTGGCCACGCCATCGGCGTTGATCGCGACCTGCTCGCCCTCGACCTCCATCTGCGGGCCGGAGGTGCCGCCGAAGCCGCCCAGGATCACGCTGATGAAGCTGCGGTTCATGGCCTTGCACATGATGTAGCTCAGGATCGCGCCCGATGCGCCGACCAGCGCGCCCACCACGATCAGCAGCTCATTGCCAAGGCTGAAGCCGATCGCCGCTGCTGCCCAACCCGAATAGGAGTTCAGCATCGACACGACCACCGGCATATCGGCGCCGCCGATGCCCATGATCAGATGGTAGCCGATGAACAGCGCCAAAGCCGTCAGGACCAGCAGCATGAAGAAGGACGTGCCAGCGCTGTCGGCATTCATCAGATAGAGGGCGGCAAAGATCACGGACAGAACCGCCGCGCCCGCATTCAGCATATGGCCACCGGGCAATTGCTTGGCGGCTGAATCCACACGACCCGCAAGCTTGCCATAGGCGATGATCGAACCCGTGAAGGTCACAGCCCCGATCCAGATGCCGATCATCAGCTCGACGCGCAGAATGGTCACTTCCACCGCAGTTTTCTTGCCGATGATCGCGGCAAAATTGGTCATGTTCAGATAGACGTCATAGGCTGCCTGCGACATCAGCCCCTGAGGCTGCGGGAAGGGCAGATTGGCGGTCGCAAAGATCTCGGCCACGCGCCCGATCTCGAAATGTGCGTTCAGGCCCACGAACACAGCGGCCAGACCGACCAGCGAATGCATGAAGGCCACAAGCTCGGGCATCTGCGTCATCTGCACGCGGGTGGCCAGCTGCCAGCCCACCACGCCGCCGATTGCGATCAGCACAAGGCTGAGCGCCCAGAGGCCTGAGCCAGGGCCGACCAGCATCGCCACGACGGCGACGGTCATCCCTGCAATGCCATACCAGATCGCGCGTTTGGCGCTTTCCTGACCGGACAGACCGCCCAGCGACAGGACAAAGAGAACTGTCGCAACCGCATAGGCCGCAACTGTAAATCCGAAATCCATCTCTTATTCCTCCTGCCGTCAGGATTTCTGGAACATGGCGAGCATGCGCCGTGTCACCATGAAACCACCAAAGATATTCACTGCCGCCATCAACAGCGCCAGCGCCGCAAGCACTGTGATCAGCCCTGAACTGGAGCCGATCTGCAACAACGCCCCCACGATGATGATCGAGGAAATCGCGTTGGTCACAGCCATCAGCGGAGTGTGCAGCGAATGGCTGACTTTCCAGATCACCTGGAAGCCCACGAAAACAGCCAGAACGAAGATGATGAAATTGCGCATGAAGGATTCCGGCGCAACCAGACCCACGGCAAGCACGAAAGCCGCGCCACCGGCCAGCAAGCCGACCTGCATCTTGGTCTCGGCCTTGAAGGCCGCGACTTCATTCGCGCGCTTTTCTTCCGCCGTCAGTTCCTTGACCTTCTCCTTGGGCTTGGCGGCAATCGCCTTGACCTTGGGCGGTGGCGGCGGGAAAGTCACTGCACGCTCATGCGTGACCGTCGCACCACGGATCACGTCATCTTCCATGTTGTGATTGACCACGCCATCCTTGTCCGGCGTCAGATCATGCAGCATGTGGCGGATATTGGTCGCATAGAGCGTCGAGGATTGTGCCGCCATGCGCGACGGGAAGTCCGTGTAGCCGATGATGACAACACCGTTTTCAGTGACCAGCCGCTCATCCATGACCGTCAGATCACAGTTGCCGCCCTTCTCAGCGGCCAGATCAACGATGACCGATCCCGGCTTCATCATCTGCACCATGTCTTCTGTCCACAGCTTCGGCGCGGGGCGTCCGGGGATCAGGGCCGTGGTGATGACGATATCGACATTCGGGGCCAGCTCGCGGAATTTCTCCAGCTGCTTTTCGCGGAATTCGGGGCTGCTTGGGGCCGCATAGCCACCGGTTTCCGCGCCATCAGTCGCGTTGTCCTCAAACTCAAGGAAGACAAATTCTGCCCCCATCGACTCGATCTGCTCGGCCACTTCGGGGCGCACATCGAAGGCCATGGTGATCGCGCCAAGACTGGTCGAGGTGCCGATGGCCGCCAGACCCGCGACCCCTGCGCCCACGATCAGCACGCGCGCGGGCGAGATCTTGCCCGCAGCCGTCACCTGACCCGTGAAGAAGCGTCCGAAATTGTTGCCGGCCTCGATCACAGCGCGGTAGCCTGCGATATTGGCCATCGAGGACAGCGCGTCCATCTTCTGCGCGCGGCTGATGCGCGGCACCATGTCCATCGCGATGACAGTCGCGCCCTGATCCTTCGCAGCCTCCAGCATCTCGGCGTTCTGGGCAGGCCAGAAAAAGGAAATCAGCGTCTGGCCTTCGCGCAGCAGCTTGATTTCTTCCATCGCAGGCTCGCGAACCTTGATGACAATATCGACCGCCGCGCAGAGCGCTGCAGCATCAGCGACAACCGTGACGCCCGCGGCTTGATAAAGCGCATCGCTGAAGCCTGCGGCCAGACCGGCCCCGGCTTCGACATAGCACTCATGGCCCAGTTTCTGGATCTGAGCGGCACTGTCAGGCGTCAGCGCGACCCGCGCTTCCCCCGATCTGATTTCCTTCAACGCCCCGACTTTCACGCGTCATCCCCCTTTCGTTCAGGTTTACCGGGTCCGCAGTACAGATTCCCGGCCCAAATGCCTTCGCGCATCCTTAACCTGCGCAATTTTGTTTCACAAGCGCGCAATAATATGTAATTCCGCCACGTCCTGCCTGCGACGTATGGCCGCGCGAGGCTCAGATCCAGCGGCGTGTCCGGTCAAGATATTGCTCGGCATCCGGGCCGAATGTCGCGCGCAGCCGGGCCTCTTCGCCGTGGATGAACCGCTGTTGCAGGATCCATACCAGCACAGGCGCCAGCGCCAGCCCCGACACGGCGCCCCAGCGCAGGCTCAGTCCGACGAGCAAGATCACATCGGCCAGATAGATCGGGTTGCGCGACATGGCGAAAATCCCGGTGGTGATCAGCTTTTGCGGCGTCTGATGCGGGATGATGGTCGAACGCGCGCGCAGGAATTCCCAGACCGCCAGCACGAAAATCGCGATGGCCAGAAGCGCGAGCGCATTGCCGAAGCCCCGTGCCCAGTCCACCAGCCCCGGTGCCAGCAGGGTTTCCACCCAGACCAGCCCCAGCGCGGCCATCAACCAGACCGGCGGATAATCAAGCGCCCGCAGCACGCGGCTAGCTTCCGCCATGCGCCTCCTGCCAGGCCGCCAGCCCGCCTTGGAGCACCAGCACATTGCTGCGCCCCATCATCCGCGCAATCAGCATGCTCTGCGTCGACAGCACCGAGGTGTTGCAATAGACCACCACCATGCCGCTCTGGGGCAGCTCTTCCAGCCGCTCCAGCGTCTCGCGCCACTCGATATTCAGCGCGCCCTCGATCCCGTCCGCGTCGAATTCCGCCGCGTTGCGCGTATCGACGAATGTGACATCGGGCAGAATATCCTCGGTCAGTTGCTCGACCATGATCACGCCTTCGGTATAACCGGCGAAATCCAGATAGGCCCCGAATTCATCGGCCAGATCGCTGGCCGATGCCGCACTGGTCATCAGCGAAATGGCCATCAGGCCGGAAACAAGCATCGCGCGCATCACATCCCCTCCGTTGCACAGCCATCACATTCGATTATTTGCATTCTCTTGACAAGAGCCTTGACGCCCCGCGCCGAACTCGCCACCCATGGGCAGCACAGCCCAGAGGAGCCCGACGTGACCGATTTTGCCGCCACCCGGACGATGTTCGACCTGCCCGAAGGTGTCATCTATCTTGATGGCAACTCGCTGGGACCGTTGCCGCGCAATGTGGCCGCGCGCGTCGCGCAGACCATTAAGGCAGAATGGGGCGAGATGCTGATCACAGGCTGGAATCGGGCAGGATGGATGGATCTGCCTGCGCGTGTGGGCGACCGGATCGGCAGGCTGATCGGCGCGCCCGCAGGCACAGTGACCATGGGCGACACGCTCTCGATCAAGGTCTATCAGGCGCTCGCCTCGGCGCTGGAACTGCGCCCCGACCGCCGCGTGATCCTGTCCGACAACGGCAATTTTCCCTCAGACCTGTATATGGCCGAGGGGCTGTGCCGCACGCTGGGCGCGGAGTATTCCCTGAAAACCGTCGCCCCCGAAGAGATCGATGCGCATATCGACGACAACGTGGCCGTGCTGATGCTCACCGAGGTCGATTACCGCACGGGCCGCAAGCATGACATGGCCGGCCTGATCGCCAAGGCCCATGCGGCCGGCGCGCTGGTGGTCTGGGATCTGGCCCATTCCGCAGGCGCAATCCCGGTCGATGTGACCGGCGCAGATGCAGATTTCGCCGTCGGGTGCAGCTACAAATACCTCAATTCCGGCCCCGGCGGCCCGGCCTTCATCTATGTCGCCCCGCGCCTTGCACAACAGGTCCGCCCGGCGCTGTCGGGCTGGCTGGGCCATGAAGCGCCCTTCGCCTTCGACATCGATTACCGCCCCGCGCCCGGCATCGAGCGGATGCGCGTCGGCACGCCCGCGATCCTGCAACTCGCCGCGCTTGATGCAGCCCTCGATGTCTGGGACCAGGTCAACATGGACGACCTGCGCGCCAGATCGCTGGAATTGCAGGAGATCTTCCTCAGCCGCGTCGAAACCGCCTGCCCGGAGCTCACCCTCGCTTCCCCCCGCGAAGGCCATGCGCGCGGCAGCCAGATCAGCTTCCGCCATCCCCAAGGCTACGCGATCATCCAGGCCCTGATCCATGACGGCGTGATCGGCGATTTCCGCGCCCCCGACATCCTGCGCTTCGGCTTCACGCCGCTTTATCTTTCGTGCGAAGACGTGGCCCGCGCCGCGGACAAGCTTGCCACCATCATGGCCGAACGCCGCTGGGACCGGCCCGAATTCCACGCCCGCGCGAAAGTGACCTGATCTGTGCCCTGCCCCTGCCATGACCCAGGCTGAAAATACCGCGCCCACGCTGATTGCGCGGCTTTTGCGCGGCGCGGCCTTCACGTCTGGGGGCTTCGTGATCTCGCAGGCGCTGCGCTTCGGGTCGAACCTGATCCTCACGCGCCTGCTCTTTCCCGAAGCCTTCGGCCTGATGGCGCTGGTGACGATGATCCTGATGGGGCTCGCGCTGCTCTCGGATACGGGCGTGCAGCAATCCATCATGCAGCATGCGCGCGGTGATGAGCCGGATTTCCTGAATACCGCCTGGACCCTCAATCTGGCGCGCGGAGTGCTGCTCTGGCTGCTGGCCTGCGCGCTTGCATGGCCTGCGGCCGCGCTCTATTCCGCGCCCGATCTGATCACCATCCTTCCCGTCGCGGCCTTCGCGCTGGTGCTGCTGGGGCTCTCGCCGACCCGCGTCTTCACAGCGCAGCGCCATTTGCTGCTGGGCCGCATCATGGGCATCGAGCTGGCCGCGCAGGTCGTCGGCATCGCGTTGATGATCTGGCTGGCATGGCTGACAAACAGTGTCTGGGCGTTGGTCTGGGGCAGCCTTGCCACGGCGGTGTTAAAACTCGCGCTCGACTGGACACTGTTGCCCGGCCCTGCAAACCGCCTGCGCTGGGAGCCACGCGCGGCGCGCGAATTGCTGCATTTCGGCGGCTGGATCCTGCTCGCCTCGGCCTTCGGCTTCCTGCTCACTCAAGGCGACCGCGCCATCCTCGGAGTGTATCTGAGCATCGAGGCGCTGGGCGTCTACAATATCGCCTGGTTTCTCGCCTCCTTCCCGATCCTGCTGACCAATGCGCTGGTCGCACGCCTGCTGATCCCGGCATACCGCGAAAGCGCCGCCGCCGCCAATCCCGCACTGGACGCGCGCATCCGGCGTCTGCGCATCTATCTGACGGGCGGCGTAGGGCTGATGCTGATTGCGCTGGCGCTCATCGGGCCGTGGCTCGTGGCATGGCTCTATGACCCACGCTACGCCGATGCCGGGCCGATCATGGTGATGATCGCCGCCGCCAGCCTGCCGCCTCTGGTGACCATCACCTATGATCAGGCCGCGCTCGCACGCGGGGACTCGCGCCGCTTCTTTCTGATGATCGCCGCGCGCGCAGCCATCCAGACAACGCTGTTTATCCTCGGCGTCCTGCTCGCAGGGCTGCCGGGGGCGCTGCTGGGACAGGCGCTGTCGGGCCTCATGATCTATCCGCTCATCGCCTATCACGCCCGCAAAATGCGGGTCTGGCACAAGGCGCATGACCTTGGATTCATGCTCGCCGCCCTGATCACCGCAGCAGGCGTCGCAACGGTCCATAGCGACGCGATAATCTCCATGATCACCATAAACAGCGCGGCTGCTTACTAAATCTCAACCAGAATCATGCTTTCTGACGCAGCGGGGTAGAAGGCTCCGCTATGATCCGGGGGCGACATGACAGAACGGGCGGGTAAATCCAGAAGGGGCTGGATACTGCAAAGTTGTCTGATCTCGGTCGGCATGATCATTCCCATGATCCTCGCCTGGCCGATCCTTGCGCGTGCAGCAAACCCTGCGCAACTGTGCGAAACAGCGGCGCAAACGGCCGCGCAACGCCATAATGTGCCGCTCGATATCATGCGCACGGTCGCTCTGGTCGAAACCGGGCGCACGCGCAATGGCCGGCTGGAACCTTGGCCCTGGGCGATTAATACCGGCGGGCCGGGGCATTGGCCCGACAGCCGCGCCGCGGCCCTCGATCTGGTGCGCGCACGCCTGGCGCAGGGCCGACAAAATGTCGATCTTGGCTGCTTTCAGGTCAATTACCGGTGGCATGGGCAGAATTTCCGTTCGCTCGATGACATGATCGACCCGCAAGTGAATGCCGATTACGCCGCACGCCTGCTGCGCGACCACAAGGCACGTCTGGGCTCTTGGGAAGCCGCCGTCGGGGCCTATCACTCCGGCACTCCGGACCTCGCGCGCCGCTACATCGCGCGCTTCCGCGCCCTGCGGGGACGCAGCGACACCCCGGTCATGACCGCCGCCGCGCCCGTGGCCAGCCCACAATCAGCGCGCGAAAACCGCTTCAGCCTGCTGCAGCCGCATGGAGAACAACGCCTCGGCTCGCTGGTCCCCACGGGCGGGAGCAGCCGTGCTGCAACAGCTCTCATTCCTCTTGCATCGGTGGCCCGATGATGGATCTGAGCGCGAAAAACCTCTTTAATCCCACCATCCTGCTCGCTCTTGCGCTGATGGCGGTGATCGTGATGATGATCCTGCCGATCCCGGCCTGGATGCTCGATCTCGGCCTCGCCGCCAGCTTCGCGCTGGCGATCCTGATGTTCACGGTGACCCTGTTCATCCAACGCCCGCTCGATTTTTCCATCTTTCCGACCGTCTTGCTGGCCTCGCTGATGCTGCGGCTGTCGCTCAATGTCTCCTCGACCAAACTGATCATCGGCGAAGGCCATACGGGCACGCATGCCGCCGGTGGCGTGATCGAAGGCTTTGCAAGCTTCGTGATGTCAGGCTCGATCTTTCTGGGCGTCGTGATCTTCCTTGTGCTGCTGATCGTCAATTTCATCGTCATCACCAAAGGCGCGGGCCGCATGGCCGAGGTTGGCGCGCGTTTCGCGCTCGACGGGATGCCGGGCAAGCAGCTGGCCATCGACAGCGACATGTCCGCAGGGGCGATCGATCATCAGGAAGCCAAGCGCCGCCGCGAGACCGAACAGGCCGAAACCAATTTCTACGGCTCGCTCGACGGGGCGTCGAAATTCGTCAAGGGTGACGCTGTCGCGGGCCTGCTGATCACGCTGCTGAATATGGTCATGGGGCTGATCAACGGCACGATGATGCATGGCATGAGCCTCGGCGCAGCCTTTGAAACCTATGCGATCCTGACCGTCGGCGATGGGCTGGTCAGCCAGATCCCCGCGGTCATCATCTCCATCGGTGCCGCTCTCCTGCTGGCGCGGGGCGGGGCCAATGGTGCCACCGATACTCAGCTTTTTGCCCAACTCGGTCGCCACCCGTCCGCGCTGGGCACTGTGGGTCTGCTGATGGCGCTTTTCGCCTTTGTTCCCGGCCTGCCGTTTGTGCCCTTCGTGATCGGGGCGGCCTTGCTGCTCGGCCTCGCCTATCTCGCCCAGCGCCACAACACCGAACAGGAAGCTGCGGCCAATGCTCCCCCCGATACCCTGCCCGAGCCGCCGAGGCGCGGGATGGGCGACCTTCTCGATCTCGATGAAATCCACGTGAAATTCGCCCCCGACCTGGTGCCGATGGTGCTTGATCCGGCGCTTGGGCTCGATGGCCGCATCTCGAATATCAGGTCGCATGTGGTGCGCGAATTCGGCCTGATCCTGCCGGAAATCCGACTGACCGATGATGCGGCTCTGCCGCCGGGCAGCTACGCGATCATGATCCACGGGGTCGAACAGGCGCGCGACATGATCCGGCCCGACAAGATGCTGGCACTGGTGCAGGACGATGACAGTTTCGACATCGTTGGCGAGGATGTGCGCGAACCTGTCTATCAGGCCCCCGCACGCTGGATCGATCCGGAACTGCAGGAAGATGTGGTCACCAACGGCACCACCGTCGTCAGCCCTGTCGAAGTGCTGGCGACGCATCTGCTCGAAGTCCTCAAGAGCAATTTCGCGCGGCTTCTGACCTATAAAAGTCTGCACCGGTTGCTGGACGAAATGACAACCCTCTCCGATCCGGCACGGGCGGATGCGAACAAACGCCTGCTCAATGAACTTGTACCAGAGAAAGTGCCCGTGGAATTGCTGCTCGGGGTCTTGCGCCTGCTGCTCGACGAACGCGTCTCGATCCGCAACATGCCGCTGATCCTGGAAGCCATGTCCGAAGTCCGCACCGTCCTGCAAGGTCCCGAAGCAGTATGCGAACATGTCCGCCAGCGGCTCGGCTTCCAGCTGGTCGCCCCGCTCAAACGCGCGGATGGCACCCTGCCGCTGCTGCAACTTGCCCCGGACTGGGAAGATATCTTCGGCACCTACCAACTCTCGGGCGATTTCGGCAATTCCGATGTGGCACTCCCTCCGGAGGACTTCTCGCGGCTGACCGAACGCATCGCGAGCAAGCTTGCCGAACTCGGCAAGGCCGGGGTCGCACCTGCGCTGGTGACCTCGGCGCGTCGCCGGCGCTTCCTGCGCACCGTGATGGCCGCAAAAGGTCTGGCCGCCGCGGTCCTGTCCTATGAGGAAATTGGGCTGGAAGCCCGTCCCGCCCTTGTGGGAACCATCGCGCCATGATGGAGCAGCTGGCAGCATTTGCGGACCTGCTGTCTGGCGATCTGACGGATCTGCTGGCGACCGGGTTCGGCGTGTTCATCCGCATTGGCGCGATGATGGCGGTCGCTCCCGCCTTTGGCGAACAGGTCGTCTCTGTGCGCATCCGCCTCGTGATCACATTGGCCTTCACCGCGATCACAGCGCCCGCGCTTGCGCCCGTCATGCCCCCGGCCCCCACCGCTCCGGTCGCATTGCTGACCCTGATCGCGTCCGAAACCGTGGCGGGACTGGCGCTCGGCATCGGCTTGCGGCTGTTCATGATCGCCTTGCAGGTCGCAGGGACCATCGCCGCGCAAGCCACTTCGCTGTCACAGTTTTTCGGCGGGGCGGGGGCCGATCCGCAACCGGCGATGTCGCAAATTCTCGTCGTCGCAGGGCTTGCGCTGGCCGTCACGGCGGGGCTGCATGTCGCGCTTGCCGAACTGATCCTCCTGTCCTACGAGATCTTCCCGCCCGCGCGCTTCCCCGATGCCGCGACACTGGCAGATTGGGGCGTGGCACAATCCGCACGCGCCTTCCGCCTCGCCTTTACCCTGGCCATGCCCTTCCTGATCATGTCGCTTCTGTTCTACATCGCACTCGGTGCCATCAACAAGGCCATGCCGCAGCTGATGGTGGCCTTCGTCGGTGCGCCCGCAATCACCTGGGGCGGGCTTGCGATCCTGCTGCTGACCGCGCCGATGATCCTGCCGATCTGGCATGAGGCCTTCCGTGACTTCGCCTTCGACCCGACAGGGATCCCGCGATGAGCGAAGAAGACGAAAGTGGCGAAAAGGAATTCGAGGCCAGCGAGCGCAAACTCGAAGAACAACGACGCAAGGGTGAGGTTCCGAAATCTACCGACGTCAATACAGCCGCAGCCTATCTGGGGCTGTTGCTGGCCGCGCTGGCCGTGGGGCAAGCCTCGGTCACACGCCTTGGTGATACAGGGATGGTGCTCCTGGGCCAGGCAGATAGCCTTTCGGCGCTCCTCAGCGCGTCGTCACGTGCGCTGGTCGGTGGGATGCTTGGCGAAGTGGCGCTTTCGCTCCTGCCATTTGTCGCGCTCCCGTTTCTGCTGGTGCTCGCCTCGCTCTTTGCCCAGCGCGCCATGATTTTTGCACCGGAAAAGCTGCAACCGAAAGGCTCGCGGATCAATCCGATCCAGAATGCGAAGAACAAATACGGCCGCAATGGTCTGTTCGAATTCGCCAAAAGTGCTGTCAAATTGTTCGTGATCTCGACTGTGTTGTGGCTGTTTCTCCAGCACCATCTGCCGCGGATCCTCAAGACAATGTTCCTGACACCAGCCTTGGGCGCGCGGGAACTGATGCTCTGGGTCGTCCAGTTTCTGGCCCTTGTCTTTGTCGTCAATCTGGTAATCGGGGCCATCGATTTCTTCTGGCAGCGCGCCGAACATCTGCGCAAGAACCGCATGTCGCAAAAGGAAATGCGCGACGAGATGAAGCAATCGGAGGGCGACCCACATGCCAAGGGCGAGCGCCGTCGCCGTGGGCGCGAAATCGCCGCGAACCGGATGCTCAACGACGTGCCCGACGCCAATGTGGTGATCGTGAACCCGACCCATTACGCGGTCGCGCTGAAATGGTCGCCGACTGATCATGGCGCGCCGCTCTGTGTTGCCAAGGGGGTTGATGAAATCGCCGCCCGGATCAGGGAAAGCGCCGAGGCTGCGGGCGTCCCGATCCATTCCGACCCGCCGACCGCGCGCGCGCTGCATGCGAGCGTCGAGATCGGCCAGGAAATTCAGCCCGAGCATTTCGCACCGGTCGCTGCAGCCATCCGTTTTGCCGAAACCATGCGCAGCAAGGCCAAAAAAGGGCGCTGGGCATGAGGGATGAAGACCGTCTTGCACGGTTGCAGCAGGTCGCAGCGATGAAACGCGACCACGACATGGCGCGGCTTCACCGGCTCGCGTCCCACTGCGAGGGCACGCGCGAGAAGATCGCGCAGCTCAGTCACCCCCAGCCGCTGGTCAGTGATCCCGCGCTCTTTGCCGTGCGTCAGGCGCATCTGGCATGGGCGGGGACGCAGCGCATGCACCTGAATGTGACATTGGCCAATCAGACCGCGCGCATGCTCGAACAGCGCGGCAAGACCGCACAGAGCTTCGGTCGCGCGGATGCGCTGGAACGGCTTGCCAGAAAAATCGCGAAACAGCGCCCCCTCTCGCGCTGAACGAAGCTTTGCACGGCTTGCCATATCGTCCCGACGCACCCAGAACGCGCGGATCCGGTCACCCGACTCTCGCGGCCATGCCCCCGCAACGCCTGCGAGGCTTTGCTTTGCCGCGATCCTCCCGCGCCGGTCTGCGGCGCGACAGACCATCAGCCTGCCCCGCCGGGGTGTTCTGTATTCAGCGCCATCTGCGCAAGGCCCAGCGCCGATGCACACCGGGCACAGAAAGGCCTGCACGTGGTTTGACGACAGCGCTGGCGCGCGTTTCTTGCCGGGCGTGCCCCGACTTGCGCGCCTGTCTGCCACGCAGAGACCGCGCGTTAAACGCGGCTCAGCGTGATGTGCCTGCCCAACGCAGCACTGTGTCATGCCCGCTGCCGGTGTGCCGGCGCAACCCGTGCCAGATCCCGCGCAGGAACAGGCGCAGGAACGCGCGACGATGCCCCGGATAGGCGCGGACGCGCCACAGCCAGCGCGGCAGCACCACCAGACAGATGGGCCAGAACATCCAGCCCGCAGCAAATCGATAGAGGATTAAGGCGTTGCGATGCTGATAATAGATCTTCCACAAGGGTTTTCCGATCTGTGCATTCGCTGCTGATGGGTGATCATGGGTGAAGCGCAAATGCGGGAAAAATCCGATGCGACCGCCTGCGCGCGAGAGCTTCAGCGTTTGCAAGGCGTCATCCGCGTAGATGAACAGCGCCGGGTCTGGCAGCCCCGCCAGGGCCAGCCCGCGCCGCGACAGGAAAAAGCCCACGAAAGAGGCGCCGTCGACAGCGCGCACACGACCTGCGGCATAATCCGCGGCACTGAGATGAAATCCTTCCCGCCCCCCCCGCAAGGTGGAGAAAAATTTCCGCCAGCTGGCAAACGGGTCATAGGTCGGGCGGTTGATATCACAAATCGCCCCCAGGGGGTCATGGACCGCGCCAGCCACCGCGTCCCAGCCGGTCAGGTCGCTGGCGTGAAAACTGCTCAACGTGCCGGGGTCAGGCCAGGCATCATCATCGAGCAGCAGATACCAGTCAGGATCGAAGCGCTGGCGCGCAAAGTCGATCCCCGCGGCAAACCCGCCCGCGCCACCTGCATTCTGCGCCAGATGCACCAGATGCAGGCGTGGATCGGCAATGCTGGCCAGCCAATCCGCAGTGCCATCCGCCGAGGCGTTGTCCACCACCACAATATGATGCAGCGCGCAAGGCGGCGCGTCCAGCAACCGCACAATCGCGTGGCGCAGCGCGGTCAGGCGGTCATGGGTCACCACAACCGCCACCAGCCGCCCGGCCGCTGACGCATATCCCGCGCGCAGACGGTCGCGACCGGCGCTGGTGTCCGGACCGTCAGAAAGGAAGCTTTCAGCGCTGAAAAAATTCATGTCCTCAGCCTGTCACGGAAGGTCTAATCCAAGGTTAATCAGACCTCGCTGCGATCGCTCGCATTCGACCTAAGGGTCACGAATTTGCCCGATTGCCGCCCTGCCGCTCACGCGTGTGAGGCAGATAATTGTCAGTGGTGGATGATGGGGTGATCGCATGTGGCTCAGGCTGGGTGGCGTCTATTCAACAGGTGTGGATCTGTTGGATCAGGGAATCAGTGATACAGAGCTTGTCAGCACCACCAACGGAACATTTCTGGTCACAACCACAGGAACTTATGGGGGGCTTGCGTCTTACCGGGTCAACCCTGATGGCACACTGACCCAGACCGGCAGTTTCGTCTTTCCCGACACGCTGGAGCGGCGAACCGGTTTCGATCTGGCCCAGGCCGAAATCAATGGCGAGACCATCCTGTTCGTGGGCGCGAATTCCACGCAGCTGACGGGTGTGCGGCTCAATGCCGATGGCAGTTTCGGCCCGGTGCGCAATTTCAGCTTCGCGCAGATGGAGGCCGCGCATCTTGACGGCGCGACAGGTGCGCTGGCCAGTCTGACGCAGATGACCGACACGCCCACGACGCTCCTGCCCGACGGGGGCTGGAACGACAAGACTGTGGCCGTACACCATCTGACGCTTGGCGGGCAGACCTATGCGCTGACGCTTGGCGCGATGAATGAACAGGTGATCAGCTACCGCCAGATGCCCAATGGCGACTGGCTGGAGGTCAGCTCGATCGGCATGGAAAACGGGCTGGGGCTGGCCACGCCCAGCGCGATGGAGCTGACCTCGATCCAGGGGCAGGATTATCTGCTGGTCGCCTCAAGCGGCGGCTCCAGCCTGAGCGTCATCGCGGTCGATATGGGCGGGATGCTGCGGCCGACGCATCACATCATGGATACCGGCACCACGCGCTTTGCCAATGTACAGGATCTGTCCGTGGTCGAACATGGCGACCATGTCTTCGTCTTCGCAGTGGGGGCCGATCACGGGGTCAGCATGTTCCGGCTGCTGCCCTCTGGCCAACTGATCCATATGGAAAGCTGGGGCGATGGTCAGGGCGGTGGGCTGAACGCGCCGGTCACTGTGTCGACTTATGCCAGCGACACAATGCTGCATGTGATGATCGGCGCGCAAAACAGCACAGGGCTGTCGCATTACACGGTCGATCTGACCAATATGGGCGAGGTGCGGACGGGCGTGGGCACTGGTGCAGAGATGATTGTCGGCGGCAATGGCAATGACGTGCTGGTGGCCGCAAGCGACAATGACACACTGATGGGCGGGGTCGGCCATGACATGCTGGTTTCGGGACCGGGGCGCTCGACGCTGACCGGCGGGGCCTGGGCCGATATCTTCGTTATCCGCGCCGAGAGCACCAATGTCACGATCACAGATTTCTGGGCCGGGCGCGACCGGCTCGATCTGACCGATCTGCCGATGCTGCGCAGCACATTGCAGCTGTCCATCACCCCCACCGAAACCGGTGCCGTTCTCAGCTATCGCAGTGTCACGGTGACGATCCATTCGCATGACGGCACACCCCTGACCGCTCAGGAACTCTTTCCGATGGGGCTGCAGGGACCGGATTCACTGTTCCTGATCTTCGAGGAAATCTCCCCCCTGCCCCCGCGGCCTGACCGGCCGACCTATCCCGAACCGCCCGCGCCACTCGCGCCCGTCGCCCCTCCCGCGCCCCTGCCCGACGAGGTCAGCGGCCAGTTCCTGATCGGCCGCCCCAAGCGCGAGGACATGTGGGGCGGGTCGGGCGATGA